>NZ_CP012074.1:82500-682500 GCF_001262015.1 Prevotella fusca JCM 17724
AGTGAGTCAGGGCAGTGTGCATGTATCTCTTGATATTGTGCGCACTGGAAATGATTTCTTTACCCTCGACTTCCATGAGGCAGGCGCGGTAATGGTTTCGTGCGACGTCTGTCTTGACCAGATGGAGCAGCCCATAGAGACAACACAGCGTCTCGAAGTTAGATTTGGAACAGAAAACTCAGAAGAGGATGACCTTGTGACGGTGGCCGAGGACGAAGGAATACTCGATGTTACATGGTACCTCTACGAATTCATTGCTCTCGCAATCCCTATCAAGCATGTGCATGCACCTGGAAAATGCAACCCTGCTATGGTACGAGCTCTCGAGGAGTATTCTGCCGCCCGAAGCGGTGAGGAAGACGAGCAGGTGATGGATCCGCGCTGGGAAGCTCTATTAAAATTGAAAGAATAAAATATTAAACGTTTAAAGAATTATGGCACATCCAAAAAGAAGACAGTCAAAGACTCGTACACTCAAGAGAAGAACTCACGATAAGGCAGTAGCTCCTACATTGGCAGTATGCCCTAACTGTGGTGCTTATTATGTTTACCACACAGTTTGCCCAACTTGTGGTTACTATCGTGGCAAGGTTGCTGTCGTAAAGGAAACAGCTGAGTAAGCATGAGTAATATCAATGCGATTATAACAGGTGTCGCAGGTTACGTGCCTGACTATGTCCTCAACAACGAGGAACTGTCTCGCATGGTTGATACCAATGACGAGTGGATTACCACCCGTACAGGTATCAAGGAACGCCGCATCCTCACAGAAGAAGGACTCGGTACTTCCTATATGGCACGCAAGGCAGCCAAACTTCTGCTGAAGAAGACGGGTGCTGACCCTGACAGTATTGATGCTGTCATCGTTGCCACAACGACCCCTGACTATCCGCATCCTTCAACAGCTTCCATCGTTTTGGGCAAGCTGGGTCTGAAGAATGCTTTCGCATTTGACTTTGCTGCTGCATGTTGTGGATTCATGTATGCTTTCGATGTTGCCTGCAACATGATTCAGAGCGGTCGTCACAAGCGTATCATCGTTATCGGTGCTGACAAGATGTCGGCACTTACCGATTATCGTGATCGTGCAACGTGTCCGCTCTTCGGTGATGGTGCGGGTGCTGTGATGGTAGAAGGTACAACCGAAGAAGGCGTTGGTTTGATTGATTCTTATCATCGTACTGACGGCAAGGGACTTCCTTTCCTCCATGTCAAGGCGGGTGGTTCTGTATGTCCTTCATCCCGTTTTACAGTTGACCATCGTCTGCATTACACTTATCAGGAGGGTCGCACAGTCTTCCGTTATGCTGTAACGGCAATGGGAGACGATTGTGATACACTGTTGGAACGCAATGGATTGACGCAGGATGACATTGATTATGTAGTCTGTCATCAGGCTAACCTGCGCATCATTGAGGCAGTTGCAAAGCGGATTGGAGTCCCAGCTGAGAAGGTCTTGGTAAATATCCAGCGTTATGGTAATACCAGTGCTGCTTGTATGCCGCTCGTTCTCTGGGACTTCGAGTCACAGCTGAAGAAGGGTGACAACCTCATCTTCACTGGCTTCGGAGCTGGCTTCGTTAATGGTGCCACTTACTACAAGTGGGCATATGACGGAGATTCTGTAGCGGTTAAGAAATAAAGACTCTAAGTTATCATACAAAAAAACGCATCTTTCTTTTCTTATAAGATAGGTGCGTTTTTTGTTAAGGGACGTTAGCAGATGTATTCTTTGCTTCCGTTTCTCTCATAATAACAACAACAGAACATTTCAAAATCTCCTTCCCCGTGAAGGACATAGTGGTGGAAATATTATATGCACAAGGCAGGATTTGTAAATATCGTTGGTAATCCGAATGTCGGTAAGAGTACGCTGATGAATCAACTCGTCGGTGAGAAGCTCAGTATTGCTACATTCAAGGCACAGACAACACGCCATCGTATTATGGGAATTGTCAATACAGGGGATTCTCAGATAGTCTTTTCGGACACGCCAGGCGTACTGAAACCAAACTATAAGATGCAGGAGATGATGCTCCAGTTCTCTGAGTCAGCCTTGGCTGATGCCGATGTCCTGCTTTATGTAACGGATGTCGTTGAGAACCCGGAGAAGAATATGGACTTCCTTGAGAAGGTCTCAAAGATGACAATCCCTGTCATTCTTCTTATCAATAAGATTGACGAGAGTGACCAGAAGATGCTTGGCGACCTTGTGACGAAGTGGCATGGGCTGCTTCCTAATGCTGAGATTCTTCCCATATCGGCTAAGAATAAGTTTGGTACCGATATTCTTCTGAAGCGTGTCCATGAACTGTTGCCGGAGAGTCCGGCATTCTTCGACAAGGACCAGCTGACAGACAAGCCGGCAAGGTTCTTCGTGTCAGAGATTATCCGTGAGAAGATTCTACGCTATTACGACAAGGAAATTCCTTATTCTGTTGAGGTTGTCGTTGAGCGTTTCAAGGAAGATGACCGTCAGATTCACATCAATGCAATCATTTATGTGGAGCGTAGCAGTCAGAAGGGTATCATCATCGGACATCAGGGAATGGCACTCAAGAAGGTGTCTACTGAGGCACGCAAGAGTCTGGAGCGGTTCTTTGATAAGAAGATATTTCTTGAGACTTTCGTAAAAGTGGATAAGGACTGGCGCAACTCGCAGAAGGAACTGAATAATTTTGGGTATAACCCGGAGTAAGGGAGAACCTCCTACAACCCCTCCGAAGGAGGGGAGTGCCTGGAGGGATAGGCCGGAGAGAGATTTTATTAGCCTTATTGGACTAATAAGCCTTATTAGCCTAATAGTTCCCTTGATAATAAAAACAAATAGCCCTGACTGCTTAGTAGGGTACACTCTCGCACAATGCGAGGGCTGGGGAATGGTCATCCTCGGCAAATATTCATCGGGTGCCTGACCACATCCGGCGCCTTCTCATAGTAAGATAACGGCATAGCCCTGTTGTTATGAGGAGGGAAAAGACCAGCATAAATGGCAAATTTAGTAGCTATCGTGGGACGCCCGAACGTAGGTAAGTCCACACTTTTCAATCGATTAACCCAGACACGTCATGCAATTGTAAGCGATACTGCAGGTACAACACGTGACCGTCAGTATGGTAAGTGTCAGTGGAACGGACGTGAGTTCTCCGTTGTTGACACTGGCGGATGGGTTGTCAAGTCAGATGATATCTTTGAAGATGCAATCCGCAAGCAGGTGCTTGTGGCAACTGAAGAGGCGGATCTCGTGCTCTTTGTGGTTGATACAGAAACGGGTATTACCGACTGGGATGAGGATGTTGCGCTGATTCTTCGTCGCACCAAGCTCCCTGTACTTCTCGTTGCCAATAAGGTTGATAACAGTGGTGAGTATTATCAGGCAGCTGAGTTCTATAAACTCGGACTGGGAGAACCAATCTGTATCAGTGCTGCTACGGGTGGTGGTACGGGTGATTTGCTCGATATTCTGCTCGAAAAGATGAAGGATGTACCTGATGAGACAGTGGAACTGGACATCCCTCGCTTTGCAGTCGTAGGTCGTCCTAACGCAGGTAAGTCAAGTATTATCAATGCCTTCATCGGTGAGGACCGTAACATTGTGACAGAGATTGCAGGAACAACGCGCGATAGTATCTATACCCGTTACACCAAGTTCGGCTTCGATTTCTATCTGGTTGATACCGCCGGTATCCGCCGTAAGAACAAGGTAACCGAAGACTTGGAGTTCTATAGTGTCATGCGTTCCATCCGAAGCATCGAGAATTCTGATGTCTGCATCCTGATGCTGGATGCAACACGTGGTATTGAGGCGCAGGATATGAACATCTTTCAGCTCATACAGCGTAACAACAAGAGCCTTGTTGTCGTTGTGAACAAGTGGGACTTGGTGGAAGACAAGAACCAGAAGGTTATCGATACCTTTGAGAATGCTATCCGTAAGCGCATGGCACCGTTCGTTGACTTCCCAATCATTTTTGCTTCTGCACTGACCAAGCAGCGTATTTTCAAGGTTTTGGAGACGGCAAAAGAGGTTTATCAGAACCGCACGATACATATTGGTACAACGAAGCTGAACGAGGTGATGCTTCCTATTATTGAGGCAACGCCGCCACAGTCAGTGAAGGGAAAGTACATTAAAATCAAGTATTGCTCACAGCTACCTAATACACAGATTCCTTCTTTCGTTTTCTATGCGAACCTCCCACAGTACGTCAAGGAGCAGTATCGCCGTTTCCTGGAGAACAAGATACGTGAGAACTGGAACCTGCACGGCTGTCCGATTAACGTGTTCATCCGTCAGAAGTAGTCGCAGGAGGGGTGTGTATGAAGCGGATCATGCTACCCTTTCTTTTTGCTTCGGCATTGCTGTTGGTAGCTTGTGGAAGTAAGAAGGAAGAGGTTGATCAAGGAGAGTTGGCTGCACGGGCAGCCAAACTCTATTATGAACAACTGCTTGAAGGCAAGTACGAAGCCTTCTTGGAGGGTGAGAACCGTCCGGGAAAGCTGCCCGATGGCTATCGGAAACAGCTTCTGATTAATCTTCAGCAGTTTATGGAGCAGCAGAAGAGTCAGCACAAAGGGATTGATTCCATCTCGCTGGCTTCATCTGTATTCTCGGAGAAAGACAGTACGGCCAGTGCTTTTCTGCTTTTTCATTATGGTGACAAGACTACGGAACAGGTAGTTGTGCCGATGATAAAGAGGAAAGGTGTGTGGATGATGCGATAGGCATTGTGTGGATAATGGCATGTTTACCTTTAAGGCTGTTTGTACTAATGGAGATTACGGGTAGTCCTGGCGATAGAAAGTCGGTTTAATCTTAGATTCTTTTGCCTGAGCTGGGTCTTTATTGTCGGACGGATTTCCTGAAATAGAGAATGAAAAAGATGAAACAAAGCAAGTATCTCCTTTTGACGCTGCTGCTCATGGTCTTGGGAAGCAGCTGTGATAATCAGCGTAAGGTTCCACAGCAGGAGAATACTGCTGATACGGTTGTTGTGGTCAAGAAAGACTTGCTAAGTCTCTATGATAAGCAGATCAGAGCCTATTATCTGGACTTGACAAAAGTGTCGGATGGAGGAATCCTTTCTTTTCCGCAGAAGGCTCAAGTGGAATACACTGATATTGCTGTCGAACTGATAGATGAAGCAATCCGTCGCATGGGCTATAAACCCGTTGATAACGAGAGAGCCAGAGAAGCTATTCTGAAATATTTTGGTGTTGATGTAAGCCAAAGTAATGATATTCAATTGACGAGAGGCTTCAGAACGTACATCTTTAAGAATGGCAATGCAACAGAACGGGCTAAGCAGGAAAAGGCGATGGGTGGTGACAGTTTCGACGAACAAGAGTATTTCTGGAACAGACTTGTCTATGTACCAAACTACAATTACATCATTACTTCCCCCACAATTGACAGTGCGGTAAAGATTGAGGGGCTGTCTGAATATGCCATAGATGAGAATCACAGGAAAACAATAAAACGTGGAAAACTCTATTTTAACTTCAATGATAGCATATTTTTCAACGAAAACAATTTTATCTTCTATGATAGTAAAGACGCTCTTGAATGGTTGAAGAAGAACGAAGCTGCGTTTCTCATAGACCTGCTGCGTGAGTATGGATATGACAGGAACGAAGAAATAAACAAGTTAGTAATGGCTAACATGTTGAAAGAATATACTGATGTTGATGACCCTTGGATTCTTGACAATACTTTAGCCAGTAAAAGAAAGGCGAAGCACGCAAAAGTTGAAATCAGAAAAGGACTTTTGAAAAGCATCTTGAAACTACCTGCAACAGAAGAAAATATGGAGTGGATAAGGCTCTTCAATGATTATATAGACTACCTGTTGAATATAGAGGAGCAAAAACTTCCTATGTGGATGACTGAATTCACGAAGGAAGAACGCTATAAGGTTGCAGCCTATCTTTGTTATTATCTCTATAAGTTCAGTAAGAAGTATGACCGAGAGGATACTTCTCTCCTTGGACACGAGCTCTATTACAACGATTCTTTCCGCAACTATATTGATAGCCGGCATTATTTTAGTCTCCCTGGTTTTGAAACACTATGTGACAAGGTTTATGAGGAGTATGATGTGGCTGTGAAGATTAAAACAAGCCAAGACGAATGAGAATGATAAACTTTCCATTTGCTTTTGTTGACAGAATTGTGAACCCGATTCTTTCTAAGTATGTGGGACTTTGCGTCTGTCGATCTTATGGGAGAAACTTTTTTTTGTCCTGTTTTTTCTTTCCTTCATTTTCAATCTACGCTCTCTTGCACTTCAATTAAGGCTTAATTGCGGTTCAAAAGGGCGTTAATTGAAGCTCAATTAAGGCTTAATTGAAGTCCAATTAAGCACCTTTTTCGCACGACTTTATAACTAATTGATTTACTGCTGGTTGCAAACTTGCTTTTTACACATGTTTTTCCTTTGTTTGCAGATGATTTATTCGAAATCATGTAATGATTTTTCAAAACCCTATCTATGTTGGGTATGAACTCCTCTTGTCCTTCTAACTTTACGTAGCTGATACGCCTTCGTTACAAAGACAGACAATCTGCTCGACAATAAAACAAAACCTGTTCAGGCTCAAATGACTGATTTGCGGTTGGCTTTATCGGACAACAACAGAAATAGATAAGCCCTTATCCCCCTGTTTAGCAGGAAGGATAAGGGCTTGTTTCTGTATATTTCAGAACTGATAAGTTGCTGAATTTCCTTATAATGTAGTCTTGTTTTTTTCCATGCTCTTGACTTTCTTGAAGAGGTCAGAGGCGAAGACAAGGTCGTTCAGTTTCTTGTTCTGGGACGAGATTACGGAGTCCTTGTCGCCTTGCCATTCTTTCTTGCCGTCAGCAATGAAGATGATATTTTCACCAATGCCCATCACCGAGTTCATGTCGTGGGTGTTGATGATGGTTGTCATATTGAACTCACGTGTGATACTTGTCAGCAGTTCGTCGATGACCAATGAGGTTTTTGGGTCCAGTCCGGAGTTAGGCTCGTCACAGAAAAGATATTTCGGATTCATAACGATGGCTCTTGCAATGGCAACACGCTTCTGCATACCGCCCGAAATCTCACCGGGGAACTTCTCTTCGGCGCCGGTCAGGTTTACACGCTCAAGGCATTCCATAGCCCTTTTGTCACGTTCCTGTGAGGTCATGTCCGAGAACATATCCAAAGGGAAACGCACGTTTTCCAGCACGGTAAGCGAGTCGAAGAGAGCTGCACCCTGGAAAATCATTCCCATCTCACGACGCATGAGAATCTTCTCTTTCTTTGTCAGGTTGACAAAGTTACGTCCGTCATAGAGTACCTCGCCCTTTGTCGGGTCGAGCAGACCAGTGAGCGAACGCATCAGAACAGTCTTTCCTGCACCGCTCTGTCCGATGATGAGGTTTGTTTTTCCGTCTTCAAAAACGGTGTTTATATCCTTCAGCACTTCTTTATTGCCGAATGATTTATAGAGATGTTTTACTTCAATCATATTATGAGTATTTGTCAGGAGTTAAGGAGTGAAATGGAGTTAAGACAAATGTTCATCCATCTAATCTGTCATAGCATGGTTATTGGCAATACCACGGCAATATGCATTGAGCAACTTACTTGCTTCTTCAATCTTATTGTGAAGCTGTTGATACTGCTCCATGTATATATATTCTAAATCTCGTGATAAGATAATATAGTCTCTACACTCCTCTGAACTTCCTTGTGCAATGTTCATAAAACGTAATTTATCTTGTCGCCCCAGTTTCTTATATTCTTCTGCTATGTCAGCTTCGATAGATACGGCTGCTCTTCGGAACTGAGACGTTAGTCCAAACTTTTCCTCAGAAGGAAATAGTTTCGTTACTTTATATACACAAAGAACAAAGCTATGAGCTTTCTGCCATGCAATTATTTTTTCAAAACTATATGTTTGAGGATAGTAGAACATAAACTTTAATGCTTTTATTTTAGAGTATAATAGCTTGAGATGAGTTAGGAATTAAATTTGAAGTTGTTTTCTGATACTGTACAAAGCTGGTGTTGTCTTAACTCCATTTCACTCCTTGACTTCTTTAACTCCTTTGTTAACTCAACAACTGTGTGAGGAATACATCGCTGAAGAGAATTAGCACGCTTGAGCAGACTACTGCATCCGTGGAAGCCTTGCCCACTTCAACACTTCCGCCATTCACCGTATAGCCCATATATGAGGATACGCTTGAGATGATAAAGGCGAAGAAGAATCCCTTGATGATACTCATCCACATGAACCATGAGTTGAAGTCGTGCTGCAGTCCTGCGGTAAGGTCTATGGGGGTGATGATGTGTGCGATGTATGCCGTAGCGTATGCACCGACGATACCGGTTGCTGCCGAGAAGATGACAAGGAACGGCATAATGGTAATGAGTCCCAGTATTTTGGGGAGGATGAGGTAACTGGCAGAGTTGATACCCATAATCTCCAAGGCATCAATCTGTTGTGTCACGCGCATCGTTCCTAACTCAGATGCAATGTTTGAACCCACCTTGCCCGACAGGATAAGACACATGATACTGCTGGAGAACTCCAGAAGCATAATCTCGCGTGTTACATAACCCGATACCCAATGCGGCATCCAGGGGCTCTGCACGTTGAGTTTTATCTGTATACATATAACGGCACCGATGAAGAAGGAGATGAGTAGGACGATGCCGATGGAATCAACACCCAGCTGTGACATCTCCTTGATATAGCGTTTCAGGAACATCCTCATTCTCTCAGGGCGACTGAGTGATCGTCCCATCAGTATAAGATAATTGCCGAATGTGTTCAGCCACTTGAAGATAAGCATGATCTTTCTGTTTGGTTTTAAAGTTGCAAAATTAACCAAAATATCACAGAAAGCGGAAAGAAAGACATTATTTAATAAAATCTTTCCTTTTGCTCTGAAAGGTAAAGTGCCCATACGTTTAGTGCACTAAGTGTTTCCTCTTTCTCTATGTTGATGGATAGTTTCTGAAACAAACCGGCATATTGTGGCAATAAATTATGAACTGCAGCTTGTTCAATTGTTGTAATAACAAAAATGTAGCAGATACTTATGGGGGCATTAATAGGATTATTTGATGTCTGATGTTAATTTAACAGCTTTTTATTTGTATAAGTTTTAAAAAAGTATTAATATTGCAGACAAATCACTTATATGTTATGTTGTGATTGCATTTTTACAGAGTCTGGTAGAAGATAAAAGCATATCGAACATATTGTTTGTGTTCGGCAGATAAATTAAATAACTTCTTTCCCTTAACGGGGGAAGCCTAACTAACAAAAGCGTATGATGAAAAATTTACTTGTTTCAGCTTTGTTTCTAAGTTGTGTGAAACTTGTTTCGGCTCAGACTATTCCAAGTGAGCGTGTTGTTCTCAGTATAGCGCCTAATGCTACTGATGTTTCTTTTGTGGTTCGTACGGATGCAAATGCCCCTTTGGTCTGCAATTTTGGAGAGAATGAGGGGATCAAGACTTTCAATGCGGCAACGGATGGCAGCCTGACGAAGGTTGAATATACCTTTGTATATGCTTCCCCGAATGAGCGGACTATAGAAGTGGCTGCTGATAAGTTAGTTACTTTGCGTATTGTGCAGAAGAAACAGGTCAATGGGGTGTTGGAGGTGAAGTCTTCGGTACTACAGAACCTGAATGTTGATTATGTGGACTTGGTTAAGCATAACAAGGTTGACGTGACGCAGTGTCCTAACCTGGAAGTCCTCACTTTGACTTTTACTGGTGTGGAAGAGATAGTCCTGCCTAAGAGTGATATGTTGAAGTCCGTGCAGGCTTCACCAACAATTCTGGGTCAGGGGTCACTGAAAAAGGTTAATAACTGGGATGCGCCAAATCTTACCCAGATAGGTTTCGTGGGTGCTTCTATTGACACATTAGATGTGAGAAACAATACTCATCTGACGTCACTCATCTGTTCTTTACCAGCAAAGAACAAGGGGCTTCGTGGTATCAAGGGTGCCAAGAAGCTGAAGGAGCTGACGATGCTTGATGTTCGGGGAAACAACTTGGCTTTTGACCAGATTCCTGACCGATATGTTGTGGATGCACCACTGGAGGATTTCAGGTATTCATCGCAGGGCTCTTATCTCGTTCCAAAGAGCAAGATGGATGGTCTTAGTGTCGATTTGTCCGACCTGTTCTTTACTCGTGGTATCTCTACGGTGCGTGAGAAGACGGAGTTCGTATGGAAGTATAAGGCGAATGAAACAGCTGCTTATCAGCCTGTTCCTGCTGATATGATGACAAGCGAGTCTGGCAAGTTTACTTTTGATGCCAGTCTTTCGGAGGACGAAGTTCTGCGTGTGTACTGTACGATGCGTAATGGTGGCTATCCTGGTATTGGTGTGAAGGGAAAGAACACCATCAGTACTTATATGCTCAAGCTCGATAAGACCGCTGCAGGTATTTCTGGTGTGACGGCAAATGCGTCTTCGTTTGTTGTTTCTGCTACGGATACAGGTTGTCGTATCGAGTCGTCCAAGCCTCAGAAAGCTACTGTCTATGGTATTGATGGCAAGATTGTTTGGTTGGGTCAAGTACCAGCATTGGTTGACTTGGAGCGTGGTATATATGTCGTTCGTTCAGAATCAGGTGATTATATGAAGCTGATGCGATAGGTTGAGGGAGAAAGTCGTCACTTATAAAAATATAAACAGCAGGGTGGGATACCATTCTGCTGTTTGTCGTTTTAGTGATATTTTCGTGTATTTGCGGAGTATTTAACCTCTTACTGACAGCTATCTGCTTTTTATTTCGTAATTTTGCAGCGATTGTGGAGATGGTATCAGGTGATGACGGGACGAGAGCGTCGGAGCCTTTTTCTGTTCCCTATGGTTTCAGTAAAGTTCATTATCATGCTGGATTTGCAAAAAGAGAAAGATAACGCAGAGTTTGATAAGATTGTTGTACGCCCCGAAGGCGAGGGGAGCATCCTCCGCACGGACAGATTGGTGAAACGGTACGGAAAGCGTACGGTTGCCAATGGTGTGAGCATCAATGTCAAACAGGGAGAAATCGTGGGACTGCTCGGACCGAATGGTGCGGGCAAGACGACATCGTTCTATATGACGACTGGTCTGGTCGTTCCGAACGAGGGACATGTATATATTGACGACCAGGAGATTACCAACTTCCCAGTCTACAAACGTGCCCGTGCCGGCATCGGCTATCTTCCGCAGGAGGCGAGTGTCTTCCGCAAGATGAGTGTGGAGGATAATATCATGAGCGTGCTGGAGATGACGAAGCTGTCGAAGCAGGAACGTATCGACAAGATGGAAAGTCTTATCCGCGAGTTCCGACTGGAGAAGGTGCGCAAGAACCTCGGTGACCGTCTTTCCGGTGGTGAGCGTCGCCGTTGCGAGATAGCCCGTTGCCTGGCTATCGACCCGAAATTCATCATGCTCGATGAACCGTTTGCAGGTGTCGACCCTATTGCCGTTGAGGATATTCAGCACATCGTATGGCGTTTGAAGTTCCGTAATATCGGTATTCTCATCACCGACCATAATGTACACGAGACGCTGAACATCACCGACCGTGCCTATCTTCTCTTCGAGGGGCGCATCCTCTTCAAGGGTACGCCAGAGGAACTGGCTGCCAACAAGATTGTTAAGGAGAAGTACCTCGGTACAGACTTCGTCCTGCAGAAGAAAGACTTTCAGCTGCTCGACCAGCGTAAACGGGCGCAGGAGGATACCTTGGAGGTTGCTGCTCCGCAGGAAAAGTTCTTGTAGTCGTGTTCTTGTCATGCAGAAAGCACCGTGTGTAGCGAATTATTTTCATGGTAAGAAAGAATTATTTTCATGAAGAAAAATATTTCTTTTCGTGAAGAAAAATATTTCTTTTCATGAAAATAATTCGGCAATGATACCTTTCTTTCATCCTATAACGTCCCGGAAAAGAAGCCTGCTTGTGGTAAAACTCTGCATAAGAATCGGCTGTAAGCAGGCTTGTTAGTTCTTGTGCCCCAGGTTATCTTGGTTAAAAAAACAAATTTCCACTTATATATTATAAGGTTATGCGATTTTTTAAGTACCTTTGCACTCCAAAGACCGCAAGGGGGTGGTGTGCCTTCTTGTGAATCTATGCTTTTGATAAATAATAATAAACATAATATATAACATCAAAGATGAAAATTTCATTTGAGAATCCCGACAAAGTGAACGGTTTGATGACCATCACTGTTGAGGAAGCTGATTACAAGGATGAGGTTGAGAAAACCCTCAAGGATTATCGCAAGCGTGCCAATGTTCCTGGTTTCCGTCAGGGTCAGGTGCCTATGGGACTGATTAAGCGTCAGTATGGTCCACAGGTGAAGATGGATGCTATCAATAAGATTCTTGGTGAGAACCTCCAGAAATATATTGCTGACAACAAGATTCAGATGCTGGGTCAGCCAATGGGTTCTGAGTCTCAGGAAGCTGTTGACTTGGAGAAGCCAGCTCCTTACGAGTTCAAGTTTGATATTGCTGTAGCTCCAGAGTTCAAGATTGAACTGAACGGAAAGAATAAGATTGACTACTACGAGATTGCAGTTGACGACAAACTGATTGACCAGCAGGTGGAGATGTTCCAGAGTCGTGCAGGTCGCTATGACAAGGCGGAGTCTTTCGACCCAGAGCAGCGTGATATGCTGAAGGGTGACCTCCGTGAGTTGGATGAGAATGGAAACACACTCGAGGGTGGTATCACCGTTGAGGGTGCATCATTGATGCCACAGTATATCAAGGTTGAAGACCAGAAGAAGCTCTTTGATGGTGCTAAGACTGGTGACATCATCACTTTCAACCCGACAGCAGCTTACCCGGACAATGATATCGAGGTTTCTTCACTCTTGAAGATCAAGAAAGAGGAAGTTGCAGAGCACAAGGGTAACTTCTCTTATCAGATTACTGAGATTTCACGCTTCGTAAAGGCTGAGAACAATGCTGAACTTTGGAAGGGTGTTTACGGTGAGGACGCTGACATCAAGGATGAAGCTGCTTTCCGCAAGACTATTGCTGACGGATTGACAGCACAGTTGAAGGGTGATTCTGACTATAAGTTTGTTCAGGACCTCCGTGCTTACTGCGAGAAGAAAGTAGGCGAGCTGACATTCCCGGATGCTATCCTGAAGCGCATTATGCTGGCTAACAACCAGGATAAGGGCGAGGAGTTTGTAGAGAAGAACTACGCTCAGAGCATTAAGGAGCTGACATGGCACCTGATTAAGGAGCAGTTGGCTAAGGACAACAACATCAAGGTTGAAGACGACGATGTTCGTGAGAGTGCTCGTCAGATGGCTCGTGCACAGTTCGCTCAGTATGGTATGACCAATATTCCAGAGGACTATCTGAATGGTTATGCTGATGAGATGCTGAAGAAGCGTGAGAATATTGACTCATTCGTTGAGGCTGCTCTTGACCGTAAGATCGCTGCTGCCATCAAGGAGGTAGTTAAGCTGAACGTTAAGACTGTAAGTCTTGAAGAGTTCAATAAACTCGTAAGCGAGCAATAAATTTAAGAAAAATCTTCCTTTATATATAGAGGTTATCGATTTTTTTGCTTATCTTTGCTTTAGATATGCTGGCTGGTGTCGCTCTGAGTGGCATGGTGTTTGCATAGATGGCAATGATAGGAGAGGTCGATAGCCTCTATTTTTTGTCACAATAAATCATATAGAAAGGAAAACAATGAACGATTTTAGAAGGTATGCCACAGGGCATCTTGGGATGAGTGGTATGGTGCTTGATGATGTCATAAAGGCACAGGCGCAGTATCTGAACCCATATATCCTTGAGGAGCGTCAGCTGAATGTGACCCAGATGGACGTGTTTTCACGTCTGATGATGGAACGAATCATCTTCCTCGGCACACAGGTGGATGATTATTCAGCCAATACTATTCAGGCACAGCTTCTTTACCTGGATTCTGTTGACCCGGGTAAGGATATATCTATTTATATTAACTCTCCTGGCGGAAGTGTCACGGCGGGTCTGGGTATCTATGATACCATGCAGTTTATCTCCAGTGACGTTGCTACACTCTGTACAGGTATGGCTGCCTCAATGGCTGCCGTATTGCTCGTTGCAGGTCAGGAAGGCAAACGTTCTGCCCTGAAGCACAGTCGTGTTATGATTCATCAGCCGCTCGGTGGTGTGCAGGGTCAGGCGTCTGATATTGAGATTGAAGCACGGGAGATACAGAAGTTCAAGAAGGAACTCTATACCATCATCAGCGAGCACTCTCATCAGCCATTTGAGAAGGTGTGGAACGACAGTGACCGTAACTACTGGATGACGTCCGCAGAGGCTAAGGAGTACGGTATGATTGATGAGGTCCTGATGAGGAAACCAGTAAGTAACGCTTCAGAAGAAGTAAAGTAAAGGATAGATAATGCCCCAGAAGAAATGTAGTTTTTGTGGTCGGGGTGAGAAGGAAGTAAAGCTCCTTATCACTGGCTTGAACGGCTATATCTGTGAGGAATGTGCACAGCAGGCTTACAATATCGTCATGCAGACAGGTGCGTTAGCGCAGTCGCAGAATGGCAATGATGAGGCTTTTAAGCTCAAGAAAGTTCCTAAGCCAAAGGAAATCAAGAAGTATCTTGATGAGTATATCATTGGTCAGGACGAGGCGAAACGTTATCTTGCTGTAGCTGTTTACAACCATTACAAGCGTTTGCAACAGCCTAAGGATGATGACGGTGTTGAGATAGAGAAGAGCAATATCATCATGGTAGGTTCTACAGGTACGGGTAAGACATTGCTCGCCCGCACCATAGCAAAGCTCCTTGATGTGCCCTTTACCATTGTTGATGCGACCGTATTCACTGAAGCCGGATACGTAGGTGAGGATGTGGAGAGCATTCTCTCACGCCTGTTGCAGGTTGCCAATTATGACGTTCCTGCCGCCGAGCGTGGTATTGTCTTCATCGATGAGATTGACAAGATTGCACGCAAGAGCGACAATCCGAGTATCACCCGTGATGTTAGCGGTGAGGGTGTACAGCAGGGTTTGCTGAAACTCCTTGAGGGAACGATGGTGAACGTGCCGCCAAAGGGTGGACGTAAGCATCCTGACCAGGATTATATACATGTTGATACCCGCAATATTCTCTTTATCTGTGGTGGTGCCTTTGACGGTATCGAACGTAAGATAGCACAGCGACTCAATACACATACGGTTGGTTACAACTCTGTGCAGAACGTTGCCAAGATAGATAAGACAGACTTGATGAAGTATGTCCTGCCGCAGGACTTGAAGTCGTTTGGTCTCATTCCTGAGATTATCGGACGTCTGCCGGTACTTACTTATCTTAATCCGCTTGACCGTGAGGCATTGCGTAAGATTCTTGTTGAACCCAGAAACTCCATCGTAAAGCAGTATATCAAGCTGTTCAGCATGGACGGAATTACGCTCAGCTTCACGGAATCTGCTCTTGACTATATCGTAGACAAGGCTGTCGAGTATAAACTCGGAGCCCGTGGCTTGCGCTCTATTGTTGAGGCTGTGATGATGGATGCCATGTTCGATGTGCCGTCACGACGCATCAAGTCGTTTGAGGTGACGGAAGAATACGTCCGTCAGCAACTTGATAAGGCTCATATTCAGAAATCGAATAAAGTCTCATAACCTAATATATACAGCCTGCTGAAGTGAAGAAGACTTTGCTTCAGTGGGCTGTGTGTCTTTCTACTGAACCGAAAAAGATTGGAACATACCCAGCTATTAACATGACACAAGAAGTCAATCTTACCGAAAAACTAAAACATTACTTTGGCTTTGACAAGTTCAAAGGCGACCAAGAGGCTATTATCCGCAATCTTCTTGACGGACAAGATACCTTTGTGCTGATGCCGACAGGTGGTGGCAAGAGTCTTTGTTATCAGCTTCCTTCATTGATTATGGAAGGAACGGCGATAGTCGTTTCTCCGCTCATTGCATTGATGAAGAACCAGGTGGACGTCATCAATGGAATCAGCGAGGAAGATGGTGTGGCGCATTATCTCAACTCTTCCTTGAAGAAAGCCGAAATCGATCAGGTGCGTTCGGACATTGTTTCTGGTCGCACAAAACTGCTTTATGTGGCTCCGGAGTCCTTGAACAAAGAGGAGAATATGGAGTTCCTTAAGTCGGTGAAGATTAGCTTCTACGCTATAGATGAGGCACATTGTATCTCTGAGTGGGGACATGACTTCCGCCCTGAGTACCGTAAGATTCGTTATGCCATCGAAACGATTGGCACTGCGCCTGTCATTGCACTTACCGCAACGGCTACTGACAAGGTACGTACTGACATTGTGCGCAGTCTGGGCATTGAGGATTGTGCGGAGTTCAAGAGTTCTTTCAACCGTCCTAACCTTTATTATGAGGTGCGTCCGAAGAAGAATGATGACGATACGAATAAGCAGATTATCAAGTTTATCAAGCAGCATGCGGGCAAGAGCGGCATCATCTATTGTCTTTCACGCAAGAAGGTGGAAGAGCTGGCAGCCATTCTGCAAGCCAACGACATCAAGGCTGCTCCCTATCATGCCGGACTTGACTCGGAGACACGCTCCAAGACACAGGACGACTTCCTTATGGAAGAACTGGATGTGATTGTGGCAACGATAGCTTTCGGTATGGGTATCGACAAGCCTGATGTGCGTTTCGTCATACATTATGACATTCCGAAGAGTCTTGAGGGTTATTACCAGGAAACTGGACGTGCCGGACGTGATGGAGAGGAAGGGATATGTGTCGTGTTCTATTCCAAGAAAGACCTCAATAAACTGGAGAAGTTCATGGAGGGAAAGCCTGTTGCTGAACAGGATATCGGGCGTCAGCTGTTACAGGAAACGGAAGCCTATGCGGAATCATCTGTCTGTCGTAGGAAGATGCTGTTGCATTACTTTGGTGAGGAGTATCCGAAGGAGAACTGCTGTATGTGCGACAACTGTCTGCATCCCAAGAAAAAGATTGAAGGTCAGAAGCAACTTCTCATTGTCCTTCAGGCTGTCAAGACGCTGAAAGAGAACTTCCGGCAGGAGTATGTCATCGACTTTGTGCGGGGTAGGGCTACTGACGACCAGAAAGACCACAAGCACGACGAGTTAGATGAATTCGGTGAGGGTGAGGACGAAGATCCGAAGATATGGAATCCTGTGATACGTCAGGCGTTACTGGCTGGCTATCTGAAGAAGGATGTAGAGAACTATGGACTGTTGAAGCTGACTTCTGCCGGTAAGCGGTTCATGAAGTCGCCCGAGTCGTTTATGATAGTTATGGATGCCGAATTCAAGGAGGAGGATGAGGACGATGAGCCAATGATGGGTTCGGCGGTGCTTGATCCGGAACTCTTCTCCATGCTGAAGAACCTTCGCAAGAAGATTGCGCGTAAGTTGGAAATCCCCCCTTATGTTATCTTCCAGGATGTTTCCTTGGAGCAGATGGCAATGATGTATCCTGTCAACGAACAGGAACTGCAGAATATCCAGGGCGTCGGTGCCGGTAAGGCGAAACGTTATGGAAAGGAGTTCTGTGAACTGATAAAGCAGCATTGTGAGGAGAATAACATCGAACGTCCGGAGGAACTGCGTGTCAGGACAGTAGCAAAGAAGTCGATGCAGAAGGTCAAGATTATACAGAGTATCGACCGTCAGTTGCCGCTTGATGACATCGCATCAGCTGAAGGACTTGATTTCGATGACCTGCTGACAAAGATAGAGGAGATTGTCTATAGTGGAACGAAACTCAACATCGACTACTTCCTTGAGGATGTGTATGATGAAGACCAGATAGACGATATCTACGATTATTTCATGGATAGCGAAACTGACAGTCTTGATGCTGCGATGGAAGAACTTGATGGCGATTACAGCGAAGAAGAAATCCGCCTTGTCCGCATCAAGTTCCTGTCAGAGATGGCCAACTGATGCCGTCCGCCCCTGTAGTTTCAAGGGCGTGTAATCATCTGTCTGCAAGGGATGCAGGCTTTGCGCTTCCGTTAACTTGTCTGTAGCGGACGCATGCACCGGCATCCCCTGCGGATATATCCCACAATGCCTTAGCGGCATCTTCTTCCTTTGACGGCTTGAAAACCTGAAAGGAAGCCACAGTGTTCTGCCCTTTCCAACAGTTGGCCATGAAATATTTATAAATCTTAATAATGTAATTTATTTATTCCATATATTTGGATATTTGTAATCTATTTGTTACCTTTGCTTATGGATAAACTAGTAAGAGAAATCATTTACTCGCCAGAGTATGAAGCCTATTATGCAGGTTTGGATTCAAGAACCAAAGAGAAGTACGATTATGTGGAACATATTATCAAAACACAGGATGTGGTAAAGAAGAAGTATGTAAAGCATTTAGAGAATACAGAACTTTACGAGGTACGTGTCTCTTTAGGGAGTAATGAGTATCGTACGATTCTCTTTGCTGTGGACGCTGCAAGTTTCATGCAGGCAACGAAGATTCTGTATCTTAATTCTTTTTTGAAGAAAGATACGAAACAATATAAGCGAGAGATAAGCAAGGCTTACAGGTTGTTGGAAAAATATATGGAGGATTAGTTATGGTAAAGTTAGATGAAAACAAATTGTCGATGTTGCGCACCTCTTCTGAACGTCTGGCAGAGAAGTATGGTGAGCCTGGTTCACCCGAACGTGAAGAGTTCGAGGCACGTGCCAAGGCTTATTATTATGCAGAATTACTAAAAGAACAGCGTAAGCAGCAGAAGATGACACAGCAGCAATTGGCTGATAAGATAGGCAAGGAGCGGGAATATATCTCAAATATCGAGCGTGGAAACAGTGATATGCAGCTTTCTACCTTTATGCAAATAGCGAATGCTTTAGGACTTCGTTTTGCATTGGTTGTAGGGTAGTTATGCTGGTGATAAGAAATAAGTTGACTCCGCTTCGGTAGTATATTGCAAGGTATTTAGCACTCAGCACCATTGGTGTTTACCAACAGCACGATATGTGCGGGGTAACAACACGATATGTGTGGAGTAATAACATGTTAGCTGAAGATGGAAATGTAGGGCCTTTACGGTTATTATAAAGAATTATTGTAAGAAGATAATGGCTAACTCACATGGGAAACATTTGCCAGGAAGTTCTAAAAATAATTCTTTCTTTTCATGTAAAAAAAACAAGAAAGAGACTGAATCAGAAAGTGGTCAGTGGTTAATGAAGGGTGGTACAAGTTTAGTCAAATCTTCAATTAAGCCTTCTGACGAATGTGTATGGCGTGCATTCTTACTTCTGAATCAGCCTCTTGGTATTTATAATGTTTTTGTTTTATTCTGCGCAGCTCTGTGATTTTACAGCAACGAGCATCCAAACGGTCTTTTCCTGCTCTTTGAGGAAATCGCTCATCAGTGAAACTGTTGTATCATCCTTTGCATCTGAAGCAAGTTCGATGATTCTGCGCTCACGTGCAATCAGTGTCTTGTAAGTTGTTAAGAGGATGTCAAGTGCCTCATTGCTACAGCTTACGACACCAACTTCTTTGAGTTCTGCTGTCTGTAAATAGGCACTGTAACGGCTCTCCGGAGTACTACCTAACTGAAGGATACGCTCTGCTACCTCGTCAACCTTCTCAGCAGTGTCGTTGTAAAGCTCTTCATACTTTCTGTGCATGATGAAGAACCCATGCCCCTTTACGTTCCAATGGAAGCCACGAAGGTTACTGTAATATACCTGAAGGTCTGCCAGTAAAACTGAAAGTTCGTTTACTACGTTCTGTACCTTCTTCTCATCTAAACCTAACAAATCTAATGTTTTCATCTTTAATATGTTCTTAAGTTGTTGTTTCTTGTTTTCGTTTGCAAAGTTATTGAGTTTGTCAATCTACCACAACAGATAAATTCTATACACTCATTGATACAGTCTATAGATGCTTGTTATTGTCTGATAATGAGTAGATTATTGTCTACATGTTGACTTTTATAAAGTGTGGATGCGGGCTTGATATTTTATAGTCATTGGCGAAAGGCAGGGAATATGTTAAGGAATAAATATTAAATACTTTTAATAAGGTGTGAGAAAAACCGGAAAAAGCCTGTCTGTTTGATTTTTAATTGCTAAATTTGCATGCAATAAATTTCTAAAATACAATTATGTCATCATTTGTTGCAGACAAAATCATGATGGACGGCTTGACCTACGATGACGTCCTTTTAGTCCCGGCTTATTCAGAAGTACTGCCCAAAGAGGTGGAGTTGAAAACCAAGTTTTCACGTCACATTGAACTCAATGTGCCTTTCGTTACGGCGGCTATGGACACCGTTACGGAGAGTTCGATGGCAATTGCCATTGCACGTGAAGGCGGTATCGGTGTGATTCACAAGAACATGAGCATCGAAGAACAGGCACATCAGGTTGCTATCGTGAAGCGAGCTGAGAACGGTATGATTTATGACCCGGTTACTATCCGGCAGGGACGTACCGTGAAGGATGCACTTGACATGATGGCTGACTATCACATCGGTGGTATTCCTGTTGTTGATGAAGATAACCATCTTGTGGGTATTGTCACCAACCGTGACCTCCGTTTTGAGCGTCATCTGGACAAACTTATTGACGAGGTGATGACCAGGGAAAACCTTGTTACTACCCATCAGCAGACTGATCTCATGGCAGCTGCACAGATTCTGCAGGAAAACAAGATTGAGAAATTGCCAGTAATCGACCGTGAGAACCATCTCGTGGGTCTGATTACCTATAAGGATATTACCAAAGCCAAGGACAAGCCGATGGCTTGTAAGGATGAGAAGGGTCGTCTGCGTGTGGCGGCTGGTGTCGGTGTTACCGGCGATGCGATGGAACGTGCACAGGCACTTGTTGCTGCAGGTGTTGATGCCATCGTCATTGATACCGCTCACGGACATTCTGCCGGTGTGATCGGCAAGCTGCACGACGTGAAGGCAGCCTTCCCTAACCTTGATGTTGTTGTGGGTAACATTGCAACAGGTGAAGCTGCAAAGTTCCTTGTTGACAATGGTGCTGACGCCGTTAAGGTGGGTATCGGTCCGGGGTCTATCTGTACGACACGTGTCGTAGCAGGTGTCGGCGTACCACAGCTGAGTGCTATCTATGATGTGTGCAAGGCGTTGGAGGGGACAGGCGTGCCATTGATTGCTGATGGTGGTCTGCGTTACTCTGGCGATGTTGTAAAGGCACTGGCAGCTGGTGGCAGCAGTGTGATGATTGGTTCGCTGGTTGCTGGTACGGAAGAGTCACCTGGTGATACGATCATCTTCAACGGACGTAAGTTCAAGAGCTACCGTGGTATGGGCTCATTGGAGGCAATGGAACAGAAGAACGGCTCACGTGACCGTTACTTTCAGGGTGACGTCGGCGATGTGAAGAAACTTGTGCCGGAAGGTATTGCTGGTCGTGTTCCTTACAAGGGAACCGTACAGGAGGTTATCTATCAGCTTGTTGGTGGTCTTCGTTCGGGTATGGGTTACTGCGGTGCAGCTTCTATCGAAGGCTTGCATAACGCCAAGTTCACACGTATCACCAATGCCGGTGTGATGGAAAGTCATCCACATGACATCACCATCACCAGCGAGGCACCAAACTATTCGCGCCCGGAATAATAAAAAGACGATAAATAATAAGCCCTCTTCCCTGCTTTGTCAGGGGAGAGGGTACCTGTGTTTTAAAATAATAACAATGAAATTCAAGGTACTTCTATCAGTTGCACTGCTCTCAGCAACAATAGCATACGGGCAGACAGACCCGACAATAATGACTATCAACGGACAGCCGGTGAGCCGTTCGGAATTTGAGTATTCGTACAATAAGAACAATGCTAAGGGGGTGATTGACAAGAAGAGTGTTGATGAGTATGTTGATCTCTTCATCAATTACAAACTGAAGGTACAGGCTGCACTCGATGCACGTCTTGACACACTCAGTTCTTTCAAGAAAGAGTTTCTCAGCTATCGCAACCAGCAGGTACGCCCGACGTTCATCACTGATGCTGACGTTGAGACTGAAGCACGTAGGATTTACCGTGAGACGCAGCAGCAGGTTGAGGCTAATGGCGGACTGTGGCATTGCGCACATATTCTCATCGGATTGAGCCAGCATGCGCCACAGGATGAAGAAACTGCTGCAAAGCAGTTGGCTGACTCCATTTACACGGCTCTCCAAGGCGGAGCTGACTTTGCAGAACTTGCGAAGAAATATTCAACGGATGTCAACTCTGCCAAGGATGGCGGCGACCTTCCACATCTTCAGAAAGGGCAGACAGTATCTGAATTCGAGAAGGCAATGTTGGCATTGAGTCCAGGACAAATAAGCACTCCTGTGCTTTCACCTTTCGGTTATCATATCATCAAGATGTTTGGGCGTGAGAACTTTCCGACTTATGAAACGCTCCGGGCTGACATCATGCAGTACATTGAGATGCGTGGATTGCGTGAACAGATTATCGACCAGAAACTTGATTCGCTCGTACAGAAGGAGGGAAAGAGTGTTACGCAGGAGCAGTTGCTCGACAGGAAACTTGCCTCATTAGAAGAGAAAGATGCGGGCATGAAGAACCTTATCCGTGAATATTATGACGGTCTGCTGATGATTGAAATGAGTAACCGTACTGTCTGGGACAAGGCTGCCAAGGACGAAAAGGCACTCGAAGCCTATTTCCGTAAGCATAAGAAACAATATAAGTGGGCTGAACCACGTTTTAAGGGTATTGCCTATCACGTGAAGACAAAGGCTGATGTAGATGCCGTGAAGGCTTGTGTGAAGAATCTGCCTTTCAATAAGTGGGCAGCGAAACTACGTGACACGTTCAATGCTGATAATACAATCCGCATCCGTGTAGAGAAAGGTATCTTCCGCAAGGGTGACAATGCGCTTATAGACCGTGATGTCTTCGGTGTGAAGGCAACTGTTAAGTCAGTTGACGGATACCCGATTGACGCAGTATTCGGCAAGAAACTCAAGGTCCCCGAGAGCCTGGACGATGTGCGCGACCTTGTTGTATCCAGCTATCAGGAAGAACTGGAGAAGGAATGGGTGGCTGCATTGCGCAAGAAGTATAAGGTAGTTGTTGACAAGAATGTGCTTTCAACAGTCAATAAGCATTAAGAAAATAAAGGAATTCAATGAAGATAAATAAAGGAAAAACGATAGTCCTGCTTGCAGGAACAGTTCTTACGGCAATGAGCTTGCATGCTGGTGCGTTCCGTGCCAGTGCTTCTGTTGGTCTGGCTGACTCTGTGAAAACTGAGACAACTGCCATGGATAAGTCGAACAGTGTCGTAGATGAAGTCATCTGGGTAGTAGGTGATGAACCTATACTGAAGTCGGAAGTCGAGATAATGAGGCTGCAGTCTGAGGCAGAAGGCATGAAGTGGGATGGCAATCCTGAGTGTATTCTGCCCGAACAGATTGCCGTTCAGAAACTTTTTCTCCATCAGGCAGCCCTTGACAGTATTGAGGTGACAGAGTCAGAAATATCCCAAGGCATTGAACAGCAGATTAACTACTGGATTTCCCTGCCGCAGATTGGTTCAAAGGAGAAGCTCGAAGAGTTCCAGCACAAGAGTATGGCACAGATTCGTCAGGACCTGCATGACGACTACAAGAACCGTCAGCTCGTGCAGAAGATGCAGGAGAAACTGGTCAGCGATGTGAAGATTTCACCTGCTGAGGTACGTGAATACTTCAGAAAGCTGCCCGTAGATAGTATTCCGATGATTCCTACAACGGTTGAAGTTGAGATTCTTACGCAGACTCCGAGAGTTGAGCCGGAGGAGGTGAACCGCATCAAGAACCAGCTGCGTGATTATACGGATCGTGTTACGAAAGGCGAGACATCCTTTGCAACATTAGCTCGTCTCTACTCTGAAGATACTGGGTCTGCCCGACAGGGTGGCGAGTTGGGCTACATGGGACGTGGTATGCTCGACCCTGCATTTGCTGCAGCAGCTTTCAATCTTACTGACCCTAAGAAGGTTTCAAAGGTCGTAGAAAGTGAGTTCGGCTACCATATTATCCAGCTTGTCGACCGTCGTGGCGATAAGGTGAACTGCCGTCATATCCTGTTGAAGCCGCATGTGTCAATGGCTTCTGTTGATGCAGCCAAGGAACGTTTGGATTCAATAGGCAAGGATATCAAGAAAGGTAAGTTTACATTTGAGGATGCTACGGCTTATCTCTCTGATGATAAAGACACGAAGAACAACCACGGACTGATGGTCAACTCGTCTGAAAACTCCCGTACATCACGTTTCAAGATGAAGGATTTGCCGACAGAAGTGGCTCGTGTAGTCGAAACGATGAAGGTTGGAGAGATCTCAATACCGTTCCAGATGGTCAATGCCCGAGGCAAGGTTGTCTGTGCCATTGTGAAGCTGAAGGCACGTGTGCCAGAGCATCGGGCAACGATTACCGAAGACTTCCAGGCTATGCGTGACATCGTTACTGCTAAGCGCAGGATGGAAATTATCCATGACTGGGTTGTGAAGAAAGTAAAGGAAACCTATGTAAGGATTAATCCTCGTTATAAAGATTGTAAGTTCCAGTACGAAGGTTGGATTAAATGACAATAAACAGCAGGTATAAAGATACATTTTGCGGGCATAGAATCCTGGTAATCATGATTCTATGCCTGTTTGGACTATGGCAGTCACAGTCGGTTATGGCTCAGAAAGTAGCGGAGAAGAAAGGCAACAAATTCTATATTGACCATGCCGACAATCTGCGTCATAACCAGATGGAGATGCCCGATGTGATGATTGCTAAGGGAGATGTACGCTTTCGCTACAAGGGAATGACGCTTAAGTGCGACAGTGCTTATTTCAACGAGAAATCAAACTGGTTCAAGGCGTTCAGCCGTGTACACATCACCCGTCCGGGTGGGGTGACACTGGATTGCCAGCGTCTTCATTATGACGGTTACGGACAGATGGTTCAGGCACGTGGAAAGGTGGTTGCGAGAGAGCCGGGCAGGTCGCTCCGTTGCGACAGCTTGGATTATAACACAGCATCTAAGGTCGCTAACTACTTTGGCGGACGTGGTACGTTGGTCTATAATGGCAATACTGTTATCGCTGACCAGGGCGACTACAATACGGAGACACATGATGCCAACTTCTTCGGAGATGTCGTGATGTTCACGCCTAAGTATCGTATCACGACACCAGAGGCGCACGGTAACACCGAGACAGGTCTTGTCCACGTCATCGGCAAATCGGTTATCAAGACAGCCAAAGGGGAAGTAGTGCACACGAATGATGGTACCTACAACAGCAAGACTGACCACATGGAGCTAAACGGACGCTCCACCATTACCTCACCAAAGCAGGATGTTGAGGGTGATAACATCATCTACAACAGTACGACAGGCGATGCAGAAGGTCATGGTAATGTGAAGATTGTTGACAAGGCAAACAACCGTACCATCATAGGTCAGGATGTGTTCTATAATGAAAAGACGGGGCATAGCAACGCACGTGGCAACGTGAAGATTGACGACCGTAAGGTGCAGCGTGTCATTACAGGTGATGAAGTGACCTATAATGCCAAGACTGGCTATAGCGAAGGGCGTGGTAATGTGAAGATTGTGGACAAGTTGAAGCAGCGTACCGTGACAGGTCGTGACCTTACCTATAACAGCAATACGCACGAAGGAACAGGTGAAGGCAATGTATATTACATTGACTACAAGGGAAAGCACGCTTTCTATGGTGATTACCTGCATTACACTGATTCTGCTGCGATAGCCTTCGGTGGCAATCCCGGACCTGTTGCCAAGGACTTCTCACAGGGTGATACGCTCTTTGTACATGCTGATACCATCAGTATGAAGGGCTTTCACATGAATACTCCACAGATGTATCGTGAGATATATGGTGTGAACAACGTCCGTGCCTACCGTACAGACGTACAGGCTGTGTGTGGTTTTATGGTAGCCAATACCAAGGATTCTTGTCTGACGATGTATGATTATCCTATCGTGTGGAGCGGTAACCGCCAGCTGGTGGGCGATTCCATCAAGGCGTATATGAACGACTCCACCATCCGTCAGGCGTTTGTCTATGGCAATGCTTTCTCTATCGAGAAGCTGCCCGACAATAAGTATTACAATCAGATATCCTCGAAGGATATGCGTGCTGACTTCGTGAATGGTGCTGCCCGCCGTGTTGATGCCTGGGGAAATGTGGAAGTTATCTTCTATCATACCGATAAGGATAGTACGCTCATCGGGCATAATTATACCGAGACGGACACTCTTCGGATGTTCATTTCGCCTGAACGGAAGTTGCAGAAGATATGGATGTCGAAGTCGAATGGTGTCATAAGCCCGATGACGCAGATACCGCCCGACAAGTTGACACTGCCTCACTTTGAGCTTTTCGATGAGGTACGCCCTAAGGATAAGGGTGATATATTCCGCCGTGCCGCACGTAAGACGAGTGCAACTGTGCGTAATGCACGGGTATCTCTACCGCCCCGACAACATATAGAATGACGAAGGATTACGTCGGATGCAGACTTGGTTGGATGATTGCCTGTCATTGGAAACTCGATAACTAAGGGCTGGTAACAGGCATACCAAGGCTTTGTAGAACTATTACCAAGGTTTTGTAGAAACATTACCAAGGCTTTGTAGAACTATTACCAAGGCTTTGTAGAACTATTACCAAGGCTTTGTAGAATCATTACTAAGGCTTTGTAATATCATAGCCAATGGTTGGTAATATTTTGCCAAGCAGCAAGAAAGCGACGAAAAGACCGCTGTTTGCAGGTTATCTGCTGTCTGTCTGGCTGCCAAAGTCAAGTCGGTTTTTGTGTTATTTATCAATACAGGGAATATTGTCAGTCCCCTTTCAAATCATTGACTTGATGGTATTGGTCATCTGGCTTGAAACCCTTGACGCTCTAACTTCTTAAATTCCTTATACAAGAATGTTTTTCTTCCAGTCATCACGTCCCCGTCGTTTCCACCATGAGTATATGTATGTGGACGAACGCAAGGAACTGCTCAAGGATATGGAGCAGCGTGCACGCCGTGAGCTGAACGGTGAAAAGGTTTCTGACAGCAGGTGTCGGGAGGAACTGCAGCACAGGTTCAGCGGTTCATTGAAGCCCGAAGTGCTGCGCCATCGAGGCAATCGTTTTACGGCAATGTGGGTGTCGTTGATTCTTTCAGCAGGTGTCATCGCCCTGCTTACATTATTTTTATTCATTGCTTAACAGGATAGTTCATGAGTGATATTATACAACTTTTACCAGACAGTGTAGCCAATCAGATTGCAGCTGGTGAGGTCATCCAGCGTCCGGCTTCGGTTGTCAAGGAGTTGGTGGAGAATGGGATTGATGCCGGAGCAAAGCGTATTGATGTGCTGGTGGTTGATGCCGGGCGCACTTCCATTCAGGTAATCGATGATGGGAAGGGTATGTCAGAGACCGATGCACGCCTTTCTTTCGAGCGTCATGCCACTTCTAAGATTCGCAAGGCGGACGACCTCTTCTCGCTTCGTACGATGGGTTTCCGTGGAGAAGCACTGGCATCCATTGCTGCTGTGGCTCAGATAGAACTGAAGACACGCATGGAGAGCGAGGAACTGGGTACACATCTGTCTGTTTCGGGCAGCCGTTTTACTGGTCAGGAGCCTTGTTCCTGTCCTGTGGGAAGCAACTTCCTGGTTGAAAATCTCTTCTTCAATGTGCCAGCCCGCCGCAAGTTCCTGAAGTCGAATACTACCGAGCTCAATAATATCATCACAGCCTTTGAACGCATCGTACTGGTCTATCCGCAGATTTCCTTTACCCTGCACAGCAACGGGACAGAGCTTTTCAGCCTTCGTGCCTGCAACTATCGCCAGCGTATCGTTGAAGTATTCGGCAAGCGACTCAATCAGGATCTTCTGCCGATAGATGTTGATACGAGCCTTTGCCATATCCACGGCTTTGTCGGTAAGCCAGAGGCAGCACGGAAGAAGACACCGCATCAGTATTTCTTTGTCAATGACCGCTATATGAAGCATCCCTATTTTCACAAGGCAGTCATCACGGCTTTCGACCGACTTATCCCACAGGGAGAGCAGGTTCCTTATTTCCTTTACTTCGATGTGCCGGCAGAGAATATTGATGTGAATATCCATCCGACCAAGACAGAGATAAAGTTTGAGAACGAACAGGCTATCTGGCAGATTCTGCTTGCAGCCGTTAAGGAGGCTGTTGGACGTTTCAATGATATTCCAGCCATTGACTTTGATACCGAGGGCAAGCCAGATATTCCTGTGTTTAACCCCAATGCAGGTACGTCTGCACCAAAGATTGACTTCAATCCATCCTATAATCCTTTCAAGCAGACGGCTCGGCCGAATAAGCCTTCGGCACCGGAAGGCTGGGAAGACCTCTATGCCGGCTTGGATTCCGGAGGTGAAATCCGCCAGTCAAAGCTCTTTGAACAGGGTGAGGTGGAGACGATGGACAGTGGAATGGAGGAAGGAACGATTATCTCCTCGGCAGTAACACAGTCTGTTGATGAGACAATAATAGAGGACAAGGCACCGTCGCATTATCAGTATAAAGGCTGTTACATCATGACTGCCGTGAAGTCGGGGCTGATGATTATTGACCAGCATCGTGCCCACATCCGTATTCTCTACGAAGAGTATCTGCGCCAGCTGTCTGAGCATAAGGTACATTCTCAAAAGGTTCTGTTCCCAGAGATGGTTCAGTTCTCTGTTTCTGACCAGACGGTTCTTGACCAGGTCCTGCCCGAGATGGCGGAGATGGGCTTCCAGCTTGACAGCCTTGGTGGTGGCAGTTATGCAGTCAATGGTGTCCCAGCAGGCATTGAGGGGCTGAATGTCATTGCGCTTGTCAATGATATGGTGGCTTCAGCTATGGAGAGCGGAACGAGTGCGAAGGATGAGATTGACCAGACTTTGGCACTGAGCCTTGCCCGTAATGCAGCCATACCGCAGGGACAGGTCCTGAGCAATGTTGAGATGGATAATATTGTCAACGAGCTCTTTGCCTGCAGTAATGTCAATTATACGCCTTCTGGTGAACCTGTGATTGCGATAATGAAGCAGCAGGATATTGAGCATCTCTTTGATAGTTGATGGTCTTTTTGTTGGGACTGTTTGTCTTATTAGCCCTATTAGTCTGATTAGTCTAATAGGGCTAATTGTTTGTTATAGCCTTTATTTAAAGTTGATGCTCAACGTTAAATAAATTGTATTTTTTTGAAAAAAGCGACCGTGATAGATTTTAATTATTATCTTTGTGCATAGGCTTAGCACCATTGTCAAGTCTTATTGTCTGGCAATGGACAGGAATGGATTAAGATTGTTAAATAATAAGATTATGAAAAAGTTATTGATACTATTGGCATTGGCTGGTGCATCTCTGACCAGTTTTGCGCAAGATGAGGTTCTTACTGATAAGTATAGCGTCGCAACAAATTCGTTCTGGAGCAACTGGTTCGTACAGGTCGGTGCAGACTGGAATGCGTGGTATTCCGATCAGGAGCACGGTCGTGATGCTGCTGTCAGTCCTTTGAAGGACTTTCGTTCAAAGTCGGGTGCTTCCTTCGCCATCGGTAAGTGGTTCACACCAGGTATCGGTCTTCGTACAAAGGTACAGGGTATATGGGGCAAGCGTGTGGGTGCTGACAGCAATCCTGCGTCTCAGCTCGATAACAGTAACAAGTACTGGATAGCACAGGAGCAGGTGATGTTCAATCTTAGTAACCTCCTTTGTGGTTACAATGAGAACCGTGTATGGAACATTGTTCCGTTTGCTGGTGCCGGTGTCGGACGCTCTATGTCTGCCAACCGTTATGCCATGGGGTTGAGTGCAGGTCTTCAGTCGTCCTGGAAGGTCAGCAAGGGAATGCGTGTCTATCTTGAAGCTGGTTGGAACCGCTATGAGGGTGACCTCGATGGTGCTGCCTATGCGAATAACGAACGCCGTGGATGGGAGTCACACGACAATAACCTTTATGCGGAAATCGGTCTGAACTTCAACATCGGTAAGGGCACTTGGGACAAGACACCGGATATGGAAGCCATTAATGCACAGCATCAGGCAGCACTCGACGCACTGAATGCCCGCCTTCAGGATGCAGAGGAAGAGAGTGCCCGTCTTCGTGATGAACTGGCTAATCAGAAGCCTGTCGAGACTACATCAGAATCTGTTAAGCAGTTGATTACAACACCTGTTTCGGTCTTCTTCGATATTAACCAGTCTACAATAGCTTCGCAGAAAGACCTTGTAAATGTACAGGCACTTGCCAAGTATGCCAAGGAGAACAATAACAACCTCCTTGTGACTGGCTATGCTGACAGTGCAACGGGGTCTGCTGCTTACAACCAGAAGCTGTCAGAGCGTCGAGCAGCTGTTGTTGCCAACGAGCTTGTCAAGATGGGCGTTGAGAACAACAAGATTACGACTGTTGGTAAGGGTGGGGTAGAGACCTTGTCTCCAATCTCCTTCAACCGCCGTGCAACCGTTCAGATTACGGAATAAGATAAGTATAGTCAAGATATTTCTCAAATGCAAGTAGGGATACACGGTCGTGTATCCCTACTTTTTGTTATGATGATAGGACCAATTGGGCTTATTAGGCTAATTGGTCTAATAAGTCCAATACCAGTTCTTTTATCATTGCCCCTTTGTGTTCCCCATCGTGTAAACAATGGTTTAAAACCCTTCTGCTGCGTGGTAAGACGAACGGACAAGCGGACCGCTCACCACGTGCTTGAAGCCCTTGTCTAATGCAATCTGCTTGTATTCGGCAAACTGTTCGGGTGTGATATAAGCCTTGACAGGCAGATGATGGGCTGTAGGCTGGAGATACTGACCGAGTGTGAGGCGTCGGCAGCCTGTTGCGAGGATGTCGTCCATAGTCTCTAAGATTTCCTCGTGTGTCTCACCCAAGCCGAGCATGAAGCCTGTCTTGGCAGTGATGCCACAGTTCGTAATCTCTCGCAGCACGTCTAAACTACGTTCATAGCGTGCCACAGAACGCACGGATGGTGTGAGGCGACGCACCGTTTCCATATTATGTCCTGCCACATGCGGATGTGTTGCCATCACCTGGCGTATGAGTTCCGCCTGTCCCATGAAGTCGGGGATGAGCAGTTCAATCTTTGTGTCGGGATTCAACCGTCGTACTTCCTCAATGGTCTTTATCCAGTGGGCAGCACCATAGTCGGGCAGGTCGTCACGGTCAACGGAGGTAATGACGGCATAACGCAGTCCGAGTGCCTTGATCGACTCTGCCACATGGCGTGGCTCGTCGGGATTGAGCTGTCTGGGTTTGCCGCTCAAAGTATTGCAGAAGCGGCACTTACGGGTACATATCTCACCACCGATCATCAATGTTGCCGTGCGAGCCATCCAACATTCCGAGCGGTTCGGACAGAGTCCGCTCGTGCAGATGGTGTTCAGATGATGCTTGGCAAGGATGCCTGCCGTCTCACCTGTCGACTTCTTCGATGTGAGGTCTATCTTCAGCCACTCCGGCTTCATTACGTGCGGTTCACGTCCGAAGAGCAGACGGAGGAACTGCCGTAGCGTCAGACCACGTATGATGGTTGACAAGTCCAGTTCCTGCAGCGTTTCGCCTACAGCTTCCCGTGTGAACTCACAGCCCTTGAGTAGTGCAAGGAAATCGTGGTCGATGTCGCCAAGAAGAAAGTAGTCGCCCACCATATTGATGCTCCCGATGATGTTGTTCTTCAGTTCCACATGTGCCTCGAGTGTTCCGACACCTTCAAAGCGATGTTTCCGTACAATGGAATATTTCGGATTCTTCCCATAGACGAACTCATAGGAAGCCAGTTCTTTCTCAATCTCAGCCACCTCTTTCATGTCTTCTTCGGTCAGCTTCAGCACGTCCTCACCGCACATCTCCCGTCTTACATGGTCCATGAAGTCCGTTATGTTCAGCTGTGTGTAGGTTGCAACGTTTGTAACACGCTGTCTGATAGATGCCACCCCCTTGCTCTGCAGTTTCTCCTTTGCTGGAGTGAGTGCATTGGAGAGGTGGTCGAGCTGGGTGTCGAAGAGCAGGGAGTTATGCAGCACGCTTCGGTTGGGAAGCTGATAGAAAGCGCAGCCCGACACCTTTGTGTTGTCGATAAGAATATCATTACGTCCCGACAGCTGTGCATCAATATTCAGTCCTTGCAACATTCCCGCCATCCGTTGCATGTATTGCGCAAAGGCTTCATTGGCATTGACGGCGCACGAGATATAGGAGAACTGTATGCAACCCTTGTCGGCATAGATACATCCGCCGCCGCTTTTCCGTCTGAAAATATCTATCTTGTGTTCCTTGCAATAGTCTGTGTTGACCTCATTGTCAATCAGTTGGTTGCGCCCCAGCATTACCGTAGGGTTCACACGCCAACCCACAAAGTAGTCGTCATCGGTGTAATGACGTGCCACGTATTCTTCCACTGCAAAGTAGAAGGGCAGTTGATGAATGGTATCTGGTTTTGGCAGTAGTATATATTTCATCGTTGGTATTGATTGTTTTATGGGAACAAATGTACAAATAAAATAATTAAAGAGAGAATAGAAAGTGAGGAAAATAGTGGAAAGTGGTTGTTAGGGCAATAAGGCAATTTAGTCTTATTGGGTTAATCGTTATCCCTTTTGAATGCGAGAGGAACTGAGAATGTTCTCTTTTTCCCTTTTTATGTTATGCCGTCTGGGTAGTTGGATAAGGAGAGTGACATTTTAGCCATGTCCACCCGTTACTATGCCTTTCCGTCTTCTATAAACAACTTGTTCTCATGTCAATCGTCTTTTGTAAACTATTTTCATCTAACTCAAAGCGGATACATGCTCTTTTGGCTTCTAAAAGACGCCCAATTGGCTTGCAAAAGATGCCCTTTTGAGGTCTAACTAACGCCCTTTTGAAGTCCAATTAAGCACCTTTTCTTGTGCAGCTCCATAACCAACTGATTTACTGCTGGTTGCAAACTTGCTTTTTACACGTGTTTTCACCTTTGTTTGTAGATAGTTTGTCCGAGATTATGTCATGATTTTTCAATTCATTGTCTGCGATTTTCAAAGTGTTAAAATGAAAAGGTTTTCTGTGTCGGAGGATGATAACAGAATAGACAGCCAAGACTGTCTTGGTTATTATTTTGTATAATGCATAACTTCGGTTCTTTTGCTAAAACTATGCGAAAAGTGTCCACGCATTTAACGGAAGAACCATTTTAGGGGTGGCTTGTTATAAGAAGAATAAGTAGGAAAAGTTTTCTTTCCCCTTTTTCAAAAGGCTTTTCATGTTGCCTGTTTCATATTTGTAGTCTGCTGATACGTTGCGTGTTACGTATTTCAGTTGTACACTCCTGCGAATTATTTTCATGAAAAGAAATATTTTCTTTCATGAAGAAAAATATTTATTTACGTGAAAAGAAATAATTATTTACGTGAAGAGAATTTCACAAAGCACGTAATCATACGTAGTTTTGATGTTACGTTGATGAGTTGGCAAGCTGGAATTAATATGGTATTTATAGTGTTATTTGATGGAAAAAGTGAAAAAGAGACAAAGTTCAAGATAAGTTCAATATAAAAACTTTTGCCATTGAATAGATAATCACTACCTTTACAAATAAAATCATGTCACGAGTCATTTATCTTCCAGAATGCCTTTAATTGGAGAACGAATCAAGGATGGGAATTATAGTAACAGAAGTTTTTCCCATAAGGTCTATTTTACCTTTTTCAATATTGCTTATTACTGCAACATCTAAATAGAGGATATGTCTTATTGCATCCCACTCCTCAGCTCTTTCGGTATCTGCTCCCCTCCCTTTGTGGGAGGGGCTGTCTTTCTTTTATCTTACTTCACATTCCCCACCTTAATCAGGTACTCTGCAATCTGCACAGCATTCAGTGCAGCACCCTTACGGATCTGGTCGCCAGTAAGCCAGAGTGTATTGCCGTTGTCATCGGCAAGGTCCTTGCGGATACGACCCACATAGATGTCGTCGTGACCGGCACTCTCGAGCGGCATCGGGTAGACGTAGTTCTGCGGATCGTCAACGACGGTAACGCCTGGGGCAGCCTTCAATGCCTCACGGATTTCGTCAGCAGAGAGCGGGCGCTCGGTCTCGAACCATACGGTCTCAGAGTGGCTGCGGAGAGAAGAGACGCGGACGCAGGTGGCAGAAGTGCGGATGTCAGAGTGCATAATCTTACGTGTCTCGTTGAACATCTTTACCTCTTCCTTTGTATAGTCGTTTTCTGTCATTTTGTCAATCTGTGGAATGACATTGTATGCCAACTGATGTGGGAACTTCTCGATAGTTTTCACCTCGCCTGTCTCAACAAGTTCCTTGTACTGCTGCTGCAGTTCTGCCATAGCGGCAGCACCTGCACCGGAAGCACTCTGGTAGCTGCTGACGTGCACCTTCTTGATATGGCTGAGTTTGTCGATAGGGTTCAGTACGACAACCATCATGATTGTTGTACAGTTTGGGTTGGCAATGATGCCACGTGGACGGTTCAAGGCATCGTCTGCATTGATTTCCGGGACAACCAATGGCACGTCATCATCCTGACGGAACTGGCTGGAATTGTCAATCATGACAGCACCGTACTTGGTGATGGTCTCAGCAAACTCAGCTGATGTTCCGCCGCCAGCACTGGTAAAGGCAATATCAACATCCTTGAAGTCATCGTTATGCTGGAGCAGTTTTACCTCGTATTCCTTACCCTTGAATGTATATTTCTTACCTGCAGAACGCTCAGAACCAAAGAGAACAAGCTCATCCAACGGGAAGTTTCTTTCATCTAAGATGCGCAGGAACTCCTGCCCTACAGCACCACTGGCACCAACAATTGCTACTTTCATATCTTTTATCTTTAATTGTTTACTAACCTATTCGTAGTTGCAAATTTACTATTTTTCCGCAACACAGACAACAGGATGTCACTCTTTTTCTGTTTCCATGGTTATGATTCATGATGAAGCCGTTGTTTTCTGCCATTCAGTGATGACGTCAGAACTTATTAGGCAGTTAATGTTAGGAGGTTGCCAAAGTTTTTTCGTAACTTTGCAAGCAGTAATTTTATAGACACTCATGCTGAATTTATCTGAATATTTCCCGATAACTGACCCGACATTGATTTTCTTCGTTGTCCTGCTGATGATATTGCTTTCGCCTATCATCATGGGACGGCTGCGCATTCCGCATATCATCGGTATGGTTTTGGCGGGTGTCATCGTAGGACAATACGGACTGAATATCCTTGGTCGTGATGCTTCATTTGAGCTTTTCGGGCGTGTCGGACTCTATTATATCATGTTCCTTGCTGGTCTGGAGATGGACATGGAGGGACTGAAGAAGAACCGTAACAGGATGGCAGTCTTCGGTATGCTGACCTTTTCAGTACCATTTATAATGACTTACTTCATGGGAGTCAGCCTGCTTGGCTATCTTCCGTTGGCATCGCTTCTGCTTTCGGCAATCATGGCTTCTAATACCTTGATAGCTTATCCGATAGTGGGGCGGTATGGACTGACACGGCATACGAGTTCGACGCTGAGTGTGGGGTCGTCCATGATGGCACTCTTTATGGCGTTGATAGTCATGGCATCCATCGTCAACTCGTTTCATGGGAATGGCGGAATTGCTTTCTGGTTGCTGTTCATTGTGAAGTTCGTTGTTTATTGTGTCGGTCTTATTATGGTGATTCCACGTGTGACACGCTGGTTCCTTCGTCGGTATTCTGATGCTGTGATGCAGTTTATCTTCATCCTTGCCGTGGTGTTCCTGTCGGCAGCCTTGTCGGATGCAGTAGGACTGGAAGGCATCTTCGGAGCGTTCATGTCCGGCTTGATACTGAACCGTTTTGTGCCAAAGGTGTCTCCGTTGATGAACCGCATAGAGTTTACAGGTAACGCACTCTTCATTCCTTACTTCCTTATCGGGGTGGGTATGCTGATTAATGTACGCCTGCTTTTTGAAGGAAGCAAGATTCTTTGGGTTGTGTTCTGTGTCGTTTTCTTCGGTACTTTGGGCAAGGCTGTGGCAGCTTACTTGGCTGCCCGCATCTTTCGTATGTCTTGGCTGTCAGGCCACATGATGTTCGGTCTGACCAGTGCCCATGCAGCCGGTGCCATTGCGATGGTGATGGTGGGGCGCAGACTGGAGGTTGCTCCGGGTGAATACCTCTTTGGTGACGAGGTGTTGAATGGGGTTGTGATAATGATACTTTTCACCTGTGTCATCTCAACCGTCATAACCGAGCGGGCTGCACAGCGGCTTCGTTTGCAGGAAAAGGAAGAGCTGGACGTGACGAAGAACCTTGATGATGAGAAGATACTTATCCCTGTGAAGTACCCGGAGTATGCCGATAGTCTTGTTACGATGGCTACCATGATGCGCAATCCCCGTTTAAAACGGGAGTTGGTGGCATTGAATGTGGTGTATGATGATGTGAATATGCGACATAATCAGGCTGAAGGACAGCGGTTGTTGGATCATCTTCAGCATCTGGCGAGTGCCTCTGATGTGCCGATGACCACACAGGTACGCATAGCAGCCAACATTGCCAATGGTATCAAACATGCCTTCAAGGAGTTCCAGGCATCAGAGATATTGATGGGGTTGCACTTCCATAAGGAGATAAGCCGTAGCTTCTGGGGAGAGTTTACACGAAGCCTTTACAATGGATTGAGCCGTCAGATAATCGTGACACGTATCATGCAGCCGTTGAATACAATCCGTCGGATACAGGTAGCTGTGCCTTCGCGTGCAGAGTTTGAGCCTGGGTTCTACCGTTGGTTAGAGCGACTGGCACGTATGGCAGGCAATCTGGAGTGTCGTATCACCTTTCACGGACGACAGGATACGCTGCAACTTGTCAATGAGTTCATCCGCAATCGGTTCTCAAGTGTAAGGGCTGAGTATGAGGAAATGGAGCATTGGAAGGAGTTGCCCAAGCTCGCTACGAGGGTTCGTGAGGACCATCTCTTTGTCATTGTGACTGCCCGTAAGGGGACAATATCCTATAAGAGTGCGATGGAACGGCTGCCCGAGGAGGTGAATAGGTGTTTTAAAGGCAAGACGATTATGATTATCTTCCCCGATCAGTATGGTAACAGAATGGATGATATGACCTTCGCCCAGCCGCAGCATACCGAGGAGCGCAGCGCATACGAGGCTGTAAGAGAGTGGATTCATAATAAGGTATAAGGGGGGTAGCCCAATTGGACTTGTTAGCCTAATTAGTCCAATAACCCCAATAAAAGAACAGAATATGATTGACATTAAGAACATAACAAAAAGTTTCGGGTCGCTTCAAGTGCTGAAAGGCATTGATCTGCACATTGATAAAGGCGAAGTTGTCAGTATTGTCGGACCGTCCGGGGCTGGCAAGACCACCTTGTTGCAGATACTCGGAACGTTGGATAAGCCCGACGGTGGTTCTGTTGTTGTGGATGGCATTGACGTTGGTAGCTTGTCAGGAAGCAAGTTGAGCGACTTCCGCAACCAGCACCTGGGTTTTGTCTTTCAGTTCCATCAGTTGCTACCAGAGTTTACAGCTCTTGAGAATATCATGATTCCGGCTTATATAGCAGGCAGGAAGACCAAGGATGCACGTCAGCGTGCCGAGGAACTATTGGAGTTTATGGGCTTGAGCGACCGTGTCAACCACAAGCCTAATGAGCTTTCAGGCGGTGAGAAACAGCGTGTGGCAGTAGCTCGTGCGTTGGTAAATAATCCTGCTGTCATCCTTGCCGATGAGCCTTCGGGCAGTTTGGACTCAAAGAATAAGCAGGAACTTCACCAACTCTTCTTCGATCTCCGTGATAAGTTCGGTCAGACCTTCGTCATCGTTACACACGATGAAGGGCTTGCAAGTATCACAGACAGAACGATACATCTTAAGGATGGCTTGATACAGAATGACATCAGTCAAGAGACAGAATGATGTTTGTTGAAAGCCAGAATGACATAAAGACATAGTTTTTAATGACATATTCTTTATAGAGTATGTTTGTAGACGATAAACTTAATTATTACTATTCGCCTGATGAATATAGAAGAGCTTATAAAGCTGATAATCAATAAAGCCTATGAGGTTCGGAGCCATTTTGTAGCTGGGTATTTAGAGAGTGTTTATAAGAAAGCATTGCTAATAGAACTCAGAGAAGCTGGACTGAAAGTAGAAGAAGAGGTTGAGATGCCTGTGATATATAAAGGGCATGTAATAGGTGATTTTCGTGCAGATATTGTCGTGGAAAGATGTATCATTATAGAACTAAAAGCTGTTGCTCAGTTATTACCAGCACACGCAATTCAACTTGTAAACTATCTCTCTGTGTCAGGAATAGACAATGGACTGCTTATAAATTTTGGCTCGACTGAACGGCTGGAGGTTAAGCGTAAGTATAGAGTCTATAATCCTCATGCCTAAAAGGTAAATCGAGCGAAAGCTCGATAAGAAAATATGTCATTGAAAGAATATGTCTTTATGTCATTCTGGCTTCAGACAATTTAAATATAGAATATATGTCTAAAATAAAACTTGGAGCATACAATAAGCTCACAGTACAGAAGGTTGCCTTGCGTGAAGGCAACGGTGACCCGTTCGGACTCTACCTTGATGGTGGACCGGCTGGTGAGATTCTCATGCCCCAGAAGTATGTCCCTGAGGGTACAGAGATTGGTGATGAACTGGAAGTATTCGTCTATCTTGACCAGGACGAGCGTCCGATTGCTACCACCGAGGAGCCCTTGGCACAGGTAGGCGACTTTGCTTACTTGGAGTGTTCGTGGGTGAATGAATATGGTGCATTCCTGTCCTGGGGCGTGATGAAGGACCTCTTCTGTCCTTTCCGTGAGCAGAAGAAGCGTATGGTAATCGGCAATAGTTATATTGTTCATATCCATCTTGACGAAGATAGTTATCGTCTTGTTGCTTCAGCGAAGGTGGAACATTACCTTGACGAACAACCACGGGGTTATAAGCACGGACAGGAAGTTGACCTGTTGATATGGCAGAAGACCGATCTTGGCTTCAAGGTCATCGTTGATAATCAGTATCCGGGGCTTATCTATGAAGACCAGGTGTTCCAGTACGTCCATACTGGCGACCGTCTGAAAGGCTACATCTCAACCGTTCGTCCTGATGGTAAGATTGACTGCACTCTTCAACCAACCGGACAGCAGCATGCAGAAGACTTTGCTGAAGTGCTGCTCCAGTACCTGAAGGATAACGGTGGCGTATGCGACCTTGGCGACAAGAGCGAAGCAGAAGACATCAAACGTCGTTTCCAAGTATCGAAGAAGGTGTATAAACGTGCTGTAGGCGACCTCTATAAGCGTCATCTGATTACAGTTGAACCGCTGGCGATAAGGCTGGTTTGATGGAAGTCGGGCTAAAATAAAGGATAAACAAACACAATGCAGAATCAATTTTCAAGAACCCAGATGCTTCTTGGGAAGCCTGCTATCGACACGTTGAGAGGTAGTCGGGTGGCAGTCTTCGGTGTTGGTGGCGTGGGAGGTTACGTTGTTGAGGTGCTTGCACGCAGTGGCGTGGGTGCTATTGACATCATTGACGACGACCGTGTGTGTCCGACAAACATCAACCGGCAGATTCTTGCCACTACAAAGACAGTGGGGCTGTATAAGGTTGATGTGGCTGAAGAGCGTATCCATGCCATCAATCCCGATTGTATTGTGCGCAAGCACCCTACTTTCTACCTGCCCGAAACTGCCGGTCAGTTTGATTTTTCCCTTTATGATTATGTCGTTGACTGTATTGATACGGTCAAGGCAAAGCTCGATATAATCTGCCGTTGTCATAGTCTGGATATTCCTTTGCTTTCCTGCATGGGTGCTGCTTATAAACTCGATGCCACCCAGTTCCGTGTGACTGACCTCTTCAAGACCATCAATGACCCGTTGGCAAAGGTTATTCGCAAGAAACTCCGCAAGACAGGTATCAAGCACGTGAAGGTTGTCTATAGTCCTGAAGAACCGCTTGAAAGCATCGGTCAAGGTGAAAGTTCCGGTCTCTCCGATGGCAATACCTCTGGCGATGACATGCAGGTAAGTACCGAATGCCGTCCTGTCCCCAGCTCTAACGCATGGGTACCGGCTGCAGCAGGACTGATTGCAGGCGGTGAAGTAGTGAAAGACCTCATCAACTCCGCTCGCACCATGCGCATCCGCCCGGAGGATGAGGCTGCCAGCGAACCTGCCCGCATTGCTCGTGAGCGTGCTGCGATGATGCTTGAGGAAAGCAAACGACTCAAGGTTACTGCTGGGGAAGGCGAGGGAGAGGCTTAGGAATTCTGTGTTTAGGGTAATGAAATATATTTACATTTGTTTTTGTTGTTGCTGTATTGAAACGGAGAAAAAAGACCTTGTTTTCCCTGTTTGTAACAAACAGACAATCAACAGGTTATAAACCTGTGCAAGAAAAGGTGCTTAATTGGACTTCAATTAAGGCTTAGTTAGCCTCCAATTAAGCACCTTTTGAACCTCAATTAGGGCTTAATTGGAATGGAATTAAGCACCTGTAATTTTCCAATGTGGGATTTATTTTTACAAACCATGTAGAGCAGTTGTTTGGTACAGAACTGTTCTTACTGAAACCTGTTTTGTATCCAATCCTTTATTATACGCTTGTTAATGCCTTTACTGACTGACAGGTAAGCTATGTTCTCGTATTGAAAACGTATGTCGAAGAGTTGCTCTATGTGCTCAACGTATGTTCGGAGCTGTAGCAGGTCGGGCATTCCGACATCATTTTTATCTACCTTTATTGTGAAGATTTCAGTTTCAGATGCCTTGATGCGGCGCATTTCGGACGAGTTGCAGTTCTCTATATTGATTTCGTAGGTGTTACCCATAACACGGGGAGAACCAAAGTTAATGTGGAGTTTGAATCGGCGGGTACGTTCTTCGTCCGTCAGTTCGGAGGGCGTAAGCCTTGCGCCGTCCGTGGTAAGTTCAATATCGACAGCCCATTTATATCGGTTGGCAGGTGCTGTTCCTAACTTGTTCAGTAGCTGATAGGAGGGCAACGTGTCAAGGACACTGTCATAGTAGGTTTCTATTTTTGCGCATAAAGGATGCTGTATCGTCGGGAAACTGAAGATTTCAAACAGATAATTAAGGAAGAAGGGAGTCCCGGAAATGTATTGGTCAATCAGCTGTTGGAAATAGGAGAGTACCGCCGGCGATTGCGAGAAAGCCAGCACAGCCCACACCGCACGCAGGCTGATGATGTCGTGATGCTCTGCTGCTGTTCGCTCCGTACTGTCATATTCTGCCAGACAGTCTAATAGGAAGGCATCCACTGTTGGTGTAGAAAACTTGCGTAGCTTCTCAACAATCTTTTCATCGGGGTAGTATGAGTCTGTAATCTTGTTGCATAGCTGTTTAACTAACTTCGCATCAGCTGCATCCAGTTGCCCCAGTCGCTTTTGGATAATATCTTTCAGATAGGTCATTTCTTCTTTGTTTTACGTATGCAATAATCGTAAAAAAATCCGAGATATACAAGGTTTCAGTTCTCAATTATAGTATTTTAGCATCCTTTGCTTCCTGCCTTGAAGGTTTTGTTTGTTCTGTCAGAAAGCCGCCCATGTACTTGCAAAGTACGGGGTTGCCTGCCTTTGCAAAGCTGCCGATGGTAGGCAGAGGTGAAGACACTATGTACATTGGGTGTCACAGAACTTACAACGAACTGTAATGAATGTTTAGAAAACTTGGCAGGGGCTTGTGTTCTGTATCTTTTTCGTATCTTTGTAAGCATATAATACAATCATATAATATGGAAACAAACAGATTTGAAGCTCCGCAGGACTGGGGTATGTATATGCAACAGCTGGAGGACAAGCCAGCCGTAACACGTGTGAATATTGCGCTCAACACGGTGGCTCCCGTGGATGGTTACCGTTATCGCCTGCAGTTGGCAGTGTATTACAGGACGCCGACGGAGAATGGTCTGCCTGTTGCGGAGGAGAATCCGGAACTGTGGAAGATTGAGGATGCCTTTGTGGAACTGCTCAATAAGGTAGATGCCATTGATGCAGGATTGATGAAATGGAACAATCGGGTAAACTTCTTCTTCTATGCAAAGGTGGCAGATGTGGGTGATGAGCTCGTCAAGGGGCTGAAAGAACAGTTCCCCGACTATGAGTACAAGCTGTGGGTTGATGAGGATGAGCAGTGGGAAGGATATTTCCTGACGCTCTTCCCCAATAAGTATTCGATGCAGGAAATACAGAACAACAAGGTGCTTTCTGCGCTTGACCGTGAGAATGATGACCTGGGGAAGGAACGTGTCATAGAGCACTTCCTCCTTTTCAAGGATGAAGCTGCAGCCAATCGCTTCGTGGAGAAGGTTGCGGAGAAAGGTTTTGTGGAGTTCCATCGCAGTCCGTTGGAAGATAATGAATACATGCTGCAGATAGGAGTTTCACGCCCTGACATTCCCGATAATATTCATAACATCACATGGTATCTGCTGGATGAGGCGGAAGAAGCAGGCGGATATTACGATGGTTGGGGCTGCGGTATGGCATAAGACGACAGCTGCCAGCTGTGGTGTAAATGAGAAAATGTTGGTTTTCTTTTGGCGGTTACATGTAAAATTCTTATATTTGCGAGTAAACTGACAACTTGGAACTAAGAACCAGGTATAAAATATTTTGAATATGAAATTACGGGAAGTTAACATAGTTGTTTCCAACAAAAGGACAGGGGAGACTTATTTAGCCAGATCCTTTCCATGTAGTGATAGGAACCATAATGGAAAGCAAGAATTATATGAAGTTCCTGTATACTATGTATATATAAAGGGGGTAGATGAGAATGGTATAAGTGTTACAAAAACGTGGAAGGCTCTTCGCTTTATGCCATATTACAAGCCTCGCAATTTCCCTGCACCATATAGAACAGTAGGATGGGCTGATAGTGGACTGCGGCAATTAGGGAGACGGACATCTCCTCGATACAATAGACACTATCAAGTCCATAACACGTATTCAGAATATAATGGAGCCATCGTTTTAAGAGACAGCTTCTACATTCATGCTGGTCCAGAGCGATTAGCTCATGAGGGGTGGGGAGCAGCAGGTTGTGTCGAAGTTATTGGTAATTTCGGAAACTTCAAGGCTGATATATATAAGCTGTCTGGTTCTACTGATTTTGATATTGAGCGGACTCTTGAGACACTGGTTGAACAAAAGAAATTATTTGTAGAAGTAGAGTCTGCAATGGCACCTTCCTTGAAGAGTAAATTTAAGAAAGAAGTATAGAAATGAGGCACTGTTTATCACTTTTTGTATTGATTAGTCTGTTGAATCTCTCTTCTGTTGCAGGAAGAGATACGGGTTCGTATGATACATTAAAGGCATTGTGTCCTAACGATTCCTGTAAAACAGGCATTACTGTTTCGGAGTTAATGGAGTATTCCTGGGATAAAAAGGCATATCCTAAGGATTCCTCTTGCAAGATTCATCAGCTTGAAAATATACACCAGTATAACGTAATGCCAGTTTTTAAGTTCCTTGTCAGAAAGAGTGGTAAGGCTTTAAATCTGAAAGCTGATAATATAGAATATTCTTGCCTGCATACCCGTTTGAAGGCATCTCGCCTTAATGAAAAAGATAGCGTATGTGATTCATATTTCGTTATAGAGAGTATTGTATTCCCATCTTCGCAGGAAAGACTATCAAACTATTTTAAAACGAAGATCAATAATAAGCTGTTAAAGGTTGACGTTGTGTCGGAAGCACCCGTTTCATGCTTTACTTATTGGAGAGGGAATGCTTTGATAATTGTTTGGTACAATTTCTTTGATGATGAAAAGCTGATAAAGAAATCGGTGGAAACTTACTTGAGAAACTTGGAATAGGGCTGATTTATTATTGGCTCCTTAGATAGTCGTTCCTTAAAAAGCCCATTTCGTCGAAAAGTTAACTGAAATTAACTTTTCGGCGATACTCTTTATAAAGCACAAAAGAGCTCTCATAGCTCTTCTGAAGTTATATGCTGCAGCTGCCAGCATTATATTCATAGCATCTCCTTTCACACCTTTATAAAAGTTGCGAGATAATCTGTAATCACTTTTAAGATGTCCTATGGTTGGCTCTATTCCTGCCCGCTTGCAAAACAGTTTGTGTTTCTTTTTCTTTTGATAGTAACTATCTTTGTCTTTAGGGGCTTGTGGTATGAGTATTTTTGTTGTTCCAACCAGATCTGTTCCTCTATATCCTCTGTCTCCTGCCAAGTTGTCAATGCGCTTGCCTGTCATTCTTTCGGTTTGTTGTAAGGATGCTTCTATGGTATGCCCATCATATTCATTCCTAAAAGAAACGGCAGCAAGAATAATTCCTGATAACGAACGGATAAATGAGGCTTTGTTGCCAAACTCATACTTCTTATGTTCCTTACCCTTACTGATGCATTGTACTTCAGGCTCGTGAAGAGAATATATCTTATTACGACTGTTACGTTTTTGAGAAAGGACCTTATAGAAGAGCTCAAACATCTTTTCATAGCCTTTCCTGTCAGGAAGATTACGGTCAGGTTCTCTGACCAAACGACCGGCTATGGTGCGCAGACTCCGGTCAGCCTTGACAGCCTTCCTGTGATTCCTGGGGTGATTGCGAAAACGTTGGTTGCGAGAGATTGCTTTCTGTGTCCTTTGGTAGCTCTGACGTAAAGGAAGTTTCTTCTCACGAACGATTTTGAGCACTCGATTGATTATCTTTTTATGCAACTTCGCATCCGTTGGGTAAGTGATATTCTTCTCCTGTACCGTAGAATCTATAAAAGCTGTGTTAAAATGATTCTCATTATCATTCTCAGTATTGACACGGATGCTCTCAGCAAGAATGACTTCCATTCCTTCTTCGCCTATACGATTGCGGAAGTGAACCAAATCAGAAGCTTCGCAAGGTTCTTTGGGAAGAAACTCCAGTTGACCACAGAAATACTGATAATAAGCATTTTCACTCCACTGTAAAACAACACTTTCGTCAGAGACATTACGCAAGTGTTTCAAGATTAAAAGTCCGCACATCAAACGAATAGGATGCGCAGGGCGACCATTTGTACTACAATACAAACGAGAGAAGGAGTCTTCAAATCTACGCCAGTTGATTTTATTACCAAGCGTATAAAGGGGGTGGTTGTGATTGAGCATATCCTCTAAGGAAGAGAATAATGATAATTGATTAGAGGTCCTTTTTAACATATATTTCTGCAAGTTTTATACTGTAAAGGTATAAAAACTTGCAGAAATATACAAATAAACAGAGAGATAATTAACTGTAAATCAGTATGATATAATGTATTTAAGGGATGACTAAATAGTATATGGATTTGAAAAGATTGATGACTGACATAGAAGATATGATAACAGATGTACGGACAAAGAAATTTACGTACAATACTTCCTCGAAAGTTCCTTCGCTTTCTGGCTGTGATTTAACATACGAAAGTGGATATGCAAAAAAAGGCAAGTGTATTGAAACATGTGTTTTGTTTGTTGATATCCGAAACTCTGTGGAGCTGACTTGTAAACATTCTACTGAAACGATGGGACAAATTTATACCGCCTTTACTAAAGGGGTACTTTGTGCAGCGAGAGAATATTGTGGATATGTTAGAAATATTATAGGGGACAGAGTGATGGTTGTATTTCCTGTTAATAGCTGTTTTGTTAATGCGGTAAATTGTGCCATTACAATTAACCATATATCTCACTTGATTAATAAAGTATTCTCTAATGTTGATTTTCGTTGTGGTATAGGTGTCGATTATGGTGAAATGCGAGTGATAAAAGTTGGCATTGAGCGTAAAGGAGACGAGAACGCAGAAAATAAGGGATTAGTATGGGTGGGTAAACCTGCTAATCTTGCTTCACGCCTTACTGATTTCGCAGGTAAAATGATAGAAGACGAATTTTATAATGTAACAGGAATGTTTTATCGTTATGACCCATTATATATCCCCTCGTTTTTAAAAAAGCCACGCAATGGATGGTTTGAAGAAAGAAGGAGAATTACAGCAGAACAGCTTGCGCATGAATTATATTATTCTCCAACTAATGGTTTATGTATTAACATTTATAACATTTCTTCATTTGAGAAAGAAATGGTAAAATATAAGTATAGCCCTATATTGATTTCAGATAAAGTATATTCGGAGTTCAAAAAACAATTTCCGCAAAGAGCCTCAATGTGGAAGCAAGAAAAGAGAGAGATAAGAGATATAACATTCAAGGTATGGGGAACTGATTTGTGTTGGAAACTAACGTAAGTATTTTGTATACAAATGCAGAATGCTTGCCTTTATAATTAAGGTTATTCTCAATTATTTTTTATTTAGTTTGCTGTCATTTTTAACACTCTTCGTACTGTGCTTATTATCAGTACTTTATGTCTAATAATAGAGTGATAGGAATGACAGCAAACTTTTATATTATAATGTTGTGTGGTTTAAGTTCTTTTTATATTCCTAATTGGTAAAATAATGCAATGTTAATAAAAACGCTGTATGCCAATGAATGAGAGCTATAATATAAACTTATAAGTTATGTGTTATTGCTTAGTACTTGTTGCGTTTATGCCTAACACATATTGTGCGGATGCTTAGCACCAATGGTGCGGAGGGTAAACTCCCTATGCAAATGACTCTTTGTAATAGGGAGTAACTTATAGAATAACCTGCGTTTTCAGTGAAACTACAGGGTAATTTTAAGGGATGTTATTACCAATTAATTCCAAATCCGATACTTGCAAAGACGATAGTCCTGTCTTTGTAGAGATTTGTTCGTGAGTTGTAATGGCGGACGCCTAATCCGAATCTTGGTTTGATTTTACATGTTCCTAAGTCGGTGAACGCCATTGCCTCATAGTAGTCATATTTCCAATCACTGTTTTTTCGTTTCATATTGCTGCCATATCCGATTTGTGCCCCAATATTATAATTCTCTGAGTGATAGACTGCGTAGCCAAGATTTAAACCTACGATGTGACTATGAGCATAGTCTTTTATACCATTCTCTTTAAAAAGAGCGATAGCGTTCTCATATCTAAGGTCTGCATACAGGTTATCGGTAATATTGTAACCTAAGTCGCAACAAAGTTCGTAGGGCTTAAACTGTTTTGAAAGTCCTATTCCTTGAACCTGCATTAAGGTCCTAAATGTTCCTTTCTGTGAGAATGCTGCTATTGGAATTAGTAATAGGAAAAGAAGAATATGTCTTTGTCTCGTTTTTGAAACAAGAAACTCTACGTAAGATAGTTTTCTCATTGTAATAGGATTTAATTAAATAATTAATACTCGTTACAAAAATAGAAAATATAATGTTTTATGTCAAGTCTTTTTGGAGATATAGTTTGAAAGTTTTTTTGGTGCTTCCGAAATATGGAGTGATAAAGTAAGCCTACTGCATATGAAAGGCACACAGAGAGAGGGAGAACACGGAGGTGAAAGTAGACAATATCACGGAGGTGCCGAAGGCACAAAGAGCGACAGAGGTGTAGTGTACGTGTTGCTGATAGCTTTGGTTATAAACGTTTTTAACCTCACTCGGTTATTAAACCCTAAACATATTGTGGTCTAATGACTGATTGGGGTTTAATAAATCTTGCAAACCACTGCTTTGTAATGAAGTAGATAAAAACATTAATAAAACTCGCAAATATCCTCTGTTCCTCCACACGTACCAACGGTACCTCTGTGTCTAACGATTTCTGCTATATAAAACCTCTGTGCTCTCCATTTCTCTGTGTGAACTTTTTTCAAAGTTTTAATCTCAAAAGGTATCACTCCAAATTGCTGAAGCCCCTTTTTAAACGAAGTTCGAGAGTTGATAGGTAAGTGATACGTAGGTTAGATGGGTTTGGATGTGAATTAATTTGCTGTCATTCCTGTCACTCTTTGTGAGTTCTTAAATGCTTAATATATAGTGATTTAATGAGAAATGTTAAAATGATAGCAAACGATTTTATACTTATATTTGGGTTAAAGATTAACTCTTTGATAGTATTATGGTATAGCGAAGAACACTCCCAACGAATAATTTATTTTGCAGATGGAGTTTCGAATTCGTAAGTAACCTTTACGGCTTTGTCACGAGACAGTTGTCCCGGGTTAGTTCCGGGTTCTCCTTCTGGTACTTCACGATGATAGAAGGCATAGAATTGAGTCCAAGCATCCAAGACTTTTCCGTTGTTATCGTGGAAGGACATAGGGATTGTAGAGAAAATAGGTAAGCCGTGATGATCGACAAATGATTTCTGAATCAATTCACTACAATAGATTTCTTTATCATCGGGCATGTAGAAACGATCGTATGGTCGACCAAGGTAGCTTAATGCTCGCTTCATAGAAGTATTCATGTCACAGTCAACGATGACTCTGCCTACTGCAATGAGTGGTTTTCCTTCTTTTCCTTTTGCACGATTGAGGAAGTTGGTAAGAGGAGTAAGTGACACCGCTTTGCCGTAAGCTTCTAAAGCATAATCGGCACTATCCGTATGATGGAAGATTGCAACGTGGTCAATCTTTAGTCCATTAATACCTTGCGTTGCATCTGTGATAGGGTTACTTGTTTCCTTCACAACGAACATGAGATCGCCCTCATGCAAGTTACGTAACGATATTTCCTCGTCTTGGAAGGAGTCAGTAGAGCAACTTACTAAGAGAATAAGGCACAGTAAGAGAAGGTTTGATGGGATTCTTTTTAGTTTCATGATAATTTATTTTTATGTACGTGTTATGTTTAAGTTTCGTCGGGAGTGTTCTTATAGGTAAATAAAAAAGCGACTATCTTTTGGAGGATAGTCGCCTTTTGTGTTTTATGTTAGAACTCAGCGTTCTTTGGAGTACGTGCGAATGGGATAACGTCACGGATGTTCTGCATGCCAGTAACGAAGAGGATGAGACGTTCGAAACCGAGACCAAAGCCGCCGTGTGGGCAAGTTCCGTACTTACGGGTATCAAGGTACCAATCGTAAATATCACGCTTCATACCACGGCTTTCAATCTCTTGAACCAGTTTGTCATAGTTCTCCTCACGAACTGAACCACCGATAATCTCGCCGATACGTGGGAAGAGAACATCAGTTCCCTGCATAGTCTTGCCGTCTTCGTTCTTCTTCATATAGAACGACTTGATTTCGCTTGGATAGTCAGTCATGATTACAGGACGCTTGAAGTGCTCCTCAACGAGGTAACGCTCGTGTTCACTGCTGAGGTCCATACCCCAATGAGTGATTGGGAACTCAAATTTCACGCCGTCAGCAACAGCTTTCTGCAGAATCTCGATACCCTCTGTGTAGGTAAGGCGAACGAAGTCTTCCTTCAATACGCCCTCCAAACGAGCGATAAGTTCCTTGTCAATCATCTTGTTGAGGAACTCAAGGTCGTCCTTACAATGTTCTAATGCCCAGCGTACACAGTACTTGATGAAGTCTTCCTCAAGATCCATCAATTCGTTCTGGTCGATGAAGGCAACCTCTGGCTCAACCATCCAGAACTCTGCCAAGTGGCGTGGAGTATTTGAATTCTCAGCACGGAAGGTAGGACCGAAGGTGTAGATAGCACCCAATGCGGTAGCACCTAACTCGCCCTCCAACTGTCCAGACACTGTAAGGTTTGTACGCTTTCCGAAGAAGTCAGCACTATAATCAACCTCACCACCCTTTGCAACGCGGTCAAGGTCGAGTGTTGTTACCTGGAACATATTACCAGCACCCTCAGCATCGCTGGCAGTAATCAGTGGAGTATGGAAATAATAGAAGCCATGCTCGTGGAAGTACTGATGGATAGCGATTGCCATATTGTGGCGAATACGGAATACAGCACCGAAGGTATTGGTACGAAGACGCATGTGTCCGTATTTGCGCATGTACTCAAAGCTCTGTCCCTTCTTCTGCATAGGGTAGTCGCTTGGGCAGAGACCGTAGATTTCAATCTCCTTGCACTGAACCTCTGAAGTCTGACCAGCACCCTGACTCTCTACGAGCGTACCGATAACGCTGATACAAGCACCTGTAGTGATGTTCTTCAGTTCTTCTGCATCGATAGTTGCTGGGTCAACTACAATCTGAATATTCTTGATAGTAGAACCATCATTCAGTGCAATGAAGTCAACAGCTTTGCTGCTTCTGTGGGAGCGAACCCATCCCTTTACGTTAATATCCTTTCCAAAGTCGGTGCAAACAAGAGCATCGACGACTTTTGTTCTTTTCATTTGTTCTATTATAATTAGGTCCTCCCCAAGTCCCTCAAAAAGGAAGATAAGATATTTGCCAATATGTGTAATGCCTATGTTGTAGCATTGTTCGGTTTCTTACATCCGCTTCTCTTGAAGGGTTTGGGGAGGTTTCTATTTATTCAAAAGCACCCATGCGCAGCATGTCAACTTCCTTCTCAGTGAGGAAACGCCAGTCGCCACGACGTACATTCTTCTTAGTCAGACCAGCGAACTGCACACGGTCGAGTTTTACGACACGATAGCCGAGGCTCTCGAAGATACGACGTACGATACGATTCTTGCCACTGTGGATCTCAATGCCTACCTGAGTCTGGTCCTGTGGGTCAGCATACTCGATTGCGTCAGCCTTGATTTCGCCGTCTTCAAGCTCGATACCGTCGGAAATCTTCTGCAGGTCATTAGCCGTAACAGGCTTGTCGAGGAATACGTGATAAACCTTCTTCTTCAAGAACTTAGGGTGAGTAAGTTTTGAAGCAAGGTCGCCGTCGTTGGTAAGGAGCAGTACGCCCGTTGTATTACGGTCAAGACGACCAACTGGATAGATACGCTCTGGGCAAGCGCCCTTCACAAGATCCATCACAGTCTTACGCTGCTGTGGGTCATCGCTTGTGGTAACATAGTCCTTTGGTTTGTTCAGAAGGACATACACCTTCTTCTCCAATGACACCGGCTTCTCCCGGAAGAGCACCTCATCAGTACGCAGCACCTTGCTACCAAGCTCTTTTACAACCTCGCCATTTACGGTTACTGCACCAGAAAGGATGAACTCATCAGCCTCACGACGTGAGCATACACCAGCGTTGGCAAGGTACTTGTTCAAGCGAATAGGCTCATTCGGGTCGAAGTTTTCCTCCTTATATTCTATGCGCTTCTTGAGTGAATACTTTGCATTTGGGTCATAATCAGCACTATGCTGGCGATAACCACCCTGGTTGTAACCGCCTCGGTTGTTGTATCCGCCTCGGTTGTTGTATCCGCCACGGTTCTGATAGCCACCGCGGTTGTTGTTATATCCACCACGGTTGTTGTAACCGCCTCGGTTCTGATAGCCACCCTGGCGTGGCTGGTAACCGCCTTGACGTGGCTGATAACCACCCTGGTTAGCCTGATAGCCGTTGTTCTCCTCGCCCTCAGCACCGTTGTTGGCATTGTAGCGTGGACGGTAAGGCTGTGGCTGGTATCCGTTTTCATCGTTGTTGTAGCGTGGACGATAGCCTCCCTGCTGCGGACGGCTCTGGTATCCACCACGGTTGTTGTATCCACCTTGACGTGGCTGGTAACCACCTTCCTCACCATTGTTGTTGTAGCGTGGGCGATAACCTCCCTGCTGCGGGCGGCTCTGGTATCCACCACGGTTGCTGTTATATCCGCCACCGTAGCTGTTCTGGCGTGGGCGATAACCTCCCTGCTGCGGGCGACTTGCGTTCTGCAAGCCAGAACCAAATCCTTCCGGACGGAATCCGCCCTCGTCGTTACCGCTGTTAGCCTTGTCGCTGCTGTAAGCACGCTGGCTATGAATACGTGGACGCTGTGAACGTCCTGTGCCACGGTACTCTCTCTGATAGCCGCCTTGACTGGATGCAGAATAGCCCTCTCGGCTATTCTCATTCTGCTCAGACTGAACTTCTTTGTTTTCAAATTCTTCTGTCATAATTGTTGTTTTGCTTTTAGTTTTGATACTACCGGCCTCACGGCCAATGAATAACTGTTGTTTTTGTTTGTTAAATGAACTCCGTCTGACGGAGATACTCAGTTTGACTACTGTCTGTAGTGCTTTATTGGGTTGTTTATATTCCCGTATAGTTATGTGGGGTGATAGCCATCAGCTCAGCTTTCACGCTGTCACTGACGTTGAGTGTCTGTATGAATGCGTGTATCGTTTCCTCGGTCATCTTCTCGTTTGTGCGGGTGAGAGCCTTCAATGCCTCGTAGGGATGTGGATAGGCTTCACGGCGCAGGATGGTCTGGATGGCTTCTGCCACGACTGCCCATGTGTCTTCGAGGTCTTCTCCCAGCTTCTCTTCGTTGAGGATGAGCTTGCGCAGCCCCTTCAATGTACTCTGTATAGAGATGACGGTATGACCGAAAGGAACGCCGACGTTGCGCAGTACGGTTGAATCCGTAAGGTCACGCTGCAGGCGGCTTACCGGCAACTTCTGTGCCAGGAACTGCAGGATGGCATTGGATATGCCGAGGTTACCCTCGCTGTTCTCGAAGTCGATTGGGTTCACCTTGTGCGGCATAGCACTTGAACCAACCTCGCCAGCCTTGATCTTCTGCTTGAAATACTCCATTGAGATATACATCCAGAAGTCACGGTCAAGGTCGATGATGATGGTGTTGATACGACGGATAGCATCGAATATGCTGCCCAGATGGTCGTAATTGCTGATTTGTGTCGTCCATTGCTCACGCTCTAATCCCAGCTTTTCGCTGACAAAGCGATTGCCGAAAGCACGCCAGTCATGCTGTGGGTAAGCCACGTGATGGGCATTGAAGTTACCTGTGGCACCACCGAACTTAGCTGTGATCTTGCAGTTGCGCAAGGTGGCAAGCTGCTCGCTGAGTCGATAGACGTAGACCTCAACCTCCTTTCCCAGTCGGGTAGGAGAGGCTGGCTGACCGTGTGTCTTTGCCAGCATCGGCACATCTTTCCATGCCTCGGCATATTCCTTCAGCTGTGCAATCAGTTCCTCGACCTGTGGATAGAACACCTCCTCGAGGGCTTCCTTTACTGACAGCGGAACACTTGTGTTGTTGATGTCCTGTGAAGTCAGGCCGAAATGGATGAATTCCTTGTAGTCGTCCAGCCCGCCAATCTTGTCGAACTCTTCCTTGATGAAGTATTCAACCGCCTTTACGTCGTGGTTGGTTGTGTTTTCAATCTCCTTTACACGCATTGCCGAAGCCTCGTCGAAGTCGCAGTAGATGTTGCGCAGTCGTTCAAACAGGGAGCTGTCGAAGCCTTCCAGTTGCGGCAAGGGCAACTCGCAAAGCGTGATGAAATATTCAATTTCTACACGTATGCGATAACGGATGAGGGCATACTCTGAAAAATAGTCAGCAAGACATTCTGTTTTACTTCTGTAGCGACCGTCAATAGGTGATACGGCTGTTAATGTGTCGAGACTCATAACGATATTTATTTATATGGTGCAAATTTAGCAATAAAATCAGTAACAGCGCAAATAATAATAATAATAATCTCAAAAAGAATGTAGATAAATTCTCAATAAAACAAAAAAGACCTCACAACTGTTTGTTGCAAAGTCATCATCTTTAAGTTTTAAAGGTGGGCGTTGACGGATTCGAACCGCCGACCCTCTGCTTGTAAGGCAGATGCTCTAAACCAGCTGAGCTAAACGCCCTTTAAAAATCCCCTGCAACCCCGAAAGGTCACAGGGAAACACCCCTTGTGGGCGTTGACGGATTCGAACCGCCGACCCTCTGCTTGTAAGGCAGATGCTCTAAACCAGCTGAGCTAAACGCCCTTACTTTTTGTAAGGCGAGTGCAAAGGTAAGGAAAGTTTTTCAATCCCGCAAACAAATGGCAAATAATTTAGTTGAAAATCTTGTTTTACTTGTTTTCCTACTGTGTTTTCCTTCGGCCAGCGATGCCAAATCTCAATCGGTCATCAGACTGCAATGAGCTCATTATCCTTATTAGCCGTACTGTTCCCTGACATGATTCTTCCGTTCAATACGTAGATTGGAAACAGAATAAAGGCTTGTACACTTGCATGGTATGACTATCCAAAAATAGACGGTCTCACAAAAAGGGATAAAGCACAAGATAATAAATGCAGAAAACAAATACCATGTCTTTCCGTCTTCTACTAACAACTTATTCCCATTTCAACTAATGTTTGTAAACTATTTTCGTACAACTCAAAACCAATATATGGTCTATTGGCTTCCAAAAGACGCCCAATTGGCTTGCAATAGATGCCCTTTTGAGGTCTAACTGACGCCCTTTTGAAGTCCAATTAAGCACCTTTTCTTGCACGACTCCATAACCAATTGATTTACTGTTGGTTGCAAACTTGCTTTTTACACGTATTTTTGTCTTTATCTGTAGGTATTTTACCCGAAATTATGTCATGATTTTTCAAGCTGTTGCCTGTAATTTTAGAAGCGTTAACATGAAAAGGTTTTCTGCATCCAGGAGGATGATAATAAAGTAAGTAGCCAAGACCGTCTTGGCTATGTTTTGCTTAATGAATAAGCTCGGTTCATCCTTTAAAGCTATATGGAAAGTGTCCACGCATTTAACGGATGAACCCGATAAAATGCCTCACCTTTTTCCTACTGAGCCAAAGTCTGGCTTCCAAACTCTTTCAACGGTTAAATTGATAACCGGGAGGTTTGTCTTTAGCAAATTATCTTTATGAACTGTAATATGTTTCTGCTGCCAGTCTGGTATGGAATATTTTATGTGTGCAAGACCGACAGTTCCCCAAAATAGTTTATTTTGTCTTGCGAGAACTGTTTATTTTGCTTATATTTGCACCGTTTTTATATCTCAAAACCGATAAGAAGAAGATTATGTCAGTAGAAATAAGACTGGAACAGAGTAAGTTCAAGGACAAGAAGGGTGCAGGGAAATGGTATGCCCGTACGGTCAGTACGGGTGTTGCTACGACGGACGACCTTGCAGATTCCATTCAAGAAAACACTTCGTTTTCACGTGGTGACGTGCGCGGACTCGTTATTGCTTTGATTGACGAAATCTCTTATCGCCTTCGCCAGGGCGAAACGGTGGCTCTTGAGGGGCTGGGGCGGTTTCATCTTACGGTGGAGAGTGAGCCTGTTGACAATCCCGACGACTTCGACATCAAGAAGCATATCAAGAATGTGAAATGCCGTTTTGTACCGACCAGTACACGCAATGCCCGTACGGGAAAGAAGAACCAGACCCTTGCCTACGGTGCTCGTGTGGAGTGGGCAGAGCCCGAATATGATGACGAAGACGATGATTGATTTCTTGTATTGATGTGCAGCTGATAATGGGCTGCGTTTTCATAGCATCTTTCCCAGCCTTTATAGAGGGCTGGGATTTTTTGTTTCTCTTGTAGGATAAATGGCAGTAGCTTTCATGTTTCAGAAGAAGCAAGTGCTGCTTACGTTGTTATGTTTCCGTATGTTTTGTAATAAAAAATCATTTATAGGAAATCAATAGATGCTTAATTGCGTTTCAATTAAGGCTTAGTTGGCGTTCAATTAAGCCTTAGTTATACGCTAATTAGTGCTTAGTTGAAGCCTATTTAAGCACATTTATATTACGTGCTTTTGTAACTTGCTGGTGTTGTGGTATTTGTGGATGTAAGCGTAAAGCCTCTTTTGGGTAAAAGTTCAGGTGCTGAAATGACGTTGTTTTGTAATAAAATCTCACAAAGACCATCTTTGCATTTTAGGATAGTCTGTCGTCTTTGGAGCGAAGAGATTATGATTGTCTGATAAAACTTTCCGCATATAAGTTAGTCATTATTATCTTACTAATATTATAATGATGACAATAATACTCCCTCTCTTCCTATTATCAACTGATGTGTTGAGTACCAAAAGCCTTGCAATATGTTGCCAGTGCAGACGCAACTTGTTGACAGGCAAGAGTTGTACTACCAAAAGCAAGCAATACTTATTTGATTAGTGGGATTACTTCATCAAAACTAATAGGATATTATCTGTTGAATAGAGATTCCGTGTGGGGCGCATGTTATTAAAGTTTTAGAGGACAGTAATTTAAAAAGTTGCCCAAGTATGGATGGGTTGTTGTAGGCAAGAGAAGTCAAAGGGTTTTTATGTTTACAAGGTATGGATATTCCCGTCTTTCAGCGTTGTGCCTTGATAAGCCTCTGCTGTATGTCGGCCGGTTTCGGGATTGTCAGACACCTTGGAGCTTACTGTTTTCATTCTTGCAGGTCATGTTTACGTGCCATTCCTGTAGAATTAAGTCCTTATAAATGAAAGAACCGGATAATTGATTTTCAATTACCCGGTTCTTGTTTCAGTGCGCCTAACAGGACTCGAACCTGCACAACGTGAGTTACTAGATCCTAAGTCTAGCGCGTCTACCAATTCCGCCACAGGCGCATAACGGCTGCAAAGATACGTAATGTTTTGGAGATAGCCAAATGTTTGAGAATAACTTTTTAAGAAGTCTTCTCCCAACTCCTCCGAAAGGAGGGGAGTGTTGGAATGAATAGCTTTCTTATTACCAGTGCCACTTGCTTTCGTAAGATGTTGGGTGACAACAGGAGATACTGTTTATAATTATCAAAGTCAGTTCCCGTCAGGCGTTCCCTCTTCTCGGACGGACTGATGTGGGTGCAGAAAAGTACTGCTCGATAGCCATGAAAGTCAGCTCCCGTCAGGCACTCCCCTCCTTTTGGAGGGGCTGGGGGAGGCTTTTATCATCTTCCTTGCAAACTCTATAATTGTATCCTTGCCTCGTGCAAAGTCCTCAGAAGTGAGGGATACCTTGTGGTCCGGGTCAATACCGAACTCTGTCATCTGCTTGTCACGGTCGTACATCGGGCAGGCAGAGAAGCGGATTCCCCATCCGTTGGGTAGCTCGGAAGAGAATGGCAGACCTGCTCCGCCACCCGTGCGGTCGCCCACAATGGTAACATTCGGACAACACTTCATATACTTAACAAACTCGTTGGCAGCAGAGAAGACGCTGCGGTTGGTCAGTACAACGACTGGTTTATGCCAACGTATACCCTTTCCCGGTTTCAGATATTCTGGTTTTAACGAAGAGAAATCGTTATGGCCTTTTCCCGTTTTATGCTGTATGTAGCCTACGAGCAGTTCCTTGTTGGTAAAGCGTGCAGCCAGTTCTTCTGCGTTGTTTACGTTCCCCCCTCCGTTGTTCCGCACGTCGATAATCAGTCCGTTGCAGGGCTGCAGATGAAGGAAGATGTCGTCGAGGTTGCCTGCACCGATAGCTTTCTGGAAACTCTCACAGCGCACATAGCCGATGTTGTCATCGAAAATAGTATAGTCCAGACCACTTGCAATGAGGTAATCGGTCTTGAGATACAGGCGTTGCAGTGAGTCGGAGTAGTTCTTGGGATAGTCTTCATGCCACGACCAGTAGCGACCTATATTGAAAGAAGTGTATAGATTGACGTGTCCGTCCTTCAGTTCTGAGAGCATGTTTGTCATCACTTCAAACTGTTGTTTGGCAGTCATGGAAGCATCAAACTGCCGGGCATAACGGTTGTGTACCTCCTGCCAGTCGATTCCTTTATGTGAGAAGAAGCAGTAATGCTCATCCATGATGCGCCATAAAGCCTCGAAGTTGCCTTGTGGATTATCGGGGAGTTCGTCATTAGTGACGCAGCTTGTGGCGGTGCCGAGCAGTGTAAGTGCCGGGACAAGTACGTATAGTAAGGAATGAAGTAGCTTTCTCATGGGATGAACTTGTTGATTGAGAATTTGCGAACAATACCTAATACAATCAGGTTACTCCATACATGCTGGCGCAGGTTATTGACCTTTGCCTGCTGGTAATCGCCAAGATAGCCGATGCGGAGCGTGGTATGGCGGAGCGTGAAGTCGAGCGTCAGCAGCTGTCGGAGTGATGGAGCGGATGCTGGTGTTGTAACGACAAGGTTATGGTCGTAGTTCCCTCGGGTGAATATCTCGTAGTAACTCTGTCCGTAGTTTGGTGAGAACATCAGTCCGAGGAGTGGCAATTGCACTTCGTAACGCAGCTGGAAAGGATGGTTGTGAAGACGGAAACGGTAGGCAGCAACGGCATTCGGGGCGATGTTCAGTTGTCCGTAAGCCTGTGCAGGGTTGTTGGAATTGCGCATGTTATAGAGGAAACCGAACCGTGCATCAACTCCTCCGCCAGCCTTGAGGAGCAGTTCTCCCTGTCCGACATTCCATTTTCCAAGGGCATATTGCCAGTTATACTGGAAGTTGTAAAAGCCACCGAGCTCATTGTTATTGTCCTTTCGGTTATGAACAGAGAGCAGTTGGGCATGATGGACCAGCTCACGTGACAGCTTACTTCCGTTTTCACGTACGGAATGAGAGGTGTAACGAAGTTCCGTTCCACTGTATTCTTCGGGTGTAAGGTAGGTGTCGAGCGCATTCACAGCACCGATGCCGAGCATCTGTGTATTGGTGATTACCTTGTTGTTGCGCAGGGTGTCCTGTGCAACAACAGGCGTCGGTGCCAAGAAAAGGGTAATCGCTGAGAGCGAAACATAGGTAAGTAAGGATTTCTTTAGGTTCATAGGCGTATTTGGGAAGTGACCATAAAAGCGCAAGTCAAATCGTTGTTTGTGCCAATCAGCAGGGGATGTGCGGTTCAAGTATCTGTAACCAGTTCCTTGAAATGGGAACGTAAAGGGTGTACGTCCCCATTTTCAATTAGCCGGTTGTTGGATTTCTTAATCGTTGTTGAAGAGGTTTAGCTGTCCTGTTATCTCATCAATGACCTGCTGCTGTGACTTTCCTGCATCCGGGTCGAGATTCTCTTCCTTTGCAGCAGCTGCAGACTTCTCCTGCTGTGATTCGTCATCACTGTTCTCTTCATCCGCTTTCTTCTCCTCTGGGAAGCGTGTCGGCTCCAGTTCTTCAATCTTGTCAACCGTCCATGTTGTCAGTCGTTTGCCCTTTGCCTTAAATCCCTTCACGCCGACAAACTGCTCAGCATCAATCTCCTCAGTGCCACGTGACGCATCTGGACCACCGTATGTCAGCTGTATGCGAGGGAAGGTAACATCCGTCAGAAGTACCATCTGCGACTCTGGATTGTCTCCGATGAAGTTCTGATGACGCTTGCTTGCTTCCATCTGGAAACGTTTCAAGTAAGGATAACCTTGGTTGTCAGCATCGAAGATGACAGCTGTCCATGGCTTGTCAGCATCAAACTTCTCTATGCGCAGGATGTTGTCCTCATAATGATTGGATGCATCAAAGTTGGTGATATAGAACTCTCCGTTCTTAAGTATCACAAGGATGCTGTCCTGGTCAGAGAACTCTCCAAGGTAGCGACCGTGGTCTTCGTAGTTGATACGGTTGACATCCGGGTCGAACCACACCTTACGTCCACCCAATGTGGAATGTCCGTGGCTCTTCAATGAGATTCGGTGAATACTCTCCTTGGTCAGCAGATTACCCTTTGCAGCACGTCCCTTGATGAGGATGCTGGCAAAGTCACGTTCCATAAAGATATTCTGTTTCTTCTTGTCGGGGTTCGGGTCAAGTGTAATCTTTATCAACTCCGCCTCACCGTTTGGGTTAGCAGTGAAGTAATTGATTCTTGAGCCCGCCGTGCCGAGGGTTACGTCGTATTCTTTGTCACGTGTGATAGAAGTCACGTTGAAGCGTTTAATATAGTAAGGACCTGTCTTTCCGTCACGATAAACCACGTTATAAATCGTACGCTTGTCGTTCTTCTTGAACACCTGTACGTGCAGTACGCCCTTGCCCACAAACACCTTGTCGGCAATTCGGATGACCTTGTACTTTCCGTCACGGTAGAAGATAATCACATCATCGAGGTCAGAACAGTTCTGAACGAACTCTGCCTTCTTGAGACCCGTACCGATGAATCCCTCCTGACGGTCGATATACAGCTTCTCGTTGGCATCAACCACCTTGGCAGCCACAATCGTGTCAAAGCTCTTGATCTCTGTACGGCGTGGATGGTCGCTTCCGTATTTCTCTTTAAGGTGTGTGAACCATTCGATGGTGACACGAACCATCTCGCTGAGGTCCTTGTCGATCTCGGCAATCTCAGCCTTTATCTTCTGGATAAGTTCATCAGCCTTGTCCTTGTTGAACTTCAGGATGCGCTGCATCTTGATTTCCAAAAGTCGGATGATGTCGTCACGTGTCACCTCACGGATAAAGGTCTTCTTGTAAGGTTCAAGTTTAGAGTCGACGAAAACAACAACCTCATCAATATCCTTAGCCGTCTCGAATTTGCGCTCCTTATAGATGCGGTCCTCGATGAAGATACGTTCAAGGGAGTTATAGAACAGCTGTTCCTCCAGTTCATGCTTGCGAATCTCCAGCTCTAACTTCAATAATGCCTTCGTATGTTCGGCAGAATTGCGCAATACATCTGACACTGTGAGGAACTCCGGCTTGTTATCTCGGATGACACAGCAGTTCGGTGAAATGTTTATTTCGCAGTCAGTGAAAGCGTAGAGGGCGTCAATAGTCTTGTCGCTTGACGTGCCCGGTGCAAGATGAAGTTGAATCTCCACCTCTGAAGCGGTCATGTCCTCCACCTTTCGAATCTTCAGCTTTCCTTTCTCTACCGCCTTGGTGATAGACTCCTGGAGTGTGTTGGCAGTCTTGGTGAAGGGAACCTCACGGATGACGAGGGTCTTGTTGTCGAGCTTCTCAACCTTTGCACGCACCTTCAGAACGCCTCCACGCTGACCGTCGTTATATTTTGATGCGTCAATGCTGCCGCCTGTCGGGAAGTCAGGGTATAGATGGAACTCCTCGTCACGCAGATAGCTGATAGCCGCATCGCAGATGTCGTTGAGGTTATGAGGAAGAATCTTGGATGACAAGCCTACGGCGATACCCTCAGCACCCTGTGCCAGAAGCAGTGGGAACTTTACGGGAAGCGTAATCGGCTCTTTGTTTCTGCCGTCGTAGGAAAGCTGCCATTCTGTGGTTTTGGGATTGAAAACCGTCTCCAAGGCAAACTTCGACAGGCGCGCCTCGATGTATCGTGGTGCGGCTGCACGGTCGCCGGTAAGGATGTTTCCCCAGTTACCCTGCGTGTCAATGAGCAGGTCTTTCTGTCCCAGCTGCACCAGTGCATCGCCGATAGAGGCGTCACCATGCGGATGGAACTGCATCGTATGACCCACGATGTTCGCAACCTTGTTGTATCGTCCGTCGTCCATTCGTTTCATGGAATGGAGGATGCGACGTTGCACGGGCTTCAGTCCGTCCTCAATATGCGGTACGGCACGTTCAAGGATTACGTAGCTGGCGTAATCCAGGAACCAGTTTTTGTACATACCAGAGAGGTGATGCACGGCAGAGGCATCAAACCTGTCGGCAGGTTTGTAATCTGAATGGGAGTTCTGTTCCTGAGTTTCTTTCTCTGAAACAGACCCGTCCAAGTCTTTTATCTCGTCATCCATATAATTCTTGTTTTATCACTTAAAGAAGTGAACTTCATAAGACTGCAAATGTACGAAAAAAAATGTAAACAGGCAAATTATAGTTTATTCAAGTGTAGGATTTGGTTATCTGCCTGCAGTCTGCTATTTTTTAACTTACCCCATAGCACTTTTAAAATCCAAGGTGGTCGTTAGAGATTGAACATCTTTTAATTTATTCCAATGTATTTACTTCTCAGTGTCATTGGTGTTCAGCCTTAGCACGAGTGGTGCTTGCCAACAGCACTACTCGTGCTGGGCATCAACACATTCGTAAAAAAGGGTGGAAAAGTTGATGATTGTCAGCATAATAATATTATAGTACGACGTTGTTTGCGAGAGAACATAACGTCAGGCAAATCAAAAGTCAGGCTTGTGAATAATCGTTTTAGGCGAAAGTTTCGCAGTAATCCTGTTTTTATTCGGCTAAAAAAGCGTAACTTTGCGACAAAAATCAAGGTATAAATAGATAATTATGGCACAAGAGGATGTTTTCAAGAAGATTGTGAGTCACTGCAAAGAGTATGGTTTCGTCTTCCCAAGTAGTGATATTTATGATGGTCTGGCAGCTGTTTATGACTACGGTCAGAACGGTGTTGAGCTGAAAAACAACATCAAACAGTACTGGTGGCAGTCAATGGTATTGCTGCATAACAATATTGTCGGTATCGACGCATCTATCTTTATGCACCCGACGGTATGGAAAGCCAGCGGCCACGTTGATGCTTTCAATGACCCATTGATTGACAACCGTGACTCAAAGAAGCGTTATCGTGCAGACAATCTCATAGAGGACCAGATTGGCAAATACGAGGAGAAGATTGAGAAGGAAGTAGCCAAGGCTGCCAAGAAGTTCGGTGACGCCTTCGATGAGACTAAGTTCCGTGAAACCAACCCACGTGTTCTTGAGAATCAGAAGAAGCGTGACGACCTCCATGCACGCTATACAGAGGCTATGCAGGGACCTGACTTGGAGGCTTTGAAACAGATTATCCTTGACGAGGGAATCGTTGACCCAATCAGCGGTACAACCAACTGGACTGACGTTCGTCAGTTCAATCTTATGTTCTCTACCGAGATGGGTGCTTCAGCTGAGGCTGCAAGCAAGATTTATCTCCGCCCGGAGACAGCGCAGGGTATCTTCGTAAACTTCCTCAATGTTCAGAAGACTGGTCGTATGAAGTTGCCATTTGGTATCTGTCAGATTGGTAAGGCTTTCCGCAATGAGATAGTAGCTCGCCAGTTCGTCTTCCGTATGCGTGAGTTTGAACAGATGGAGATGCAGTTCTTCTGTCAGCCCGGAACCGAGATGAAGTGGTTTGAATACTGGAAGAAGCATCGTCTGGCTTGGCACGAGGGGCTTGGAATGGGCGACGAGAACTATCGTTACCACGACCACGAGAAGCTGGCTCACTATGCCAATGCAGCAACCGACATCGAGTTCCACATGCCGTTCGGTTTCAAGGAGGTAGAGGGCATTCACTCTCGTACCGACTTCGACCTCTCTCAGCATGAGAAGTTCTCTGGCCGTCAGGTGAAGTACTTTGATCCTGAGCGCAACGAGAACTATACTCCATACGTTGTGGAGACATCTATCGGTGTTGACCGTATGTTCCTCTCTGTTATGTGCCACAGCTATACGGAGGAGGCATTGGAGAATGGTTCAAGCCGTGTCGTTCTGAAGTTGCCGGAGCCGTTGGCACCAGTCAAGTGTGCGGTTCTTCCTTTGGTTAACAAGGATGGTCTGCCAGAGAAGGCACAGGAGATTGTGAACAATCTGAAGTTCCATTTCAACACACACATGGAGGCTAAGGACTCTATCGGTAAGCGTTACCGTCGTCAGGATGCCATCGGCACTCCTTTCTGTGTGACCGTTGATGGCGATACGTTGAAGGACAACACCGTTACTCTGCGTTATCGTGACTCAATGAAGCAGGAGCGTGTGCCGGTAGAAAAGCTGCGCGAGATTATTGAGGACCGTGTGTCTATCACCGCCCTGTTGAAGAAGATTGACATTGACTAATTAAAGGAAGGGTAGCAGAACTGGTGTTTATGGTTACCTATAGCCCTCTTTCTTAGCATAGGAAGTGTAGGGCTCCTGGTGCTGCAATCCCCTCCAACCAATTAAAAAGACTATGACAAAGAAAATAAAAACCCTCATCCGCCGTGCGGCAGGTATCTTCTGTCTGGGCGGAATCATGCTCTCTGCGGGTCTCTTCACCTCGTGTTCTGAGAGTGACAGTACTGTAGAAGAATATTCTGATTGGCAGTCAAAGAATGAAAGCTATTGGAATAAGCTCTATACCACTACGCAGCAGAAGATCAAGAGTGGTGATAAATCCTGGAAGATAATCCTTAACTATACTTTCCAAAATCAGAAGCCAGCCTCTGGAACATCACTGACATATAGTCCTGAGAATTATATCATCGCACATGTCGAGCAGAGCGGAACAGGTACGACGAACCCATTGTATTCCGACTCGGTATCCGTTCATTATATGGGCCGCATGATTCCATCTGCGACTTACACGTCGGGGCTTATCTTTGATAAGTCATGGTCAAGCGAGACTTTCAATGCTTCAACGTCACGCCCTTCGCATCTTGCCTTACAAGGTGTGGTTGATGGTTTTTCTACAGCTATGCAGCAGATGCACAGGGGCGACCATTGGGTAGTCTATATTCCTTATCAGTTGGGTTATGGTAAGGCTGGTAAAGGATTGATACCAGCATACTCAACACTTATCTTTGACTTACGCTTGGTTGACTTCGCTCGCCCGGGCAAGAAGTTGAAGGATGCGTAGTTGAAGTATACGTCGTAGCTTTTCCGGAAAGGTCTGAATGACCTTTAGTCTTATATGTAGGGACACAAGTTCCCGTGTGTTCGTCTCAATAGCTGCAGCGGACAAACGGGAATGTCGTCCCTATTTTGTTTTCAATAATCCAGTCTTTCATTTTCTTCAAATCATTTAATAGTCTTCGTGCGTATATCCTTCAGTAAATCCGTTACAGAAAGTCTTCTTGCCAAGATTCGCAGTGGTGAGATGATGAGCAGGAATGAGAAGTTCAACCTCATAATCCAGCTCAGCATCCCGTCTATATTGGCACAGGTGACAACGGTTCTGATGTTTTATATTGATGCGGGAATGGTGGGTTCTCTCGGTGCTGCACCGTCGGCTGCCATCGGACTTGTCGAGCCGGCCACATGGCTCTTCTTCTCTTTAGTGAGTGCTGTAACGATGGGCTTCTCCGTCCAGGTAGCCCACTTCATTGGTGCCAACGACTTCCAGAAGGCACGTGCGGTTATGCGGCATGGTTATGCCTTCGGACTTTGCTTCTCGTTGTTCCTGCTGCTTATCACCTTTCTAATTGCTCCTCATCTTCCTTCATGGCTGGGTGGAGGGACTGACATACAGCATGATGCTACGGTTTATTTCCTAATTTTCTCCCTTATCATCCCGTTCCATCTCGTTGAGTATATGTCGGCTGCCATGCTGAAGGTGTCAGGCGATATGCGCCGTCCCAGTTTCATGGCAATATTGATGTGCGTACTGGATGTTATCTTCAACTACTTCTTTATCTTCCCTACACGCACCATATCCCTCTTGGGAATGGAGATGGCGATGCCGGGATTAGGTGCCGGGGTAGCCGGTGCAGCCCTCGGAAGTCTTCTTGCTTTCATCTGTGTGGCGGTTCCTTTGGCATATTATGCCATCTTCCGCAGTCCTATCCTGTCTTGGAAGCAGGATGTGGAACGCTTCGTCTGGCGTTGGCAGTATATCTGGAATGCAATGAAGATTGGTGCACCGATGGCACTGCAATATCTTCTGATGAATGGTGCACAGCTGGTTTCTACTATGATTGTAGCCCCTTTGGGCAATATTGCAATCGCTGCCCATTCGTTTGCTATTACGGCAGAGAGCCTTTGTTATATGCCGGGCTACGGTATCAGCGAGGCAGCCACAACGCTGGTAGGGCAGAGCGTCGGTGCTGACAGGCGTGACCTTCATCGCAGTTTTGCCTGGATGACCGTCTCTCTCGGTATGGTTGTCATGGCATTCATGGGTGTTGTCATGTATATCTTTGCCCCCGAGATGATTGGTCTGCTGTCGCCTGTTGCTGAGATCCAGCATCTTGGTACATCAGTTCTTCGCATCGAAGCCTTTGCCGAGCCGTTCTTCGCAGCAGCCATCGTTGCCTACAGTGTCTGCATCGGAGCTGGTGACACGTTGAAGCCTTCGATGATTAACTTGGGTAGCATGTGGCTCATCCGTCTCACATTGGCTTACGCCCTTGCATCCCAGTATGGTCTTTGTGGCGTGTGGTTTGCCATGGCGGTTGAGCTTTCTCTTCGTGGATTGATGTTCATTTTCTATCTTTTCAGGCGTCTTCGGAAAGGGTAGCTACTGCTGAAACATGTGTCCGAAGGGTTATGGAGAGCCCTTTGGCGAAGTTTTTTCTCCATATAGAAATCGTTTGCAGCGAATTCTTTTCATGAAAATAATTATTTCTTTTCGCGAAGAAAAATATTTCTTTTCATGAAAATAAATAATTATCCTCATGATGATAATTCAAAGCTGATACACAGCTCGTTCTGGACATGGCAATGATGCGTTCTTGGTTTCTTATATATATAATAAGGTGAAAGCCAAAGTTCAATTACAACGGTAAAACAGTTGTGGGGCGCAGGGATGTAAAAATCATGTCTTTTTATGCTCTGAAAGCTGTTTTTTGTGAATCACTTTTTAGGTGCTTATTTATCTTTTTCGGGTCATTTTATTGTATATAAAGGTAATAAAAGTGTAGAAATTGCTGTATTTTACTAAAAAAACAGATTTTTTCTATGAAATAATGTAGTCTATTCAAAAAAAATACTATCTTTGCATATCGAATTTAATTAAGTCGCTAAAATTAACAGAATTAATATTAAGTTTTTATGAAAAAAATTTTGATTGCACTTTCGATGCTCTCTATGGGTATCACAAGTACGCAGGCTCAGGTAGCTTATGAGAAGGCTAAACCATTTGACAATGTTTACCTCGGCGTTGAGGCTGGTGCTATGGGTCCTCTTAACCTTAGTCACTTCGCACCGCTTAACGCAACTGCTGGTGTGAAGGTTGGCAAGCAGTTCAGCCCTGTTTACGGCGCAAACCTCGAAGGTATCGCATTCTTTGGTGACAACCGTTGGCAGACTGGTTCTTTAGGTTTCTCTAACAGCCATACTGTTGTTCGTGGTCTTAACCTCGGTTTGAACGGTACAGTTAACTTCACAAACCTCTTCTGCGAGTACAACCCTGATCGTCGTTTTGAGGTAGGTGCTGAGGCTGGTATCGGTTACTGGATTACTTACGGTGACAAGAATCTTATCCGCACTGACAATGGTGGTGATGACACTGAGTTGACAGCTAAGACTGGTCTTACTTTCGCTTACAACCTCGGTGAGAAGAGAGCTTGGCAGATTTACGCTGAGCCAGCAGTTCTCTGGAACCTTACACATGGTCCTGGCGATGCTGTTCAGTTCGGTAAGCAGGCAGCTCAGCTCGGTCTTTTCGTAGGTGTTAACTACAAGTTCAAGACTTCTAACGGTACTCACAACTTCAAGGTTTGGAATGTTGGTGAGCTGAACGATGAGATTAACTCTCTCCGTGATCAGCTTAACGCTAAGCCAAAGGAGGTTGTTAAGGAGGTTATCAAGGAAGTTATCAAGGAAGTTCCTACAACTACAACTCAGACTGTTCGTATTGAGAACATGGTATTCGTAACCTTCCAGCAGGGTAAGTACATCCTCACAAAGGAGGCTAAGAAGGCTCTTGACGTTGTTAAGTCTGGTTGCCATGTACAGATTATCGGTACAGCTTCTCCAGAAGGACCGAAGGATCTCAACGATCGTCTCTCTCAGAACCGTGCAAACATTGTTGCTAAGTACCTTGAGGGTCGTGGCGTTATCGTTGACGAGGCTTTAGGTAAGGGTGTACAGGGTGTTACATCTAACCGTCTTGCAATTGTTTACGTAAAGTAAATTAAAGACAGAACTTGACCGGTCTTCTCTTGGCTGGTTAAAATGAAAAAGAATAAGCGGGGATGAATCTTCAAAGGTTCATCCCTGCTTCATTTTTATACATAGAATTGTGATAAGAACACATGGTAAATGTTTAAGGCATAGCAACATCGCTCTGAGAGTGACATGTTTTAGATGATTTCAGGGCGATATCCTTAGGTAATTGAGACTGAAAACAACACTGTTACTTCTTTGGTTTGGTGTATTGGCTTGATAATTCGTTGCTTTGTCTCTGGATTAAGAATCACAATTGCGAATTCGGTATTAAATAATTGAATCCCTCTCTGTTTTATTTTGCCCTTTAAGCTATTTAGCGTATCTTTGCATTGTTTTTCATGTTATCAGATAATGTCAAACGAGAAAAGATACGACCTTTTAAATAAGATACAGTCGCCTGCCGACTTGCGGAAGCTGAATTTGGACGAGTTGCCCAAACTCTGCCAGCAATTGCGGGAGGACATCATTGAGGAAGTTGCTGTTAATCCGGGACATCTTGCGTCCAGCTTAGGAGCGACCGAGATAACGGTGGCATGTCACTATGTTTTTAATACGCCGGAAGACCGTATTGTGTGGGATGTTGGTCATCAGGCTTATGGGCATAAGATTTTGACGGGTCGGCGTGAAAACTTCTGTAATAACCGCAAGCTGAACGGTCTTATGCCATTCCCTTCTCCTTTCGAGAGCGAGTATGATACGTTTACTTGTGGGCATGCCTCTAATTCTATCTCTGCTGCCTTGGGTATGGCTGTTGCTGCCAAACTGACCAAGCAGCAACGTCATGTCGTTGCCATCATTGGTGATGGTGCTATGAGTGGAGGTCTGGCTTTTGAAGGTCTTAACAATGTTTCAAGTCAGCCTAATGACCTGTTGATTATTCTGAACGACAATGATATGTCGATTGACAGGGCTGTGGGAGGTATGGAGCAGTACTTGTTGAACCTTGATACGAATGAGACTTACAACCGTTTGCGCTTCAAGGCGTCACAGTGGTTGCGTGAAAAGGGATTGCTGAATGAAGAACGTCGTAAGGGATTGCTGCGTTTTAATAATGCTTTGAAGTCGGCGTTGTCCCATCAGCAGAATATGTTTGAGGGTATGAATATCCGTTACTTCGGACCATTCGACGGTAATAATGTAGGCGAGTTGGTTCGCATACTTCGTCAGTTGAAGAATATGACGGGACCGAAACTCCTCCATCTCCACACAAAGAAAGGTAAGGGATATGAGCCTGCAGAGAAGAGTGCAACGGTCTGGCATGCACCGGGTAAGTTTGATCCGGATACTGGTGAGCGTATTGTGCAGGACTGCAGCAATGAGCCACCGAAGTTCCAGGATGTGTTTGGGAAGACATTGTTGGAACTTGCCAAGAAGAATCCTCGCATTGTTGGTGTGACACCTGCTATGCCGACAGGCTGTTCAATGAATATAATGATGGCGGATATGCCTGACCGTACCTTTGATGTTGGTATTGCGGAGGCGCATGCTGTGACCTTCTCTGCTGGTATGGCAAAGGACGGTCTGCAGCCTTTCTGCAACATTTATAGTGCTTTCTCGCAGCGTGCATACGACAGTATCATCCACGATACGGCAATACTCAATCTCCCAGTTGTCCTCTGTCTGGATCGTGCTGGGCTGGTTGGCGAAGATGGTGCGACGCATCATGGAGCTTTTGATATGGCTTTCCTGCGTCCGATTCCTAATCTTACGATAGCCTCTCCGATGGATGAGAGTGAGCTCCGACGGCTGATGTACACGGCGCAGTTACCTGATAAGGGAACTTTTGTTATCCGTTATCCGCGTGGGCGTGGTGTGTTGACCGACTGGAAATGTCCGCTAACGGAGATAGAAGTCGGTACAGGACGTCGTCTTCATGATGGATGGGATGTTGCAGTATTGAGCATCGGACCTATTGGTAATGATGTTGAAAAGGCTATCAAACTGATTGAGAGTGCAGAGTCGCCAGATATAAAAGACCATTGTCCCTCAGTTGCTCACTATGACATGCGCTTCCTGAAACCATTGGATGAGAAGATATTGGAGGAAGTTGCCAGCCGCTTCTCACGCATTATTACTATTGAGGATGGCGTGCGCAATGGTGGATTGGGTTCTGCTGTCACAGAGTGGATGAACGATCATGGATATAAACCACACATTACCCGAATGGGTATGCCTGATTACTTTGTGGAGCAAGGAACGGTACAACAGTTGCGTGAAATCTGTGGAATAGATATAGAAAGTATCAAACGACAGTTGACGGCTGCTAACTGATAGCTGATATTTTATCATCTGTCATTTACCACCCATCATCTCTCAAAAGAAAAAAGAATGAAAATCATAATATCAGGAGCATACGCTATAGGAACTTATCTGGCGAAACTCCTTTCGCGTAACAGGCAGGACATTGTACTGATGGACGAGAATCCGGAAAACCTGGAGAAGCTCAGCAGCGAATATGACTTGCTGACCATGGAATGCTCTGCAACAAACATCAAGGGACTGAAGGATGCCGGCGTAGAGCACGCTGACCTCTTCATTGCTGTTACGCCAAGCGAATCGGGAAATATCGCTGCCTGTGTCATGGCTCACCAGTTGGGTGCAAAGAAGACGGTGGCACGCGTGGATAATCCGGAGTATGTCGAGGAACATAATAAGGAACTGTTCCGCAAGATGGGTGTCAATGATATTATCTATCCCGAGATACTGGCTGCAAAGGACATCATCAACGGACTGAAGATGTCATGGGTGCGCCAGCGTTGGGATGTGCATGATGGTGCCTTGGTGATGCTGGGTATCAAGTTGCGTGAGACCTGCGAGATTCTCGACCGTCCGTTGAAGGATATCAGTGGTCCTGATGACCCTTACCACGTTGTTGCCATAAAGCATAATGACGAGACAATCATCCCTGGCGGTAATGATACCTTGCAGCTGTATGACCTCGTCTACTTCATGACTACGAAACAGTATATCCCTTATATCCGCAAGATTGTCGGCAAGGAGCATTATGTTGATGTACAGAATGTCATCTTTATGGGTGGCGGAAAGACTGCTGCCCGTGCAGTGAAGATGTTGCCGGAATACATGAATGCAAAGATTATCGAGCAGAATCCTGTCCGTTGTGAGGAACTGAACGACATCTTCAATGAAGACAGGCTGGTCATCAATGGTGACGGACGTGATATAGGTCTGTTGCAGGAGGAAGGCATCCGCCATACACAGGCCTTTGTTGCGCTGACTTCAAATGCTGAAACCAATATCCTTGCTTGCCTCACTGCCAAACGTCTGGGCGTCCGTAAGACAGTAGCCTCTGTCGAGAACTTTGACTATGTCGGTACGGCAGACGGTCTTGACATCGGTACGATTATCAATAAGAAGGCACTTGCAGCCAGTCATATCTATCAGATGATGCTTGATGCCAATGTTGAAAACGTGAAGTTCCTCATGTCGGTCAATGCTGATGTGGCAGAGTTTGTGCCAAGTCCTGATTCAAAGGTGACCCGAAAACTTGTCAAGGACCTCAACTTGCCGAAGGGAGTTACCATCGGTGGACTCGTAAGAAACGGTGAAGGTATGCTTGTTTCGGGTAATACGCAGATTGAAGCAGGCGATTCCGTGGTAATCTTCTGTTATAACGTTGATATGAAAAAGGTGGAGAAATTATTTATCTGACCATGCTGAATCTGAAACTTATCTCCAAGATTCTTGGCTCCCTGTTATGGATAGAGGGCGTGTTGATGCTCTGTTGTCTGTTTGTGTCATTGTTATATCATAGCGTTGACATCATGGCTTTTGCATGGAGCATCCTTATTACGGTGGGTGCAGGCATCGTGTTCCGTTTGCTGGGACGCAATGCCGATAACCTCTTGGGGCGTCGTGATGCTTATTTTGTGGTAACCGTTTCTTGGGTGTTTTTTACGCTGTTCGGTACGTTGCCGTTTATGCTCAGCGGCTGTATCGGCAACTTCACGGATGCGTTCTTTGAATCGATGTCGGGTTTTACTACGACGGGTGCAACGATTATCGACTATCCCGAATGGCTGCCAAAGGGACTCCTCTTCTGGCGTTCACTCACACAGTGGATTGGCGGATTGGGTATTGTATTCTTCACTATTGCCATCCTTCCTTCCATGGTGGGTGGTTCGGTAAAGGTGTTTGCAGCTGAAGCAACCGGACCTATCAAGAGTAAGCTGCATCCTCGTTTGAGTATGAGTGCCAAGTGGATATGGATAGTCTACGTGGTTCTGACCATTGCCTGTATCTTCAGTTATAAGCTCTGTGGTATGGGGTGGTTTGATGCTTTCAATTATTCCATGACGAGCACGGCGACAGGTGGTTTTGCTACCGAGAGTGGTTCTATCATGACATTCCATTCTCCTGCCGAGGAGTATGTCTGTGCACTGTTCTGTTTCCTCTCGGGTGTCAATTTCACCTTGTTATATGCGTCAGTCATAGGTATGGATATCAAGAAGCTGCTGAAGAACAGTGAGTTCCGTTTCTATGTGATAATGGTACTTTCGTTTGCCCTCTTCATAGCCTTTCAGCTTGTTTACCGCAATCATTATGATATAGAGCATGCTTTCCGAAGTGCCATCTTCCAGGTTGTTTCCTTCATTACAACGACAGGACTTTTCAGCGATGATGCTGCCAAGTGGCCTCATGTGACGTGGGTTGTCCTGGCTGCCTGTATGTTCTTTGGCGGCTGTTCAGGCTCCACAAGTGGTGGTATCAAGAGTATTCGTGGTGTGATGTTGTTGAAGGTGGTACGCAATGAGTTCCGTCAGATTCTGCATCCTAATGCAGTCTTGCCAATGAAGGTTGACGGTGTGAATATCCCACAGTCGAAGCGTGTGACCCTCTTGGGATTCATCGGGCTCTACCTTATCTTGACGCTCTTCTGTGCCTTTACGATGATAGCTTTCGGCATTGACAACACAAATGCCATTACCATTACGCTGAGTTGTCTTGGTAATGTCGGTCCTACTTTGGGTATGGAGATTGGTCCTACGATGTCATGGGTGCAGCTGCCCGGTTTTGCCAAGTGGATTTGTTCTTTCCTTATGCTTGTAGGTCGTCTGGAACTCTTCACGGTTCTGGTGCTGTTCACGCCTGCTTTCTGGAAAGAGAATTAAAGAACTTTCAAGTTCACAACTTAAAATCCCTGATTATAATCCCCCTGTTTACGGTTGTTTCAGCAGCAGGAGACTTGTCGGCTTATCCACTTTTTATTCGTCAGTTCCCATCAGCTGCGAATTATTTACATGAAAAGAAATATTTTTTATCATGAAGAAAAATATTTCTTTTCATGAAGAAAAATGTTTTTTATCGTGATGATAAATCGGGGTAGTTGCAGTTTAGTATCTTTTTGATTGTCTCCTTCGGTCGAATAGCGTGTCATGTTCTTTCGATAATAAAGCTAAAACAGCCCGCTTGAAAGGCAAAAAACTTTTAAAGGTAATCCTCTGTGCCAGCCGTGAAACTTTCTTATCAGTCTTTTAACAGTTATTGTGTTGGAAATAAACAGGGAATGTGTAATTTTGTGCCCGATAAACTTAGATATAATAAACCAAAACTTTCTACAATGAAAAAGAATCATTTATTACTTTTAGTCGTTGCGCTTATGATGACTTTCTCATTTACTTCTTGTCTGAATGATGATTTTGACGGGAAGGCAAAGCAAAACCGACCCACACAGGCAGAGTTGAAGGCTGCCAGCAAAACCATTCAAGGAACTTATCAAGGAAAGCTGTTTACCTACACTTTTAATTCAACGAACAATACTATTCAGAAGAAAGATTCAGTAATCACCAGCTGGGAAATCACGGATGACACTACGCTTGTGGTGAAGAGGTTTCCAAGTAAACTGTTGGCAAACAACGTTACAAATGCTGACTTGAAGCAGGCTATAGAGGCTTTGCCTGACCAGGAAGTTAAGTGTGCGGTAAGCATCTTTAATGTGAACCCGATTCTTTTCTATATTGCACCCTATCGGCTGGATTTGGGTAAGCTGACTTATGGCGGGAAGACGCACGATGTCTCTGTCGGCTTCATCTTCAATCCGAACAATACGTATGGTGGATATGACAACGCCAAGAAAATTACAGGTTTCCGCCTTATTGAGTCAGTTGTGCTGATTGACGGAACTACAGACAAGTCATTATATAGAGGTTTTGAAATCTTCGACTTTAGGTCAGAGCCTAAGAAATAAGTCTTTCAGGGATAAGCTGATGCTTGAAGTCTGGGAATATCTGTTCTGATGTTCCCAGACTTTATGATTATTTGTTTGAGAACCTGAGTGTCTCATAATGATAAAATAATGGAGTCTGCTTGACTTCAATGTCCAACTAACTCAAATCCGACATGTTTTCTGTTGAGGCTTGATGATTATAGTCTGTAGCTTTTCGGAATGTGTCTGATGTTTTCCACACCCCTTGTGTTCTATATGAAAGTGATAACTTGTCTTGCAATGGCACTGATGGTGTCAGAAGCCTGCCATGCAACAGTAAATGATGAAGAAATACTGTCGGATTCTGTCTTATACACTGTAGAAAGCAACAATGTTGTTGCAGGGAAAACAGACAGCATACAGACGGATGTTTCCACCTTATCTATAATAAAGAGGGACGAAAACAGCATAAATGAAGTAAACGATGCGGAAAGAAGACTGCCTGCACATAACCTGAAGACCGATATGAGTTGGGCAAGTCTTTCTTGGTTTGCTGCAGGACTGGCTTTGAGAAGCGAGCGGAAACAGATAAAGAATATACGACAGAAATTCCAGTATAACTTTCATAATACAGTGGACGACTACCTGCAATATTCTCCCCTTCTGCTGACAACGGGACTGAAGATGGCAGGCATTGAGGGACGCAGCAAATGGGGACGATACGCCGTCAGCGCAACTGCATCTTATGCGGTTATGGCACTGTTAGTGAACAGCATAAAGTATTCTGCGCGTGAGCAGCGTCCCGACGGCTCAACATGTAATTCCTTTCCTTCCGGACATACAGCAACGGCGTTTGCAGCTGCGACGATATTGCACAAGGAATATGGGCTGACACGCAGTCCGTGGTACAGCATCGGTGGATACCTCCTTGCAACAGCTACGGGCTGTATGCGTGTCCTGAACAACAGACATTGGGTTAGTGACACCTTTGCCGGTGCAGGAGTCGGTATCTTGTCCACGGAACTGGGCTACACGCTTGCCGACCTTCTTTTCAGGCAGAAGGGTCTGCTCCGCCCTGACCGCATCGATGCTCCGCTCTTCAGTGATCAGCCGTCTTTCTTCAGTGTGCAGATGGGCTTGGGACTTGGGGAACAGAAGCTCGACCTGATGAAAGGAAATGATATACTGCAGGATGACTATGAAGAGTACAGGGTCAGGACTTTGAAATTGTCCCGTGCCATATCCATCGGAAGCGAGGGTGCCTATTTCTTCAATCGCAATATTGGTGTTGGTGGACGGCTGCGGGTCGTGTCGCGTAATGTCAAGAACTGGTCTGATTTTACACAATGTTCTATATGTAACTTGGCAAAAATATTGCCGGACCTTGAGGGTTTCATTGATGACTATTCGCTTACCGTAGAATCCAATCACATGGCGGAGTTCTCCGTCAGTGGCGGACTTTATTTTAACTTCCCGCTCTCTCGCCGCTTGTCGATTGGTTCAAAACTTCTTGTTGGCAGAAGCTATCTGCAAGGGATAAAGATTACTGCCAATGTCAGCGGACACCAGCGCGACTTGGATTTCTCTGTCGAACAGAATAACGGAGGGCAGGAGTATGTATGTGAGGTGTTGGGAAATAAGCAGGATAATGGCAAGCCATACTCTACATCGTGGGACTTTTTGAATGTCTCGGGTAATCGTGCCATAACTGTCGGCACGGGACTTTCACTCAACTTCGCCTATAAGTCGCTTATGGCGTGGCGTTTCTTCCTGGATTACGACTTCTGTCACCGAACCTACTCCACGCATTATTACCCTTCTGCCTTCCTGAAGGCAGCAGCACGCAATGTCAGTTTTGGGGGTTCTCCTGTTTCACGTCCTGATGAGTACGTGTCACCTTACGTTACTTCCCGGAAGCGTAATATATCACAGTTTGTCTTGGGGGCTGCCTTCTCAATCACATTCTGACTCTTGAAGCCCGTTTAGAAAGAACTTATTTCCCTGTTCTGCCATTCTGTCAGTCTGTTTCTGTTGGCACATCATTTGTCTAATAATTGGCGAACAACGCTGTCAGCAGCAGACGATATGGTCTGATGAACCTGCGATAGACTGCGTTAATAATAGAACAAGAAATAATAATAAAAAAGACATACAATTATGGGAAAGATTATTGGAATTGACTTAGGAACAACAAACTCTTGTGTTTCTGTATTTGAAGGCAATGAGCCAGTGGTAATCGCTAACAGCGAGGGTAAGCGCACTACACCTTCTATCGTGGGCTTCGTTGAGGGCGGCGAGCGTAAGGTGGGTGATCCTGCTAAACGTCAGGCTATCACAAACCCAGAGAAGACCGTTTACTCTATTAAGCGTTTCATGGGTGAAACTTACGCACAGTGTCAGAAAGAGGCTGAGCGTGTTCCATTTAAGGTTGTTAACGAGGGTGGTTATCCACGTGTACAGATTGACGACCGTAAATATACTCCACAGGAGATTTCTGCAATGGTATTGCAGAAGATGAAGAAGACCGCTGAGGACTATCTTGGTCAGGAGGTGACAGATGCAGTTATCACCGTACCAGCATACTTCTCTGACTCACAGCGTCAGGCAACTAAGGAGGCTGGTCAGATTGCTGGTCTTAACGTACAGCGTATCGTGAATGAGCCTACTGCCGCAGCGCTTGCTTATGGTGTTGACAAGGCTAATAAGGATATGAAGATTGCCGTATTCGACCTTGGTGGTGGTACATTCGATATCTCTATCCTTGAGTTCGGTGGTGGTGTGTTCGAGGTTCTTTCTACGAATGGTGATACTCACCTTGGTGGTGACGACTTCGATCAGGTAATTATCGATTGGCTCGCTGACGGCTTTAAGTCTGAGGAGGGTATCGACTTGAGAAAGGATCCAATGGCAATGCAGCGTTTGAAGGAAGCTGCTGAGAAGGCTAAGATTGAGTTGTCAAGCTCTTCTTCTACAGAGATTAACTTGCCATATATCACTGCTGAGGGTGGTGTACCAAAGCACTTGGTAAAGACCTTGACCCGTTCACAGTTTGAGCAGTTGGCACACAACCTCATCCAGGCTTGTCTCGTTCCTTGTCAGAATGCTATCCGTGATGCTAAGTTGCAGACATCAGATATTGATGAGGTTATCCTCGTAGGTGGTTCAAGCCGTATCCCTGCTGTGCAGACATTGGTAAAGAACTACTTTGGTAAGGAGCCTTCAAAGGGTGTTAATCCTGATGAGGTGGTTGCTGTCGGTGCAGCTATTCAGGGTGCTATCCTCAACAAGGAAAGTGGTGTGGGTGACATCGTATTGCTCGACGTAACTCCATTGACCCTCGGTATTGAGACAATGGGTGGCGTGATGACTAAGCTCATCGATGCTAACTCTACTATCCCTTGCAAGAAGAGTGAGGTGTTCTCTACCGCAGCTGATAACCAGACAGAGGTTACTATCCACGTTCTGCAGGGTGAGCGTCCAATGGCAGCACAGAACAAGTCAATCGGTCAGTTCAACCTGACAGGTATTGCTCCAGCTCGTCGTGGTGTGCCACAGATTGAGGTAACATTCGACATCGATGCTAACGGTATCCTCAACGTATCAGCTAAGGACAAGGCAACAGGTAAGGAGCAGAGCATCCGCATCGAGGCTTCAAGCGGTTTGAGCGAGGAGGAAATCAATCGTATGAAGGCTGAAGCTGAGCAGAACGCCGAGAACGACAAGAAGGAGCGTGAGAAGATTGACAAGCTGAATCAGGCTGACTCAATGATCTTCACCACCGAAAACTTCTTGAAGGACAATGGTGACAAGGTTCCAGCCGACCAGAAGTCAGGTATCGAGTCAGCTCTCCAGCAGCTCCGTGATGTTCATAAGTCAGCTGACGTTGCAGCAATCGACACAGCTATCAACAACCTCAACACTGTTATGCAGGCAGCATCACAGCAGATGTATAGCCAAGCAGGTGCACAGGCAGGTCCTCAGCCAGGCGCAGATGCTGGTCAGCAGGAGCAGCCAAAGCAGGATGACACCATCCAGGATGCAGACTTTGAGGAAGTGAAGTAAATAATAATAACTAATATAATCGCAGTAATCCAGCAATGGGTTGCTGCGATTTTCTAATCTAAATATATTACTATGACGAATTGTGTCTACATATTTGGAAATGGTCTCGACTTGCGAATGGGTATGCCTACAAGTTATCCCGATTTTCTTAAATACTATGAAGGTATAAAAACATCTGATTACACTGTTGCTTCTATCAAACAAAGTTTTTTGTCAAAAGTAAAAATAGAGAAAGGTCAAGAATGGAAAGACTTAGAAATAGCCTTGGGATTATTTACAAAAGATGTTTTTGATGTGGAATCATTTAAGGATTTCTACAGAGATATTAGTTCTGCCTTAAAAGAATATCTAACATTGGCTGAAGAAAATTTACCAAATTTATCGCCCGATGATGAGATTAAATTTTGGGAAGATTTGATGTTCCCAGAAGATTATCTTCATGTTAAATCTAGAAAGAAAGTGTTTGATATTTACTCTAATAAGGATAAAGTAACGGCTAATATAATTAATTTTAACTATACAAATACATTGGAACACCTTTTGAGTAGTAAGAAAGATGCTTTTAATGGCTATGGCGACTCTTCCAGATCTAGTCATTTTTGGGTCAGAGATATAAAGCATGTACATGGGAAATTGAATGAGTCGGATTTACTATTTGGGGTAAATGACTTAAGCCAGATAGAAAACGAGGATTTTTGCATGGATGAGAATTTTCAGGATTTAATAATCAAGCCTAAAGGCAATGAGGAGTTAGGTACAGGAGTAGATACAGAGTGTGCTTCCTTAATTAGTGAGGCAGATATTTTTTATATTTATGGCACATCCTTAGGTCCTACTGATAAATTATGGTGGGATTGTATTTTACGCAGATTTATGAATTCCAATGCAATCCTCTTATATTTTCATTATACTTCTCAAAAAGTAAAAACAGATTTACTTGAAAGAGACTATATAGGTATAGAGCGAGATTTACGTAAACTTGTAATGGAACGAATTGGCATTGAAGGAGACATAAAATCTTTCCGTAATCGTATATTCGTTGCACGTAATGCAGATATCTTTCCTATTTATCCAAAGAGAGTGATAATAGTTTAAATGTTTATTAGCTGAATCTAATCCTTTTCTTATGACTCTTGAAGAATACAACCAATTAGAAATTGATTACGAACACTGTGCTGGCACTCACTGCGAGAAAGCCAGCCAGTGTTTGCGCCATACAGCCTACACGATGTTTGAGTCGGGTGGGCGGGAACGGTATATGATGTTGAACCCGAAAGTGATAACGGGTGCACAGCCATGTCCGTACTATGAGCAGAAGCGCAAGAAACGTTTTGCGTGGGGCATCTCTCGCATTTACGATAATGTGCGGATGGCAGACTTGAAGCGTGTCCGTCACGAAGTAATGATGTGCTTTGGCTCTGAAGTTTACTACAAGGTCAAACAGCAACGCCGTGCCATAACTGAATAAGAGCAGAAGATGGTTCGTCTTTCCTTTACTGAAATGGCTTATGACGGTAGTGCCATCGAGTTCGATCGCTATGAAGAACAATACGCTGCTGTGATGCGGCTGGCAAGATACAGTTAGATATCTGCACACATTTGCTTGACATTCTCTGATAGTTCTTTGGTAGGTTCTTATAGAAAGGTATATAACTTATGATATTGGACACGTTAGTCCAGTGAGTTGGATAGGCGTGTCCAATAAGTTGGATTAGTCAGTCCAATTGATTGGATTAGCTTGTCCAATTCTTTAAATAAACTTATTTAATGTCGTTGGTTCACAAGAAATCATTTAGTGATATGAATAGACAGAAGATTGCAAACATAATAGACAGGAAGTCACGTTCTGACTGGATGTGTACGGCTTATGACTGGTTCATGGTTCTGACCATTCTCGTAAGCCTTCTTCCGCTGATGTTTATGGGTACGTACAAAGTGTTTTGGTTTACGGAAATGGCTTCAACGCTCGTGTTCATCATTGATTACCTGCTTCGCTGGGGTACGGCTGATTTGAGAAGCAACAATCGTAAGATAGCGTTTCTTTTCTATCCGTTTTCTTTTATGGCAATCATTGACCTGCTGTCCATACTGCCTGCCGTAACGCTGCTTAATCCTGCATTCAAGCTCTTCCGTTTCACACGCCTGTTGAGGCTGACAAGAGTCTTGAAGATGTTTGGAATATCAAGCAAGGTGCGTTTGTTTATGTCCATACTCTACAAGGAGCGTCAGGTCTTGTCTTCTGTCTTGGTCTTGGCTTTGCTCTATATCTTTGTGACGGCACTCATACTGTTCAATGTCGAACCCCACATAAACCCATATACAGGTCAGCCTACCTTCCGTTCTTTCTTTGATGCCTTGTATTGGGCAACCGTGACACTTACCACGGTAGGTTATGGGGATATGTGCCCTGTCACCGATGTCGGTCGTTTCGTTAGTATGCTTTCGTCTCTGTTCGGTATAGCCGTTATCGCTTTGCCCTCTGGTGTCATTACCGCCCGATATCTTGATGAACTGCGTAAGGAGAAGGACTGACACGTTTTCTGCTGGGTACAGCTTACGTTTTATATATTACAACGAGTTTGAAAACTGTTTGCTGTCATTTTTAACATTTGCGGTATTTCGTTGATTTATAAAGTGTTATAAGTCGTAAGTGGGTGATAGGAGTGACAGCAAAATAAAAATAATTCGTGAAAAACTTGACAAGGGGTACCTCTGTGTTGTATCTTTGCAGGCAGATATTAGGAAGAGCAACGGCACGCAAGGCGTGAATTTCTACAAACTGACGGCATCTTCCTTTTTGTTTTATTCTTAAATCATTCTATTTATGTTTACAGATTTTTCTAACATGCCCAATGACTGGGCAGTGTGCTTTATGCACGATTGTATTCTCAAAGAGCAGTGCCTACGCTATTATGTGGGTAAGACACTCTCTGTTAGCCGACATTCGGCATTGACTGTTCTTCCCTCTGCTCGTTCTGGCAATAGCTGTAAGGAGTTTCACGCTATGAAGAAAGAACGACTGGCGTGGGGATTCTCGCATCTTTTTGATGATGTGAAGCATAGTGACTACCGCTCTTTGCGCCGTGCTATGGAGGACCATTTCGGAAGTCGTTTTGTCTACTATCGTTACCATCGGGGGATTAACAAGCTGAGCGAGGAAGAGCAGCAATGGGTTAACGACTTTTTCCAGCGTTATGGTTATGCTACTCCACGTGTTTATGATAATTACCAAACGGGCTGGGAGTATTAGGGACTAAGGAGTCAAGGAGTGAAAGGGAGTGATAGGAGTTAAGACATTAGCTTGTTTTGGTAGAGACAGAGAAGGTAACTTTAGCGTCACGAAGTTGAATTAGTAAGCTGTTATAGAGGTCTTATTTCTTTGGTGTTAACGCTCCGCACGAATGGTGCTTGCTACTAACACACTTGGTGTTGGTAGACAGGATCATAAAAGACATAGTAACAGTTTAACTCTTCTTTGGCTCATCAGACAGAATGACAAAAGGTCAGATATTAGAAAGACATAATAACAGTTTAACCTTTTTACTCTTTATCCTTTCTCACAAACAACTTGTCAACTTGTAAATTTTAAAACCATCATCTATGAAATATAAGAATCTTAAAAATATCAAAGTAGAAAATCAACGTAACCGTCAAACGGACAAACTTAAACATGATATTACCCGTCGTCTGCTCGACTATCTTGAGCGGAAGTATGAAATGCGGTATAACACCGCCTTGGGCTGTACGGAAATCCGTAAGACAGGAAGTAACGAACCTTTTGTACCAGCGGATGAACGTATGCGCAATACTATCGCCATCAAGGCACGACTCGATGGTATTGATGTGTGGGACAAGGACATCCGACGATACACAGAGTCGGACTTTGTCAAGATTTTTAATCCTGTGGACGACTTCCTCAATAGTCTGCGAGGGAGATGGGACGGAAAGGACCATATCAATGCTTTGGCAGACTGTGTACCCAATGACAATGCACGGTGGGCAGACTGGTTTCACACGTGGTTTCTTGCGATGGTGGCGCAATGGATGGGCTTGGATAATGCACATGGCAACAGTGTTGCACCGCTACTCATCTCACGACAGGGCTATCGGAAGTCTACCTTCTGTAAACGCTTGCTGCCCGAAGCGTTACAGTGGGGCTATAATGATAATCTTGTCATCAGTGAGAAACAGAATACGCTGCGGGCAATGACACAGTCGTTACTGATTAATATTGATGAGTTTAATACGCTGTCTGCCAAGACGCAGGACGGTTTTTTGAAGAATGTCATGCAGCTTGCAAGTGTGAAACTCCGTCAGCCTTACCGCCAACAGCAAGTCATGTTGCCACGTGTAGCCTCTTTCATCGCCACAGCAAATGTCTCGGATGTCTTTAGCGATCCCAGTGGCTGTCGCCGTTTTATTGCAGTTACGCTGACTGGTCCAATCCGTCTGCCTGACCGCATAGACTATGAGCAGCTTTATGCACAGGCAGTTGCCGAACTTGAGGCTGGTAGGCGATACTGGTTTGATGAGGCTGACACCCAAGAGATTATGGCAAACAACGTGCAATATCAGCAGCGCACCCCTGCTGAGGCTCTCTTCTTCGAGTGCTTTTCTATCCCTAAGGACCTGACCAAGGGTGCCTATATGACAGCCGCCTCCATCTTCAGTCTTCTCCGCCAGCGATACGGCAGTCAGCTACACCTGACGAGCCTCTCCCATTTCGGCCGTGTCCTTGCCAACATCCCGAATCTCCACAGCAAGCATTCTTCGCACGGCACAGAGTATTTGGTAGCGATACGTAGCAGTATAGATCAGTCCGTCAATCCTAAATTAAAACGTTAGTCGCTCTCTGAATAAACTTTCAAAGTTGCTGTCACTGCTGTCACATTGCGATACGTTATAAGTCGTTTATAATCTGCTGGTTGCGTGAAGTGTTAAAAGTGACAGCAACTAAAAACAAAACTATGTTTGCTTTATTGATGTTCAAGAATGAAGTGTATTCTTAATAAAAATGACCTTGTCTTTTTCTTTATATAGATTTTTTTGCTACCTTTGTAAGATACTATCTAATAGGCGTAGTGACTAAGAACCTGTTTATGGAAGAACATAAAGAGCACAGTAAGAAATCGATTCGATTTTAATTCATAAATAGTATGATAACCGACTTTGAAGAATATATCCGACAGAGCGAGCCGCATAAACGAGAGAAAGGTTATGCGTGGCAGACGGCTATTGGTTTGCAGGCTGTTGATGGCTTGAAGACTTCTGATTATTTGCGTGAAACTGCTCGCCAGCATATTGAGGGTGACATCACGATTGAGGAGGTGAAGCTGCTCGTCAATAGCTATTATGAGTCAAAGACTGCTCGTAAGGGGGTCGGGAATAGGACGGAAGAGGCTGATAAAGTTTCGGCTCGTATTACCGAATTGCTATCTGAACAGAGCTTTACGTTCTCGCCATTGGAATATATTTCAATTCATCGTCGTTTGTTTGAAGGCATCTATGAGCATGCAGGAAAGATAAGAGATTATAACATTACGAAAAAGGAATGGGTGTTGAATGGAGAAACGGTACTATATGCTGGTGCTGATAGTTTCCGTGAAACGCTGGATTACGACTTTGCCCGTGAAAAAGAATACGATTATAAGCATCATGATATAGCAGAAGCTGTGAGCCATATCTCAAAATTTGTTTCTGACCTTTGGCAAATTCATCCGTTCGGGGAGGGCAATACCCGTACAACGGCAGTTTTTATCATTAAGTATCTGCGTACATTTGGTTTCGACATCAGCAACGAAACCTTTGCTAACTATTCGTGGTATTTTCGTAACGCACTGGTTCGAGCCAACTATAACAATATGCCTAAAGGCATCTTTGCTACGATGCAATACCTTGAAGCATTCTTTCGCAATTTGATATTAGGTGAGCAGAATGAACTAAAGAACAGACTTCTACATATAGAAGCACCAAAGCATTTGGTTCAAAGTGCCAGTCTGGAAGTTCCAAAGAGCCATAATGACACTTTGGATTGCACTTTGGAAGAAGTAGCACTTATAAAGTTTGTCAAGGAGAAACCACAAGCAACGCAAAAGGAAATTGCTGTGCATATAGGTAAGTCTGAGCGAACCGTAAAACGTATGACAACGCGTTTGTCAGAACGTGGCATTATTGAACGCAAAAATGGTAAGCGCAATGGCTATTGGGAGATTAAAAACAAAGAACTAAACAACTAAAATCCAATTTATTTATGAAACGCTATTCACTTAAAATAAAAGAAATAGAATTACAGCTACATGATGGTAATTATAATCGTCGTGTACAGTATAACGAAAAAGATTTTGATATTCTTGTTATCAGCTTTAAGGAAAAAGCTGACCTTATAAGAAAATTTGCAATCTCTGCAAATTGTTTACCAAATAGTGATTCCATTCATTTGATATTTGATCCCAATACTCACAAGGTAAGTTTCTCACCACAAGAAATAAATACTAGCATTATTAATGATGTTGAAAAATTGCTTTGTCCTGATAAAACATGAGCATTTATGGCAGAAGATAAAGAACAATATAAGAAATCGATTCGCTTCTTCAACGACCGTGAAGTGAGGGCGGTATGGGACGAGGAACACAGTAAGTGGTGGTTCTCTGTGCTGGACATCATTGCTGCGATTAACGAGCAAGATGATTACCAAAAGACGAGAAACTATTGGAAGTATCTCAAAACCAAACTAAGAAAAGAAAATAGTCAGTTGGTTAGTACTACTAACCAACTGAAGCTAAAAGCCTCTGACGGGAAGTCTTATAAGACAGATACGTTTGATGCAGAGGGTGTAACCCTTTTGGCAAAGCATATCAACAATACCAAGGCTACGAACTTTCTTGACTGGTTCCTCTATAGTGATAACACTATTGACGGACAGAGCAAGAAAAAGGCTTATCAGCTTTTTGAAAGTGGTATCTTAAAGACTGTAGATCCTGGTACAATCAAATGTTTACAACAAATACACGCTTATCTCTTTGGAGGATTGTACGACTTTGCAGGACAAATCCGTACCAAGAATATTTCAAAAGGTGGTTTTACCTTTGCTAATTGTATGCACTTTCCTGCAACGTTGCAAACAATAGAACGAATGTCAGAAACTACCTTTGATGAGATTATGGGCAAGTACGTGGAAATGAAAATTCGTGCCAATGAGCACCATGTGAACTCGTTTACAAATAGGCGAGTGCAGCCGAATTTATGCAACGTTGCCCATCCTTTTATGGAGGGTAATGGTCGCAGCACTCGTATTTGGCTCGACCTTATGCTAAAACGTTCTCTCAAACGATGTGTAGATTGGAGCCAAATAAACAAAAACGACTATTTGGCAGCTATGCGTGAGAGCGTGTCAGACAATACACACATCAAGGCATTAGTAAAGCCCGCATTAACCGCTAAGATTGATGACCGAGAAATGTTTATGAAATGTATAGATTATTCATATTGTTACGAACAAAATGATTAAATTCTATATCAATGATTATCCTTTCATATTACTAGAAACATACAAACTTTTTGGAGTAAAAATTCTTTATCAAGTATGTAAAACTATTTTAGATTATAAATATTGATATTCCCATTATGATAAAAAGTATAAAATTAAAGAAAGAAAAATCATGCTATAAAGGCGAAACTATATTGGACACAAACAATAAGAATGTAGTTCTTATATACGGTCTAAATGGAACTGGTAAAAGTACTATTGCTTCCTATTTACATTCGTTTCCAGAATGTTCTAATTTTAGTGATTGCTCTATAAATCCTAATTTAGATATGCAGATAGAGGAAATTCTTGTATACAATAAGCAATTTATTGAAGAAACTTTTTACACTGAGAACAATATTAAAGGTATCTTTACCTTATCCAAAGAAAATAAAGAGGCTAAAACTAAGATTGATTCTGCAAATAAATTTTTAGAACAACTATATAAACAGCAAAAGGAAGCTGAAGAGAAAAGAAAAAAAGAAGACGAACAATGGAACAAAAAAGTAGAAGGGTTTCAAAATAAAATCTGGGAAATCAAAAGACAATATTCTGGAGGAGATAGAGTTCTACAATATTGTCTTCAAGGGGTCCAAAGTAGCAAAGAGAATCTATTTAATCATCTATTGAATATGAAAAAGCCTACGATAGAACCGACAAAGACCATTGAAGAACTAAAGAATGAAGTAAACAATTTAAATAAACAAGATGCTGTAGAAATTCCAAGAATTCCTTTAATGGTTTTCAATGGTGAACCAATAGAGAAATATACAATATTTGGAGAAGTTATTACAGGAAATAAGGGAAGCAAAGTATCTGAGTTAATTGATAACTTAGCTAATGCAGATTGGGTGAAAGATGGATTATCATATTTAAATTTAAATACAAATCAATGCCCCTTTTGCCAACAAGGAATAACAAGTAAGATTATAGAAGACCTAAAGGGTTACTTTGATAAAACATACAATGACATATTACAAAATCTAACAAATTTAAAAGATAAGTATAAGGAAGAGGTTGAAAACACTCAGAAGATTGATACTTTTGATAACATTTCTATCCTCAATCGTTTTAAGAAAGACTATGAAATTACATTTAATAAATTTATGAATGTGATTAGAAATAACCTTTTGAGGATGGAAGAAAAATGTAAATCTCCTGGAACAAAAGTTGTAATTGAATCTCATCAAGAACTATTAGACAGGCTAAATGAGATCATATCTAATGCAAATAAGATTATAGAAGAATATAATACAAAATTACAGAATAAGCAACAAGAGATAGACCATATCAAGGATACTTTCTGGGAGATACAAAGATTCAAATATGACCAGACTGTTTCTTTGTACACCACCACTTTGAATTCTCATAAACAAGCGATTAATGAAATCGAACATGAGTATAAAGAATATACTACTCAAATACAGGAGCAAAAGGGAATAATTACTTCTGAGCAGAAAAATGTAATCAATATTGATGAAGCAATAGAGAATATAAATGCTCTTTTGCTAGACTTAGGAATTACCGATTTTAAGATTATCAAACACGAAGAAGAAGGATTATATCGCATAACGAGAGGAGATCAAACAGAAGAGGAGATTTTTAAATCCCTAAGTGAAGGAGAAAAAATGATAATAAGCTTTCTTTATTTTACCGAACAATGTAAAGGTCGTAAATTAGCTAATGACGCTATAAAAAAACGGATTATTGTAATAGATGATCCTGTTTCTAGTCTTTCTCATATCCATGTCTTTAATGTAGGAAGACTTATTAAAGAAAGATTTTATCCAACTTTTCAAAGGAACAATGATGGGGGATTAGATATTAAAAACCGTTGCGAACAGGTGTTTATATTAACACATAGCCTTTACTTCTTCTATGAAATGACGGAAATGAATAGAGAGAAGAGACATGCTTCCCAAACTTTAATAAGGTTATATAAAGATCGTCAAGGAAGCCATATAAAATCGATGAGCTACGAAGAAATTCAAAGTGACTATCAGGCATATTGGTCTATCATCAAGAATAGAGATTCTGCACCTGCTCTTATTGCAAATTGCATGAGAAATATTATTGAGTATTTTTTTAATTTCGTTGAGAAGAGAGATCTAAATAATACATTCAATTCAGAAAAATTAAAAGATATTAGATTTCAAGCTTTTAATCGATATATAAATAGAGAATCTCATTCTCTTGGACAGAATATATATGACTTTAAAGAATTTAATTATGATAATTTTCTAGAAGCATTTAGGCTATTATTTGAAATAGAAGGATATGAAACGCATTATAAGAAAATGATGAAATAAAAAGTTAAGAAGTAACATTTAAGATGGTTTCTAATCGATATTACTTAAATTGAGGAATCTTATTTGTATCGTGTAAATATAAGTTATTGATAATCAATAGCAAATACTTTTGAGGAAGAAAACGATACTTACATATAACCAAACCCGCAGCAACTGGATGGTTGCTGCGGGTTGTTTTTGGAAGATGATAAGCTTAAAACCTTACATCACAACGTCAACTCAACGATATAATCAATATCGGTGGGGACGGTGTCGAGGTTGAGGGTGATGCCGTTGCCAGTCTTTGTGAAGTTGACACGCTTGTTGGTGCCAAAGACAGTGGCAGACTTGATTTTGTGGTTGCCAGTAGGGATGAAGAGGCTGGAGTCCATACAGTTTAGGATGTGGATGTAGAGTTTGTCACCTTGCTGTGTACTCACTCCCCATTCGTGTGGAGCAACGATGCCACCACGAGTGCCGTAGATGGTTTCACCATATTTGTTCAGCCATTCACCGATAGCCTGAAGACGGTTGAGGGCAAGTTCGGGAAGAGCTCCACCTGGCTCTGGACCGATGTTGAGGAGGAGGTTGGCATTCTTACCGGCAGCACGAACAAGCATTTGGATCAGTTCCTTTGGTGACTTGTAGAGGGTATCGGTGATGTTGTAACCCCAATGCTCGTTGATAGTCTGGCATGACTCCAATGGCAGACGGCTGATGCTCTGACCAGACAGACCAGCCTTGTTCTCACCCGGCAGGTCACGTTCAAAGATTTGAATATCCTCACCAGCGAAAGGAGTCTGGTGATGGTTGTTACCGATGAGACACTGTGGCTGCAGTTTGTGAATCAATGCATACTGCTCCTCTAACTGCCAGTCGAAAGGCTTGGCGTCACTGTCATGATCCCACCAGCCATCAAACCAGATTGCACCCACCTTTCCATAGTTTGTGAGGAGTTCTGTCAACTGTGTGTTCATGAACTTGTAATAGCTTGGCCAGTCTGCCTTTTCTTTTGGACGACCCGTTCCTGTTCCCGTTCTACCCACAGGATAGTCCTCCCGTCCCCAGTCGAGGTGTGAATAATAAAGATGCAGCTTTATGTCGTGTCGCTTGCAGGCATCTGCTAATTCTTTGATAATATCACGTTTGAAAGGTGAACCATCAACAGAGTTATAAGTACTGGTAGCAGTCTTGTAAAGCGAGAAACCGTCGTGGTGACGTGTGGTAATGGTGATATACTTTGCACCAGCAGCTTTGATAGCTTTCACCCAAGCATTCGCATCAAACTCTGAAGGATAGAAGGTCTTAGCCAACTTAGGATATTCCTTGTAGTTTATATCCCTGTTGGTCATAATCCATTCGGTTGTACCCATCATCGAGTAGAGTCCCCAATGCAGGAAGATACCGAACTTTTCGTCTTGGAACTGTTTGCGCGCCTTGAGATTCTCTGCCGTTGGCTGGTAAGTCTCTTGTGCCATGCCGACGTAACTCGCCAGTAGTGTTGCGATAAAAAGTAGAGTCTTCTTCATGTATGAATTTTGTTTAGATTTCTGTGCAAAGATAATGAAAGTTCAGCAGATTACGTCCTCTTTTCTTTAATATTCATGCAGCGTGGTGGCTACGTGTGTTCCTATATCCTGAAGATATAAGAAAGGTTAGTCAATCGGCTGTTGTAGCTTCGGTTTCAGGAACTCACCTACGTCCTCTTTCAGTCTTTTGAAAGGTTCAGAGTTGACGTAGCCCACATTACGGCGGAGCATGGGGACAATCGCCTCCGTACTATGGCTATAGCTTGACAGTTCGTTCCGGCGTTGTGTGTCGTGCACAGCATTGCGGTTAATCTCGTCTTCCCGTTCACGAACCAGTCGGTCGCAGACCCGCTTCATGACAGGTACGATGATGTTGTCAAAGAGATGATGACCTTGAATATACAGATAGGTGGTTGAAGGCGTAACGCCCAATGCACGCAGGTCATCCTTCAGTTTCAGATAACTTTCCTTTGCATTCGGGTTCTCCCGTTGCAGCTGTCGCACACGCATCTGCACCTTATGGCGCAATCGGTAAAGACTTTCCACCGCCCCCCGTAAGGAAAAATTGCCAATTTCAACGACCCGATTGAAGTCGGAGATGGTAAACTTGCGATGGATTCTATGCCGATAATGCCAGATACTCCAGATGAAGAGCGGATATATGCTTTCGCTGTATTGTTTGAGGAATTCCTCGAAGTTGAAGATGGAATGGTCGTTGAGCGTCACAGCCACTGTCACGTCGTGCAGACTTGGTGCATAACACTGGAGGTTCTCAATGGCATAAGCGTATGTGTGGAAGACGTATGGATTTTCGTTTACTTCAGCCGACAGTGGGGTTGTGTTCCGGAGAAGATAGTCATAGTCAGCATCCACACAGGCAATCATATTCTCACCCATGTTCTGCGAAACGAGGTTCATCAAGACCGACCTTTTCCCTTTTGTGAGGTTCAGTCTCGACGGCAGCATCACTTCAAAATAATGTTCTTCATTCTCAAATCCGCTCAGAACGGTACGCCAGAAGAAGATGTCATCATACGCCTCCACGTATGCGATAATCTTTCTCCGTGCACCTTTACCATTCAGTCGGTTTGCAGCATCAATATATGCTGATGACAGATTGTCCCTCAGTCTTCTTCCCATCGTTCCCTCCTTTTGGCTGTCAGTTGTCGGTTATGTCCGTTACTTCTGTCACACGGTCAATCCATCCGTTCATAATGACCGCCGGACTGTGTGTGGTGAGGATAATCTGAATATTTGGGTTCAGATCCAGGATGAGGTCGATGAGCCGTTTCTGCCATTCTACGTGCAGGCTTACTTCCGGCTCGTCCATGAATAGGACATAATTCTCATTGTCCTCCACGAGTACGGTCAGCAGGATGACCAGAATCTGTTTTTCTCCGCTTGACAGCTGATAAGGAGCGAGGACTTCACCTAATGAAGAGAATTTTATCTCGTTCTCAGAGCGGATAATCTTCTTACCAGTTTCGGTAAAGAGGTCATCCAGTATGTCTTGAAAACGTTTCTTGGGTTGTGATATCTGCTGTGCTTTCTCGGCAGCATCTGCTTCACCACTTTGTAAGGTCTCGATAATGCGGTTGCCGATGTTCACCTGATAGTCAAGATATTTACGCTGAAGCTGAAAGAGCTGCCAGTCAAGTTCCGTAACAAGGTTGATGTTAATCTTGCTGATACTGTCTGAGTTCATCAGTGGTCGGTCGAACGACCGGATGATGTCATAGCGTATCCAGCGTGCATCTTCAGGACTTACCTTCAATCGGACACCCTTCAGTGAATGGCTGGGGAACTCACCTCCTTGCGACAGACTACGCACCACCTTATTAAGAATAGTACTCTTGCCGACACCATTAATGCCACTCAGGATATTCACCTGACGGTCTAATGTCCATCGGATATGTTTCTTTCCGCTCCAAAGCGAGTCAATCTCAATCTCTTCTATGTAATCTGCGTATTTCTGCATAATCGTAGATTTTATGACAATAGTAATGCAAATATAATGTTTTTTGTGTGAATGGCAATAGGAAAGCCTTATTTTAATATAAATACCATGTTTGTGGTATGCTAAATAACATAAAGAGTGTATTTCACATGTCGGTAAATGTCCGTATCTTTGCATCTGTAAACAAAGAATTCTCAAGAAACAAAACTCCAAAGAATATGGCAAAGATAGTAAACAAACTCACAGAACTTATAGGCAATACGCCACTGTTAGCACTTAATAAATTCTCTGCAGAGAATGGAGTTGATACACCTGTTCTCGCAAAGATAGAATATTTCAACCCCGGTGGCAGTGTGAAGGATCGTATAGCATTGGCTATGATAGAGGATGCAGAGGCTAAGGGACTCTTAAAGCCCGGAGCTACTATTATTGAGCCAACCAGCGGAAATACAGGCGTTGGCTTGGCATTGGTATCAGCAGTAAAGGGGTATAAGCTCATTCTCACTATGCCCGAGACAATGAGCGTGGAGCGTCGCAACCTTGTGAAAGCATACGGTGCTACGGTGAAGCTGACCGGTGGCAAGGACGGTATGCAGGGTGCAATCAAGGCCGCGGAGGAACTGCGTGATACCATTCCGGGCAGTGTCATCCTTCAGCAGTTCGAGAACCAGGCTAATCCTGAACGCCATTATCTCACAACAGGGCAGGAAATATGGCGTGATACTGACGGCAAGGTGGATGTGTTTGTTGCAGGAGTGGGTACTGGTGGGACGGTGAGTGGTATTGGTCGCTATCTGAAGGAACAGAATCCCGACATAAGAATCATTGCTGTTGAGCCAAGTTCTTCACCTGTCTTGAGTGGCGGGCAGAGCGGTGCGCATAAGATACAGGGGATTGGAGCAGGTTTTGTACCAACTACTTATAATAGAGCGTATGTTGACGAAGTGTTCCTGGTTGATGATGATGAGGCTATCCTTGCAAGTCGCCAACTAGCACAACAGGAAGGTTTGCTTGTCGGCATCTCTTCGGGTGCTGCTGCCTTTGCCGCTGCCGAGATTGCCAAACGTCCGGAGAATAAAGGCAAGACAGTTGTAACGCTTCTGCCTGATACGGGTGAACGTTATCTTTCAACAGTGCTCTATGCCTTTGACGAGTATCCTCTTTAGTATTTTCCAAATTCTAAAATACTTTCCCAACAGACTGCTTTTGTCTTTAAGACAAGGCAGTCTGTTTTTGTTTGTAGGAAGAAAGACAGCTTTTATATACATCAATAAATGTTGTTCGTTGTTGTGAAAAATGTTTACATAAATTAGAATAGTTTTCCTATAGAAATAGGAAAATAACACTTCCTTTTTGACTTTGTAACTATCAGTTTATCAGTTGGTTGTAGAACTTTGCAAGAAAAGGTGCTTAATTGGACTTCAAAAGGGCGTTAGTTAGACCTCAAAAGGGTGTCTTTTGCAAGTCAAAAGGGCGTTAATTCAAGCGCAAAAGAGTTTTTATTAAAAACGGGTTAAGGAAAAATTATTACATTTATGGCTAAATTCGTTCCCAACTTCTTTCCTTTTGGAGAGGCTGGGGACGAGGTGTCTTTCTATTTTTGTAGTAGGAATGTTTGCTTCTTTGATGGGTTGTTTTTCTTCGTTCTGCAGTCTCGGTTGTACACCGTGTTGCTCATAGTACTATGTCAAAATGTTTCTATCCGATGTATAAGCAATCCACGTAAGATTTTGAAATGATGATTTCCAAATCTTACGTGGTCATTAATCAGGAGAGGATAAAACCTTTGGAAAGAAGGGAGGTGTCTTGCACAGAATCCTTTTCCTTATGTAGTATTTTCTTTATTTCAAAGTCATGCTTATCTTGTCAGACTAAGTCTAAGACTCACACCGAAGTCATGCGTGGTTGTTGGGTAGCTGCCTGACGAGAGGAGCGGTGTGTTAATCTGCAAGTCGTAATACAGGCTTGCTGTAACCAAACGGCTCAAGGTGTAGTCGCTCATGAAAGAGAACTTGAAGGCGGTGTTGCCACTTGAAGCTGCAGAAGTGAGCGAAGCAATGTCACGTGTGAGCGATGCCTGCTGACGATAGCTCATGTCAAGGCGTAGGTTGAGGTCACGGTTCAGTCCGTTGCTCTGTCGGGATGAATTGCTGTCCTGCTGTGAGCTATCTGTTGTCTTTTTCTTTTTGTTCTTGACAGTACGGCGTGTACCGCTGTTGAAGAGGTTGAAGTCGTTGATTCTGTAACCGATGCCCACAACCCAGTCTTTTGATGAAGCCTCATTCAGCTGTACACTCGTCATGGAGAGTGAGAGAACACGTGTCTGACGATACTCCAGTCGTGCAGTGAGGTTGTTCTGCAGCGTGAGGTCGATACCAAGAAGCGGCGAGAATGCCTCGTTGATGCTCACCTGCGAGATGTTATACATCGAACTTGGGATTGGGTTGCCCGTTGTTGCATCAGCAATGAAGCCGAGTCCGTTCATGTATTCCTGCCATGTGCTGTAACTCTGATAAGCACCGATGGCAAAGATGCTGCGATAAGCATGATTGATATTGACGCTCTTGAAGAACTGTTCGAAGAACGGCAGACGAGAGAGACCACTGTAACGGATAGACCAGTTGGGCAGCAGACTGCGCAGCGCAGGGAAGATGTTGAGCCCGTTGCCACTCATGCTGGTGTAGGCATTGAGGAAAGCCGGCACCATTACGTCAGCACTGTATTTGTTGACAGCACCCACTGTAGGACTGAAATGTCCTCCGCCGAAGGATGCTGGATAGGTAGCATTGCTGTATTGAGCCTCCACACGGTTGCGATAGCCGTCGAGTGACTGTACGAAACGGTTGAATGTAGCACTGTGATAGCCGTTGTTTGCATTGCCCTGACTCTCGAAGGCTGTGCCCAGTGAAAGGGTTGTAATGGTGAAGGAACCGCTCTGTGTCGTCGGGTTGCCAGCATACATATACTGGATGCTTCGTGAGGTTGTCTGCATACGACTGGCAGTAAGGTCAATCTTGAAGTCCTTGAAAGGCTCCAGTGTCATGCGGATTTGCAAATCCTCTGTCTGGTTTGTCGTTGCTGGTGTAGCCACGCTGTCGTTCATAAGCAGCCAGTTGTTCTCACGTGCCTTGCTGATGTAATCGTCATCAATGAAACCGAAGGCGAAGTCGAGTCCCGGCGACAGTGCCCCCATGCCACGTGTCTGTCCGAAGGCATCGCCCACGGTCGGCATGAATCCCGGCAGTGACATGGCGTGTTGGTTGCGGTAGGATACGCTTGCCGAGCGCACCATCATCAGTGCACGTGCCACACATTGTGCCGTCTTGTACCATCCCTTGTTGTCGAGTGGTTCCTTAGGTGTAACGGTCAGTTTCATGCGGATGGCAGAGTCGGTTCGGTTAAAGATTTTCAGCTGTGTGTCTCCCACCTTACGCCATTTTATCTTCATTACCTTTCCTCTTTCATCCTTGGCAGAGATGATGAGTCGCCTTGTCTTCTTACCATGTGATACGAGGACGGCTGAATCGGCATTGATGACGATTTCCTTTTCAAAGCTCTTCTGGTTCTTTGGAAGTGCCTTTTTCTTTTCTTCGTCCTTGTCTTTTTCCTTCTTCTCCTTTTCTTTCTTTTCCCTCTCAGCCTTCTTCTGTTCGGCAGTCAGTGTAGGGCGGGTAGGACGTGTGCGGTTGAAACGCTCATTGGTCTTCTTGAGGAAAGGAATATGATTGTAGAGTCGCTCAAGGTTGAAGGTGCTGTTGATGTTCAGCGAACGGTTGCTTGTAATGGTATTGCCAAGTGAAGTTCCGTCATCAAGGCTTGTTCCACGTACCCAAGTGTAGGATGCGGTATAATTTGCATCAGCATTCACCCAATTAAATACAGGCAGCAGATTGAGCGGCAATTGATAGGAGAGCGTGAAGTTCTGCTGGTAGTCGAGTGGAGTACCGAAGTGCTTGATGCTTGTCCACACCGAGTCCTTCCATGCCTGATAACGGTCGGCATAGAGGTCTTTATTGATAGGTGTGTAAGGCTCTTCAATCTCAGCGTGTGTCGCACTTTGGAAGTTCATGTGAAGATTGCGTGTCAAGTCCCAACGTAGAGCGAAGTCACGATTCCAAAGGAACTGCTCGCTGAAGGTAAGAGGCAACAGACTGTTCTCTGTTGATTCCATATCACGTTCCTGCAACTCGTGGTAGTTGCGCACCATTTCAGTGTTGAAGGTTACGTTCTGTGGTAGCCAGTTCAGTCCGAAGCGTTTGAGGATTTCAAACCATTTCGACCTACTCTTGATAAGACGCTTGAAAGGTTCCCAAGACTTATATACTGGTGTCCAGTTATAGTTCAATGCTCCACGCCAGTTGTCTTCATTCTCATAAACCGTTGTCTCACCCGATGTGTGAGAGTGGGAATGGCTATAAGAGAATGAGAAGTTGGCAGGGTCGTATGGCATAGGGTGATTCTTGGTCTGAATACCGACACGTACGTTAGACAATGAGAAATTTGTTGTCAGACGTTTCGTTATAGCAATCGACTCAATAGAATCACGCTCACGGCGGTTGGCTGTACCTTCAAGGGCATCTTTCAGTTCCATATCCGTGTCAAGTGGATTGTACTTAGGACGGTTCTCGCTCTTTGTGACACTGTAATATAAAGGTGCAGATACCTTCGCCTTGTCGGGGAAGAACTTTCCTAACTCAAGGCTTGTTGTGACGGATACATCTGTCTTTGTCTCCTGTTGTCGCTCGTTGACACCCTGTTCCAAGCCACCGAAGCCATCGGTGCTGTGGCTGGCATTGATATCCACTGTACCAAAGTCGGACAGTTGAAGATTGAGCTGGCCTCTTGCAGCCCATCCACCTTCGTTATTGAATTCCAGTAAACGTAGTTCATTCACCCAGACCTCGCCACTCTTCTGACTGCTGGAAAGGTTGCGAACACCGATGATCATCGTCTTCACTTCACCAAGTGTCGGGTTACCCATCACGGTAACCTTGTTGGCAGGACGGTCAGTGTCGTAGACAGAGAAAGCACGGTTATAGCTTGCAGTTCCTGCACCACGTGCCTGGTTGCGCTGCTTCTTCACAGAGGTGAGCAGCTTCAATGGTATGTCGAGCATGTTTTCCTCAGGCCATACGATGCGGCGGTCCTGACCCGTGTACATGTCGTAGTGCCCTGGAGCTGACAACTTCAAAGGAATTTCATACTCGTAGTAGTTGTTCTTGTAATCAGACCCCAGACGGATGAACACTGCCAACTGGTTATCCGTAAGATTGGTGGTGTTCTGTTCAAAGGCATTGGCGTGTATGAACATCTGCAGACGTTTGTACTGACGTAAGTCGAGGGTTGTGTTCTTATAGACAGCCTTTGATTCGCCTGTTCCAAGGTTATTGACAACCATTGAGAGTGCCTGCTCATTCTCCTCAACCAACTGTGGCTGGTTAGGGTCTTGTCCACGGCGAATGCCAGGAGGTAATACATAGTTGACAGGAACCTTATCATTGTTCTCTTCAAGGCTCACAGCACTTACCGACATTGTACCCGTATTGCTGGCAGAGTTGGTGAGGTTCTGCTGATACTGACGCCACTTGCCACTTACAAGGTCGAAAGTTCCGAAGCGAAGAACGATAGGCTTTTCGAAGCCAGTGAGGAACATACGCATGAAGCGGATGCTGGTAAAGTCGCTGATGTTACCCACGCGCTTCTGGAACTCCTCTAAAGGAATGCGGAACTGATACCAAGTGACAGGTTCAGAGCCACCCTTACGCAGTGAAGCTGAGGCTACACGCTTGTCAACAATGAAGTTCTGTCCCACGACAAGGTCTTGTGGACGAATACTGATATGATACTGATAGTACTTTTCGTATTCGTTCAGCGTGTAGTCCTGATTGATGTCCTCAACGTCAGGGGTTGTCTTGTACGAGGTGTCGTAACGTTCATTATTGTTGTCATTGTCTGGTGAGTTGCCCTGTGGGTTGTTGATACGTTTATATCTTTCGAGGATAGAAGCCTGCTTTGCATCCCAGTCAGAACCACGGAAGTAGTGGTAGTCATCGTTGGCAGGGTCAGCCCATATCGAGTCAAAGACAGCCTGATTGGTGTTGGCACGGGCTGCCGTAAGGAAGTTCTGATAAGAAGCAAACTGCTGTTCTTCTTCATCTGTCAGACCGTTAAAGCCGACATCCTGCTTCGCACGACTACCCTTTGAAGTTGCAAAGGCATAAGTAATCGTACTTTGTGTTGGGATTTTACCCCATTGTGTGGTCGTCCATGACTGGCTGCCGTCTACTGGCATACCACTCTCGTAGAACTTCTTACCATCTTTCAGTACATCTTCAGACACCTCACCGAGGTTGATATAGAAATCACCACCATACTGATTGGCATTCGGCATTCGGTTGGAATAGATGAATGGGTCGAGCATCCAGAACTCTATGTATTCGATATTGGCAGTCTGGAAGTCGTTGGTATCGAGCTTGCGCATCATACCTCCCCATGTGCCAGTAGGATTCGTGAGGTGTCCGTTGATGTCAAGATTCGGATTGAAGTTGTACGGTCCACGCTCAGAAGGATAGTAGGCGAGGTTCAGAATGTTCAATGTTGAGATGGAACCGCTGTAGTTTCGGTCACGGTTTGGGAACAGCTCGCTTACTGGAATCTCGCGGACATAGTGGTTAGAAAGCTGTTCGAGGTCACTCTTGATGTGTCCCGGTGTCAGCGAACTACTGCGACGAGTGAAGAGCGGGTCAATATAATACCATGCCAACAGACTTCGGTTGAAGCCGCTGCGGAGGGTTGTTTTGTCTGAATATTCAGGGAAGTCAGATGGTACACTTGAGATAATCCAAGAGGTTGGCTGACTTACGTCGATAGTTGTCTTTGCTCCTTCAAAGTCATCGAGATAGGAAGCATTGTCCTGTGTTCCCTTGCTTTGACCAGCCAACAACTGTGCAAACTCAGCAGAGAAAGTAATATAAGAAGGCTGTGTTACGTGCAGGAAAGGAATCTTATTGAGCATATTCGTAAGCCACTGACTCTCTTTCTTCCAATTGATGTTCAGTCCCCAAATGGTGTTGTTGAGCGGTTCAGAACCCATATTCACCTTTGTTGTCAATGGCTGTTCAGACAGGTGCATGAATGTACCACCAATCTGAAAATCCTTCGAGAAGTCGTACTCCCAGTTTACACCTATCATCGTCTTGCGTTCCTGTTGGTAAGCACTCTGGCTTTCCAACGATACGTTGATAGCCGTACCTGCATCAATGATGCTCTGGTTAAGGATAGTCACCTCGCCGGCACTGTAATCAACGCTATAGTCAGAACCCTCATTCAAGGTTACACCTCCCGCTGTTACTACCACCGATCCTTGTGGAACATTGTAGGCACCAAGGGAAATTACATTCGCTGCCGATCCACGATACTGACCAACAAGGACGAACTTATCCTTTTCGGCAATCTGCTTTGCGATAGTCTTTGTCGAGTCGTAGAGTTGTTCGAAGACATACTTGTCTGCAATGGCAGCCGTAACTCTTTTATCCATCAAGGCTTTGCGAAGTCCGTTACCGAAAGGCTCGGCCATCGGGAAGAATACACGTCCGTTGCTGATGGTATAGCCCTCCACGTAGTCAAAATAGCCATTGGAGTGTGGATTGTTATTGTTGTCCAATCGGTCAGCATTCAGAAGTTTGATGAGCGTCTGACTCTTTACTTGTGGCTCGGGGATATATGAAATGTATACACCTGTCGTATCACTCTGATACTTCACGTCAAGGCGGAACTTGTCACGCTCAATGTTGGAAGCAAGATAATAGACGTTCTTCATCATCAAGTCCCAGTTTCCCTGCTTAGGGTTGTTGCTGGTGTTCTTCAATGACTTGACAAAGAGAGCCTCGTTGATATTGGTACGATCACTGGCAAACTCACCCACCTGATAGGTTACGCCACCGTAGGTATATTCGTAAGCAATTGCCAATACCTGATCGGTCTGCAGTCCACTCTTCAGTGAAATATAACCCAGAGCGTTGTTGACGGTATATTCAGAACTGTTGAGCAGTCGGGCATTTGCCAACTTCTCATAGTCATTACCACCCACAAGTCCTGCACCGTCAAGGATACCTGTCACCTGGTCGATGTCACGGGCAGCAGGATAGGTCTGTGTGATGGTACTGTATTCTGTATTGGCATTGTTTGTTGGCACTGGTCCATTACCCGTTCCCCACAGGTCGGTACGGCTTATCTTCTTGTTCTCACCGAGGTCGGTCAGTGCTACGATGTTACGTGTGTTGCTGGTCGTTCCGGTCTTGTTGGTCACCCATACCTCCACACGATTGATGGTCACGCCCGTCTTGAGGTTAGGCAATGATTTCATCGCCACGTCATAGTTGTCACGGAAGTACTGTGAGAGAAAGAAGTGGTGGTTTTCTTCATAGTCAGCCGCATCAATCTCAAAGGGTGTCAGCTGTTTTCCACCACGTGAGCTTACACTCTTGTTAGAGCTCTTTTTCTGCGATAATACCGTCTGCAGCTTCAGTTTTCCGAATTGCATATCCGTACGTATACCGAAGAGAGCTGATGCTCCCTGCACGAGAGAGTTATTGGAAGGGAAGGTTACATTACCGCCTTCAACGAGCTTGATAATCTCATCCTCCTTGCCTTCATATCTCAGTTTGAAGTTCTGTGTATCGAAGTCGAAGGTGGCATCGGTGTTGTAGTTAAGGTTCATATTCACCTTGTCGCCCACTTTGCCATTCACGTTGACATTGATTTTCTCATCAAAGTCCATTGCAGTCGTCTTACGGTTGCGGATAGGCAGTGACGGGTTGTCAATGTTCTTGAGGTTTGCACCGAACTTCAGTTCTGCCGAACCCTGCGTCTTGATACGCACACCACCCGGTCCGAATATCTTTTCTGCCGGTCCCAGTGAGAAGTGCATATCCGTGAAGTCGAACTTATCCTTGCCTTTCTCCTTCAGTATCTCCTGATTCTTTGAACGGTAGTAATCGGCAAAGCTACGCTTCTCAGTCCACTTCCGATATTCCTCCGGCGTCATCATGATTGGTGCCATCACGTAGGTCTTACCAATCTTGTAGCCGATGATATAGCGGTCGAGCGAGTCGTTATACTCCACAGTCTGTCGCATATTCTCTGGGCGGATAAGGTCGGTAGAGTTCTCTCTGAGGTCGTCGTAGGTGACAGGCGTTGTGCGCTGTACTTTCCAACGAGGGTGTAGCAGTGAATCGGGGATGGTTTCCTCGTCAATCTCCACTTCGATGGGCTTCGCTTTCTTTATGGTATCTGGCGGAGCGATAGGTCTGACCAGTTTTGCAATCGGTGCAAAACCAAGTGCCGATCGTCCCCAGCTCAACAGTCCGATACTGCCGAGAAGTGTGATGATAAGGATGGATATGTAATGCTTTCTTTTCAAGAAGAAGGTTGATTAGATACCTCCCCAAGCTCCTCCGAGGGAGGGGATGTGCTGGAGTCGGTGGATAGTTATAACCGATGATAAGCCTTAACAGACAGCAAAGTGTAGTTATAGGCGGTAATCACGCCCCTCCCTTCGGGGGAAGGGAAGGAGCCGGTTGTTTTACTTAATCATCTTCAATGCCAACTTCACAACCTGCTCCACAGGAAGGTCTGGCTGTTCCGTGAGAATACTCACGACAACCTTAGCAGATGGTGCAGGAGAGAAGCCAAGCATCGTCAGTGCGCTGACTGCTTCATCCTTAATAGCAGTGTTGACAGCCGGCGTGTTAGGCTGACTGCTGACGTGCAGTTCATCTGCAATACTACTCTGCATAATCTTGTCCTTGAGGTCTACGATGATGCGCTGTGCCGTACGGAGTCCGATACCCTTCACCGTCTTCAGCATTTTCTCGTCACCGTTGGCAATGACATTGCAGAGTTCTGCTGGTGTCAGCGATGAGAGAATCATACGTGCAGTGTTCGCACCTACCCCCGAAACGGTAATCAACAGCCGATAGAGCGAGCGTTCCTGCTTGTTGGCAAAGCCATAGAGCGTATAGTTATCGTCACGTCCACCCGTCATAATCGCCTCGTGCACATAGAGTTTCACTTGTGTCTTACCCTGTATGGCACTATAAGTGTTGAGCGAAATGTTCAGCGCATACCCCACACCGTGTGCTTCGACAACAGCCAATGCAGGTGTCAGGTCAGCCAGTTCGCCCCTGATGTATTCTATCATAATCTAATAAAAATAATCCTTGCCGTGGCAAGGCGTTTTGTATATACAAGATTAATAACGTAACAGAATCCGAGATTATTGTATTATAAGGTATAAAAAACAGCCTCACCCCCAACCCCTCTCCAAAAGGAGAGGGGAGTAAAATGTACTATATGTTTGTTGATTGCTTGCGAGGGAGGTGTTTGCCAAGGTGCTTAATATATTTGTAATAAACTAAGAATAAAGTGAATTGTACGAATGTAAAAGACAAGAAGGTGTTAAATACGTAAATAGCAGGGAACAAACCTGTTAACTCGTAAATTTGCCCATTTGTAAGCTGATTACAAGGGGTATCTTAGTGTTTACTCCCCTCTCCTTTCGGAGAGGGGTTGGGGGTGAGGCTGCTACATAATTATGTTAAAATACTCCCCCAATCGATACTTTCTTTAAAGAAAACGTTACTTTTGCAGCAGATAACGAGTACTAAACGATATAAAGTTAAAGTTATATGAAGAAGATTAGAGCAGCTGTTGTGGGCTATGGTAACATTGGTGTTTACAGTGTTCATGCACTTGAAGCAGCAAAGGATTTTGAGATTGCAGGTATCGTTCGCCGTCAGGGTGACAAGGATAAACCATTGGAACTGACCCCATACGAGGTTGTTGATGATATAACAAAGCTGAAGGATGTTGATGTGGCTATCCTCTCTGCACCTACTCGCAGCTGCCCAGAGTATGCTGAGAAGATTACAGCCTTGGGTATCAATACCGTAGACTCTTTCGATATTCACGGTTCAATTCTTGACTATCGCACCAAGCAGATGGAGAACAACAAGCGCACAAACACCGTCAGTGTCATTGCTGCCGGTTGGGACCCGGGTTCAGACTCTGTGGTACGTATCCTGTTGGAGAGCCTTGCACCAGAGGGACTTTCTTATACCAACTTCGGTCCGGGTCGCTCCATGGGTCACTCTGTTGTGGCACGCAGCAAGAAAGGCGTTAAGGAAGCATTGTCAATGACGATTCCTCTCGGTGAGGGAATCCACCGCCGTATGGTTTATGTTGAACTGGAAGAGGGTGCAAACCTTGAGGAAGTAACCAAGGAGCTCAAGGCTGACGATTACTTTGCACATGACGAGCTTCACGTGTTTGCCGTACCAAGCGTAGCTGCCTTGAATGATGTCGGTCATGGTGTCCACATGACGCGTAAGGGTGTGAGCGGTAAGACGCATAACCAGCGTTTCTCTTTCGACATGAGTATCAATAACCCTGCCCTCACCGCACAGGTACTTGTCAACGTGGCACGTGCCAGCATGCGCCTTGCTCCGGGCTGCTACACAATGCCTGAGATTCCAGTCATTGATATGCTGCCGGGTAGTCGCGAGGATATTATTGCGACTTTGGTTTAAGGCTATTTGGCTTATTAGCCTTATTAGCCCAATTAGGCTAATAACCTTCCCCTTAATAATGGCAACCACCCGCTGGTTGCCATTATCTTTTTGTGTAATATATTGATGTGCAAAGGCTTTTTTTTGTACTTTTGCAGTTAATATGAGAACTTTCCAGCATAAAGTAACGATAAACGACATGGGTGCCATTACGATTTTCGGTCTTGGTGCCTTCTTCTGTCTGTGGAATCGTACCAACAGTCTGATGGTGATTCTCGGCTGTCTGCTTATCATTGTGACTATCAGAGCCGTAGACCGTGCCATCCATACAAGCTATGTGTTGACTGATGACAGTGCTCTGCAGATAAAGACAGGACGGATAGGACTGACGAAACACATCCTTCTCAGTGAGGTGAAATCGGTTGAGAAGCGTCCGTTTGCTTTTCATCTGGGACACTATGCACTGATAGAGATGATGAACGGCAGCGTTGTCAGCGTACAACCCGATAATGTAGACAGTTTCCTGTCAGCACTGAAGAAACGAATAGAAAAGAAAGATAACGAGGTATGAGATTAAAATACTTATCGGCACTGGTCTTAGGTGTCGTATTGAGTCTGCCTGTACAGGCACAGGTTTATTTAGACAGTACGGAAGTTGCGGACGTTCTGAACCCGAAAGGCATTACTGTTGTTCGGCAAAGGGTAGCCAATGTGCCCAATGTGGTCAGCGAGGAAGAGGAAGACACAGATAGTATTATTCCTGCTTTCACCACTGACAGCCGTCTTAGCTGGAAGGAGAATGTCACTGCCCGACTGGATGGAATCCTTCGGAGCTCACTTCTGGAGACGGTGCAGACAAGTGTAATGGTGTGGGACTTGACGGATGACGTGCCGGTTTATCAGTTCCGTGAGCGTCTTCACCTGCGTCCTGCGTCTACGATGAAGTGCCTCACTGCCATCGCTGCCTTGGATAAACTCGGTGCTGACTATGACTTCAAGACACGCATCTACTATACGGGTGAGATAGATGATTCCACACAGGTGCTGCGTGGCGACCTCTATTGCGTGGGCGGTATGGACCCGATGTTCTCCTCTTCGGATATGACTGAGATTGCCCGTGCTGTCCGTGACCAGGGTATCAAGACGATAGAAGGGAATATCTATGCCGACCTCTCCTTCAAGGATCGTGACCGACTGGGCGAGGGCTGGTGCTGGGATGACAAGAATCCTACGCTCTCCCCCTTGCTTGTTGATGGCAAGGACGATTTCACCTATCGTTTCTCTCGTAGGTTAGAGGAAATGGGTGTGTTGGTCAATGGCTTTACTGACGAACGTCAGATGCCAGCTGATGCACGCTTGCTTACAACGCGGACACATTCTATCCGACAGGTGCTCCACCGTATGATGAAAGTGAGCGACAATCTTTATGCCGAGTCTATGTTCTATCAGTTGGCTGCCAGTGGTGGCATACGGTGGGCAGGTGCAAAGGCTGGACGCCAGTATGAGAATGCGCTCTTCAACCGTATCGGACTGGATTCCCGCAACTATTATGTTGCTGACGGTTCTGGTTTGTCCTTATACAACTATGTGAGTGCCGAGCTTGAAGCCAAGCTGTTGCGTTATGCCTATCAGCATTCAGACATCTATGATGCCTACCTTGAGGCGCAGCCGATAGCCGGGGTGGATGGAACTCTGAAGAGCAGGATGCGTGGAACGGCTGCAGTCGGCAATGTCCGGGCGAAGACGGGTACGGTGAAGGGTGTCAGTTCGCTGGCTGGTTACCTCACTGCTTCCAACGGACATCGTCTCTGTTTCGCTATTATTAACAATGGAGGACTCACCAACGGACCGATGCGCAATCTGCAGAACAAGATCTGCGTGGCGTTGTGCCAGTAGTTAATGGGGGCTTATTAGCCCAATTAGCCCAATTAGCCTAATTAGCCCAATAAGCCTGATAGCCCTAACAAAACAAAACTTATGTTACCAAAGATAACCAATAACCTTCTCAATGATGTCCTCGAAGAGATAAGAATATTTGTTGAGGACATCATCGAATCGATAGGTGTACACGGCAGTGCCGTGCCCCTGCTGCGCCATGTCCTGTTGGCTGTAGTGGCAGTCCTGCTGGCTTTCATCGCCGAACGCATCTGCAAGTATGTGTTTGTACCTCTCATACTGCGTCTGGTGAAGCGTACGCAGGCGAAGTGGGATGAGATAATCTTTGACCAGCGGGTGCTGCGCACAGCCTGCCACATCGTCCCCGCCTTGGTAATATGGCTGCTGATGCCCCTTGTCTTCTATCAGTTTCCGATTGTGCAGGAGGTGTTGACACGGCTGACTGCCGTCTATCTCACTGTGGTAACGACACGTCTGGTAGTCGGCATCATTGACCGTCTGCGTTATCTCAACACAAAACCCGGCAACTCAATGAGCCTTTATCTCAAGTCATTCTGTGGTGTTCTGAAAATTCTTGCCATCTTCATTGCCGTGATAGTAGTGGTCGGAATCCTCATCAATCGCAGTCCGGTGACACTGCTGGCAGGGCTCGGAGCCACGTCGGCTATCCTTATGCTGGTGTTCAAGGACACCATTGACGGCCTTGTTGCAGGTGTCCGACTGACCAGTAACGAGATGATACATATCGGCGACCGTATCACAATGCCGGGTGGTTTCGTGGATGGTACGGTCATTGACATCACCCTGACGACCGTAAAGGTGCGCCAGTCCGACAATACCATCACCACCGTACCGCCCCTGACGCTGGTCAGCGGAATGTTCCAGAACTGGAAGGGAGTGCAGGATGTAGAGGGGCAGAGGGTCAAGAAGATGATTTACTTTGATGTGCGCAGCATCCGTGTGGCGGACGATGAACTCAAACAACGGCTTGTTGAAAAGGGACTTGCAAAGACTGAAGACCTGCAAGGGGAGGTTGTCACCACAGCACTGTTCCGTCATTACATGGAGCATTACCTTGCCAAGCGTGAGGATGTCAACGAGAAGATGCCGCTTCTTGTCCGCCAGCTTGAGGCAACACAGGCAGGTGTACCTATAGAGCTTTATTTCTTCCTGCGTGAGAAAGACTGGATTCCTTATGAGCACGCAATGGCTGACATCCTTGAACACGTCTATGCCTATGCCAATGAGTTCGGACTGAAAGTCTATGCGCAGAATCCTACGCAATAAAAGGCATGGTGTTGTTGCCCAGCACACGTGGTGTGGAGGGCAAGCACGCATGGTGCGCATGCTTAGCACCACGTAAAAAGTAGCTGTAACCGACCCAGCCTGGTGTTGGAGAGAGTGGTATCGGACTGCAATGTCTGTCTTTACAGCTTGATGCAGCTCGCCATGCCTTCGTTACAAAGACTAACAGCCGCCCTGATGTTCAAACGAAATCTGTTAAAAGGTTCTGATGAACCGTTTGGAAAATAATTCGTACTTTTGTAGTCGCCTTGTTCCGATGAGGACGGGCAATACCTATAATCCGTAAACTGATAACGATGATAACCGGTGAAATAAAAAACAAGATAGACCAGATATGGGACACTTTCCACGTCTCTGGTATCACCAATCCTATTACTGTTTTAGAGCAGATGACTTATATCTTCTTTATGAAGATGCTTGACGACAAGCAGCTACAGGAGGAAGATACGGCACGTGACTTCGAAACTTCGATAAAGAACCCTACCTTCCTTGTAGGGCAGAACTGGTTTAATCCTGTCACCAAACAGAACGTGCCCTACGACAGTATGCGCTGGTCAGTGTTCCGCCATACTGGTCCTGAAAACATGCTCCAGATGGTGCGTCAGAACGTCTTTGAGTTCATCAAGACCATCGGAACAGGCGAGGAGAGTGCCTACAGCAGGTATATGCAGTCGGCTACCTTCCTCATCTCGGATGCACGCACACTGACGAAGGTGGTCGACGGGGTCGATGCCCTCGACATGAACAACCGTGATGCGATGGGCGATGTCTATGAGTATATCCTTGGTAAGATGGCTGCATCGGGCACTAACGGACAGTTCCGCACGCCCCGCCACATCATCCGTATGATTGTCGATATGATGCAGCCGACACCTGCCGACTACATCTGCGACCCTGCGATGGGTAGTGCTGGCTTCCTGGTGGAGGCGGTGAAGTATATCAAGGAGCACCACGAAAGGGCGTTCTATACGGCGGAATCAGTGAAGCATATCAAGAGCTCGCTCATCAATGGCAACGATACCGACCCTACGATGCTGCGTATCGGTGCAATGAACATCTTTTATAAGGACTTTCTTAACCCGAATCGCGTATAAAGAGAGCTTTTAAGGGACAAATATATAAATGAATAATGAAACAGACAATTTATTTTTTACTTGTAACTTTTCTTATCCTTTATGGTGGAAAAGCAACGGCACAAACTGAAGTCTTTGAATATGACGAGAAGTGGGTTGACGAACTTCTATCTGGCGGAAGCTTGCGCCCATTTGAGCACGTGCGTAGAGTGGACAAACAGAATGGTGCTCTGGTATGTCTGGAATATGCCGATCCAGGACTCACCCGTTTCACGGGAAGAGGACTATATGTGTGGCCTTCCGGAGAAATGTTTATGGGAACTTTCAAGACTGATAAATTCAGCAACTTGATAATACGTGTGGATGACAAATATGTGGGTATAGATGAAGACGACCGTGAATGTGTTTTTGCCTATCAAAAGGGAATCCTTGTTACACCTTCAGGAAAACATCTTATGCAGATAGGACAATACCATAATACCATTCCTGAAGGAGATTTTGTCGTTATCGACAATGATGGTAAGAGCTATTCCTACAAATATAAGTGGAAATGGCCCAAAGGTATTCTTGGCTATCTTCATGTACAACCGCGAAGTTCATCTGCTAAGCCCATTAAATTCTCTGGTGAACGTGTGAAGCAAACTCTTGATATATTCTACAAGACTGCAGGCTATGCAAAAAATCTACCATCAAACACACAGATATTATACAGCACAAAAAGATTTGAAAATGGACACCCATACTTCACACCACAAACCATAGACAGCCTTTTCTGCGAAAAAGCCAACCGACTGATTTTTTACGGAAGTCTTTATAAGATCAATCAAGATGGAAGCATTCAAAGCCAAGGAGATAGGTATCTGAAAGGGAAAGACATTCTCAAAAGTTATTTCTTTAACAATATGAAAAAGAACAGTATGGAATATCACCTCATATCAAGTATTGAAAAAACTGACAGAGAAAAGGCCTTGACGGGAACAGCAGAAGACCTGATAGACTATTATGCGGCTTATGGCGGATATACTGTCACCTATGGAAAAAGTTCTTTTTTCTATGGGCAGGAATTCAAAGACCAAGAAATTCTTCCTAAAGAAGTAAAACGGAGACTATATGATGTGCTTACTCTTTCCTCAGATTCTCTACCACCATTGCATTGGGGGAAATGGGGAGATGATTTCAAGAGTCAGATCTATTCGGCAGCAGCCAAGAACTTTACAAACTTGATGGAGAAAAACTCTGAAGCTACTGAAGACATAGTTTGGAGCATAGAAGATGAAAGAGCTTTTGAAGAAAAGAATTATTCCGATTTTTTCTGTATGCTTTCAACTGGAGGAGATTTTCTCAGAGCCTATTCCAGAGGTGCTGTCCCACAAGATAAGATAGATTATAAAGCAAAATATTTCATAGAAAAGTTAGGTGGGAATCCCTTGATATCCTCCAAATACTTAAATTATGATCCAGACCGAGGACATCAAGCAAAATATACACTGATAGGCTCACGTATTAAAGACGTTGTAGAATTTAAAAATACAGTGAATGCTTTGTCACTATACGTGAAGGCAATAGATTTAGCTTACAGCCTTTTCAAAAAAGATTTCCATGTACGGATAGACGGAGGATGGAGTCGGCAGGGGTTGAAAAGATTGCTCGAAAATGAAAAGCAAGCATTAAAAGTTGCCACCCAATGGTAAATCTGATGTAATTTCAAAGTAAAGGATAAGCCATTGCAAAAAAGGTGAGAAAACTGATGTGCTGTTTGGGCTTACTGTCTGCTTACTCCATAGGAACGAGGTCCTTGATATACTTGCAGAGAATGCCGATAACCTTGATATTCTCGCCGCCTTGTGGAATAATGAGGTCGACATAACGCTTCGTCGGCTCGATAAATTGCTCGTGCATGGGGTTCAATACTTCCAAATAACGGTCTACAACCATGGAAACCTTTCGTCCACGGCCTATCGTGTCGCGTTGAATGTTGCGTATCAATCGCTCATCAGGGTCGCAGTCGACGAGTATTTTCAAGTCCATCAGGTCGCGCAGCTTCTTGTTGAGCAGCGTCATAATACCCTCGATGATGATGACGGGCTTCGGTTCCACTCGGATGATTTCGGGCAACCGGTTGCACTTGAGATAGCTGTAGGTGGGTTGTTCGATAGCATGCCCCTCGCGTAGTTCGTGAACTTGCTTATGCAACAGCTTCCAGTCGAAAGCGTCGGGATGGTCGAAATTAATCTGATGTCGTTCTTCGTCGGTCGTACATCATCGACGAAGCCCATCGGAGTGTCTTCGGCAGATATGGCGCAATCTTCAGTTATTTCGACTCACTGCTCATCGGACTGACAGCTACACCGCGCGACGAGATAGACCGTAACACTTACGACCTCCTGCAGTTGGACAACGGTGTGCCGAACTACAGTTATGACCTTGATGAGGCTGTCAGGGATGGCTATCTCTGTCCCTATAAAACACTGCAGTATCACTCCAAGATTATGGAACGTGGTGCCAAATGGGACGACCTGTCGGAAAAGGAGCGTGAGGAACTTGAAAGACCGTGGAGCTATGAGAAGGGATTGGCAGGCATAGACCCGGACGAAGACTATCACCGTGACATCATTCCACAGGAAATCTTCAAGTATCTGTTCAATACCGATACCATCGACAAGGTGCTGATGGAGCTGATGGAAAAGGGACTGAAGGTGAAGAGTGGGGAGGAAATAGGCAAGACCATCATCTTTGCCATGAACCACCATCATGCTGAACTGATAGTGGAACGCTTCCGCATACTCTATCCTGAGAAGGGTGACGGCTATTGCCAGCTGATTGACAACTACGTTAGCTATGCCAAGTCGCTGATACTCGAATTTGAAGACCCTGCAAAAAATCCGCAGGTAGCTGTCAGTGTCGATATGCTCGATACGGGTATTGACGTGCCGTCGGTGCTGAACCTCGTCTTCTTCAAGTGTGTGAAGTCGAAGATCAAGTTCATGCAGATGATAGGACGTGGCACACGTCTCTGCCCCAAGATCTTCGGTACTGAAGACAAGAAGGAGTTTTATATCTTCGACTGGTGCGGTAACTTTGAGTATTTCTCGGTAAACAGTGACGGTGCAACACCTGTCAATGTGAAGTCGCTGACCGAACGGCTCTTTGCACTGCGGCTCGACATAGCCTTTGCACTGCAGTCGGCAGAACACCAGGAACAGGAAGAAAACCGCCGCCTGCACGACGGCCTGAAGAACATCCTGCATGGACAGGTGGACAGTCTGAGCATGGCACGCATTGATGTCAGGGCACATCTGAAGACCATCGAACCCTATCGTGACCGTGAGGCATGGGTTTGTCTGAGTGAGCTGGACGTTGCCGAACTGAAGGGTATAGCCCATCTGCTGCCCCGACCGAAGGAGAACGAGGCTGCAAAGAAGTTTGATGTATTGATGCTTTATCTGCAGTTGGAGATGGTGGACAGTACGGTGAAGGCTGACAACAGCCGTGCGAGTGTGATTAAAATAGCCAATCTGTTAGAGAAGAAAGCCACCATCCCTGCCGTAAGGGAGCGGATGGAGACCATCAGGGAGGTGCAGACGGCAGACTTCTGGGAGCACTGCACGCTGGATAGTCTTGAGCGGGTGCGACTGGAACTGCGTGAGTTGGTACACGTGTTGGCAGAGAGTAGGGACGAACGAAAGTTTGTCATCAATATCGAAGATGCAATAAGTTTGGATGCGGTTGCTGCACCTGTTACGCTGCAAGCCACCTATGAGGAGCGTGTGATAGACTATCTGGCAAAGCATACGGACAGTGAAGTGCTGCGGAAGATACAGAACTTTGAACAGCTGACAGCTGATGATGTCAACGAGCTGCAACGCATCTTCTGGGAGGAACTGGGCACACGTTCGGAGTATGACAAGGCTACGAGCGGCAGGCGATATAACAATAACGTGGCTGCGTTTATCCGTGTCATTCAGGGTGTTGACCGTAAGAAAGCACTGGCAATGTATGCCCGTTTCATCAAGGACAGCGACCTGACAGGTGAGCAGGAACAGTATCTGAAGGAAATACTGAACTATCTCAGTGAGAATGGTGACCTGCTGATGAGCGACTTCATGGAGTTTCCGCTGAACCGTAACAAATGGCGTGATGTGTTCGGCGAGCACTTTGTGGGGCTGAAGAACTTTGTGAATGAATTGCACAACGTCATCAGTTAGCAGTCTTCTTGAGATTTAATCCGCTGGGATTTTTGTGTTTTACAAAATAAAATATTATATTTGCAATATAATTCTTCTGGATTGACTAACTTTTAAATAGAAGCAGTATGAAACATTGGAAAGTAATCGGTCGCCTGGCAGCTTTCTGCCTGTTCGTGTCAGTGACAGCCTGCTCAACGGAGAACGCTGTTGTAGGGAGTATAGGAGTAAGTGATGTGAAATCGTCAGGATGCAAGGCTTCTGCCTCCATGCTGGACTCTCGTCCTGAGTATTACAACAGTTTTGCAGGAATGCAGTCTGTGCTACGTCTTTCCCTCGGTGCGGATAATATCGTCAATGCACGCTTTGCAGACTTTAAGGACAACTGTGCTATAGACCTGTTCCATGTTGATGTAAGCAGCAGTGACGGGAAGATAGTCCTCGTTCTTTATCCCGATAAGGATATGCTGACGGACTGTATCTGTCAGTATGACGTCGACTTCAAGATGCAGAATATCGTTCCCGGAAGCTATCAGTTGGAAGTATATCATACTACTGCCGACAAGCAGGTCAGCAAGGGCAATTTGGTTTATAGCGGCACCGTAAGTCTGGAGAAAGGGAAAGAGGTCGTGCTGACAATGAGTCGGTAGGAGTGAGGTGTGGAAAGTATGGTAGTGTTATCCTTTTATTTAAGGGCTTCTTCCATACTTTCTATCCATGCTTTGAATCTGGGACATTTCTCCAGCAGTTCAGCCATCCCCACAGTATTAATGATATCTATCCCATGTAACACTTTATTATAACCGGGGATAAGTTTTTTCAATCGCACAGAAGGGGCAGTGTCTGGGTGGTTGTTAATGTCTTCGGGATTAGGATGTTGTTGGATGACATTCATTAATCCGTTATAATCCATTTCGCTTCTTTCAAACAGGGAATCTATCCCACTGATGGAAGCAAACACCAAAGCCTCAAATTCATGAAGCTGGATATAGGGAATGAAGTTATCGAACAGCTGTTTTTGAGAGTCTTCTAAGTCTTTCTTTATTCTTGTTTCAAGTAGATTTGCTTGTTCCTGATGTGTTTGCGTAGCTTTCAAGTCATTGAAGCCGGGAAAGTCTGAAGGCAGGCGATAGAAATCTATCATCATTGATACTACTACATCCTTTTCGTATATTGTATTGAGAATGTCCTTTTTGATGTAAGAGTATTTGGAAACTCCTCCATTAGAGTGTTTTGTCTTGAAGCATTGTATGGTATTGTATAGTCCTTTGGAACAGAAAAAAGGACAAAGTATATTATTAACAAAACTTTCTTCAGTTTCGCCTTCTACTATTATTACCAGTCTTTTCATAGTAATGTTGGTTGTCCGTTAATTACACTTTTTGTCCATAATTCTCCTAAAGAATAATCGTCTAACCAGCTTTGCAATGTGTCGCTGTTCAGTCTTTTGAAAGTAGATTGTTTGTCCTTGCGGTCTACAGTGATAATATCGTCAGCATCAAAGTTGTTGATAAGGTTTACTGACTGTGTGGATATTATAACCTGACAGTCTCTGGAGGCAACAGATTTTATCATGCCAGCCAGCTTGACGATAGCTGTTGGGTGTAGACCCAGTTCTGGTTCGTCAATGATAATAACCTTGGGCAAGACAGGTTGTTGCAGGAGTGTAGCAAGAGCGATGAATCGAATGCTGCCATCAGATAAATCATTGGCATCGAAATACTTCTCGTTATTCTCCATATCATTCCACTGTAAGTTGATTTGGCTTTCATCAAGTAGAGATGCTGCCAAAGCAAAATTGCCAAAGTAAGGCATGACAGAGCGGATAGTCAGTTCTATTCGTTTCAGAGTCTTGGGATATTTCTCTTGCAGCATATAGAGAAAGGCGGGAAGATTACTTCCGTCTGTCTTGAGAAAGCGGTTGTCGTTGATATTTGCATTGCTTCTCAACGGTGCACCTTTACTTGTGTCATGGAAGTGAAAAATCTTGTAACTTTGAAGGTATTCTCTCAGCCACTTGTCTCTATAGGTAGTTGAGTCTTTAATATAGCTTTCATCTATATTAGACATACTGTAACGGCTTGATTGGTAGTAGCTGCTTTCTTTGCCAATGAACAGACTTCCGTTGTCCCGTGCCTGAAGAGTTACTCCATAAGCATTGTCGCCAAATTTCAAATAGCCTTTCAGTTCTTTGGTTTGCTTTCGGCCATAATGGAATAGTCTTTCTGCACTGTTCTGCATCGTATAGTTGTGCAATCGTTGCTCATAGATGATGTTTATCAGTCTGAAGAAAGAAATGAAGTTAGTTTTGCCAACACCATTTGAACCAATCAATATATTGATCGGTCTTAACTCCAAATCAGCGTGATGGATAGACTTGTATCCATCTATGATAACTTTGTTTAACATTATAAAAATCTCATTATAGAAGTATTGGACAATCCCGCTGCAAATATACGATAAATTTATTATCTTCACAACTATTTCTTTCTGATAGAGTGCTAAATGCTATTTCATAGTGATTGATTAAATATATTGGTAGGTTAACTCTGCTCTTGAGGTAACTTAATGAATAAAGTCAAGCAACAGTGTTTTGCACTGTAGCTTGACTTTAGTTTGTCAGGAAATGGCAGTAAATCTTGTTACTGTGTCTGCATAATCCCGTCTTTGTTCACGCTTGTTACGCCTTTTACCTTCTTGAAGTCGGCAATGGCTTTGTCAACATCGTGCTTCTCATCAACCTTGACAGCTACTCCGCTGAACTCCTTGTATTTGTAGAGAAGGGTACAGCCCTGCTTCTTGATGGCTTTTATCAGGGGCTTGTTGCCCGTCTTCTTGTCGTAGAAGATAATCAATGTGTGGGTGGTCGGGCTGTTTTGTTCTGTTCGGTTTGTGCTTGAACCACTGTCGCCTTCACTGTCACTGTTCATAATCTGCTCCTTTATCGGGCATTGTGCGGATGCTGTTGTTGACTGGACGAACAATAAGCCCATCAGCAACATACTTGCTCTAAAATATTTCTTCATCTTGTTTTCTCCTTTTAATAACAGTGACAAAGATAGTTATAAATAGGCAGATAACTACTAATATTTATAATTATTTCAGTTTTGCTTCTCCTTATTTATTGTGCTACCTTTGCGGTGTTTTAAGGCTATTAGCTTCAAGATAGGTCGATAATTGCTATTAATCCGTTTTATTCAAGGCTATTCTGCAATGAAAAAAGCAACCAAGCGTTATGCTCGGTTGCTTTTGTATGGTGTTAACCTTAATAAAAAAGATTATGCTTCTGCGACCTTTTCTTCCACAGCCTTGAATTGCTCAAGGTCTTCAGCGTTGAAGGCTTTGATGTAAGCAGTGTGACCGATAACTTCTTCCTCAGCCATACGAACGAAGACGTGGGCAGATTTCTTGAAGAGGTCTGGTGCCTTAGCAGCATCTTCGATGAGGAGGAGAGAACCGATGATGTCGGCAGTCATATTGTAAAGACGACGTGCGAGGAAGTCGTGAACATCCTGATTGTCGCTTGCGTTCACCTTCTCAACAGCCTCTTCATAGAGCTGGACGAGTTTAGTAACACGCTCACGCAGACCCTTCATGCAGTCGCAAGCAAGTTCAGCTTCGAGCATTTCCTTCATGATAGAAAGGTAAGTGCCGTTAGTGATGTAGCGCACGGCAGCAACAACCTGCAGCTGAGTTGTACCCTCGTAGATAGAGAAGATACGTGCATCACGATACAGACGCTGACACTTGTACTCCATGATGAAGCCAGAACCACCGTGGATAGAGATAGAATCGTAGGCTGTCTGGTTAGCATACTCAGAGTTGATACCCTTTGCCAATGGTGTGAAGGCATCAGCAAGGCGAGTGTACTTCTTCATCTCCTGACGCTCTTCAGCGGTGAGTTTCTGGTCACGTGCAATATCTTCCAGAGCCTTGTAGATGTCAACATAGCGAGCAGTCTGATACAAGAGAGAACGACCAGCATCGAGTTTTGCTTTCATACGAGAGAGCATATCGTAGACAGCTGAGAAGTTGACAATCTTCTTTCCGAACTGTGCACGATCCTTAGCGTAAGCCAATCCCTCGTTGTAAGCCTCCTGCTCAAGACCGACAGACTGTGCTGCGATGCCGAGGCGAGCACCGTTCATTAATGCCATTACGTACTTGATAAGACCCATGCGAACGTTACCACAGAGTTCTGCCTTCGCATTCTTGTAAACAAGCTCGCAGGTAGGAGAGCCATGGATACCAAGTTTATGCTCAATATGACGTACGTCAACACCGCCGTTACGCTTGTCATAGATGAACATTGAGAGTCCACGACCATCACGTGTGCCCTCTTCTGAACGTGCAAGGACGAGGTGGATGTCAGAGTCACCATTGGTGATGAAGCGCTTCACACCATTCAGTCGCCAGCAGTTCTCCTTCTCGTCGAAGGTTGCCTTGAGCATCACGCGCTGGAGGTCGGAGCCAGCATCAGGCTCGGTGAGGTCCATTGACATTGTCTCACCGGCACAGATACGTGGGATATACTTCTGACGCTGCTCCTCGTTGCCGAACTCGTAGAGTGTGTCGATACAAGACTGCAGTGACCAGATGTTCTGGAAACCAGCATCGGCAGCAGCGATAAGCTCAGACATCATAGAGAAGACAACGTTTGGCAGGTTCAGTCCACCATAGCGGCGAGGCATAGAAACGCCCCACAAGCCAGCCTGACGAGTAGCTTGGATATTCTCTAAGGTCTTGCTGGCATAGTGCATACGTTTGTCGATGAGGTGTGGACCTTCGAGGTCAACAGACTCCGAGTTAGGTGCAATGATGTTTGCTGTTATGTCACCAGTGATATCCAAGATGCGCTTGTAGTTCTCGATAGCATCCTCATAGTTTACCGGTGCATCAGCGTGTGTCGTAGCATCAGCGTAGTTACGCTCTTTCAGCTCTACGATGCGTTTCATCAATGGATGCTCCAAGTGAAACGCTATTTCTGGGTGGTCAGTATAATAATTTGCCATGATAAAAAGAGCCTCACCCCCAACCCCTCTCCGAGTGGAGAGGGGAGTGAAATGTTCTATTGGAGGTTGTTAGGACTTTATTATTTATAATATAATTCTTCTTTGATAGTTCTTAAAACAGCTTTTGGGTTTGATAGTGCTTCTTCGTTAGTGAAGCGTATTACCTTATATCCCATATCAGAGAGTATGTCCGTGCGGACTTGGTCATTCTTTTGTTGTTGAGGTTCACTGTGATATGCTCCATCAACTTCTATTATCAGTTTTGCCTCTAAGCAGATAAAGTCAGCAATGAAATCGTTGATAGGATGTTGACGTCTAAATTTAAAACCATAGACAGTTTGACGTAAGAGAGTCCAAAGTGTTTTTTCGGCAGCGGTCATGTGCTGTCTGTTTTCTTTGGCATATTCTTTTAAGAGGTCGTATCTGTCAATAGATGCAGTTTCAAACCATTCTGTTACATCCTTCTCCATGTGCTTTAGCAACTCTTTCTTTTTAGTCTCACCAAACATTGGTGATTACTCCCCTCTCCACTCGGAGAGGGGGTCGGGGTGAGGCTTTACTTACTATTCTGCTTATAGTACTTTATCAACTTCGGAACAACCTCTTCAACAGAGCCATTGATGACATAGTCGGCAATGGTATTGATAGGAGCGTCTGGATCGTTGTTGATAGAGATGATGATGCCACTGTCCTGCATACCAGCGATGTGCTGAATCTGTCCAGAGATACCACAAGCAATGTAAACCTTTGGATGGACGGTGACACCGGTCTGACCAATCTGACGATCGTGGTCTACCCAACCTGCATCAACGGCGGCACGGCTGGCACCAACCTCTCCATGAAGTTCCTTTGCCAACTTAAAGAGTAGGTCGAAACCCTCTTTAGAACCGACACCATAGCCACCAGCAATAACAATTGAAGCTCCCTTCAGGTTGTTCTGTGCTGGCTCAACATGACGGTCGATGACCTTTACCACATAGTCAAGCTCTGGTACATACCTCGCTACGTCTGGATAGACAACCTCACCCTTTGCCTTACCCTCATAGATAGCCTTCTGCATAACGCCAGAGCGTACGGTAGCCATCTGTGGGCGGTGGTCAGGGTTGACGATGGTTGCTACGATGTTACCGCCGAATGCAGGACGAATCTGATAGAGCAGGTTCTCATAGTGCTTACCAGCTTTCTTATCTTCGTAGTCACCAATCTCAAGTTGAGTACAATCGGCTGTAAGGCCACTGGTCAATGAAGATGACACACGTGGACCAAGGTCACGACCGATAACAGTAGCACCCATCAAACAGATCTGTGGTTTCTCCTCAGTGAAGAGGTTAACGAGAATGTCTGTGTGTGGTGCTGATGTGTAAGGGAAGAGTCCCTCACCGTCAAAGACAAAGAGTTTGTCTACACCGTATGGCAGGATCTGGTCTTCTACCTTTCCCTTGATACCACTACCGGCAGCGATGGCATGGAGTTCCACACCTAACTCATTTGCGAGCTTGCGACCCTTGGTCAGCAGCTCCTGTGAAACCTCCTGTACGGTGGTTTCCTCTATTTCGCAATATACAAATACGTTGTTCATACGCCTCACCCCCGCCCCCTCTCCGAACCAACGGTCACTGACCGAAGGGAAGTAATGGAGAGGGGAGTGAAATGCTTCACTTGCTGGGGGATTTTCTTATGTTTATATGATACCTCCCCATAATGTTCAATCTTATGTTTAACAGAACATTCTATGCCCCTCTCCACTCGGGGAGGGGTTGGGGGAGAGGCTTTTAACCAATAATCTTCTCTCCTAACAGTTCCTTGATGAGTCCTTCCACATCCTCGTCTGAGCCGGTGAGGGTCTTGCTCTCCTTAGCTTGGAAGACGATGTTCTGAACAGACTTCACCTTTGTTGGCGAACCACTCAAACCGCACTGCTCCTCGTCACCGTCAACATCGGCAACTGACCACTGGTTCAGTGTGAGGTAAGGACGCTCCTCATAGAGCTGTGTCCAAGGTTCATCGCCCTTGCGCTCCATAGGACAAGTAGCATACTTGTACTTCATTACGAGCTTGGCATTGCAAGGACGTGCAGGAGCAGCCGTACCATTCACTGTGACGAGTATTGGCAATGGAGCAACAACGGTCTCTACACCACCGTCAATATAACGGCGGATAGTAGCCTTGCCATCCTCAATCTTCAGGATTTCCTCTGCATAAGTAACTTGATTGAGTCCTAACTTCTGTGCAACCTGTGGTCCTACCTGTGCGGTATCACCATCGATAGCCTGACGTCCGCCGATGACGATGTCTACATCACCGATTTTCTGTACAGCCATCGCCAAAGCATAAGAAGTAGCGAGTGTGTCAGCACCAGCAAACTTGCGGTCAGTAAGCAGCCAGCCGGTATCAGCACCACGATAGAGTCCCTGTCGGATAATCTCTCCAGCACGTGGAGGACCCATGGTTAAAATTCCTACAGTAGAGCCTGGGTTCTGTTCCTTTAGTCTCAGAGCCTGCTCCAGAGCGTTTAGGTCTTCAGGGTTGAAGATGGCAGGCAGCGCAGCACGGTTCACCGTTCCTTCGGCTGTCATAGCATCTTTTCCCACATTTCTTGTGTCAGGTACCTGCTTGGCAAGTACTACAATTTTCAAACTCATAAATATAATAATGTGTTATTTAAATATTCAATTGTTTTGGTTGAGGGCAAAAGTACAGTTTTTTTGTAACATAAACAAAAAAAGTTGCACAAAAACCGCTTGACTGTGTTTATGTTTATTAGGAGTCAGGGGATTTTTCCATTGGGTGCTTTGTTGGAGTTAAACCTTTTCCTTTAATTGTATGGGCGTAGTAAAGATGGTGATTGACGACTTTTGTTTAACCTCTATAAAGCGGTTCTTCCGTTAAATGTGTGGATGCTTTTCGTATAGCTTTAACGGAAGAACCAAAGTTATTCGTTAAACAAAAACATAGCCAAGACCGTCTTGGCAGTCTGTTCTGTTATCATCCTCCGACACAGAAAACCTTTTCATGTTAATACTTTGAAATCCGCAGATAATGAATTGAAAAAACATGACATAATTTCGGGTGAAGCACCTACAAATAAAGGCAAAAACACGTGTAAAAAGCAAGTTTACAACCAACAGTAAATCAGTCAGTTATAAAGTCGTGCAAGAAAAGGTGCTTAATTGGACTTCAAAAGGGCGTTAGTTAGACCTCAAAAGGGCATCTATTGCAAGTCAATTGGGCGTCTTTTAGAAGCCAAGAGACCATGTATTGGTTTTGGAATGCATGAAAATAGTTTACAAACATTAAGTGATATGGGACTAAGTTGTTTGTAGAAGACGGAAGGACATAGTATTTATTTACCTTTTCTACATTTTACCTTATCCCCCCTTGTAAGACCATCTGATTTTGGATAGTCATACCATGCAGGTGGATAAGCCTTTGTTCTATTTCCAAACTACGCATTTATCGGATGAACCTATAAAGCCCTTGAAACTAATGGGGAACCCTGTCTGATGTCCAAATTGTAGCCTGTGCAATGAACAAAACCACATAACTTGTAAGTTCTATTCACGATCATAAATATTTTTCTTCACGAAAATAATTCGGCAGTGAGTGTGTAGCATGACAAAGAAGTATGTATTTTGTTATGATACAATATGTTTATGAGTGCATAAATTGTGTAATAAAAGTAGACGGTATTGTGTGTGTTTTTCTTTTTTCATACCTTTGTGCGATGTGTTGTCACCTTTTAAGAATCTTGATACTTGCAGAATCATGAAGACAATAGGAATTAGTTGATAAATAAAGCTGATGTGCCAAATGAATAAACGGTCTGTAGTCGTTGTTGCTTTTTTATTTCTTTCTGTGACTCTGTTTGCGCAGAAAGGCTTTGTGATTTGGGATAGGGTAAATAATATTCCAGTGAATAGGGCAAGCGTATATACCACCTACATGGGGAAGGTGAGAAGTACGTTCAGCGACCAGCAGGGTAGGGTAGTTGTGGATTTTGCCTTTGATAATCTGACAGTCTCGCATATAAACTACCAGAAAGAAAGTGTGAAAGTATTGCCTGATACACTGTTTATGGAGCAAAGCACACAGTTGCTTTCGGAAGTTGTCGTGAGTCCTGTTGGTGAGCCGGCATGGGTCAGACCCATGTTGATGGGTTTTGTGAAGACGAAAGCACGGAAATATAGAAACGTTGGTGTGCAACGATATGCGTATCAGACGCAGAATGTGGGCGATACTGTGTTGTACCGCTTTGCGAGTAATGGACTGGTAAGAAAGAACGAATACTTTGAGATCTCTCCCTTGGAGAATGTTATCACCTTTAAGGATAAGTCGGCTGGCTGTGACTATGGTAACCTTAAAAACACGCTCTATCATGACTTTGTTTCTGATATGGACGAGAAGTTCGTGAAGGAACATAAGTTTTATGTGGATAACGAATCTGAAGATTTGGGAGCCAATGTGGTAAGGATTCTGTTCAAGTCGAAAAAGGATTGGAAAGATTCGGGCTATTTATGTATAGACACACTGCAGAATGCCATCCTCAGGGCAAAACGTTCTACGGGGTTGGCTTATAATGTACAGCACCGAACCAATGCCCTTGTGCGCTCAACAATCAATGCCATGTACGGGCATAAGTATAAGGACTGGCAGATTGACATTGAAGCAGTGTATCAGCAGGCAGACAATTACTTCTATCTAAGTAGCTGCCGTTATTCCAATTATATGCAGGAGGAGTTTGACGGAAAGAAGAAAAGGGTTGAGGTTTATAATGTCATATCTACCTATGAGGCACAACCTTGCCAGAAAGATATGGTAGGCGAGGATGCCGTCTTTCTCCTGTTGCCCCGCCCTTTTGCGATGAAGATTATCATGAGCAAGAAGGAAAGCAGACAAGAGGGGTTGCTGCAGAATGTGAAGAAAGCGTATCATATTTATTGAATGCCGTGTGAGGATTCTATGAAGTCTTGGCATAGAGAGCAGTTGTCTATGGCAAGGTTTTCTTGCAGGATGTATCTATCTTTTTCCTGTTCTTGCTTTGTCATATCATCGGTTTATGTTATCTTTGTAGCATAATGATTGACAGACCGACCGTAGACAGGATTATGAATGCGTCGAATATCGTTGAGGTAATCAGCGATTTCGTTTCTTTACGCAAGGCGGGAACAAGCTACAAAGGCTTGTGCCCTTTCCATGATGACCGTACCCCATCGTTCTCCGTCAGTCCGGTGAAAGGTGTTTACAAATGCTTTTCATGTGGCGCAGCGGGTAATGTGGTGAAGTTTGTCATGGAACATGAGCAGATGACTTATCCCGAAGCCTTGAAGTGGCTCGCGAATAAGTATCACATCGAGGTGCATGAACGGGAACTTACGACTGAAGAGAAACAGCAGGAGAATGAACGGGAATCGATGTTCCTGGTCAATGAATGGGCTGCAAGGTACTTTGACAACATCCTGCACAACGATGTTGACGGTATGGCTGTTGGTATGCAGTATTTTCGCAGCCGTGGTTTCAGAGATGATATTATCCGTAAGTTCCAGTTGGGTTTCTGTTTGTCGAACCGTCATGCCTTTGCTGATGCTGCCTTGAAGGCAGGTTTCCAGAGGGATTTTCTTATTAAGACAGGTCTTTGCTTCGAGCGTGAGAATGGAGAACTTATCGACCGTTTCAATGGGCGTGTAATGTTCCCGTGGGTGGGTGTTAGCGGTAAGGTTACAGCCTTCGGCGGTCGTCTGCTGGATGCACGGACGAAAGGAGTGAGTCAGAAGTATGTCAACTCCCCTGATAGTGCCATATACCACAAAGAGCGTGAACTCTATGGCATTTTCCAAGCGAAGAAAGCCATTGCCAAGTATGACCTCGTCTATATGGTGGAAGGATATACGGATGTTGTTTCCATGCATCAATGCGGTATTGAGAATGTTGTTGCCAATAGTGGTACGGCACTTTCGGTGCATCAGATTCGGCTCCTGCACCGTTTTACTTCCAATATCGTTCTGCTCTATGATGGCGATGAAGCCGGACAGCACGCAGCCCTTCGAGGTACTGACATGCTGCTGTCGGAGGGTATGAACGTGAAGGTGCTATTGCTTCCTGACGGCAAAGACCCTGATGAGTTCGCACGTAATCATAGTGCGGAGGATTTCAGAAAGTATATAGAAGACAATCAGACTGACTTCATTGTCTTTAAAATTAATATTCTTCTCAATGGTGTTACCGACCCTGTCAAGCGTTCAGAAGCTGTCGGTTCGATAGTGCAGAGCATCTCTGTTATCAAAGACCCGATACTCCGTGATACCTATATCCGTGAGTGCGCTAACCGAACTGGTGTGTCAGAACGGACGTTGATGGAGCAGATGAATCGCAATATCTATTCCAACCGGGAACAGCAGACACGTGAACAGCAACAGCAACGGGATGCGGTCATACGGCAACAGCAGGTGGAAGAACAGGCTACAGTACCTGTCCGGCAGGTGTCGAAGGTGGAACAGATGCTCGTTCAGGCTGTCGTCAAGGACGGTGAAAAGGTTATCTTCCGTGACGTGAAAGACGAGGATAGCGGACAGGTCTACAGTCTGACCGTAGCGCAATACATAGCCTACGACCTTGGAAGTGACAACCTCGGCTTTTCGAACGAACTTTATACAAGGATATTGCAGGAAGCAGTAGACCATTGTGGCGAGGAGGGTTTCAAGGCAGAAGAATACTTCACGCAGCATGCAGATATTCATATCGCATCTGCAGCCGTGAAGCTGAGTGTTGACCGTTTCCAGCTTGCAGAGAGTCTGCAGGTGAAGGAAACAGAACAGACGTTGCGTGACCGTGTTTTACATCTTGTTGCCGACTTCCGTCTTGATTATGTTTCTTCCCATCTGAAAGAGCTCATGGAGAAGATGCGACAGACGCAGGATAGTGAGGAGATGATGAAGACAATGGCAGAAATCAAGAAGTTGCAGCTTCTCCGCAATGAACTGGCAAAGAAATTAGGTAGTGAGATTCTGATATGATAAATAAGATAAGAAACATATTCAGACAGCCGCTTCAGCTCTCAAACCTCAATCAGAGTGAGAACAGAAGGATTGTGTCAAAGGCACTGAAGGCACTCAATTGTACTGGAGTGTGGCGGGAGGAGAAGGAAGCGGTCATTGTTCGTTTTGACTTCCAGAGCGGACATTTCGGTATTCATATCTCTAACCAGCATCCGCAGGTAGAGTTGTCTTTCCTCTTTTTTGCTGAAACAGAGGTGAATGACATCAATATAGTGCGCCATGTATGCAATCAGTTCAATCTTAATTCTGACGGTCCTCGGTTTAGTTATACTATCAATGAAGAGACGAATGTCATTGATTTGCATATTCTGAGGACGCTTCTGCTGGATGATGACCGTGCCAAAGAGATTCTTTCTTCGGCTATGGTTGATTCCTTTGCATGGCAGAGTGCATTTGTAAGAAACCTGAATGAGGTGAAGAGGGATGCGAAGAATTCGGATACAAACGACATAGAACGTGCAGTGAAAGACCTGTCGCGTGACTTCTTTCTTCTGCGTGAACAGGAACTGAGACACCAGAAGACGGCACCTGGATGGCGGCAGAACGACAAGGATGTTGCCACCTTGAGCCAGTGGATGGATAAGGTGTTCGGTATGGTGGATGCGGTTTTCTCTGAGTTGACCGTTGTGACAGAGGGACTGACGGTCATCAACGACCGTGATGCCATTGCTTCCTATAACCTTTCTGAGGAGTTGATAGCTGACGGTTCGTTCGTCCGACAGAATGTAATGCTCGACCTCATCTTCTTTCTTCCGTCTCATCCCACGACACGGCGTCGCATGACTTTCAGTATTCAGCAGGCAGATAGTTGTGATGATGTGCTCTATTACCAGGTAGTTGCCACGTTGTTACCGTTGCCGTCAGCGGCTGGCAGACCCCTTTATTCGAGGGAAATGCAGGTGGTGTCGCGTTCGGTTCTGTTGGCATACGACCTTCGCACAACGAAGCAGTTGCAGGATGAGTTTGTCTATATGTGGAAGGAAGCCAAGAGCAAGATCGCTAATGGTGAGGGCAATCAGCTTACCGAAGAACAGCAGGTGATAGCCAACGTGGTAAACATGGATGCCGGTCAGTTTGTCTATCGTGGCAGAGCTCTTTATCGGCAGAAACGTTATTATGAAGCAGTAGCCACTTTGGAGAATGCTTTCCGACTGTTGCATGCAGGTTTCCAGAAGTTGGGTAAAGGTGAGCGTGACATCTTCTTTGAGATATGCTATATGTTGGGTTTCTGTTATAATGAGCTGCGACAGTATGAACGGGCTTATTATTATCTTACGTTCACCATCGGACTTAACCGTGCTGTCTATGCCGAAGAGTATGTGAACTGTCTGGTCAATATGGGCGACTTCCGTTCTCTTATGAGCATAGATAATATCTTGGAGGAACTGAGAAATTCTGTTCCAGATGATGATGAGGAAGAACTCGACCCGCTGTTGCGCCCTTTCCTGCAGTTCCTGTACAGGCGGAAGGCTTATGTGTTGATAGAGCTGCGTCGGCTTGATGAGGCTGAACAGCTGCTCCGTCAGATGGTTGATGACCCGGAAAACAGCGACTTTGCATTGGATGAATTGGCATATATCCAGCGTTTGCGGGAAAAGGAAGGAATAAGCGGAAAAGACAATTCTAAGGGAAAGTGAAAAGGAAAGGAGGATAAAGATGGATTACGTTCATTGGATTTTCCTGGCTATCTACATCGTTGTCATCATCATAGTGATGGTGCGTGTGTTGATGGACAACCGGCAGCCTGCCAAGACAATGGCGTGGATGCTGGTACTGACGTTCATTCCCATGTTGGGTATTATCCTCTATTTCTTCTTCGGACAGACAACACGCAAGGAACGTAAGATATGGCAGTATAGCATTGACCAGCTTACCAAGCGTTCCATGTTGGAGTTTGTTGAGCAGAAAAGGCTCCATCTGCCTGATGAGTATCGCATGCTCATCAAACTTTTCATGAACCAGAACTGGGCTTTGCCTTTCAAGAATAACGAAACGGAAATCTATACCTCTGGGTATGAGTTCTTTCCTTCGTTGCTGATGGAAATAGGTAAGGCGGAGCACCATATCCACCTTGACAGCTTTATCATATCCGATGATCCTTTGGGACAGATAGTTGCCGATGCACTGATTGACAAGGCACGACAGGGTGTTGAGGTGCGTGTTATCTACGACGATGTGGGTTCATGGAAAACCAAAAACCGTTTCTTCGACCGTATGCGTGCTGAAGGTGTTGAGGTACATGCCTTCATGCCTGTATGTTTCCCGGTCTTCACGAGTAAGGTGAATTACCGTAATCACCGCAAGATCTGTGTGATTGATGGCGAGGTGGGCTTTATCGGTGGTATGAATATAGCCATGCGCTATGTGAAGGGAATCGGGAAGTTGGCATGGCGTGACACACATGTAAAGATAACGGGTGCAGCTGTATATGGCTTGCAACGTGCTTTCCTGGTAGACTGGTTCTTCGTCAGCCGGGTGCTGATAACTGACCGAAGTTATTATCCGGCGAGTATCGTGGGTGAGAATGACTGTATTGTACAGATTGTTACGAGCAGTCCCACAAGTCTGTGGCCTGAGATTGAGCAGGGATATGTAAGGATACTTGCCAGTGCCAGACATTATGTTTACATGGAAACACCTTATTTCCTGCCTACCGAGCCAATCCTCTTTGCCATGCGCACGGCGGCGTTGTCGGGTGTTGACATAAGACTGATGATACCTTACGAGACGGATACGAAGATTGTGGAATGGGCATCACGTTCGTATGTGATGGCAACGGTGAAGGCTGGTGTGAAGGTGTATCTGTATAAGGCGGGTTTCAATCACTCAAAACTCCTTGTAACTGATGATACAATGGCAACCATAGGATCTACGAATGTAGACTTCCGCAGCTTTGAGAATGATTTTGAATCCAATGCTTTCTTCTATGATAAGGATGTTGCGCTGCAGGTAAAGGCAATCTTTCTCAAAGACCAGGAAGAGTGTGTTGCCTTGGAGGATGTGCGCAATCTTACCCATCGTTCTTTCCTTCAGCGTCTGTGGGAGTCGATGGTAAGGCTGTTGAGCCCGCTGTTGTAAAGGTGAAAAGCCCTTTCAAAGGTAGAAGTGGGCAATATAATAAGGATAAAGATAGATAATCGGGCGGATGTGTCAAAAGAATAACGGACACTCCGAAGATTACAGATTATATTCGTCAAGTTTTAAAGAGCCATATCGGAACGCTAATAATGGGTTCCGATATGGCTTTTTTTGTTGTTGAATATGCTTTAGTCCTATAGAATATTATAATCCCAGGTTGAGGACAATCGGGAATTAGGAAAAGTTGAGAGCTATTATTATCCGATAAAACTTAAATAGCATCCGCTCCAATGCAAAATCTCTTTTAATCCCAAATCAGTTCATTAGAACCTGAACGGATTTGTTTATTGTCGAGCTGATTGTCTTTGTGATGAAGGCGTAGGGGCGACAAAGAACACTGCCAACGGCGGTAATCATAATCCTGAATCACTGGCGTAGTCTTCTGTGAGTTCTATGACCTTCAGGTCTTTGTGACACAGCTCTCACACAGAGAGCCCTTGCGGTCAGTGGAGTGCACAGAGTGTGGGAAAGATAAAGACGTTAAACTGTTATTATGTCCTGATGTTCTAATCAAATAAGTGTTGTTTGCTTATGGTAGTACAACTGTTTTCCAATAACATTGTATTGCAAGGTGTTCAGCACCCAACACCATTGGTGTTTACCAACAACACCAATGGTGCTGGGCAACAGCACATCGGCAGAAAATGATAAGAGAGATTTATAATTGTCGTTATAATGATTGGTAGGACACTAATGACTAACTTCCATGGGAAAAGTTGTCGGATAGCAATGGTTTGGAACTGGATTTCTGACAGCTGATTGGGATTAAAAGAATCTTTCTTATGTATTTGACCGTTGATACCCGAAGGCGGCGGAGTGGCAGTGCCTATCTGAACAACGTGAAGTTCACACTGCCATAACTTCTGTGTTCAAGGAAGTGGGGATGGGTAGAGAAATCATTGTGCTTGCCATGTTCAAAGACGAGCAGACCATCTTCATTCAACAGGTCATACTGGAAGATTAGGTCGGGGATGGTAGCCAGTTCCTGCAATGCATAGGGAGGGTCGGCGAAGATGAGGTCGAACTTCTGATGACAGCTCTTGAGGAAACGGAAGACATCACCTTTTATCAATATATGGTCATCTGCCCCGATTTTCTCCATACATTGACTGATGAAGCGGGCATGGTCACGGTCTTTCTCTACGCTTATCACCTGTCGGCAGCCCCGTGAGAGAAGTTCCAGGGAGATGCTTCCCGTACCTGCGAAGAGGTCGAGTGCGCTTGTCTCTTCCCAGTCTTGATAACCGTTGATGACATTGAAGATGTTTTCTTTGGCAAAGTCGGTTGTCGGACGCGCCTTGAAGGTACGTGGGATGTCGAAATGCCTGCCTTTATATTTTCCTGTTATGATTCGCATTGTTTCTTTTTTAGGAGTTGTAAGGGATGGAAGGGGTTGAAGGGATGAAAGGAGTGAAAGGGAGTTAAGGCATTACCCTTTATCGTATATGTAAGGAATTATAGAAACTAAGGGAATTATGGGGAGTTAAGTTGGCATAACCTCTTCGGTCTCCCTTGACCCTTTATGCCTTATCTGCCTCTCCTCCCTGTTATTCCAGATAGATGGCTTTCATGTCGTAAGGAATCTCCATCCTTCGTGCCAGCTGAACGTTGTTGAAGTCTACTTCCTGATTGACTATCCTACAGAACTTCAGATGCTGTTTGATATTTCCGACAAGTCGCTCCTGATCAGGTATGTCACCGATGAGATATAACTCGTCCTTGTCAGTATCCATTCCCGTCAGTTTCCATATATAAAGAAGATAATAGAGGGCATCATGTGCCTGTGCTACATCGTATGAATTGCAGAAGCGGAACCTGTTCTGCTGGAAACTGAAAACTTCCATCCGTTTCTCATGGAAGTAAGCGTAGAGCTTTCGGCGTGGACCAGCAAAGGATCGGCGGTAGAGATGTGTCCATACCGATTGCATCAACGGTTGGATGCGGATGTCCTTGAAGTGGTCGTCAATGACAAGTTTGAGGTCCTTGTTGATGGCAAAGACCGCAACAGCATTCAAGTCGGGCAGCACACTGGAGAGAATCTCTTCGTTGCCCTGCCTGTGATAGGTGTGATGATAGAGTGTTTCAATATCCTGTGTTCTGAATTCATCGACCGGCATCAGCATCACGGGCGTATCCAGCTCAGCCAGCAGTCGTTTGTAACCACTCTGCAACAGTTCTGAAACCTTGAAGGCTTCACGCAGGTTGGCAGCTATGGAGATACCCGTATTCATTTCGTAGGGTTCATAAACAAGCATGCCGTTCTCCTGTGGGTCGCCTACGGCAAATGCCATGCTGTTCCTGCCGAATCGGATGGTCAGTCGCAGTTTCTTGTCGGATATGTTGTTGTCAGTCTCTGTCATTACGGAAGTCATAAACCTTTTTATTGTCTGCAAACTTACGCAAAAAAATCCGATTACGCTTGTTTTCTGATTGATAAATATCACCTACTGGACTTTTAGCAAGTATTAAAAAAGAGAAAAACAGATGCGGATACCTGAAAAAACTATAACTTTGCATGGACATTTAAGTGCTGTAACTATTCAAGCGACCATTTCTTTGGCTGTGCTGAATAATAACTATTTTACATGGCAAGACAGTTTTTCGTCATCTTCGGATGCCTGGCATTGGGAGAGTTTGTTGTATGGGCTACAGGAATAAAACTGCCGTCCAGTATCATCGGTATGCTTCTTCTCACGCTTTTCCTAAAGTTGGGATGGGTGAAGTTGAAGTGGGTTGAGCGTCTTTCAGAGCTTCTGATAGCCAACCTTGGTTTCTTCTTTGTTCCGCCTGGGGTAGCATTGATTCTCTATCTTGATGATATCAAGGAAAACTGGTTCCCGATAGTTACGGCAACTGTTGTCAGTACTCTTCTCGTGCTGGTCGTTACGGGTCACATGCATCAGCTTGTCATCAAGTTTGAACGCCGGTTGATGGCAATGGACCTGCTTCATCATCGTGCCCATGCTGAAAAGTTGAAGAAGGCACTTCAGGAAATGGAGGAGGCTGAAGCCTTGAAAGATGCTGAACAGGCTGAGGTGGAGAAAGCGTTACACGGACAGAGTGAAATCAATAAAACGGAGGAAGAATAATGTCACCATTGAAAGAAACTATTGGTCAGACGATCAACCTCATACAGGACGGCAAGGATATTTTCTCAAATCAGTATGTCATCCTGACATTGACTTTTGCAGCGTTCTTTTATATCCGTCGTCTGCAGCAGCGTACAGGCTGGATGCTACTCAATCCTATCTTGATTGCGATTGTGCTTATCATCGTTTATCTCAAGGTGACGGGTGTATCTTTTGAAGTCTACAAGCAAGGCGCACAGCTGATTGACTTCTGGCTCAAGCCTGCTGTCGTAGCCTTAGGCGTACCTCTTTATCTTCAGCTCGATGCGATTAAACGATTGTGGTTCCCAATCGTCATGTCACAGCTTGTCGGCTGTCTTGTCGGCATCGTGAGTGTTGTTTTGGTAGCCAAACTTTGTGAAGCACCACCGGTAATAATACTTTCAATGGCAAGTAAGTCTGTCACAACACCTATTGCGATGGAAGTAACGCAGAGTCTTGGCGGTATTCCTTCACTTACTGCAGCTGTAGTCGTTATCACGGGTATCATCGGTGCATTGGTAGGCTTCAGAACCCTGTCTATTGGTCATGTCAGCAGTCCTATCGCACAGGGTCTCTCTATGGGAGCAGCTTCCCACGCCGTTGGTGCATCGACTGCGATGGCATATAGCAGCAAGTATGGTGCCTTTGCCAGTCTGGGTATTACCCTGAATGGTATCTTTACAGCCCTGCTTACGCCGACGGTACTCCGTCTGATGGGTATTATCTGACCAGATAATCTTCCCGCTCTTTTATGGAAAGGGTGGGAGGAAACCGTATTCAAGCCTTTTATGATATGGAAGCTATGATAAACATAAGTAGACTTACGCCTAAAACCACAATACTTAAAGGCAGGATGAAATAGTCCCGGATTATTTGAAAATTAAAGAGGATTGTTCCGATGGCACCAAGAGCCCACCAAATAAGAACGGGGTTATAGCAAGAGAAAAGGATGTCAAAGAACAACCAAAGGGTAGTTCGTGGATTACCTTTTTCGCATAATCCATAGTAAGGTATTCCCTTTTTCCCATCTTTTACTTCATGTTTAACGGTATAGAAGGTAACAGTTTCATCCTTTTTCCCATTATGTTGAAAACACAGCCAGCCATCATAACGTTGAGTTATATACACATTTGTGTCATTCCTGATTTTTAGAGTTGCATCATTGAATTCTCCGCCTGTATGATTCCAATAGGAAACAACCCCTTCTTTGTACTCAAGGTTGTCTATCTTGTGGCATGTGTTGCTTATCGTAACATAGTCAACGTATAAACAGCAGTAGATGAAAAACAAGCCGATAAGGTAGGATGTCTTCTTATGGCTTAGAAAGAAGGTTTTAGCTTTCTTCCATGTCAGGGAGATATTTAACTTCATGTGTCTTGACTTGTACAATATATGGAATTAACATGGGAATGACTGTTATTCCAGCTTGTTATTGTGATTGTTTAGACGGTAAAGTAGCCTCGTTGCCGAATTCTTTTCATGAAAAGAAATATTTATTTTCACGAAGAGAAATATTTTTCTTCATGAAAAGAAATCTTTATTATCGTGAAAATAAATCGCAGTGGTGTGGTTTAATGTGGCTCAGTTGCTGCCCCTTCTGTCTTGAAAAGTTGAAAGGGATAGTTTGAACAGCAGCTATCGTGTCAAGCAACCTGTCTGCTCGTCAACTTTTTCCGTCGTCAACTTTATCCCTGTTCATTCGTCAACTCGTTCGCTTGTTCACTTGTCAATCTATCCACTCGCCCATTTGTCAGCTTCTCAACCATAATTCTTGCCGCATTGTCGGGTGCAGCTTCATTGCCCAATTGGTCGCGTACAAGCTGATAATCAGCAAGCATGCGGTCGCGGGAAGGCTGACCGGGAAGAATGCGGTAAAGCTCGTTGGCAATGTTGCGGATAGAGAAACGGTCGGCAAGAAGTTCCTGCACAATCTCCTTGTCGGCAATGAGATTGACGAGGGAGATGAAGCGTACCTTGATGATATGCTTGAAGGCAAAGCGAATCAACTTTGGAACTGGTGTTTCGTAGCAGACCACCTGCGGGACATTCAGCAGTGCGGTTTCAAGTGTAGCAGTGCCACTGGTGACAAGTGCTACAGTGGAGTGGGAGAGGAGCTCGTATGTCTGCGTCTTCACCATCTTAGCCTCGCTGTCGCCCAGGAACTTCTTATAGTAACTTTCAGTGATGGAAGGTGCTGCAGCAATCACCATCTGATAGTCCTCGAAGTGGCGTGCAGCCTCGAGCATAGAGGGCAGGTTGTCCTTGATTTCCTGCTTCCTGCTGCCGGCAAGGATGGCTATGATAGGCTTGGATGACAAGCCGTTGCGCTGGCAGAACTCATCTTTTGACTCTGTGTAGACATGGCGGAAATTATCTATTTCCTCGGCTGTCGGGTTACCAACATAATGAATTTTGTAATTATGCTTCTTCTCATAGAAAGGCACTTCAAACGGCAGGATGGAGAACATCTCCCTCACGTCACGCTTGATAGATTTGATACGCCACTCCTTCCATGCCCATATCTTCGGTGAGATGTAATAATAGACAGGAATCTTTGTATTCTTCTTTACAAACTTGGCGATATTGAGGTTGAATCCCGGATAGTCAACGAGGATGACGACATCAGGCTTCCAACGCACGATGTCTTCCTTACACATCTTCATGTTCTTGAAGATGGTGGGCAGGTGCAGCAGCACAGGAACAAAGCCCATATAGGCAAGCTCACGGTAATGCTTCACACGTGTACCCCCTGCTTTCGTCATCAGGTCACCACCGAAGAAACGGAACTCTGCGTCCGGATCATACTGCTTCAGCGACTGCATAAGCCGTGAGGCATGCAGGTCGCCGGATGCTTCGCCAACTATCAGGTAATACTTCATAATATCAATGAATTAAAGAGATTCCCACGTTTTCATCTTGTTGAGCACCTCGAAGTCAGTCACGTCAATTTTCGTTGGTGTGACAGATACATATCCATGTTCCAATGCCCACTGGTCATTGTCGGTTGCTTCTGGCTCGTCGTTACGGTAATGTCCTGTCATCCAGTAGTAGTCAAAGCCACGAGGATGCTTGCAACGTTCCACCTCTCTTATCCAGCTTCCAAAGCCCATACGGCACACCTTCAGTCCGGCAAACTTCTCAACCTTAGGGAAGTTCACGTTCAGACAGATGCCTTTCGGTAATCCCTCGTCAAGAACTTTCCTGACAATAATCCTTACGTAATCACGCAGGTAAGAGAGGTCGGCAGCAGTGTTGTAGTCGCAGCTTGAGAATGCTATGGAAGGAATATACTTCATGCAGCCCTCATACGCAATACCCATTGTTCCGCTGTAATGATTGTTCACAGAAGAATTGTCGCCGTGATTGATACCGCCCAGGATGAGGTCGGGCTTGCGCCCGGCAAGAATCTGGTCCAAAGCCAGCTTCACACAGTCGACAGGTGTACCCGTGCAGGACCATACCTCACAGTCGGGTATGTTGTGACGCTTCTTCAGCAGCAGGTAATCGACTACGGAGAAGGCGCACGAGAACCCCGAACGGGCTGCCTCTGGTGCACAGACAACGATTTCGGCAAAGTCGGAGAGGAATGAAACGAGCGTGCGGATACCGTTAGAGTGGTATCCGTCATCGTTGGATATAAGTATGAGAGGCTTCTTGGAATTCATAATTTTCACTTTTATTTCTGTGCAAAAGTACGAAAAAAGGTTTATAAAGCCCTCCAATCTCATATAAAATATGTATCTTTGTACCCTAATAAACGTATTTGGATTAAATAGAAAAATGGGAAAGATTATCGCACTTGCCAACCAGAAAGGCGGCGTAGGAAAGACGACTACCACCATCAACCTGGCGGCTTCCTTGGCAACACTTGAGAAGTCTGTATTGGTGATTGATGCCGATCCGCAGGCGAATGCGTCCAGCGGTCTGGGCGTGGATATCAAGGAGGTGGACTGTTCGCTTTACGAATGTATCATTGACCATGCCGACATAAAAGATGCTATCTATACAACTGACATAGAGGGGTTGGATATTGTTCCGAGCCATATCGACCTTGTTGGAGCTGAGATTGAGATGTTGAAGCTCAGTGGTCGTGAGAAGGTGATGAGCAATCTGCTTGCTCCGATTCGTGATGACTATGATTACATTCTGATAGACTGTAGTCCTTCGCTCGGTCTGATTACTGTCAATGCCTTGACGGCAGCTGACTCGGTCGTCATTCCAGTTCAGTGTGAATACTTTGCATTGGAGGGTATCAGCAAGCTGTTGAATACCATCAAGATTATCAAGAGCAAGCTGAATCCGAAGTTGGAGATTGAGGGCTTCCTGCTGACGATGTATGACAGTCGTCTGCGCCTTGCCCGTCAGATTTACGACGAAGTGAAACGCCATTTCCAGGAGTTGGTGTTCAAGGCGGTTATCCAGCGCAACGTGAAACTATCCGAGAGTCCGAGCCACGGCTTGCCGGTCATCCTCTATGATGCCGATTCTACTGGCGCAAAGAACCATCTCAACCTTGCAAAGGAAATCATTGAAAAGAATAAGAACTAAAGAAGGGAAAGACGCAGAGGATAAGGATATGCGCTGAAAACTGGGGATGTGCTGTTTGTCGGTTGTGAACCTGCTGTTTTGTAATCGTAGATGTGCCGTCCGCAGAAAGTAAGGAAGTCGTCTGTCGGAAGCAAAGAACAATGTTGTGGCTGGCTTGATTCCTGCTGATTACCCTTGGCTGCTTTAACTCCCAAACAAAGACTATGGCTGTACAAAAGAAATATAATCGAAATGCAAAGACCAATGCCCTCGGCCGTGGTCTGGATGCGTTGATATCTACTGAGGCTGTCAGCACACAGGGCAGCTCAACGATTAACGAGGTCGCTTTGGACCAGATAGAAGCCAATCCTAACCAGCCGCGCCGTGAGTTCGATCCCGTTGCGCTGGAAGAGTTGGCAAACAGTATTCGTGAGTTGGGACTCGTTCAGCCGATTACCCTGCGTCAGGTGGACGATAACCGCTTCCAGATTATTGCTGGTGAGCGTCGTTGGCGTGCCAGTCAGCTGGCAGGATTGACAGCTATCCCGGCTTATATCCGCACCATCAAGGATGAAAGTGTGATGGAACTGGCGTTGGTTGAGAATATTCAGCGTGAAGACCTGAATGCGATAGAGATAGCCTTGGCATACGAACATCTGCTGGAGAAGAGCGGTATGACACAGGAACGTGTGGCAGAACGTGTGGGCAAGAGCCGTGCAGCCATTGCCAATTACCTCCGTCTGCTGAAACTTCCGGCACTGGTCCAGATGGGTCTGCAGAAGAAGGAGATAGACATGGGGCATGCCCGTGCACTGCTTTCACTGGACAGCCCGTCGCTGCAGCTGAAGCTCTATCGTGAGATACTGAAGAACGGTTATAGTGTCCGCAAGGTAGAGGAACTCTGCCAGCAGCTTAATAGTGGTGAAGATATCCAGAGTGCAAAGAAGAAGATTGCAGCCCGCACCCGCCTGCCAGAGGAGTTCAATATCCTCAAGCAGCGTCTCTCGTCGTTCTTTGATACAAAGGTACAGATGAGTTGCAATGCGAATGGTAAGGGTAAAATCAGCATTCCGTTTGCATCAGAAGAGGAGCTGTTGCACATCATGGAAGTGATGGACAAGATGAAGTAGGCTTTTCGGATCTTGGAAATAAAGGTATTAGTAAACATAAGATAATCAAGATTTCTGATTCAGACGGATTGTTGCTAACTATTGGTAATACGATTACTGGCTGTTGGTAATATGATTGCCTGATAGTGGGATTGCCGTTCAAACTGCTGGCTGCAGAGCAGATGACGATGAGTTTGCGGCAAATCAGAAACTTGAGAAAGATAATGGGTGGTGATGAAGTTGAATGAAATGATCCTCAGAGGACTGTTGACAGCCGGAATGTTTGCCGGTGTCGTGGGCGTACAGGCGCAGGTTCTTTCCCATGACACGATAAAGGTGGTCTATCCAGGTGATTCTGCAGTCGTTGAGGTGACTGATTCGCAGGATAAGTACATTGAGGAGAAAGCTATCCTTACGCCAGACGCCGAGGGGAGGCTTACCTCCGTGATGCGGAAGGACAGTGTCAGCATGACAAGAAAGAAGGGGCGCGACTGGGACAAGTGGCGTCCAAGTCCAAAGCGTGCACTGTGGCTTGCCCTCGTGTTGCCGGGTGCTGGACAGGTCTACAACCGCAAGTACTGGAAGCTGCCTATCTTCTATGGAGGCTTTGTGGGTTGTATCTATGCCATGACATGGAACAATCAGATGTATCATGACTATGCCCAGGCATACTTAGATATTACAGATAATGACCCGAAGACGCAGAGTTATAACAACTTCCTGCATCTCGGAACGGCCATCACTCCTTCCAATGAGGAACGCTACAAGAACATCTTTAAGCAGCGTAAGGACCGTTATCGTCGTTGGCGTGACTTGAGTATCTTTACCTCCATCGCCGTTTATGCGTTGTCGGTTATTGATGCATACGTGGATGCCTCATTGTCTGACTTTGACATATCAGACGACCTTTCGCTGCACATTGCACCGACGGTCATATCAGATAAGAGTTTCGCTACACCCAACAATCCTTTCCGTTCATCGGCTATAGGACTCGGTTGTAGTCTGACATTCTAAGCAGCAGCGCACTGTTTTTGCGCCAACTAAACAAGAAATAATGAACTGGAAAAGATATATTGTTTCCTTCCTTATAGCAATGGGGGCAACTTGTGGAGTACATGCACAGCACCAGATGGTCATTGATAATCGCGGTAAGACCGTTGATGTGATGATTCCTGCAGCTGATGGAACTATGGTAGGGTACGTGGATGTGGACTATTCGGATGCAAAGTTCTATAACAGTGGCATGCAGATGGGGTTCAACAGCACGCCTTCATCCAGTATAGCAGATGCAGATAACGGTATGGAAGTTATCGACCGTAAGATGCGCAATCTCTCGAATGTGATGATGCTGACGTGCAATGAGGAAGTAAAAAGGTATATCGACCGTTATACAAAGGCTGGACGTCAGTCTACCTGTTACCTGCTTGGACGGGCACGTTATTACAATCCGTTCTTTGAGAAAGCACTGCGTTCCTACGGTTTGCCGTTGGAACTAAAGTATCTTCCTGTGATAGAGTCCGGACTGAATCCCAATGCTACATCACGTGTGGGGGCTGCAGGATTATGGCAGTTCATGACAACTACAGGAAAGCAGTATGACCTTCAGATAGACAGCTACATTGATGAACGGCGTGACCCGGAGAAGTCTTCTTATGCCGCAGCACGTATGTTGAGCGACCTTTACAATCGTTTCGGCGACTGGACACTGGCACTTGCTGCCTATAATTGTGGTCCCGGTCGTGTCAGCAATGCCATAGCCAAGGCTGGTGGAGGTGCCGATTTCTGGGCGGTCTATCAGTATCTGCCGAAGGAAACACGAGGTTATGTGCCGGCTTTCATCGCAGCCAGCTATGTGATGAACTACTATGGTGATTACGATATAACGCCTTTGTCGACAGGTCTGCCTAACAGTTGCGATACGATTATCGTGGAAAAAGACGTCACACTTGCCAGAGTCGCAGGCGTATTGGGTATGAATGTGGATGATTTGAAGGTTCTCAACCCGCAGTACCGGCAGGGTTTCATCAGGGCTTTTGCCAGCAATGGTGCAGCCAAACTGCGTCTGCCGTCTGAAATGATTGAGAAGTTCAGATGCTACAAAGACCAGATTTACCAGAACGATACAGCCACCGAAGATCCTGACATGACCATTGCAGCTGCTAATACAAGCCAGCAGGAAGCACTACACTAACAAGAAACTTTCACCTTATTATATAACTGGAGGATGCACTATGGAGAAGGACAATATTGAAGTTAAAGAGATTGACTATGAGAAGATGGTTGATGATGCCTTTCAGCATCTTATTGATACCTATCTCGCTTCACGTCACCGAAAGAAGGTTGACATCATAACCAAGGCATTCAACTTCGCACGACAGGCACACAAGGGCGTGCGCCGCTTGTCGGGTGAACCTTATATTATGCACCCTATTGCCGTTGCACAGATTGCCTGCGAGGAAATGGGACTGGGTGCAACGAGCATCAGTGCAGCCCTGTTGCACGATGTTGTTGAAGATACCGACTATACGGTTGAAGATATGGAGAATATCTTTGGTCCGAAGATTGCACAGATAGTGGACGGGCTGACAAAGATTTCCGGTGGTATCTTTGGCGAACAGGCTTCGGCACAGGCTGAGAACTTCAAGAAACTGCTGCTTACGATGAGCGATGATATTCGTGTTATCCTCATCAAGATATGCGACCGTCTGCACAACATGCGCACCCTTGAGTCCCAGCCTGCCAGCAAGCAGTATAAGATTGCGGGTGAAACGCTTTACATCTATGCGCCTCTTGCCAACCGTCTGGGGTTGAATAAAATCAAGACAGAACTGGAAGACCTCAGCTTCCGTTATGAACATCCTGATGCATACGCCTCTATTGAGAGGAAACTTGCTTCAACACAGGCACAGCGTGACACCCTCTTCGAGCAGTTTACAGCACCTATCCGTGCCGAACTTGACAAGATGGGCTTTGAATATGAACTCAAGGCACGTGTGAAGAGTCCTTATTCTATTTGGAATAAGATGCAGAACAAGCATGTTACCTTTGAGGAAATCTATGATATTCTTGCCGTCCGAATCATCTATAAGCCTAAGTCAAAGGACGATGAAATCAATAACTGTTTCCAGATTTATGTGGCTATAAGCCAGATTTACAAGAGCCATCCTGACCGTCTGCGTGACTGGGTGAACCATCCGAAGGCAAATGGCTATCAGGCTTTGCACGTGACGCTCATGTCTGCTAAGGGGCGTTGGATTGAGGTGCAGATTCGTTCCGAACACATGAACGAACTTGCTGAACAGGGCTTTGCTGCACATTGGAAGTATAAGGACGGCGGCGAGATTACAGAGGATGAAGGCGAATTGAACGAGTGGCTCAGTACGATAAAGGAAATACTTGACGACCCGCAGCCGGATGCCATGGACTTCCTCGATGCCATCAAGCTCAACCTCTTTGCATCAGAGATATTTGTCTTTACACCGAAAGGTGAGATTAAGACGATGCCGGCAGGATGTACTGCACTTGACTTTGCTTTTCAGATTCATACCTTCCTTGGCAGCCATTGTATTGGTGCGAAGGTCAACCACAAACTTGTACCATTGAGTCATAAACTCAGCAGTGGTGATCAGGTTGAGATTCTGACTTCCATGTCGCAGCATGTCAATCCGTCATGGATAAACTTCGTTTCTACGGCAAAGGCGAAGGCAAAGATACAGGCTATCCTGCGGCGTGAGAGCCGTGAGTTACAGAAGGCTGGTGAGGAACAGCTTTCAAAGTGGTTGCAGGCACATGACCTGGAGATGACCACAGCTACGCTGGATAAGCTCTGTGAGCTGCACGACCTGCACAAACATGACAGTCTTTTCCTTGCTGTCGGCGACAAGACGGTTATCCTCGGTGACACTGATCTGAACGAACTTCGTGGAAAGAAGACGGAGAAGACCATTTCTGTTAAAAAGTGGCGTCGTTATGTTCCGTTCCTGAAGTCGAATGAGAAAAAGGCTGATGCTCCATCAGATGCTAATAGCCTCTCATCCACAGAAGGATTGATTGTTGTGACAAAAGAACTCAACAGGAAAAAGCCAATCTTCATCAACGAAGAGAATGTTCATCGTTACCTTTTCCCACATTGCTGTCATGCCATCCCAGGTGATGATGTTCTCGGTTATATAGATAATAAGAACCACATCGAAATCCATAAGCGTGCCTGTCCGGTTGCTTCAAAGCTGAAGGCAAGCTATGGTGGCAGAATCCTGGATGCCAAGTGGGATATGCATCGCCGTATCTTATTCGATGCAACGATTGAGATATGCGGTATCGACCGCAGTGGTATGCTGCATGACATCTCCGATGTTCTTTCCGATCAGTTGGGTGTCAATATTCGCAAGATAACCATTTCCAGTGATAATGGTATCTTTGAGGGAAAGATAGAATTGCAGGTTCACGACCGTAAGGATGTCAAGCTCATTGTGGAGAGTATGAAGAATATCAAGGACATGCAGGAGGTACTGGAGGTGCTTTAGCCTTTTGGTAAACTACTTGTTCTCATGTCCTATACGTGTGTCAAAGCTATGACGGCACAAAGAAAAGTTTATATTGTAAGGATTAAGATTTAAAGAGCCGTACCGGAATGCTGTGTTAGCATTCTGATACGGCTCTTCTTCGTGTTTAGTAGGTGTTTAAAGCTATCACGCAATTGTTTCATTAAACCTCAACGTTCATCATTCCTTATTAATTGTTTTTATATTCGGCACCTTGTCTGCCTTCCAATCTTGTCCTTGCTCGCTATACCTTTGTTATAAAGACAAACATTCTGCCCGACAATCAACCGAAAAAGGTTCAGGCTCTAATGAACGATTCGTTTAAACACACCTGTGCGTCTGTTCTGTTTTCTTTCTTGCTTTACTAATGTCTTCAAATCTGTTTTTCTTCATTCCGCCTGCTATTCATCTGTCTGAAGTTATTGTAGCAGATAGGAACAGGCATTCTTCTCAGTCCATTATATCAAATTGTGGCGGATTCTAAAAGGGTGTTTCTCCTCGTTCAAATCTTCTCTTTGGCGAATTCTTTTCATGAAAAGAAATACTTTTCTTCATGAAAATAATTATTTCTTTTCGTGAAGAAAAATATTTATGGTCGTGAAGAAAACCTGCAAGTTATGTGGTATTACTCATTGTAGACAGGTGTACTGTTACCCGTAAAGCCTGCTTTTGTGAGGCGAATGGTATATGAAAAAGAGGGAGTTCAGTATCAGCTCTCTCTTCATTACATTTCTTTGGACTGTGATTAAGTCTGCGATGGTAATTCCCACAGTCCTTTATTCCACTTGTGTCTTCGGCCAGTTGACAAGATAAAGATGCTCTGTAGCACGGGTGAAGGCTGTATAGAGCCAGTGGATATAATCGGGTGTAAGCATCTCATCCGTCATATAACCTTGGTCGAGATAGATGTGTGCCCACTGTCCGCCCTGCGCCTTATGGCAGGTGATGGCATAACCGAACTTAACCTGCAAGGCATTGTAATAATCATCCTCACGGAGTTTCTTCATACGGTCAGCCTTTAATGGAATGTCTGCATAGTCCTCCAGCACACGCTGAAAGAGCTGTTCATTCTGCTTCTGTGTCAAGGCTGGTGCCTCCGTCATCAGTGCATCAAGGATAACGGTCATATCCTCTTCTGCATTATCATAATCGGGGAACTCCAGCGAGACATCGGCAAATCGGAATCCATAGAGTTCCCGAACGTTGCGGACACGGCGGACAACGGCACGGTCGCCGTTGGCAATGAAGGAGAGAGATGTGGGATGTCCTGTCGCTGACAACAGAGTGTTGTTCGGGATTGTATTAGCAACAGCGGGGCTTATGCCCCTCCCTTCGGGGGAAGGGAAGGGGGAGGTTACAGGTTCGTTTGCTTTATACTTATTCTTCACCACCATCAACATATCTCCCGTAGTCAGTTCCTCTTCACGTCCAAGCACCATGGTGCGGATACCCTGATTGAAGATGTTGGCACGCTTGTTTGAGCGTGTAATGACCATCGTTTCATCTATCCCTACTTCCGAATAGCTGGACGCAAGTCGCTCGATGAGCTCGTCACCGGGGACGATGGAGATGTCGGCAAAGCCGTTGAAGCGAATCTTGGGCAGCTGCGTGACATCATCGTGGGTAATCATCTGTCGGATAACCGTGGCATTATAAAGGATGCCGGAGTCCTGGCTCTGGCGGAGTACCTCATTCAGGTCACATTCGTAGACCGTCAGTCCGTATGTACGCAGCACATCAGCACGCAGGGCAGGACTCTCTTCTTCCCCCACTGGAGGGAGCTGTGCCTTGTCACCCACAAGCAGCATACGGCAGTTGCGGTCGTTATATACATACTGAATGAGGTCATCCAGCAGACAACCACTGCCAAATGTCGTGTTGTTTGATGACAGACTGATCATAGAAGCCTCGTCAACCATGAAAAGGCGGTCGCGAAAGAGGTTGACATTCAGATTGAACTTCCCCTCCAGTCCTGTAAAGGCTTTCTCCCGATAGATACAACGATGGATTGTGGAAGCCGGCTGGTTTGCATTCAAGGAGAATACCTTTGCTGCACGACCAGTCGGAGCCAGTAGTGTGACCTTCTGTCTCAACTCCATCATTGTGCGCACAATAGCACCCGCCAGGGAGGTCTTACCCGTGCCGGCACTGCCTCGGAGAATCATCACCGCACGCTCATCACGGTCGGTCATGAAACGTGCGAAGGTGTCGGTGGCACGCATCTGGTCATCGGTAGGAGCGAAACCAAAGTTCTGCAACACCCTATACGTCAGTTCTTCGTGTATCATCTTTCATTGTTCTGAAGGGTTATAAGGCATTGACTTGCCGATTACCATTCTGCAATATCGGTCCGACGCTCTATGCGCTGTTCGATATCATCCGGCAGTTGTGGGAAGAAGTCCATCCCTGTGATACGTTCCACTTCGTCAACCGAATTGACATAATCAGTCTTCTTGTGCCCCTTGGCTGACACGTTCCTACAGATAAAACCGATGGCTTTCGGTTCATCTTGCAGACAGAGAACCACCTTGAAGAACGCTTCCGGCACCTGCACCTTGTTCTTGCCGATGGTCTTGTGCTTCTGATTGAAGTAGACCGGACCACAGACAATGTACACATCACCATACTTCTCTGCCCATGTGCGGCATTGTTTCTCTATCGTATTCCACAGTCCGCTGTTCAAAGCAGGACTCTGAGGACAGACATTCGTCATCAGGAAACTCTGTTCCATTGCCAGTTCACTCCAGTGATTATCACCCGCAGGACACATGTGTCCACGGTCGTAACCTGACCGCATATAGTCGTAGGTGTCAACACGTGGTTCCGGGACATCCTCATCTGGGTGAAAACCAATGCCTTTACGCTTTGCAGGTCCATTGGTGTGGTCGTCTGTCAGATGCCATGCAACCCAGTTAGGTGTGCGCATCTCCATATTATAAGAAGCTGTATAACCCTCACGATAAAGCAGTATCGACGGAACACCAGCCTTGCCGACAGGAATTTCCAAGCCCTGTCTGTAGCCTGTCTTCTTGGCTTGGGCATCCCTATTCTTCGTGTTTGAAGTCTTTTCGGCATCCTCTTGCTTGTTCTGCTGAACCTCGCTGAAGGGCTGGTCAAAAGTAGATAAATGTCCTTTCCTGCTTCCTCCCTGGCATGCAACAGCCATCAAGGACAAGGAAAGGACAATGGTTTTAAGGCATATTCGTTTCATCGTTCAATTCCCGACAACCGTATTAGTTGCATCTGGAGCATGCTCTGTAGCCTTCGTTCAGGGCTGCCTTTAAAGATATACGGGAGTAGTTTCCACGCCAAAGAGCAGGACAGGATGTGCGGGAATGGTGGCATGAGCCTGTAGGAGTTATATATACCATGCGCCCGACACTGGCTGAACGTGACGTTGTCCTACGGCTTCTCTGTTTCTTAGCCTTTGCACGGTGGTGGTTTCTTGTGCCTTTGTGCTTCTTTTGTTTTTGTACGCCAGCTGTAGAAAGTTCAGTGCGGTTAACCTCTAAGGTTTCGTAACTAAAACTGCTTGTTCCCAACAGCATCGCTATCAGGAAGAGAAAGGAAAGTAGATTTTTCATATAAACTGTTTTTAAAATTAATTGATAACGCTTACAAAGTTACAATTTTCTTGTTAGTTTAAGCTGCTTTTCAAATACAAAAAATGAATTAAGATGAATATGTGAAGTGCAGGGGAATAGCAAGTGCCATATTGATATAGTCCCCATACAGTTCTCTCCTTTCATTCGTATCTATAGTAAATAAAGTACGCTTAAACAGGTATGACTGGCATAGGAAAACCTGTATCTGTTATCCGCTTCCTCCTTGTTTTGTCTTGATAGAATCATTATGGATTACATTGTTTGCATGACTTGTCCGCACTGTGATGTATCTTTGTCCAGAAATTCTATTGTATTCCTAATTTGTGAGTATTGTCCTTCTTATCAGTCAAACAGTACCAAAGTGGTTTTGTCTAAACTCTTCCCATTCATCATATCCACGTGAAAAAGGGAAGGTTCATAATTCTGAAACCTTCCCTTTCTGCATGGCTTATTGCTTACTTCCTCTTCAAGATTCGTTGTGCACAGTCTGCCAGTACCACTACTGCTCCTGCCAGGATACATACGTCTTTGATAACAAGGCGTCCAGCACCAGTGAGTAACGGGAATCCATGCTCTCCACTTCCTAAATCAGGAACCCATACTTCAGGTGTAGTTACGAGGAAAGACAGTGTCCCAAAGGTCATCAACGTGACCAGCCCCGTACCAATAAACCCGACTTTAGGGAACCAGATGCCTAACAAAGTCAAAAAGCCGAATGACATGATGGCAACACCCAGTCCGTGGGAGAAGGTGTATGTGTTGTTTGCCTTATGCCATTCGTGCTTAACCTTGTCAAACTCACCTTCTTTGAGTTTATAATCCTTATACTCTGGCGCATCCTTTGCATAGAAAAAACTCATGAAAGGACTGTTTGCAACGAAAGGAACGATACCTTCCGCTTCATAATTCCAGAACTTCAACCCACCAATCCATACAAAGATGATAAAGATGGCAATACGTACCATATGAATACCAGCACCTTTCAGAGAAGCTGCAGTGTTGAGTACGAAATCTATCAGTAATTTAACTTTGCTCATAAATATTGTTATAAAATTAATAATTGTATCTGCTCCTTATTCTGCCGTTTGCAGTTTAAGCCCGTATTTCATTGTTATATTCCCTTGTTTTTATCCTTGAATATGTGAATCTTTTTATCTCTAACATGTAATTTATCGGCAAAGATATACAATTGTCATCAAACCACAAAAGATTATATTGTATTTATTCCAATCTTCTTCCTTTTTTTGTTTACAAGTGGCATAAAAAACATCATACCATTACTCCAAATTCCGGAAAATCTGAATATATCCCAAACGCATAGAAGGTTCACAGTGTTTACTCCCCCTCTTCGTCTGGAGAGGGCTTGGGGTGAGACCTTTTGTCCATTTTTTTCCTATCCCTGTTTTCAATCTACGCTTTCCTGCACTCGAATTAAGCCCAGATTGGAGTTCAAAAGGGCGTTAATTGAGGCCTAACTAAGGCTTAATTGAAGTCCAATTAAGCACCTTTTCTTTCGCACCTTTGTAACGTATTGAATTGTTGTTAGTTATAAACTTGAAAACAATAAGAGTTATGCTTGGGTTTTAAGGGAGAATGGCAAGGATTATTGTAAATATATTTCAAAGCTCGTACTGCGGTAAAACGTTATATAGAAGACTGGAAAAAGCAATATGAAAAACATACAGTTACTTTGGCTTTATTCCCTATCGGTTGTCAGCTCATTGATAAGTCGGGGCTTGTCTTGTAATACATTATTATATGATAACTTATAAAATAGCATTTCTGATGTCGGTTATCAGGAAGCCATTTTCAACAGCCATTTATGTTCTGATGGATGATTTGGGTTAAAAGAAGGGAGATGATAATTCACTAATTGTAAGTATTGTATAAGACAATTATTCTCTTTATCTTTGCATCCGCAAATCGTAAAAAATGAAAGTGTGAGACTGACTTTATTTGCAGATGCCTGCAGACTTGGTCTGAAACCTGAGTAAACCATACAGACTTGTCTTCTTCTCTGTGATAATAGGGGAGTGGTGGGTCCACATTAAAAACAAACATTTGTAATCTGAGTATAATGAACAAATCAAAATTGAGCTATGAAAGGCGTATCAGGTACTCTGTATCCGCCGCTCTCTTGTGTTCTTTGTTCCTGTTCTCGCCTGCTTTCGTACCAGTGCTGTCGGCGCATGGGAGGGAAGTTGGTGTCGAAGAGGACAAGGATGCTAAGTCATCTGTTACATTCCGGGTCGTTGCCGAGCAGTCGCAGGACCCGCTTATTGGTGCCATCGTTCGTTGTGAAGGGCTTGACAAGCCTGCTGTCACAGACATAGACGGCAGGTGTATTGTCAACTTCAGTCATGTCGTCGAGCGTGTGAAGATAACGGTTTCGTACGTAGGGTATAAGACTGTGACGAGAGTTGTCAGCATCCCTGCTGACCGTACGGTGACACTGCAGCTGAAGGATGATTCCAAACAGTTGGATAATGTGACTGTCATCGCACAGAAACGCCATACAAGTGCGTTGCAGCAGTCGTCAGCCATCAGTCAGGAAGCATTGGAAAAGGGTGGTGCAACCTCCTTGGCAAAGCTGCTTGAGACAGTGCCCGGTGTGAGTTCTATCAGTACGGGAAACACGATTGCGAAGCCGGTTATACAGGGTATGCACAGCAGTCGTATCCTCTTGATGAACAATGGAGTACGTTTGGAGAGCCAGAGCTGGGGTGCCGACCACGCACCAGAGCTTGACTATACGGGTTCAAGCATGGTTGAAGTGGTGAAGGGTGCGGAGTGTATCCGTTACGGCTTCGGTGCGATGGGGGGAGTGGTTCTGTTGAACGATGCCCCCTTACCCTACGAAAACAAGAAGATCAAGGTCAATGGAAATGTCAATGTGGGGTACGATACCAATGCCCGTGGCTTCAGCGGGTCGGGTACTGTAGAGACAGGTTATAAGCAGTTCGGTTTGCGCCTGCATGGAATGTACACCAAGGGAGGTGACTATCATACGGCTGATTACGTGTTGAACAACACGGGATATAACACTATCAGCTTTTCAGCATTGGCTGGTTGGCAGGGAAGGAAGCTGACCGCAACGCTCTTTTCAAGTATTTATTATCAGCGAAGTGGCATCTATTACGCCAGTAAGATATCCGACTTGTCACAGCTGATAAAGCGCTTTGAATATGGTCGTCCTGACCCGGAGACGGTCAAGCCCTTCTCTTACGAAATCAAACCACCGTTCCAACAGTCGCAACATGTGACGCTGAAGGGTGAACTGAAGTGGGAACTCAATCCGAACCATCACCTGAATTTCACGCTGTCGTTCCAAGAGAACCTCCGTCAGGAGTTTGAAAACCGAAAGAAGACACAGTGGAGCTGGATTCCAATGCAAGACCTGATACTGAAAACCTATAAGTTCGACGTACTTTGGCAAGCGAAATGGAAGCTGTGGAAGATGACGACTGATGCTGGTCTTTCTAACACCTATCAGACTAACTTCAACTACCCGGGCACCAAACAGCCGGCTTTCGTTCCTAACTTTGCAGCCCTTTCGATGGGTGGGTATTTCCTTCATAAGGCAGAGTTTGGTAAGTTGCAGTGTGCGCTCGGTATGCGTTACGACTTCCGTGTGTTGTCCGTAAATGGCTATAGCAGCCTCAGCAATTACACTTACTACGACGATTTCAAACTCTATAGTAACTTCACCATGAGCCTTGCCACCCACTATCAGTTCAGTGACAAGTGGGATGCACGTGCGAACATCGGATGGTCATGGCGTCCGCCTGATATCAATGAGCTTTATGCCATTGGCTTGCAGGATGGTTCTTACTGGGTAGTAGGTAACAAGAACCTTGCCAGTGAGCGTGGCTATAAGCTCGTGTTGGGAACCCGATACAGGAACTCATGGCTCTCGGTAGAGCCAAGTTTCTTCTTCCAGCGTATCAACAGCTATATCTATGACCATATCGGAACGGGTAAGGACCGCTTCCATAACCATCCAAGTGGTAAGTATCCTAAGTTTATCTACGACCAGGATGATGTGAAACTCTATGGTGGTGACGTCGAAGCGACGGTGAAGCCTGTGCATGGACTTACTTTTGTAGGCAAGGGAGAGTGGATGTTTGCACGCAACATCACCCATAACGACTGGCTGCCTTTCATGCCCTCTGACCGTTACGGACTCTCGGCAACTTACGACCTGCCGCTGTCAAAGAATCATAAGTATCGTTCATCACTGTCGCTGTCAGGCATCTATGTGACGAAGCAGACCCGTTTCGACTCTGATAAGGACCTTGTTCCTGACTCGCCTCCAGCCTATTTCCTCCTGAATGGTACCGCCGAGTTCCGCATCGGATTACCGCAGAACAGGGAGTTGAAGTTCATGGTTGTCGGTGATAACATTCTCAATGCACTCTATAAGGAGTATACCGACCGCTTCAGATACTACGCTCACGAGCGGGGTGCCAACTTCTCCTTACGCACATTGTTTAAATTCTAAATAGCAGAAAAAGAATATGAAACTGAATAAAGATATACGACTTTTACTTGCTACTGCAGCAGTGGGACTTCTCTTCGGAAGCTGCTCTAATGACCAGGTGGACGATTTCTTCAAGAAGATAGTACAGGCTCCTCCTTCATCCATCGAGCGTGATGTGAAGGGACATGAGCAGATTTACGCTGTCCATGCCATCTTGAGAATGGGCTATAAAGGCGGAATGATTGGCGTTGGACCTGACGGAAATGACTCTGTCCGGGCATATAACACCTATCATCTGGTCAGTGGGGAGACATCAATCCCGGTCATGCAGGAGATTGATATTGCCAAGAATGATGAGGGGCAGATGACGATTACGACAGAGCGTGACTGCTTCGACGTGATTGCTTCGGATGATATTTATTACGGATTGGAACTGAAGTATTACGATCAGAATGGTATGCTCATCAATCATCAGTTCTCTGGTTATCCCTTCACGAAGGACAAGGAGGGTTATAATATCCCCGATGAGGACAATGCAACACTGCTTGTTCACCAGCACTTCTTCGGTATTGGCAACGCATCATTGAACAAGGCGGTGGCTGATAGTACCGCTGGCAGACGCGGACAGGAGGTGCGTGGATTGCAAATGGCATACCCGCGCTCGTTGGCTTCAATGCCTACATATTATGACCGATATACTTTCAGAATGAAGGATGGCAACCCTGAACCTGCAACAAAGTTCTCGACGTCCAACATCTATGCGCCTGACGGCTTTGTGTTGGGACAGAATCAGGTGCCGTTTAACAGTGAATTGGCATGGAAAGCCATTGAGGTATCGGGTAAGCCGGAGGCTTTGCAGCCTTATACCTTCGATGGGAAGACCTACCATCTCTTCAAGACAATTGACCAGATGGAGCTGAACAAGATAACACCTGAGGTCTTTACCTACGAGTATCGTGATACTGACCCTGTAGAAGAGGAACTTGGCAAGCTCTTTACAGAGGCTTATAATGACGACTTTACTGACCCCGATACAGAGGCACCACGCCAGCGTTATGGTCACACCGTGGGTTTTCTTCGTCAGAAACGCAGCTTGGATTTCGGCTCTGATATGGACCGTCTGGGTTTCAAGGGTATCATGCAGTTCCATAAGTCAGACATTGCTTTTCAGCTGCAGGTGCGCATCTGCCATATTCTCAACAAGGGGCAGCAGCACGTGGGAGAGTCTGAAAAACCTGCAAAGTACTGCAATACGAACAATAGCGAGCACAGTTTCCTATGGGATTTCAACCAGTTACAACCTGGTTGGGACAGCTTTGATATTGATTATCCGCTGTCTGTTCGTGTCATAGCCAATACCAAAGATGGTGAAGATAAGTGTTTTGAAGATGTCAGGCGGTTCTATCCTGCTGCCGACAAGGCACAGTTATGGCGTATGCTGACACAGCCGCAGGACTTCTTCACACAGTACAGACAGAACGTAGTATTGATGTAAAAATGAATTGGGAAGATGAATAAGATATTCAAGAACATTCTTTTGTTATCCTGTGTTGCCGCACTCTTCGCTTCATGTGACGACTTCGTGTTTGGCAATGTACATGTTGATTATAACGAAAATCCTTTGGAAAGCAAGGGAGTGGCACGTAGTGGCGCTGACCGTTATGTAGATAGTCTGTCGAAGGTGAAAGTGGGTGGAGAGATGAATAACCCTGACCCAGACGGAGCTTTCAATGGCTGGGCAACCTGTCTGGCAATGTTTAAGGAGGGACACTCCCACGGTGACGGTATGATGCACGGTAACTTCGTGTATCAGAACGCCCCATGGAAGCAGGAAGAGTTTGTCATCATTCGCAACAATACGGCAAAATGGCCTGCGGTTGAGGTGCAACGCCAGAGTACGGTGACGCATCTTGAACAGAGTGATGGCAAGACTGGACCTGATTACATCCGCATCATCGGTGGAAAACTGAAACGATGGGGACTCTGTCTCTACTTCTTTGACAAAGAGGGTAAGCTGATGAATGACAACATCCTCGACCACTCGGATGAATATCAGATATTCTTCACTGTAAGTGAGGTGGATGATAAGGGTAATCCATACGAAGTGATGGACTGCCGTGGTACGTGGAAGCCGAACAAGAACAAGTTTGGTGACTGGAAGAAGGGAGGTACAGTGGACACGACACCTGTTCCTTCTCCCTTCTTTGCCAATAAGACAACATGGAAGGAGCGTGCTGAACTGACCCCGAAGATATTTGAATACACCTATCGTGATACGTGGATTCATAATGCAATGGCGGATGGTGCACGTGAGTTGTTCAACCAACGTCTTCTCCCACCGCTCACTCGTGAGGATGCTGACTGGGCTGTTGCGCCTTACGACCAGGATCGTGTAGGACTGAAGGGGCATTTCAACTTCGACATTGAAGCCGATGAGAACGATGCGCTTCATCAAGAGTGGCCGTTGGAGATTACACGCCGTCTGGACCCAGCAACAGGTGAAGCGGGTCGTTACACTCGTCCCTCTTATCTCTTGCCAAAGTTCTATCTGTCAATAAGAGTGATGAAATGCCCGAAAGGAAAGAAGGCATTGATACCGAAGGATGAGTATCTGAACCGCCATTCAACCTACGTCTTCCGCAGTCCGTTCATCTGTTCTGAGGCTTATAACCCGGATGAACCGAAGGAGTATGGTGCAGACTCGGAATGGAAGGAGCTTTTCCGCTTCAATATTCCTATCAAGGTATTCTGCAGCAGTTTTGATACTGACCCTACCACCATCGATCCGAATGACCCGCTTTATTTCTATATGGGACATGAAATAGGTCTGTCACCACTTGATGCCATGGAAGCTGCACAGAATGTTCAGACACATGGTATCGGTGGAGGTTCTGGTTTCGGCAACTGGTTCTTGTAACATTGGCAGGGGAGAGGACGGACTATGGCTTTGGATTTATCACTACGCCTGTAACAAGCGTATAATTCCATCGTGATGGAAGTTCCTCCCACTGTGCGGGAATTGTATAAACATAAAAAGAATATTGTTGTCTGATAAAACTTAAAATAGCATACCCTCCCATGCTCTTTCAAACAGATAACATCGTATCTTTTAGTAGTACAGCTCTTTTCTGACAATAAGCTGCTCCCATACTGACAACAGATTGCAGCGTGTTCAGCACCCAACACCATTGGTGTTTACCGCCAACACAACATGTGATAGGCGTCAGCACATCGGTAAAAGATGGGAAGAGAGGTTTATTGTCATGGTCATTATGATCATACATTGTGAAAGACAATGATGGCGAGCTTATATGAGAAACGTTTTATCAGGCACAAATTTTAAAAAAGAATATAACAAATGAGACGAAAGAAGATAACAGCAATCCTGCTCTTCGGACTGATGCTTTTAAGTCTGAACAGCTGTACACGTAACGAAATGCCGGTGAAGCAGTCTACTTCCAAGACAAAGTTAGACCACTTGATTATCAAGGAGGTGTTCTATGTCGGGCATTATTGGTATCGTGATGTGAAGGAGTGGGGGATGAAGAACTTGAACCAGATGTACAATGACGACCAGTATATCGCTATCTACAATCCTACGGACGAGGTGAAGTATCTTGACGGACTGGCTTTGTGTGTCAATGCCATTGAGCCGAGCAAAGCCATTCAGTTTGCACCGAAGGATGATTTTGTCAACCGTTACTATGGTGCTTCAGGCATCTCTTACTTTCCCGGCAAGGGCAATGACTATCCTGTAAATCCCGGACAAACCATTATTGTGGCAAAGTATGCTATCGATCACAAGGCACAGTTTGAGTCGGAACTTGAGGGCGAGGACTTGAGTAAGTATGGTGGTCTGGCTGCTTTCCTTGACTTGAGCAAGGCTGATTTTGAGTGGACGAATATTAACTATGATGCTGGTAGGAAGAACAACCCGAACGTTCCCGATATGAATGCTATCCTCACATCTACGGACAGTAAGGGCAACGTCGGACCGTCTTATGAGTTCTCCAATGTGTCGGAAAGCAATGGTATAGCCCTGATAAAGCTGCCATGGACAGCTGAGGAGTTCAAGAAGAATTATGCTGACACGAAGGATGGTAAAGGATATTTGCATTATATCACCGTCACGAGCAGCGCATTCGGCGACTTCTATGCGATAGAGATACCCTTTGCAAACGTGATAGACTGCATTACCATCTGTCCTCGTCGTATGTTCCAGATGCGTCCGAGCAAGTTGGACAGAGGTTATAACGCCGTTACGGATGTTTCTTTCTCCAGTCTGAAACAGAGCGATTATCCCATCTCTTCCGGGCTTGCATTAGTGAGAAGGTGGGACGGAAAGAAGTTTGTGGATGACAATAATACCACTGCCGACTTTGAAGTAAAGGTCGCTTCGCTGTCAAGAAAGGACAGTAAGGGAAATGCTATAAAGTAGTAATGATGTAAAACAGCCCCTCCTCTTCCTCGATGGAAGGGGAGGGGCTGCTCCATGTATTTCTCACTTTCTATGAAAAACATTTGCATATCTTGTTTTTTTTTACGAATATTGCAAACGTAAATTAGCGGCTGATGAAAGTCGCATAAACTAAAAACAAATCTATGAATAAAATCTTATTGAGTCTGTTTCTTGCTGCTGTCAGCCTTTCGAGCTATGCACAGCACTTTATTACAGACCCTAATTTCAGACAGAAAGTAGAAACTGCATTCCAAGCCAAGATGAAGGTTATTGGCAAGAAGTTCTATAACACGAAGGGACTTCGGGTGTCTCCTGAGGAAGAGGAAGCCTTACGCTTCTTGTATGCTTATATGCCTATCGCCGACGCAACGGACTATCCAACCGCATATCATCTTAAAAATATACGTACCGCCTTGCGCACAAGGAAGTCTATGGCATGGGGAAAGGATGTCCCAGAATTGCTTTTCAGACATTTCGTTCTGCCTATGCGTGTGAACAACGAACCGCTCGATAGCTCACGTGCAATCTTCTATCGTGAACTGAGCGAGCGTGTAAAAGGTCTTCCTATGAAGGAGGCCATCCTTGAGGTAAACCACTGGTGCCATGAGCGTGTTACCTACGAGCCTTCTGATGCTCGTACTTCTTCACCACTGCAGTCTATCCGCACGGGTCGTGGACGTTGTGGAGAGGAGAGTACCTTTACGGTAGCAGCTCTCCGTTCTATCGGTATCCCAGCCCGTCAGGTCTATACACCTCGCTGGGCACATACGGACGATAACCATGCTTGGGTTGAGGCTTGGGCGGATGGCAAATGGTATTTTATTGGTGCCTGCGAGCCTGAACCAGTGCTTAACCTTGCTTGGTTCAATGAGCCTGCATCACGTGCTATGCTGATGCACACACGTGCCTTTGGTGACTACGAGGGTCCTGAGGAGGTGATGTTACGTACAAACAACTTCACCGAAATTAACCTTATTGATAACTATGGTAGTACGTCAAAGATTGATTTCAAGATAGTTGATAAGGATGGTAAGCCTGCCGACAATGCAAAGGTAGACTTCAAAATCTATAACTATGCCGAGTTCTATACCGCTGTATCTAAGTACACTGGCGAGGATGGTACGACCTTCCTCTCTGCTGGTAAGGGTGATATGATTGTTTGGGCATCCAAGGACGAGCAGTTTGGCTTTGCCAAGGCTACCTTTGGAAAGGACAAGTCGATTACCATCAAACTGGAATATAACGAGAAGAACGTACCAAAGGAGGCAGATCTCGACATCGTTCCACCTGCTCAGAACTCCACATTACCTGCCGTTACCAAGGCACAGCGTGATGAGAACACACGTCGGTTGACTTACGAGGATTCAATCCGTCATGCTTACATCGCTACTTTTCCTACGACAGAGAGTATGAAGGATTATCGTTACCCAGAGGCTACATCTTATATTGTCAAGGCACGTGGTAACTGGAAGACTATCAAGGCTTTTGTGGAGAAGTATGCAAATCAGCAGGAACGTGCCATCCAGTTGCTCAGTACTTTGAGCGACAAGGACCTTCGTGATATGCCAATGGAAATCTTGGAGGATAACATGAAGGCAAAGAGTAGCCAACTCTCTCCACGTGTTGAGAGCGAGATGATTCTCACGCCGTTCAAACAATTCTTTGAAAAAGCCTTTGCCAAAGAGGCTGCCAGCTTCCGTAAGAACCCAGCCTTATTGGTAGATTGGATTAAGAAGAATATCCGCATGAACCCCGATAGTCGTGCAATGAGAATCCCACAGACGCCAAGAAGTGTTTGGGAAAGCAGGATTACCGACAGCCGCAGCCGTGATATCTTCTTCGTAGATGTTGCCCGCAGCTTGGGGATTGAGGCACGTATGGACTTTGTGGCATGGAAGATTCAATATAAGCAGGATGGCAAATGGGTGGATGTTGACTTTGACGCAGCAGCACAGCAGACTGCCAAGACTGGTAAGTTGGTACTGACTTTCACTCCTGATGGCTTCCTTGATGACCCTAAGTATTATAGCCATTTCTCTATCAGTAAGATTGTTTGCGGACAGACCTGGCTGATGAACTTTGACGAAGGACAGGTTGACATGGGTGGCGGTGCTACCTGGTCGAATACCTTTAAGAATGGTGCTACACTTGACGAGGGTACTTATATCCTCGTGACTGGTCAGCGTATGGCTGATGGTAGTGTACTTGCACACAGCCGTTTCTTCCAGATCGAACCTGATAAGACTACTACGCTGCCGCTTGATATCCGTCAGGAGAGCGAAGGGGTGAAGGTGATTGGTAGCTTCAACAGCGAGGACTTGTTTGACAAAGACGGTCAGAGCGTTTCTATCTTGAGCCAGACAGGACGCGGCTATTATGTTCTCGGTGTATTGGGTATTGGACAGGAACCAACCAATCATGCACTGCACGACATTGAGAAGATGAAGGACAAGCTCGACAAGTGGGGTCGTCCTTTCGTTCTGCTCTTCAAGAATGAGGCAGAAGCTAAGAAGTTCCAGGCACAGAAGGGTGAGTTCCCTAACCTGCCGGAAAAGACCATCTTCGGTATTGATAAGGACGGAACAATTCAGCAGGAGATTGCAAAAGAAATGAAACTGCGCAATACGGAACAGTTGCCAATCTTCATTATCGCTGATACCTTTAACCGCATTGTTTTCCTTTCTCAGGGATATACAATCGGATTGGGTGAGCAACTCGTAAAAACAAGTAGTAAACTTTAAATAAAGAGGGAGGGGAGTTAAGGAGTGAAAGGGAGTTAAGACAACACTATCTGTTAGTGTGATATATGATCGTTTATTGTCTGATATATTACATTATATAAAAGTATTGTCTTAAGTCCCTTTCACTCCTTAACTCCTATAATTCCTCAAATAATCCAATATGAACCGAACTGATTTTGAGATAGAGGTATGTGCCAACAGCGTTGAAAGCTGCATCGAAGCACAGAATGGTGGGGCTAATCGCGTAGAGCTTTGCATGGGAATTCCAGAAGGTGGCACCACTCCATCTTATGGTGAGATAAAAATGGCGAGAGAAGTGTTGAAGGAAACACGTCTACATGTCATCATCCGGAACCGTGGAGGTGACTTCCTTTATACCGAACAAGAGCTTCAACGCATGGCTATGGATATTGATCTTTGCCGTGAGATGGGTGTGGATGGCGTTGTCTTTGGCTGTCTTACTGCCGATGGTGACATTGATTTGAAAGGCAATGAATATCTGATGTCTCACGCAAAAGGAATGAGCGTCACCTTCCATCGTGCCTTTGACCGCTGTCGTGAACCAGAGAAAGCCTTGGAACAGCTCATCACTCTTGGCTTTGAAAGAATACTTACTTCGGGGCAGCAGCCCACTGCTGAGGAAGGTATCCCCTTGCTTCAGCGATTGAACCAATTGTCAAACGGTCGTATAAAGATTATGGCTGGCTGTGGAGTGAACGAAAAGAACATCGCTCGCATACGCCAAGAGACAAGCGTTCCCGCCTTCCACTTCTCTGCTCGTGAACCACAAGCAAGTCGTATGACCTTCTCCAATCCTTCTGTCTATATGGGTGCTGAGGGCGCAGATGAAGACACAATTATGCTGACAACTGAGCGAAGAGTAAGAAAAACAATTGATGCATTGATGGGAAAGATGGCGTGAGAGAAATACTCATGTACTGGAAATAAGTTTGAAAACAGTTACACCAATAGTCTTAGGGCATCCAGCTCTTTGGTGCTTTGTACGCAACTCATGTTGTGCTCATTGCCTGCACGGGACGTGCGGATGAGTAGCACAATATGTGCTGACGATTTGGAGTCATGCTTTTAATACGCTTATTCCTCTAAATGATATGAGGTTCTCTACCCCTCTGGTAGATACATGGAGCTTGGGGAGTATTAGTACAGAAAAAAGAACTGATAAGTGTGAGGCTATAGGCTGCATTTCTTACAGGGTCTTTTCTTTCGTGTGTTGCTTTATTGATATATTGAAACCTTAGTAAATGTTTTCTGCGTGAGAAAAAGATTCTTCTTGTGACAAGATGACCCAAAAAGGGTTGTTATTCTGTCTTGAAGTGCAAATTGGAGTGTGGGGCTATTTGGATATAATTTAGAAGTTACCGTCACTGCTGTCACAGTAAATCATGCTGTAAGTAGCTTATTGTAAGTGTTTTGTTGAAAGTGTTAAAAGTGACAGCAACTGAAAACAAAAATAAAACAGGGGAATTAAGGAAACGAAAACGCTCACGATAAATATAAAAAAGAGTGCGTTTTCTGTTGTCTTATTCTTGCAGCTAATCCCTCTTATACCAATCCGTCCAACTGTTTCTTGAGGTCTTTCAGCTGGTCACGTACAGAGAAGAGGGTTTCCATAACCTTCTGGCTCTTGTCAGCACCGCTTCTATTCTCCTGCAACATTTTGCGAGCTGCAGCAATCTTGAAGCCACGCACCTTGACGAGGTTGTAAATAACCTTTATCTGCTCAATATCCTTCTCCGTATATTGGCGTACACGGTTGCCCGTCGTCTTAGGACGAAGGTGTGGAAACTCGGTCTCCCAGTATCTCAACAGACTCTCCGTAACGTTAATCTGCTGTGCCACTTCCTTGATAGAATAATACAGTTTATGCGGATTCTCTGCCATGTCTTAGTAACTTTTATATCAATTATTTACACAAACTCGGTGCTGAACAGGAAGACTATGTCCACCTCTAAAAGAAGTTTTTACGTATTCAGCAGCCTAATTGTTTGCAAAAATACTCAAAAGTCAGTATCTTTGCAACTCTTTTAGGTAGAAAAATTGAATTAAAAATAAAATAAAGATGATGACAGCAAACGAAATCCGCGACTCATACTTAAAGTTCTTTGAGTCGAAGGGACATGTTATCGTACCGTCTGCCCCTATGGTTATCAAGGACGACCCTACGCTGATGTTCACTAATGCTGGTATGAACCAGTGGAAAGATATTATCCTTGGAACAAAGGAACCAGACCCTCGCCGCCGTTCTGACTCGCAGAAGTGCCTGCGTGTCAGTGGTAAGCACAACGACTTGGAAGAGGTGGGACGCGATGCAGCTCTCAGCCACCACACTATGTTTGAGATGTTGGGTAACTGGAGCTTCGGTGATTATTTCAAGGAAGGAGCGATTGATTATGCATACGAATACCTCGTTGACGTTCTCCATCTCGATCCAAAAGACCTTTATGTAACGGTTTTTGAGGGTGATGAGGCTGAGGGAATCTCACGTGATGACGAGGCAGCAGGCTACTGGGAGAAGCATTTCCCGAAGAACCATATTGTCAACGGAAACAAGCACGATAACTTCTGGGAGATGGGTGATACGGGTCCTTGCGGTCCTTGTTCAGAGATTCATATCGACTTCCGTTCAGAGGAAGAGAAGGCAAAGGTGCCTGGTGAGGAACTTGTAAACAAAGATCACCCACAGGTTATTGAAATCTGGAACATCGTGTTCATGCAGTTCAACCGTAAGGCTGACGGCAGTCTTGACCCGTTGAAGATGCATGTTATAGATACAGGTATGGGCTTTGAGCGTCTCGTTCGTCTCATGCAGGGCAAGAATTCCAACTATGATACGGACATCTTTGCACCTGTCATTGCCGAGATTGAGCGTATCTCTGGAAAGAAGTATAACCACACCTTCCCGGAGGGTGTTAATGGTGAGGGTGTCAACGAAGAACAGAAAGTGGATATTGCCATGCGTGTTGTTGCTGATCACCTGCGTGCAGTTGCTTTCTCCATTGCTGACGGTCAGCTTCCAGGCAATGCCAAGGCTGGTTACGTTATTCGTCGAATCCTTCGCCGTGCCGTGCGTTATGCTTATACCTTTCTCGGTCAGAAGGAAGCCTTTATGTTCAAGTTGCTTAACGTATTGGTACATGAGATGGGTGCTGCCTATCCTGAACTCACCGCACAGCGTGAGCTGATTGGCCGTGTGATGAAGGAAGAGGAAGATTCATTCCTCCGTACATTGGAAAAGGGTATCATGCTGCTTAATGGCGCGATGGACGAACTGAAGGCACATGGCAAGACTGAACTCGACGGTAAGGAGGCTTTCCGCCTTTTCGATACCTACGGTTTCCCACTCGACTTGACAGAGCTTATCTGTGCAGAGAATGGTTATACCGTTGATGAGAAGCAGTTCGACGAGGAGATGGCACAGCAGAAGGCACGTGCCCGCAATGCTGCTGCTGTTGAGAATGGCGACTGGGAAGTGCTGCGTGAAGGCGAACAGGAGTTTGTTGGCTATGACTATACAGAATACGAGTGCCACATCCTTCGCTACCGTAAGGTGACACAGAAGAAAAATAGTTTCTATGAACTTGTACTCGACCATACACCTTTCTACGGTGAAATGGGTGGACAGGTAGGCGATCAGGGTGTGCTCGTCAGCGAGGAAGAGACCGTGAACGTCATTGATACCAAGCGTGAGAACAATCAGAATGTACACATCGTTAAGGAACTTCCAAAGAACCTTGAGGCAGACTTCATGGCTTGTGTAGACACAGACAAGCGTGATGCTTCAGCAGCGAACCACACAGCAACCCACCTTCTCGACTATGCGCTGAAACAGGTTCTTGGTGAGCATGCAGAGCAGAAGGGTTCGTATGTAAGTCCTGATACCCTCCGTTTTGATGTTTCTCACTTCCAGAAGATTATAGATGAGGAACTCCGTCAGGTTGAAAGACTCGTTAATGAGATGATTCGTAAGGACTATCCAATGGACGAGCATCGTGATACTCCGATGGAGGAAGCTAAGAAGATGGGTGCAGTAGCCCTTTTCGGCGAGAAGTATGGCGACAAGGTTCGTGTTGTTCGCTTCGGTCCAAGCTGTGAGTTCTGTGGTGGTATTCATGCCACATCAACAGGTCGTATCGGTTTCTTCAAGATTGTTGGTGAGAGCAGTGTGGCTGCTGGTGTACGCCGTATTGAGGCTATGACTGGTGAAACCTGCGAAAACGCTATCTATGTTCTTGAAGATACTTTGCGCGACTTGAAGGCAATGTTCAACAATGCCAAGGATCTCAAGGCAGTCCTTGCAAAGTTTGTTGAAGAGAATGATAGTATTAAGAAGGAGCTTGAGAGCTTCCGTTCTCAGGCTGTCAGCCGTGCTGCAAAGTCGTTGGTAGAGCGTGTTGAGACTGTCAATGGTGTGAACGTTGTAAAGGCTGTATTGCCTGTTGATCCAGCATCGGCAAAGGATATCGTCTTCAAGGTACGTGAGGCATTGCCAGAGAAGCTCGTTTGCGTGCTTGGTTCCGTACATGACGAGCGTCCTCTGCTGTCAATTATGCTCAGCGATGATATGGTAAAAGATCACGACTTGAATGCGGGTAAGGTTATCCGTGAGGCTGCCAAGCTCATCAAGGGTGGCGGGGGCGGTCAGCCACACTATGCTCAGGCAGGTGGTAAGGATGCTGAAGGCATTAGAGCAGCAGTAGATAAAGTGATTGAATTGATCAGCTTGTAAGATGATTAGATATAAAGGAGAAGGAGAGCGGTGAGCTCTCCTTCTTTTTTTGTTCATTTGTTTATTGCAAGTTGTTTTCATGAAGAAAAACATTTCTGCTCATGAAAATAAATGTTTCTCTTCATGAAAAGAAATATTTATCCTCATAAGAAGAAATACACAAAAGTGTGCTTCTGTACGGAATAGAATACATTAAAGGAATTTTATCCACGCATTAAACTCACGCCGAAAGCTGCCTGTTTTATTCCTTCACGGTCTTTTTATCCGCCTTTGTCCAGGCAATGATGCCACCCAAAAGATTAGTGACCGTAAAACCCTCCTGTGCAAGCAGTGAAGCAGCCATGGCAGAACGTTTCCCCGAACGACAATAAACAGCGCAAGGACGGTTCTTGTCAAGCTGTGAAAGAGCCTTTGCAAGAAAGGTTGAATCCAATACGTTGATATTTAATGAACCAGAGATATGTCCTTCGGCATACTCATCCGCTCTACGGACATCGAGTAACTGAACAGAGTCAGACTTGATAATCTGCTCGAAACGATTGACATCGGCGTTATCATAAACATTCTGCGCCGTGGTACCCATGCTTATTCCAAATACTGCCAAAATGGCTGTAATTAACTTTACGACCTTCATTCCAATATTTTTTCTTGTTTATTTAAAGCTATAAAACAAAAAAGAGAGTTGAAAATCAACTCTCCTTCTTTGTTGGGATACCCGGATTCGAACCAGGAATGACAGGACCAGAATCTGTAGTGTTACCATTACACCATATCCCAATAGTCTTACAACTCGTTTCCGAATTGCGAGTGCAAAGGTAGTACTTTTTCTTGAACCACCAAAACTTCTACCGTTTTTTTTCACAAAAACCTGTAAAAACTTTCTGAAGGAACGTTTCTCATCAGTCTTATCGCCCTAAAACGGCTAATTTTCACAAACAGAATACAGCAAAACGAACAAGCCACATCAGCTGAGCAAGGTAATAAAGCGAATATATCCTATAAGCCCCGTGAAACCTGTGGGTCGAAACAACACAAATTGCTAAATAAAACAAAATTTATTTTGTGCTTCATTCCTTTTACGCTACCTTTGCACCTCATATATTATAATGTAATTTAATGGAAGAGACAAAGAAATTAGTAGAGCTGGTTACAAAGGGAATTCAAGATAAAAAAGGACATGGCATAGTTATTGCAGACCTGTCGGAGATCGATGGTACTATCTGCCGCTATTTCGTTATCTGTCAGGGAAACTCCTCACAACAGGTAGAAGCCATTGCCGAATCAGTGGGCGACTATGTTCGTGAAACTATCGGCGAGAAGCCTATCAACTGTGTAGGACTTGGCAATGCCCAGTGGGTGGCAATTGATTATGCGGACGTTATCGTCCACATCTTCCTCCCTGAGACACGTCAGTTTTATGACATAGAACACCTTTGGGAAGATGCCAAATTGACCTATCTGCCAGATATAGACTGATGCAGTGACCTGGTAATCTACCTTTTCATATCAAAAATTCAGACTTCAATATGGACAATTCAAAACCCAACAACAAGCCGAATATGCCGAAATTCAATATGAATTGGCTCTACATATTCGTAATCATTGCCCTCGGAGTAGTATTCTTTGCCGGGGGGAATGGACTTATGGCGTCAAGCGCAGGTATAGACAAGGACTATACCACATTCAAGCAATACATTGCCAAAGGGTATGCCACGAAGGTCGTTGTCAACAGAAGCGACAACACGCTCCGCATGTATGTCAGCCCCGACCACATACGTGACATCTTCAAACAGGGCACCCAGGAAGTGGGCAAGTCTCCTTATGTCACCGTAGAGATTGGTTCTGTTGATAAAGTTGAGACCTTTCTCGACCAGGCTGTAGCCCAGAAGAAAATCGCCAGCTACAGTTATGAGAACAAGTCAGGTAACACTTTCCTTGACATTCTTGGCTCAATCGCACCATGGATATTCTTCTTCGGCATCTGGTACTTCCTTATGCGCCGCATGAGTGGTGGTGCCGGAGGCGGCGGAGGTGTGTTCAGTGTGGGCAAGTCCAAGGCAAAGCTGTATGAGAAAGCTAACGAAATGGGCATTACCTTCAAAGACGTTGCCGGGCAGACTGGTGCAAAGCAGGAGGTACAAGAGATTGTTGAGTTCTTGAAGAATCCAAAGAAATATACCGATCTTGGTGGTAAGATTCCCAAGGGAGCACTGCTTGTCGGACCTCCGGGAACAGGTAAGACCCTTCTGGCAAAGGCTGTTGCAGGTGAGGCGGCTGTACCATTCTTCTCCATGAGCGGCTCAGACTTCGTTGAAATGTTCGTCGGTGTCGGTGCCAGCCGCGTGCGTGATGTATTCCATCAGGCTAAGGAGAAGTCACCTTGTATCATCTTCATTGATGAGATTGATGCCGTTGGCCGTGCCCGTTCAAAGAACCCTGCAATGGGCGGAAATGACGAGCGTGAGAATACACTCAACGCCCTTCTGACCGAGATGGACGGCTTCGGAACAAACTCTGGTGTCATCGTTCTTGCAGCAACGAACCGTGTTGATATGCTCGACAAGGCACTTCTTCGTGCCGGACGTTTCGACCGTCAGATACATGTTGACCTGCCTGACCTGCCTGAACGTAAGGAGATATTCCTCGTCCACATGCGCAATCTGAAGCTGGAGAAGAACCTCGACATCGACCTCCTCGCTCGTCAGACACCGGGCTTCTCAGGTGCTGATATTGCCAATGTATGTAACGAAGCTGCCCTCATCGCAGCCCGTCATGACAGCACAGAGGTGACAAAACAGGACTTCCTTGACGCTGTTGACCGTATTATCGGCGGTCTGGAAAAGAAGACAAAGATATTGACAGCTGACGAGAAGCGCACCATTGCCCTTCATGAAGCAGGTCACGCAACCATCAGCTGGTTCTGCGAGCATGCTCACCCATTGGTTAAGGTGAGCATCGTACCACGTGGACAGGCACTCGGTGCAGCATGGTATCTGCCAGAAGAGCGTCCTATCACGACCAAGGAACAGATGCTTGACGAGATGTGTTCACTGCTTGGTGGACGTGCTGCAGAAGAACTCTTCACAGGTCATATCTCAACAGGTGCTATCAACGACCTTGAGCGTGCGACCAAGAGTGCATATGGAATGATTGCCTACGCAGGTATGAGTGAGAAGTTGCCAAACATCTGCTATTACAACAATGATGAGTATAACTTCCAGAAGCCATACTCTGATACGACTGCCAAGACCATCGACGAGGAAGTCCTGAACATGATTAACGGACAGTATGAGCGTGCGAAGCAGATTCTGACCGAGAACAAAGAGGGGCATAACCGTCTGGCACAGCTACTCGTTGAGCGTGAGGTAATCATGGCAGAAGACGTTGAGAAGATATTCGGCAAGCGTCCGTGGGTCAGCCGTACACAGGAATTACTGGAGCAAGAAGAGAAGTCTCAGCCCAAACTGGAGGACATGCCAGAGGAGGTTAAGCAGGCACAAGCAGAGCACGAAGCAAGAATCGCTAAAGAAGGCAGCGACAAGGTCAGTGATTTATAATCAAACGTACAGTTATGAGTGATAAACTAAAGAATCTGATTATCAGAGCTATCACAGGCGTATTCTTCGTCACGGTGATGGTGTTGGGCATCCTTCACCCTCACGGACTGATTGCTCTTTTCGCACTCATCACGGGTCTTTCCATCTGGGAATACACCGGATTGGTGAACAACATCAAGGGCGTAAAGGTCAACCGCTTCATCTCAACCATTGCAGGAGTCTATTTCTTCCTGTCGGTTGCAGGGCTGCGCCTGACACCGGTTGAGGGTTTCGTTGTCTTTGTTCCCTACATCCTGACAATTCTCTACCTCTTGGTTTCAGAACTGTACCTGAAGAATGAGAACCCTGTCAACAGCTGGGCATACACGATGTTGGGACAGATGTATATCGCACTGCCTTTCTCAATGATTAACGTATTGGCTTTCCAGCAGGTTGAAGCAGGACAGGCAACCTTTGACTTCCTCCTTCCGTTGAGTATCTTCATCTTCCTATGGACCAACGATACAGGTGCTTATCTCTGCGGTTCACTACTCGGAAAGCATAAGCTCTTCCCACGTATCAGTCCGAAGAAGAGTTGGGAAGGAAGCATCGGCGGTGGCATTCTCGTTCTGATTGTGGCTGGTGTCATCGGCTACTTTGCAAACATCGGGGCTACACCTCACATGCTAAGCATCCCTGCATGGGTAGGCTTGGGGCTCGTCGTAGTAGTCTTCGGAACATGGGGCGACCTTGTAGAGAGTCTTCTCAAGCGTACGCTCGGAGTCAAGGACAGTGGTAATATCCTGCCGGGACATGGTGGCATGCTCGACCGTTTCGACTCATCACTCTTAGCAATACCAGCAGCTGTCGTGTATCTCTATACACTGACGCTCTTCAATTAAACTCTAACAAAAAGAAATAACAGACGTGTAGGGACAGACGGGGACGTCTGTCCCTATATTGTTTATAATACCTGCCATATCCTGACAATGAACGCAGAACTCACCACAGACTATCTCCAACAGGCTTTTGAGCATTACAATGCCCTCATATTTGAAGGCAAACTGCCCGTACCTAAGCTGAAATGGTCACGTGCCAAGACCCGTTTGGGGCAGATGGCGTGCAAAAGAAAGACAAGCTGGGGACGTACAAAGTTCTATGACTACACCATTTCCGTCTCCAACTATTACAAACTGACGACAGAAGAGATAGATGATGTGCTCATCCACGAGATGATACACTACTCTATAGCCTATACAGGACTGAAAGACACATCAGCACATGGCATTGTCTTTCGTGGTATGATGGACAAGATTAACCGTACTTTCGGCAGACACATCACCATCTCTGTGCGCACACGCAACCTGCAGCCGCGCATGGCACAACAGCCCAAAGACTATCTCATACTGGCTTTAGAGATGAAAGACGGTAAGTATTATCTCTCTTCCGTCAATCCCTCTGCAGCCCGAAAGATAGCAACCTCCCTTGCCCGCACCCGTGAAATAGCACATTACGTATGGTATCAGTCACAGGATGAATACTTCCACGGCATGCCTCGTGTACGCTCTCTGCGTGGCAAACGAGTATCTGCAGAGGTCTACGAAACGATAATCGGAAAGATGAAACTACTAAAATAAAAGCCTGATAGAAGCCTAAAAACGAATTATTTTCACTCTCTGAGATAATTTTCAAAACGTATCTAATTGAAAATAAAGAAGTTACCTTGTTGCATAAACTAAACAGGTAACGATTTGGAAACGAGCGAACTGCTTTTAGTCGCGGGTTTCTGCATTAACAAAGAACGCTTGTTATTCTATTTGCAAAGATAATCATTTGCTTTGAATAACAAGCGTTTTTGATGAAGATTTCTCTCTTTTGCTTTGTCTTCGTTTTGGGGAAAGACAGGGATAACGAAAAGTGGTTACAATCCTCTTCCTCTTTTCTTCTTTTTCTTGGCTTGGTTTCTGAGCCTGTGTTGCCATGCTGTCTCGGCATAATCATCACGGTGTGTCTGTGGGCTGATTAACCCACCTGCTCCGGAAATGATTTCTTCGGCTGCATTTATGGCAGTACTTGCCACATTACCTACGGCTTGTGCAATAGATGAATTTTCATTTGTGTTGGCAGGTGACGTATAGGAGCGGCTGGGAGGAACAAGTTGATAACCTGTATCGGATTGAATTTTGTTCTTTGCCAGCTCATCTGCCATTGTCGTGGCTTTCTTTGGTTCTGTCTTGTTACTTATCTCAAAATTCTTCTGCAAGGAACGGTAACCGAATTCCCTGCCGATTTCAGATGCCTTGAAAGTCTGGCTGTCGTATGCGAACTTCAATCCATATATCTTTCCCTGTTTGTTCTTTAAGCGTTCAATGGTTACACCACTCTTGCTAAGGTCGTAGAGGAACATCGAATGCCCTGTGATGCCTGTGCCTTTGTACCTATCAAGTAAAGCATAGCATATCTTCTGTACCTGCTGCTTTGTTTGTTCTCTTGTTGGGATAGCTTTTATCTTTTTGTGTGTCCTTTCCGTCTTGACTTCCTTTGCGATGGTCATACCATACTTGCGGCTGAGTTCCTCTGCAACCCTTGCTGCCTTGTTACTCACAAAGGTAGTGTCATAAACGTTGCCATACAGACTAATGCGATTGGCGATGATATGGATATGCATATTGTCGGTGTCTTTATGTGTAACCGCCACCCATTGATGGTTGGCAAGTCCCATGCGTATTGCAAAGTTTGACGCAAGGTTACGGACGGATGCAAGACTCAATCTTTTCTCGTCCTGTGGTGCTATGCCGATTTCGATACGCAGGAACTTGTTTCTGCACCATGTGTTGTAATCGCTGACCATCTTCATTTCCTCGTAAATTTCCTTTGGCGTAGTGCCGCAGAGATTGTGAAAGAGAAGCGTTTTTCCGAGTTTTCCCTCTCTGAAAATATACTCCAGTGCATTACTGCCATGTGCTATTGCTTTACATTTTCCTATCATTCTCCATCAGATTTAAGAGTTTAATTGCCCTTTCCTCAATACGGTATTTGGAATTAAAGAAACGTTTAAAAGTTTCCCTTGCCAGATAGGAAAGGCTTTGGGTAATCAGTACCCACGTATCATCCTTTACCTTGATAAGGTTGGAAATATGCATAAAGAAGTAGGCAGTTCGTCTCAACACCTCTATGGCTTCCTTTTCATTGTCCGTCATCTTAGGAACAGAAATAACTTCTCCACTAAGAAGCATCTCGCGGCAGTAATCAGAGAACTTCCGTCCTGTGCTTTCTGCCTTTGATTTAATTCGTTGCTTTTCCTCTAAGGTGCATCTTACCTTGATGAACTCCGTCTTGTTCATCCGCTGTTCTTTCTTCTCCTGTTGCTGCCATCGGGCAGTCTTTCTGTTGTTTCTGTTCATATAAAAGTCCTCTTTTCGTTATTTCTTAATTTCTGATGGCTGACCGATGAGAACGGAGTGATTACGGTCTAATCTCCCCGATAATCGAATGAGGGGAGCAAGCGCAGTTTGTGGGTACAAACTGACGTCTTGCAATGCTACCCAATATGCCGTTTACACATAAAGTATTTTTCTGCTTGAAAACGAATGCACTGCATTCTGTGTTTAACTGCGTTCGTGGCATTCCCTCCGTTCTGCATGTTCAGTAAATTGGCATTATCGTATTCTCTAAAAAAGGACGTGGGTTCTGAGTGAAAGAGACGTCTCTTTTCAGTAAAACCCTCGACCCTTTTCGTGCGGTTTACAGCTTTCTCCATTTCTCTATGTCCTCACCGTATTCCTCCAAATGAATGCGCACGATATTCTCCACAAAACTTGAAAGGTTGCTGCCCCTGTCGCCCAGTCTGCGGACGATGAAGTCTGCACGCTCCTGTGTCGCCTTGCTCAGATAAACCGCCTTTCGGTCGTTCAATTTGGACGGAACAAGGAACGCCTGTTTGTAGGCTTCGAGCGTTCCCCGTCTCATCTTGGCACTGATGCGCCGTTGAATGGTTGCATTCTCTGTCTGCAGTGTAGGTTCGGATGGCTCGGAAGCTATTACTTCTCGGCAATCTGTTTCTTTTGATGGCGCTTTTGCCTGTGGTTGTTCTTCCACCTCGTCTTCTGTATCTCCCAAGTAGTATGTAAGACTTTTCCTTTCTGTTCTTTCATTACTTTCCTGTCTGTTCATGTTGAACGCTTCTTTTATGGATTGGTCTATCTCCTCTCTGCTTGCTTTCATCTTTTTCATTGCTCTATCGTATTTTTAGTTTGACTTGTTTTACCTTATTGCTTGTTTTGGGTGTTTTCTCCAACTTTTTCTGTTGCTCATGAACACGGCTGACATGATACTCGTTGAGGTCTTTGAAGTTCCCGTAATGTACAGATATATCTTCTACCTTAAAACCTGCCTTTATCAGCTCCTGTGTTGCTCTCCGCCCTGCGTCGTCGTTATCAAGGAAAATACGGATAGAAGATACTTGCTGGTTGTTCAGATAGCTGATACTTCTTCCTATGTTGCTCACAGAGTTCAACACAAGGCAGCGGTTATTCACTTTTTCTTTTATTGAAAGGAAAGAGAGAAAGTCCATAAACCCCTCGAACAGACAGACGGGCTGTGGCTTATTCTCAAATATCGGGGTTATATCTTTTGGGGCTACCGTTCCTTTGAACGTCTTGTCGTTCCGAAGTTCATAGCCGCCGGAGAGGTTGGCAAAGCCAATGGCTTCGTATCTTCTTCCTCTTACCTCATAGCTGATGGATTTGAGAAAGGGCAATGCCTTTTCCAAGTTGATGCAGCGCACCTTTGTAAGATACTCCTGCAAATGTGACGGTAAGGTGTCTGATACATCTATCAGTATCCTTGCCCCGTTTGCCATTTCCTCTTTTGGTAGTCTGATACTGCCATTGCTGCTGTATACCTTCTCTTTTGAGAGTACGGCATTGTTGCACGCTGTATCAAAGGAAGTGGTCTGCCCCAAACGGCAGATGGCTTCCGACAGCGTGCAGTCCTCCAAAAGCATACAAAGGTCGATGATGCTTCCACCTCTGCCTTCGGCATAGTCTATCCAAAGGTTCTTCTCTGTGTCCACCTTGAAACTCGGATGTGTTTCTTCACGAAGTGGTGAACGGTACAGGGCATAGGCAGGTGTCCTGCGTATAGGATTGATGCCTTTCCTTTCAAGATACGCCACAATGGGGTATCGCTTGATAAGTGATAAATCTTCTTCTTTCATTGTCATAAACTTTAAATGGTTGGATAATTCTTATTTGAATAATAATGGTTGGTTTGAATGATATTTGAATGCCGTTTGAATGAAATCCTCTTTTCTAAAGTTTTCCCCTCCAAACTTTTTTACCTTTCTTCTTACTACATACTATTTTAATATAAGTAATTGATAATCAGCAATAATTAGTAGTATGTGGAGATACTACACACTCTACTACATCTGGCTACTACAAGTTTGAATGAGTGGACATGGCAAGATTTTTCTAATCTTGTAGACATAGATGGGATTCCCACCGTTTCTTCGCTTACTCACCTTTATATATCCTGCTTTCTTCAAGGCTTCTCCCATACGTTTGGCAAGAAGTGGCTGGTGGGTATAAATACCCAAATAGGTGAGTATCTCCGTAGTGGTCATTAACAAATAGTTTTCGTCCTCCATTGGCTTCTCAAAACAACGCAGCAAGAGTTCCATTTCCGCTGTCTGTACTTGAAAGTCCTCGCTCTCCCGATACAGTTCGGCTATCTCGTCATCGTCAAACCAATAGCGGAAGCCTGACCTTAACAGGGCTTTGGCTTCTGTATAGACTTTATCCATCGAAATAGCCTTTGCTCTTTCTATGTCAATGGAGAGTACCTCAAAAGGCAAAAAACGTCTGCTGCCTGTCGGGTCTGTAAGGAAGTCGTTGCCATTCACCGATGCCACGAAGCTCGCCAAGTGAGGATGTTCCTCCACATATTTGTCATAGGGCATGCGATATTTAACCATCGGACAGGTAATGAGGTTTTTTAGTTCGTTTTCGTCCCATTTGTTGAGGGCTTTGAGCTGGTCGTCAATGTTTACGATAAGGTTCTGCCCGATATAGGTAAGTGTGTCCTTCTCCTGCGGATATATCTTGCCCGTATAACTGTAACCGTGCAATGCCGGTGGACAGAGCAAGTCAAGGAAGGTCGTCTTGAACTTGCCCTGCTCGCCTGTCAGCACAAGACAGGTATGGTTACGGCACTCGCGGTCGTCCATTGCATTGTCAACCACTGCCACAAGCCATTTGGTGAGATACGGCAGCCACTTGTCAGAGTTGCGCACGGCAACACAGCTTGCCAAATCGGGAATAGCCTTCAATGAAAAGGAAGAAGGAACGATACTACCATTGCAACCACCACAGCTATTATCATCGCCTATATCTATCATCGGCAATCCCTTGAAATACTCCTGTATGGGATTGATGCGTGGAGAGAAACTGCTCTCAATGATAGAGTATAGATTATCGGAAGAAGTAACAATACCGACATCGTTGTCAAGTTCCCTGCGGAGCGTGTTGATTTCATAACGACCGACCTTTGAGAAGTGAGCATCGTTCTTGTCACGATATTCGGTTCTTCCCAACACCGTATTGTATCTGAACTCATAATAGGAGGATAGATAGGTTTCTATCTCTGCGTTTTTGGACGAGCTACTCTTGCGATTGTGATTTCGCCTGTCGTTTATATTGCCTGCATCTGCTTCTCTTTTCATTATTCCCTTGAATTGGTTGCCAAGAGTGAAGTTAGGGTGAGAATGCGTAACTTCCAAGCATTCAGAAACTTCTTACATAATGTTGCATCCGTCTGCTGCTAAATTCTTAGGGAAGCAAGTCAAAAAGAAGAGCATTTATCGCCTCATTAAGCAAAAATCGGATAGTCAGAAGAAAAGGTTGGCTGGAATATCGATGTCGTTGTTTGCTTTCATATGCAGTCGTTTGCTTTGATTATCTTGTTAGCCTCATTTGGGTAGTAACGAGAATATCAATCTGTCTCTTTTGTCCCAGTCATAGCGCCACAAGCTGCCAGTTGAATGAAAAGTGATGGAATAAGAAATGTCCTATCTTAATTTTGCAATGAAAGAAAAACATAGGGGGCAGGAAAACGCAAACGCGAACTGATGAAGTGGATTGCTCTTTTTCTTATTGTTCCCGATACTTCCCTGCTATTCCCTGCTGCTTTGAGAGGCCTACATACACCATTATCTTTGCCGATGGAAACAGGAAAAACTAGAAACAACAAACAATAAAACAAGATAAGATTATGAACTATTACATCATTACAGAAACCCAATTGGGCAAAGCTGCGAGATGAAATCTTGAGCCTTGCAGAATGTTGCCACAAAGCATTCGGAGAAAAGAGCAAACACACCGACTGGCTGCACAACGGAGATGTGTGTAGGCTGTTGGACATCAGCAAGCGCACCTTGCAGCATTACCACGATACGGGCGTGCTGCCGTTTACGCAAATCGGGCACAAGTGCTATTACAGGCGTGAGGATGTGGAACAGCTGCTCCTTGCAAGAACAGACAAACCTAAAAACAACAGTATATGATGGAAATGGCAAAAGATTTGAACATGGAGAGCGATGAGATGCAGCTGGTTGTCTCGGCACTAAGAGGTGTGAAAAAAAGAATTGTGGAAGTGGCAGAAACGCACAAGCCGATCTTTTCCGGAGAACTTTTCCTTACGGGTAAGGAAGTGTGCGAGCGGCTGTATATCAGTCCCCGTACCTTGCAGGACTATCGCGACCGAAAGGTTATCCCCTACACGCAGATTGCAGGGAAAATCCTCTATAAGGCTTCGGATTTGGAAAAGATGTTGGAGGAGAATTATAAGTGAGGGGATTGATTTTATATAACTGAAAATCTTCATATTCTATTTCACAATATGAGACCTCTGCAAAACCTCATATAGATAGCGAAATCATAAATATAACTCATTGATTATCAATAGTAGCTTTTAGGTGTAAAAAGACTTTTGCAGAGGTCTCAATATGTTGTTTGACTTATAAAATAAATTTAGACATTCAACACATATAAGTGTTTATTGCAAAATACTTATTTTTGGGTATTGCGGTGTTTTTATATCTTTACTACTTTTGCAAAATAAACATTGCAGTTATGCGAATACACAATATTTATATAGTAAGAGCGCAAATAGGCTCGTTCAATAAATCGCACCGTTCGATTACGAAACGGTGCGATTTTTTATGAACAAAACAGAACTTGGTTCATTATTTAAAGTTTTCATAGGCGTATGCAGACACTGAAAGACGACATTCGGCAGCGTATCGTTGCCGTAGCGCGCGAGGAATTCATCGCTCACGGCGCACGCAGCACGTCTATCCGCACGGTGGCGCGGCGTGCAGGCATTGCTGCGGGCAACGTGTACAACTACTTCCGCAGCAAGGACGAGCTGTTCTGCGAGGTGTTGCGGCCACTGCTCAACGAGCTGAACCGCTACATTCTGTCGCACAACGAGGAGCGGCACCTTAGCATAGAGGTGTTCGACGCACTCGATTTTCAGAACGAATACATCGGCGCAATGAAGCGAATGGTGAGGCTTTACCGCCTCGAGCTGCGCCTGTTGCTGTTCAATGCCGAAGGCACATCGCTTGCAGGGTACAAGGAGAGAATAGCCGAGCACCAGCTGAAAGCTGGTAAGGAATACCTGCGACTGATGAAAGCGCGCTATCCGCACATCAACATCGACATATCGCCCTTCTTCCTGCACATTGCGAGTTCTATGTGGGTGAACATCTTCTGCGAACTTGTGGAGCACGAGGAGTACGACGAAAGCGAGGTGAACCGTGCGCTCGAGCAGTATGCCGCTTACAGTATGGCAGGGTGGAGAGAACTGATGAAACCGTAGAAATAACAACCTTTTAACATATATAGAAGAAGATGATAAGAATACTGAAACGCTTAGGACGTTACATGGGAGGGCGCAAGCCGTTGCTGCCCTGCTCGGTTGTGCTGTCGGCAGTGAACGGACTGCTGTCGCTCGTACCCTTTATTTTCCTGTGGTTGGTGGTGCGCACGCTGCTCACTGCCGACGGAAACCTTGCCGATACGCCCGTATGGGACTATGCCATTGCGGCGTTCGTGGTGTCGGTGGCGAATGTTCTGCTCTATTTCGCCGCCCTCATGCTCTCGCATCTTTCCGCTTTCCGCATCGAAACCAATATGCGGCGCACTGCCATGGAGCGGCTGATGCGGGTTCCGTTGGGCTTTTTCGACACGCAGAACACGGGGCGCATGCGCAAGATAATAGACGAAGATTCGAGCCAGACCCACACTTTCGTGGCACACATACTGCCCGATGTGGCAGGCAGCGTGGTGGCTCCGATAGGCATTATAATACTTCTGCTTGCCGTAGACTGGCAGTTGGGCATTGCCGCAATGGTGCCGATAGTGTGCGCCTTCGGCATCATGGGCTACATGATGAACCCTAAGAACAACGATTTCCAGTGTATGTACCTCGACGCACAGGAGAAAATGAGTGCCGAAGCCGTGGAATACGTGCGCGGAATACCCGTCGTGAAGGTCTTCCAACAGACGGTGTTCTCGTTCAAACGCTTTCACGACAGCATCATCAACTACCGCGACCTCGTCATCAGATACACCCTTCTGTGGCGCACGCCCATGTCTGCCTACACCATAGCCATCAATGCTTTCGCCTTTCTGCTTGTGCCTACGGGCATCATACTGATAGGGCACGGCGGCGAGACTGCCATCATCGTTTCCGATATGGTGCTGTATGTGCTCATCGCACCCATCATTGCAGCCAACGTGATGAAAGCCATGCACCTCAGTCAGAACCTCTTTCTGGCAAACGAAGCGGTAGACCGATTGGAGAAACTCACCGCCACGCCACCGCTTCCAGAGAGTTCCGAGCCCGAGAAAGCGTCAGCCTTCGACGTCAGCCTGCGCAATGTGTCGTTCCGATACGAAGTGGCGGAGTGCGATGCCGTAAGCCACATCGACCTCGACATACCGCAAGGCAAGACCGTTGCGCTGGTGGGAGCGTCCGGAAGCGGCAAGACAACCATCGCAAGGCTCATTCCACGCTTCTGGGACGTGCGCGAAGGCACTTTGAGAATAGGCGGTGTGGACGTTCGGCACATGGATAAGGCAACGCTGATGCGCAACGTATCGTTCGTGTTTCAGAACACCCGACTGTTCAAGACCTCCATCTTGGAGAACATACGCTACGGCAATCCCGATGCAACCATCGAGCAGGTGAACCGCGCCATAGACCTCTCGCAGAGTCGGGAAATCATCGAGCGGCTACCACAGGGACTGAACACCGTGATAGGAGCGGAGGGAACATACCTCTCCGGCGGCGAACAACAGCGCATAGTGCTTGCCCGTGCCATTCTGAAAGATGCGCCCATCGTGGTGCTCGACGAAGCTACTGCCTTTTCCGACCCCGAAAACGAGCACCTTATCAGGCAGGCATTTGCCCACCTTACTTGCGGGAAAACCGTGCTCATGATAGCCCACCGACTGACCACCGTGCAAGATGCCGATAACATTGTCGTGGTGGACAAGGGCAGAATAGCCGAACAGGGCACTCACCGACAACTCATGGAGCAAGCCACATTATATTATAAGATGTGGAACGAATACCAAAAGTCGGTGGCATGGAAACTATAAACCTAAACCTAAACAGAAAGGACACAAGACAATGATAAAATATCTTCAACAACGGTTCGCCCTCACCGAAAAAGGAGCGAAAGACTTGCGGAAAGGCATCGCCTTCTCTACATTGATGAACCTCGCATTGATGCTACCGCCCACCTATTTGTTCTTCTTCCTCATGGAGTACATCGACTCCGAGACGCCCACCGAGCCGCACACGCTGTGGTTCTATGTGCTTGTGGCTTTGCTCTTGGCGGTGCTTATGTTCTTCATAGCCCTCCGACAGTACGACAGCACCTACACCACCGTCTACAACGAGAGTGCGCAACGCCGCATCGGAGTGGCAGAAAAACTACGCCGACTGCCCCTCGCTTTCTTCGGCGAGCGCAACCTTTCCGACCTCACCTCTACCGTGATGGAAGACTGTACGATGCTCGAGCAAACCTTCTCGCACGCTGTTCCCCAGCTGTTTGCGTCGGCTCTGAGCGTCGTCATCATCGCCGTGGGTATGTTCTCCTACAACTGGCACTTGGCTTTAGCTCTCTTTTGGGTTGTTCCGCTCGCCGTAACCACACTACTGCTGTCGCGCCGTCAGCTGCACAAAGCCTTCGTTCAGCACTATAAAGTGAAGCGTGGCGTAACCGAACAGATACAGGAAGGACTGGAATGTATGCAGGAAATAAGGTCGTACAGTGGTGAACAGGCATACTGCCGCAGCTTCGACAAGCGGCTGAAGGGCTACGAACGCGAGCTGGTGCGCGGCGAACTCGTGGCAGGAGTCTTCCTCAACCTCGCCGGAATGCTGCTCAAGCTCGGAATGCCCACCGTTATACTGGTGGGAGCGTGGCTGTTGCAGCAGGGCGAAGTGTCGGTATTCACCTACTTGGCTTACCTCTTGGCATCGGCAATGGTCTACAATCCCATTATCGAAGTGTGCAACTACCTTGCCCTTCTCTCCTTTCTCGATGTGCGTATCAACCGTATGAAGGAAATAGAAAACATGCCTACGCAGGAGGGAAGTGCAGCCGTACAACTCGAAAACTACGATATCGAGTTCCGCAACGTAAGTTTTGCCTACGAAACTGAGAAGCAAGTGCTGCACAATGTCTCGTTCACGGCACGCCAAGGCACCGTTACTGCCCTCGTGGGACCGTCGGGTGGGGGCAAAAGCACTACTGCCAAGCTCGCCGCACGCTTTTGGGACATTGCCGACGGACAAATTCTTGTGGGTGGAAACGACATCTCGAAGATTGACCCCGAAACGCTGCTGAAACACTATTCCATTGTTTTTCAGGACGTTTTGCTGTTCAATGCCTCTATTGCCGACAATATCCGAATCGGCAAGCGCAACGCCACCGACGAGGAAGTGCGCCACGTTGCCCGACTGGCACAGTGCGACGACTTCATCAGTCGAATGCCGCAAGGCTACGATACCGTTATCGGCGAAAACGGCGAAACCCTTTCGGGTGGCGAGCGGCAGCGCATTTCCATTGCCCGCGCCCTGCTGAAGAATGCCCCAATCATACTTCTCGACGAAGCTACCGCAAGCCTTGATGCCGAGAATGAGACGAAAATACAAGCGGGTATTTCCGAACTGGTGCGCAACAAAACTGTTATCATCATCGCCCACCGTATGCGCACCGTCCGCAATGCCGACCACATCGTGGTGCTTAGTGGCGGAACGGTGAGCGAACAGGGCACACCCAACGAGCTGTTGGCTCGCAACGGCGAGTTCGCCCACATGGTTCGTCTGCAACAGGATAAACGGCAATGATACCTCTACACCAATCGCTCGCAAAGGATTATGGCAAACAGCAACAGCCTATGGCTTACGACGCGTATGGCGACCATGCAAATTGGACGCGTTTGTCCAATAAGTTGGACAGACGAGTCCAATGAGCTGGACAAACGGGTCCAATTAGTTGGACAAACGTGTCCAATTCCATAAGTCTTAAAGGTTCCTGGCGATCGATCAGGGATAATAATAACGACTGTTCAGGGATAATAATAACAACCGGTCAAAGATAGTAATAACGACTGTTCAGAGATAATAATAACGACCGGTCAGAGATAATACAGACAACCGTTCAGAAATAGTAATAACAACAAAGATAAAACAACAATGAAAATCGTAAAAATCAACAGTAAGTTCAAGCAGTTGGCAGACTGGATACTTTGCCACCGGCTTGTGGTCGGTGCGTTGTTCGCAGTCATCGTCGCCTTCTCGTTTGTGGGAGCGAAGCGCATCGTGATGAAAACTTCGTTCGACGACTATTTCGTGAGCGACGACCCGATGCTGCTCAAGACCAACGAGTTCAAGTCTATCTTCGGCAACGACTACTATGTGGCGGTGCTGGTGAAAAACAAGGACATCTTCTCCCAACGCAGCCTGACGCTCATTCGCGAACTGAGCAACGAACTGAAAGACAGCCTGTCGTATGCCGACAAGGTAACGTCGCTCACCGATATTGAGTTTGCCGTAGGTACGGAGGAGGGTATGACCATCGAACAGATTGTCCCCGACGAGATTCCGTCTGATGCCGCTTCGCTGAATGTAATCCGGCAGAAAGCGTACAGCAAACCGTATTTGGCAAAGAAGATGGTGTCAAACGACGGCACGATGACGTGGATTATGGTGAAACTGCGGCCGTTCCCCGAAGACAGCGTGTGGAAGAAGACGAGCGACATTGCGCCCGATATGATTACGGGCAAAGAAGCGGGACACATCATCGGCAAGGCGAAATACGTCGAACTGTCGCCCAACGCTGCGGGAATGCCCTATCTGGGCTACGAGAAATTCGTTTATCTCAAAAGCGAACTGGGGCGGCTGTTCCTCTTTGCCTTCATCATCTCTATCGTTGTGATGCTCATCGTAACCCGTTCGCTGCGCGGCGTTGTTGCACCACTGCTCACGTCCGTGTTCGGACTGCTCATCAGTTTCGGCATCATCGGCTGGACGGGCATCTACATCGACATGACCACGACAATGATAGCCGTGATACTGACTTTTGCCTGCTCCATCGCCTACAACATTCACCTGTACAATTTCTTCAAGACGCAGTTTGTAGAAACAGGCAAGCGCAGGGAATCCATCAAGGAAGCCGTAGGCGAAACCGGTTGGGGCGTGTTGCTGTCGGGACTTACCACCGTGGCTGCCATGATGACGTTCCTGTCCATGAAGATAGTACCGATGCGAGCCATCGGCATCAACACCTCGCTCTGTCTGCTTGCCGTGCTGCTCACCTGCCTGCTGCTCACGCCCATCCTGTTGTCGTTCGGCAAGGACCGCGAGCCTGCCGCCGATATGTCGAAGAGTTTTGAAGGATATATCGGCAAACGATTCGAACAGTTCGGCAGTTTCGTGATGCGCAGGCATCGTTCCATTGTCGTGTCATCGGTTGTGCTGACCATCTTCTGCGGTATCGGACTCTTTTCCATCGAACCGGCGTTCGACATCGAAAAAACGATGGGGCGGAAGATTCCCTACGTAAAGAAATTCCTCGACCTCTGCGAAACCGAACTCGGTTCGATTTATTCCTACGATCTTATGATTACCTTGCCGCACGACAACGACGCCAAGAAGCCGGAGAATTTGCAGAAACTCGACCGACTGGCGGAGATTGCGGGTGGCTACAAGCTGACGAAACGCCACAATTCCATCACCGACATCGTGAAGGACATGAACTGTACGCTCAACGGCAACAAGCAGCAGTTCTACCGCATTCCCGACAACGCCGATATGGTGGCGCAGTTGCTGTTGCTCTATGAGAATGCGGGCGGTACGGAGTCGGAATACTGGATGGATTACGACTACAAGCGGCTGCGGTTGCAGTTGGAGATGAAAGACTACAACTCCAATGAGGCGGAAAAGGAAATGAACGACTTGCAGGCGGAGGCGCGCAAACTCTTTCCCGGCGCACACGTCTCAGTGGTGGGCAGCATACCGCAGTTCACCGTGATGCAGCAGTATGTGGAGCGCGGGCAGATGTGGTCGATGCTGTTGTCGGTCTTGGTCATAGGCGTTATCCTCGTGCTTGTCTTCGGCAACTGGAAAGTGGGGCTCGTTGGGATGATACCGAATATTGCCCCCGCCATCATCGTGGGCGGTATGATGGGGTGGTTGGGCTATCCGCTCGATATGATGACAGCCTCGCTCATTCCGATGGTCTTGGGTATTGCCGTCGATGACACCATCCACTTCATCAACCACAGCCATGTGGCATATGACAGGTGCGGCAATTATGCAGAAGCCATCAACCGAACCTTCCGCACCGAAGGACTCGCCATCGTCATGTCCACAGTCGTCATCTCGGCTACGTTTACAGGCTTCGTCTTCTCCGATGGCACACAGATGCGCAATTGGGGCATTCTGGCTGTGGCCGGTATGATGTCGGCACTGCTGGCCGACCTCTTTCTCGCGCCAATTCTTTTCAAGTATCTCCGTGTATTCGGCAACGACAAACGTACTTCCTCTGGAACGGCAAACGAACTTCCTCAGTAACGATAATCACTATAAAAAAAACAAAACGATATGAAAACAAAACATTTCACATTGCTGCTCATCTCCATACTGGCGGTGTGCGGCGCGCAGGCAGCAGGGCTGTCGGGCAGAGACATCATGCAGAAAGTAAGAAACCGCGCAGATGGCGACACACGTTCTGCCACCATCGAAATGACGCTCATTCAGAAGAGCGGGCATAAGCGTGTGAGGAAACTCGAATCGTGGGCAATGGACATAGGCAATGATACGAAGAAAATCATGTTCTTCACCTATCCCGGCGACGTGAAGGGTACGGGATTCCTCACTTGGGACTACGACAATACCGCCAAGGTGGACGATAAGTGGCTCTATCTTCCGGCAATGAAAAAGACGAGGCGCATCAGTGGGAAGTCGTCGAAAACCGATTATTTCATGGGCAGCGACTTTACCTACAACGATATGAGCGCCCGCAGCGTGGACGAAGAGAAGCATACGCTTCTGCGCGAAGAAATGTTGGGCGGTCAAAAATGTTGGGTGGTAGAGTCGGTACCCAACGACAAGGATGAGATTTACACACGCCGCGTCACCTGGGTTCGGCAGGACTGCCTGATGGCGGTAAAGGCGGAATACTACGACAAGCTGAACAAGCTGCACCGTAGGCTCACGATTTCCAACATAAATAAAGTGCAGGGCTTCTGGACGATGCACCTTATGCAGATGGAGAATGTACAGACGGGACACAAAACTATTATCCGTATGGACAATCAGAAGTTCAACATAAAGCTATCGCCTAACCTTTTCACTGTTTCCCAACTGGAGAAAGGACTCTGATATGAAACTATTTATGCTCTTGCTTGTGCCGATACTCTCGGTGCAGGCAGCGGTCCAAATCGATAATACATTGCCGGCCGATAGCGACACCGTCAGTTCGGAATGCACTCCGCAGGAAACGTTCGAAGCATCAGACGATAACGCCTTGCAGGTGCAGGTGAAAGGTTTTCTTGATACCTACCATGCCGTCAGGACAGAGGGACGGGCCGACTGGATGGCTTCGCGGACTCGGGCGCGGGGAGAACTCAAACTCGAGAAAGGGGCGGCTTCGCTCTTCCTATCCCTGAACGCCACCTACAACGGAATATTGAAAGAACGCACAGGACTGGAATTGCGCGAGGCTTATCTCTCTTATGCAAAGGGCAACTTCGACCTGCGCGTCGGGCGGCAGATTGTCGTATGGGGCGTGGCGGATGCACTGCGCGTTACCGATTGCGTGTCGCCGTTCGACTATACTGAGTTTCTCGCACAAGACTACGACGACATTCGCATGCCCGTCAATGGACTGCGTGCAAAGTACACAAGAGGTTCGGTCACCCTTGAAGCCGTATGCAATCCTGTGGCAGACTTCTTCGTGTTGCCGACAGACGAGCGCAATCCGTGGGCAATACGCCTGCCATCTGCTACACTACCCTATACCACCGACTTGGAAAGCGGCAAGCCGGAGAAGAAAATCAAGAATATGGAGTTTGGCGGCCGGGCAAGCGTCAATCTCAGCGGAATAGACTTCTCCGTGAGTGCCTTGCGGACGTGGAACAAGTTGCCCGCCCTTTGCCCTGCCCTGTCGGGCGATGGAAGGACGCTCCACATCAACGGACAGTACCGCCGTATGACGATGTTGGGTGCCGACTGCTCATTGCCCGTCGGTCAGTTTGTCCTCCGCGCCGAAGTCGCCGAGTACATAGGCGAGGCACAAGGAAGCGGCTTGGGGCAGAATGCCGTGCGGCGCAACACCCTCAACGCCCTTGCAGGGGTAGACTGGTATCCGGGTAACGACTGGAACATCAGCGTGCAGTATTGCCATAAATACACATCGGGCAATCTCGCAGCGCTCTCCATCTATCGCAATGCCGGGCTTGCCACAGCAAGACTCTCGAAGGAACTGCTGCACAACACACTGAAACTCTCCACCTTTGCCTACATCGACGTGGCAAGCGGCGGCATCTTCAACCGCCTTTCCGCCTCCTATTCTCTCAACGACGATATAGAACTCACCGCCGGCTACGACTATTTCCATGCCAACAAAGGCAAGTTTGCCATGTATGGTAAGAACTCCGAAGCGTGGGTGAAGATGAAATACAGTTTCTGACTCCATTTTAATACCTCTTTTGTAGTTATGTCGTAGGTTGATATCGATGAAAGAGAAAAGCATATCAATTGATACTTTCATTGCAGTGTAGATATATCTGCTCCCTCACAGGTGCAGAGCGTTGCAGTTCTCGACAGATGTGCTTTCTAAACAGGTGTGCTTCCGTGCTATCCAATTGATAAGATAAAGCGATGATGATTGAAAGCGGATAAAGCGGAGCATAACCTTTTAACAGCCCATTTACGAATACTTCCAACTCCCCTGTATCCCTTTCATCGGGACGTAGGGAAGATACTTTTAGTAGTTGCTGCAGACGATAGTTGAGTTTCTTCCATGTTACACCGATAGAAGTCAACGAGCTCACTCTCGGTCATGGCTATATCACCTTTGCCTTTGCGAATGATTTGCATCTTGTCGCCCCACTCGAAATAGCTGCGCTCTCTTTTTGTTTGATGGTGATTGACATTCATACGGCTTCCTCCCTTATTTCTTCTTTTTGATGTTTCCTTATCAATCTGTCCATATCCTCCGAAATCTTATTGTCTGTCACCTGTGCGTAGATTTGAGTACCGGATATAGAGGCATGCCCCATCATCTTGCCAATGCTTTCGATGGGTATTCCTGCACTTAAACTCATTGTACCGAAAGTGTGCCTTGCCATATGATAGGACAACTGTTCCCTGATACCGCAAGCCTTGCCCACGATGCTTAGCTTTGCAATCATCACGCTACGGCTACAAGCACAGTGAAAGATAAAGTCGTCACCTTTTTCTTTCACCGTCTGCATTTCTTTCATGCTCGGTTGTTCTTTCTTGTATTGATTGATGATGGTCTCCGCTATCGGGTGCAGGGGCACAATAAACTCCATCTTTGTCTTCTGCCTTTCTTTACGGATATATTTCTGTCCGTCGGCTGCCGTTTGAATGTGTCCAAATTGCAAATGTTCCATATCAGCAATAGCCAAGCCCGTAAAGCATGAGAATATAAACATCCGTCTTGCTTGTTCTGCTTCCTTATCAATTACTCTCAATGCCATGAGTTTGGCAACATCGCTCTTTTGCAGAAAGCGTATCTTCTGTTCCGCTTTCTCATACTTGGCTTTCTCAAAAGGATTACAGCGAATGAGCCTTTGACTGACCGCACGATACATCAGCCTACTCAGCCAACAAAGATAGCGATTCATGGTTGCTGTTGCCAAGCCTCGTTTTTTCAGATAGAAACGGTATTCTTCAAACAAGTCTTCCGGTATAGTGGCTATGACTATATCCGTCATTCCCTTATCCTTTACAAACTCCGTAAGTAACTTATCTGAATAGAGAAGATTCTGATAGGTTCCCTCAGCTCTTGATTTGCCCACGCACTCTTTAACGGATTGCAGTTCTGCCTTGCTTATGGCAAGAAGCGTTGTCGGCGTAGCGGCTATTCCCTGCAAACGGTTTTAAGCAGTTCCACACTTACCACCCCGTCATTTATCAGAATATCCTGATAGGTCTTCTCTACAAGTTCTCTGAACTCGCCGATTCTTTGATTGGTCTTCTTATCGGTTGTCAGTCCTTTCCTGCTGTTCCACTCGGAGGATTTGCATTCCTCGCCTGTGGTAATGGCGGTGCTCTTTCCGTCTATGGTGATACGGCAGAGAATAGCGGTCTTGCCGTCTGCCTTTGTTTTCTGCCTGTTGATATAAAACAGTATCTTAAATGTACTTCTCATTGTCTTGTTGTTTTAAGTGATTTATTGCTTTCGTTAGTTTCTATTATATCAGATTGCCAACTGCATATCTCCGGTGAAAGAAAGGAAACAGTTAAACTTCTCAAAGAGTTTCTGCGGTGTAACCTTCGCATAACGTTCGGTCATACTTACGTTCGTATGTTCGAGCATCTTGCTCACCGTTTCAATAGGAACTCCCTGTTCCAATGTGATAAGTGTGGCAAAGGTATGCCTTGCGGTATGCGAGGTAAAGGGAAAAGATATACCTGCCCGTAATCGCAAGGCTTTGAGACAGGACTGATAAGTGGGATATTTTATGAAAGGCAGTAGTACTTCCCTTTCATCGCTGTACATTTTCTCAATTAACCGAACAGCTTCCGGCAATAACTTGATACGACAAAGCACGCCCGTCTTCTGTCGGTTGAACTTTAACCAAAGGCTACCATTATCATCACGAACAAGATGCTTCTTGCTTAGCTCCATCAAATCACAATAAGCAGCACCGGTATAACAGGCGAAGAGAAACACATCACGAGCAGTTTCCATTTCTTTTTCCGGTTCTGCTGGATTTAGTGTGAATTAACTTATGTCTAGCCCACCGTAGAAAAATAGAATAGCAATCCTGTACCTCTCGGCAGTTCCATATCCTCTGCCGATGGTCTTTATCTCTTGAATGGAGCCGTTGGTTCTTTCGGCTTTGCCGTTATTTGCACCTGTGACCATGGCTCTGACAATGCCTTTAAGGTGTCTCTTGAATATGAAGACCACCCCGTTGATTTCCTCTATGTTGTACTGCAATGCATCATCCATCCGGCGCAGCAACATTCCGTAAGCTTCCATGTCACCATGGTACTTGAGATGTAGGAGGTCACGAAAGAGTTCTTTGACTTTCCAAGCCTGCGAAACCTCATATTCCGCATCTTCAAGCTTGTTGAAACGAGCCTGGTCGTTGGTGGTATATTTGGACTGGTCCTTTAACCACAAATATTTGGTGTGTCTCAGTTCCGGGAAGTGCCTGACCTCACGTTTGCGAACTTTGTCAACGGCGTCGTTCAGATAGGTGACACAGTGGTACATGTCGTGGCAGTGGCTGGCGTTAGGGAAGTACTTCTTCGCTCCGTCAATGAAGGCGTCCCACATGTCCGTGCATACGGTCTTCACACCTGCCCTTTGCTCTTCAGTGAGAGCCTTGGAGCACAGATTCTCAACACTTTTCCTGGTGCGCCCGCCCTCTACTTCGATGACATTTCCTGTATCTCCGTCATAGAGCATACTCACATACTCATGCCCCCGTCGGATTGACTTCTCATCCATACAGACATGCTCATGGATGTGCCTGTCGTCACGCCGATTCAATCCCCGTTCAACAGCCCGTTGCATCACTCCATGCACTTGGTCAAAGGACAGGCGAAGAAGACGTGCAGTCTTTGTCTGATTCTTGGTGGACAGTAGCGTTTCTACCGTTTTTTTTCCATCAACCAAGACAGCCGGGAGTTCGGCATTGCCCACGGAACGGGGACGCTCTTGATCCCATCTCCATCCCGGTATCGGGGGACTCGGGCTTCAAGAATCGTCTTGTACTGCCACATGTCCAAGTGCCTCCAACTCCGTTCGTGACGGAAGTCAAATATAGGGAATTCCTTCCCATTAACATGGATGGTGTCATGGCGATATTTGAGGGTGATGTGTATCTCATCAGCGGAGTCATCACATGTCACACGATCGATTTCCCTGTCATCATTGTTTTGGAGGAGCAGCTTGGCTAAGATGTCTTCTGGTCTCTTCATAATGACCACAAAGATACGAAATCCGCACTGTTTTATGCAAGAAACGGCATGTTAATTCACACTAAATCCAGCAGAACCCTTTTTCCAATTCATCAAAGCGGAGTGCCTTCAACTTGTCCAATGCTTCTTTGTCAAGAGCTTTAGGTGCTTTCTTGTTTCCTCGTTCTATATGTACTTTATCAAACAGAAGCGTATCAGCCAGTCCCTCACGATAAGCCAGCCTACAGACGGTCTTCAAATCTGCTGCAACTCTGAAAAATGTGCTTTGCTGATGACCGAGTTCACCAAGACAGAACGTCTGCAATTCGTAGATGAAGTTTTCTGTCAACAGTGAGAAAGCCAAGTCCGAAACATGGTATTTCTTCTGAATGAACTCCTGTAATCGTTTCCGAGTGGAATGATAGGCGGACATAGACTCTTCCTTGATGTCTATACCGATATGGCTTTCTTTCTCCTTGATGAGCATATCCAACCTTTCGATGAGCCTGCATCTTGCCTGTACGCTGCCTTGAAACAGTTCCTTTACATCGGTTGCATCAAATGGCTGTCCTTTGGCAATCAACGACTGATAGGCAGATTGAATGGAAAGCAGAAGATTTTCCAACCTCCCATTAATTTCTACCGCCTCACGGCTCTTACCGTCCATCCTGCTCTCACGTGAATTCCACAAATCAGGATTACAGGAGAGTTTACAACTGAACTGCGCAACATTCCTTCCAAGTGTGATACGTCCCATAATCGGAGCCTTGCCCGATTTATCCAAACTGCTCTTTTTAAGGTAGAGCAACACCTTCATTTTCTCTGTTTTCATACGCTTTAATATTTGTGGGTAAAGTTATCCGAATTAAAGCGTTCCTCATTTACGCAGAAAACTGCCGACCACAGCAACAGCCACACGAGTGGAAATAATACAGTTACCGAATACTGCACCACCGTTACCTACATCAAAACAAGGTAACACTCTAGTAACTGAACTTCTACCTAAATCTGCACTTTCCTGCCTTTTACAAATAATGCAGCACCATGCAAATCAGAGCATTTCCTCCTCATTATCAGTTGGTTTACGCTAACTTCGATATTTTTTCATTTTCGTTGATTAGTTACGAAAGGAAAGAATTATTTTCATGAAAAGAAATATTTCTTTTCATGAAGAAAAATATTTCTTTTCATGAAAATAATTTGAATCCAACCATAATCAAGACAGCCAACTGTGCTGATTTTAAACAAAAAACGCCTTTGCAGCTATCCTGCAAAGGCGTTTTCAGTTTTATAAAATGTGATAATCAGCTTAGAATACTGGTACAATCCAGAAGTGCATTGCACGGCTTTCAGCTGGCAGCTGGTACTTCTTCAGAGGTTCTGAACCCCAACTATCAATACCACCTACACCCATCATAGCAGCATCCAAAGTGAGATTGGTATATTTAGACAGTGACACCTGATAGCTATGACGCTGATGCTTCTCCCGTCCCTCATCAAGGTCAGAGATGTTATAGTGCAATGCGCTTGCTGAGAAAGCAGCCTCATCAAACAATACTCGGAATCCACGACCGTTGTTGTCAGTCTGCTGCCACCAACGAATGTCGCTCTTCGTGCCAGTCTCCTGTGGACGGATGTAAGGGAAGAACTGCTTGTCAGCAGTCTGCTCGTAGCATCCGATACGTTGTGAGAGCTTACGGTCAACGTAGTTCTCAACAGGTCCCCGACCGTAGAATACTGACTTATCCATCTCATAAGGCAACTGCATCAACATTCCGAAGCGGGGAAGCTGAGGTGCCTTGCTGCCTTCCTTCATTTCCATCTCCATACTGACATGGAGCGCACCATCCGACGCAATATGATAGACAAGGCATAACTGTCCGCCTACCTGTGGCATATCATACACAGCCGTGAGGCTTTCCACTTTCTTTTCCACCTTCAGCGACTTCAGTTCCAGTGTCGGAGTCCTCCATACAGACAGACGGCTCTGGAAGTTTGCACCCATGTCATTGTCTGTCACAGCACGCCAGAAGTTAGGTTTCAGTGTTCCGCCTTCCCCCAGGAAGTTACGGCCGTCAACCTGATAACTACTGAGGAAACCTGTTTTGCGGTCGAAAACAATCTCGAAGTTATTGCCTGCGAAGCGTATAAAACCAGCCTTCACGTTGTCAGTAACCTTTATCTTGTTCTTCATTACGGGCTCCATCTTCGGCATTGGCTGCCAAGGCTGTACTTCCATCTGCATTCCAGCAACAGTCTGTCCTGCAGCCATCAGTGGTTCAGCAGTCTTCAACTTAAAGTCAATATCCAGCAGCACTTCGCCATCAAACTCCTTACCAGCAATAGGCAAGGTGTATTCAACTGTCTGCTGCGGTGCAACATTCAGCTGGTCAATTGCCCCCTTCTCAACCATCTTACCCTCGTTGACAAGACTCCATTCCATACGATAGTTGCTTAAATCACGGAAGAAGTATTCGTTGTGAACAGCTATCTTGCCCTGCTTGAGATCAACTGGACGTGCCCAGATATTCTGATATTCGTAAGCAACTTCATAGGCATGCGGATTCAGCTGACGGTCAGGACCAATCATACCATTACAGTTGAAGTTGTTATCTGACGGGTCGGTCTTATTATAGTCACCACCGTAAGTGTACTCAGTCTTTACGTCTGCTGCTTCTGCTGCATGCTCATAGTCAGCCAACGAACGGGAAGCATCAAACTTAGGATTGCGGTGCAAGCCCTGATCGACGAAGTCCCAGTCGAATCCACCTTGGTATTTAGGATACTTGCGGACAAGGTCCCAGTACTCTTTCAGGTTACCGCCGGAGTTACCCATCGTATGGTTATACTCACACTGGATAAGTGGACGGGTGTAGTTCGCATTCTTTGAATAATCCTCACAAGCCTTTGGAGAATAATACATCGGACAGAAAACATCCGTAGCATAGCCGTTCAGCTCTGCACGCTCATACTGTACGGGGCGGCTCTGGTCCTGTGACTTGATCCAATCGTATGCATCGTCGAAGTTCTTGCTGTAACAGGTTTCGTTACCAAGACTCCAGAAAATGATACTTGGATGATTGAACTTCGTTCCGACATTATGCTGGTTGCGCTCCATAATCTGCTTGGCAAAGAGCGGACTGCCCGATACGGCATCCTTACTGTAGCCGAAACCGTGACTCTCCTGATTGGCTTCAGCTACGACATAGAGTCCGTACTCGTCGCAAAGGTCGTACCAGATAGGGTCATCGGGATAGTGACAGGTACGCACAGCGTTGATATTCAGCTTCTTCATCAGCTTTATGTCCTGAATCATACGCTCACGTGTCACGACGTAGCCTCCATCAGGGTCCATCTCGTGACGGTTGGCTCCCTTGAAGAGAACAGGCTGACCATTGACCAACACCTGTGCATTCTTGATTTCAACCTTGCGGAAACCAACCTTGAGAGGGATAGTCTCGATAGCCTTGCCCGTCTTGGCATCCTCCACATGAACATAGAGATTATAGAGGTAAGGAGTCTCAGCCGTCCACTTCTCTGGGTTTCTGAGTGTCATAAAAGCCTTTGCCTGTCCTTCCTTATCAGGTGTAACAACATCCTTGGCAGTAAGATTATTATCCGCATCTTCCAACACCAAGAAAGCCTTTGTGTTACCAGCCAACTGAAGGTTGATGCTGAGCGTACCGCCCTTGTAGTCATTTACGAGATCAGGAGTAACACGAATATCCTTCAAATGCTGCTTTGCATCACGAGCATAGAGATAGCTATCGCGAGCAACACCACTGAGACGCCAGAAGTCCTGGTCCTCACAATAGCTACCATCTGACCAACGGAACACCTGGAAAGCTATTTGGTTATCGCCCTTCTTGAGGAACTTTGTCACATCAAATTCTGGTCCAATCTTTGAGTCCTCACTGTAGCCAACGAACTTACCGTTTACCCACAGATACACACAAGATGTCACAGAACCGAAATGGGCGATGACTTGCTTACCGTCCCAGTTGTCTGGTATGCGAATAGTACGACGATAAGACCCTACATGGTTCTCCTTAATTGGAACCTCTGGAGGATTATTCTTGAAGTTGTCGCGCCATGCGAAACCAATGTTCACATAGACGGGATCACCATAGCCATTCACCTCCCAGATGCCCGGAACAGGGAAGGTCTTCCACTGGGAGTCATCGTAATCAGTACGAAAGAAATCCGTCGGACGTTGATCAGCATTCTCAACCCAGTTGAATTTCCAGTCTCCATTGAGTGAAAGGTAATTAGCAGACTGCTTCATATCAAACTTTGTTCCACGCACATTTTCAGTCGGTGCGAAGGCAAAGAAGTCAGTATGCGTTGCAAAACGGTTGATGGCATTCACCTGAAGGTCATGCCATTCTGTGAAAGTAGGCTCCACATTGGTCGTCTGTGCATGAACTCCCGTCACAGACATTCCCATCAGCAAAGCCGCCAGAAGTATCTTTTCCATATTGGTGATAATTTAGGTTTCTATCTTCAAATTCCTTTCTCATGAAAGAGAGAATAAAAGGATAACGACAACAAAGTTAACAAAAAAAACAGTAATCATCGACTTATCTCCCGAAAAATATGTATATTTGCTTAGATAATCAGTATATATAACATTTATTACCTCCTAACATGGCTGGACAGAACTTCATAACTCATTCCATAGTTTGCTGCCTTTTGATAGTTGGTTCAACAGATGCAGCAAATGCGCAGAGACGTAACAAGCCGCTTGCAGCAGTTCAGAAGCAACCGTTATTCCACGTCAATGACACCCTCCCCGTTGTCGGTTCAATGGCAAAGGTGGGAGAAAAGCAGATGAATAAAGGTTTGGTTAATTCTGCCATCAACGCCCTTTCTGGACAAGCTGTCGGTGTAAACGTTGTTACAAACGGACAGGACCGAATGGCGATGTTGACAAGTGTGCGCGTTCGTGGTACCACATCACTTACGGGTGGCAACGACCCTCTGGTCCTTATAGATGGTGTTTCGTGTGATTTGGCAACTCTTTCTACCATTTACCCAGCTGACATCGAGAGCTTCACCATTCTCAAGAATGCTGCAGAGACCTCCAAGTATGGTTCCCGTGGAGCATCGGGAGTTATCGAAGTAAAGACAAGACGTGGTAATGGTAGTAAGTTTCAGATTTACTATGACGGAGCGGTAGGATTCGATGTAGTATACAAACGCCTCCGCATGCTAAATGCAGCAGAGTACATTAGTGCAGCGAAAGCATTGGGTTTGGATTATGTTGATAAGGGTTATGACACTGATTTCCAAAAGGAAATCGTACGAACAGGTTTCGTCAATTCGCATCATGTGGCTTTTAGCGGGGGTGGAGAGAAGTCTAACTATCGTGCCTCATTGGGCTATGTACGTGGACAGACGGTTATTAAAAACAAGGATTACAATAACTTCATGGCGAAACTGGATATCTCACAGCTTGCCTTTGACGAGAAGTTAAAGATAGACTTTGGTGTATTCGGATCATCCCAACAAGACGAAAAGATATTTGATATTCAAGCACTTTCCTACTCCACCGCTGCTATGAACCCGACCCTTTCGTTTCACAAGGTCGGCAGTGGATGGCAGAGAAACGGTACAGCTTCACAAATTGCACCAACAGAACCACTCCTGTTTGAGCGCAACGATGAGAAGAATCTTACGTTCAATTCACACCTGCAACTGTCCCTACAACTGCCTTATGACCTGCAACTGTCAGCCTTGGGTTCCTATTCTTACACTTCAACTGAGAATGCGAAGTTTGCACCTACATGGGTATGGGCACAGGGACTGGCATACAGAGGGGAACGAAAAACCGAGGAAATGTTAGGTAACATCTCTCTTGACTGGAAGCATCGTTGGGGAACAAACGACCTGTCAGCCACGGTCCTTGCCGAATATCAGAAGAAGAAGTTAGCTGCCTTCTGGACTCAGGTTAAGGGACTTAGCAACAATAACTTTGGATATAACAACCTTGGCACAGCTTCCGACCGACCATACGGAGGAACTGGTAGCAGCTATGCCGACCCAAGTCTTGCTTCTTTCATGGGGACCGTTACCTATACACTGCTCGACCGATACACGCTTAACCTGACAACACGTGCAGACGGTTCGTCAATGGTTGGCAAAGACCACACCTGGGGATTCTTCCCTTCAATCTCAGCAACATGGAATATGAAGAAAGAGAACTTCCTTCGCAATTATGACCCCATCAGTCTGATGAACATAAGAACGGGTTATGGACGCTCAGGAAACCTCGGTGGCATCAGTTCCTATTTGACCTTAAAGCAGTTTGTTCCTGTTGGTTTGATTTCACACAACGGCACGCCGACAGTTACAATGGGTACCTTGCGCAACAGTAATCCTGATTTACGCTGGGAGGTGCGCAGCACCTTTAATATTGGTACAGACCTCGGACTGTTCAATAATCGTCTGCTTCTTACGGCAGAGTACTACTATTCCAAGACTACCGATATGCTCTACGAATACGATGTGCCTGTTCCACCTTTCGCCTTCGACAAGCTATTGGCAAATATCGGTTCTATGTCCAACAGCGGTTTTGAGTTGGGTGTCGGCGTCGTTCCCATCTCAAAGAAAGACATGGAGCTAAACATCAATATCAACATGGCGTGGCAGAAGAACAAACTCCTTTCCCTCAACGGCAAGCACAACGGCAGGGAAATGACTGCTCCCGACATAACATCAATCGGAGGAATGAACGGTGCTGGCTTCCACGGCGGCTACAACAACATCCTTTATCAGATCGTAGGACAGCCTTTGGGCGTTTTCTATCTTCCTCACTGCAAAGGTATCGTTGACAACGGATATGGACATAACAAATACGACATTGCCGACTTGAACAATGACGGTATAATAGATCTCAGCGACCATGGTGACCGCTACATTGCAGGACAGGCTACACCAAAGATGACATTGGGGTCAAACATCAGTTTCAGATACAAGGACTTCGACCTTTCCTTGCAGATGAACGGTGCTTTCGGACATAAGATATTCAACGGAACAGCACTGTCTTATCTGAATATGTCGAACTTCCCAGACTATAACGTACTCGCAGAAGCTCCCGAACGGAACATCGTTGACCAGAACGTAACTGACTATTGGCTGGAAAACGGAGACTATCTGAACCTCGATTACCTCACAATAGGTTGGAATACACCTGTCAGAAACAGGTTCATCAGTTCACTACGTGTCTCTTTCAACATCAACAACCTTGCTACCATTACAGGCTACAGCGGTTTGACACCGATTATAAACAGCTATGTAGTGGACAACACATTGGGTATTGATGACAAGCGGACCTATCCTCCTTATCGTACTTACTCCATCGGTGTAAGTATTAAGTTCTAAACACTTTAACATAACATAAACAACTGTCAAGTATGAAATACTTACTTCGCCCCCTCTTTTTTCTAAGCATCCTCACACTGACTGGATGCCTGGATGAGAACACAAGAGACAGCCTCGATGAGCAACAGGTCTACACCTCAGCCAAAGATGTTTATGTCAATGCCGTCGCTACCTTATACAACCATATAGGAGGCGACAAGGACAGTGAAGGTCTGCAGGGTACTTATCGTGGTGTGTACGACCACAATACGTTCACAACCGATGAAGCCATCATCCCTGTACGGGGTGGCGACTGGTATGACGGAGGCTTTTGGATGGATTTATATACGCATAACTGGGCAGTAGACAGCAAACCACTTTACGATACATGGAAGTACCTATATAAAGTAATAGTGTTCTGCAACGATGCACTTGCAACTATTGACAAGTACAAGCAGCTGCTTACGGATGAGCAATACAAGGCTTATCGGGCTGAAGTCAGGGCAATCCGTGCCTTATACTACTATTACCTTATGGATATGTTCGGTAATATTCCACTGGTGACAACCGTGAGTGAAAGCACTGAAAATGCTGAACAGACAGGCCGCCCGGAGGTATATAAGTTTATTGTGAAGGAACTACAGGACGCAGCACCACTGCTCTCAACAGGGCACAGCAACCTTGTAGGGACTGACTATGGACGTGTGACGCGGTCTGTTGCCAATTTCCTGCTTGCCAAGTTAATGCTGAATGGTGAGGTCTACTCTGATGCTGACTGGACTGACAACCAGCAACCTAAGGGTACACGAATCTACTTTGCCGTTGATGGTCAGCAGATGAATATATGGCAGGCTTGCCGGCATTACTGTGACAAGGTGTCATCCGATGGATTTACCTTGACAACAGATTATCCCAGCAACTTCTACGTTCATAACGAGACCTCGCCGGAGAATATATTTGTCATTCCTGTAGACAAGCATCTCTACAAGAACCAGTTTCAGTATCTCTTCCGTTCCCGTCACTATGCACACGGTGATGCCTTGGGCACTGGTGCTGAGAACGGAGCCTGCGCTACCGTCTCTACTGTCAACACCTTTGGCTATGGAACCAATAATGTTGACAAGCGGTATGCCTATAACCTCTACTCTGACACAGTACGTGTGGACGGGAATACCGTCCTCTTAGAGAACGGCAAGCCACTCATCTATATGCCACTTGCTGTAGAAATGAATCTTACATACAGTCCGTATATCAAGACGGCAGGTGCAAGAATGGCAAAATATGAGGTTGACCGCACAGGTTATAACGACGGTAAGAACCCCAACAACGACATTGTTCTCTTTCGCTATGCCGATGTGTTGCTGATGAAGGCCGAGGCTGCAGTGCGCAATGGAGGGAATGGCAACACAGAAATGAACCTTGTGAGAAGCCGCAGCGGAATGGGAAACAGAACAGCCACATTGGACAATATCCTTGCCGAACGGCTCATGGAACTGATGTGGGAAGGATGGCGTCGCAATGACCTTATCCGCTTCAACCGCTTCCATCAATCCTATGACCTCCGCACAGCACCAACAACGGAAGCCGACCGCCACACCATCGTATTCCCTATCCCGTCACGTGCACTGGCTCTCAACGAGAAACTGAAGCAGAACAAAGGTTACAAGGCTCAACCATAACTTTGGTGTTCATAATTAATTGCCAATATATTCAAGTCTGTTTTCCTGTCAGTCTGCCAACTTGATGAAGAAGGAGTGTAACGGGTTACACGGGTGATGAGAGAGGGAAGAATGACAAAAGACAGGCTTGAAAACAGGGGTAAGGCAAGGAAGAAGATGAAAAAGATATATTGCTGTCTGATAAAGATTAAATAGCATACGTTCCCACACGGAACATCTTTTAAACAGACAACATCCTATTGTCTTTGAAGGAGCAAGCTCCCTGATCAAATAAGAATTACTTGCTTTTGCCGGTACAACTCTTTTCAAACAGCAAGTTGATTCCATATCGGCGACATATTGCATCGTATTTAGCACCCAGCACCATTGGTGCTTGCTAACAACACCACATGTGATGGGCATCAACACATCGGCTGAAAACGGTAAGAGAAGTTCATTATTGTCATTATATCCTATATAATAAGACACGAAAGGCTACCTTATGCGTGAAATGTTCAGCGGACAGCAATAATAAAGATACATACATGTGCTTATTTCCAAACACCTTTCTAAGAACAAAAAACGAATGTCAATGAAAGCTAATCTCAAGGAACTGTTACTGCCCATCTTGCTGTTCTGCCTGCTGCTCATCCTACCGGATGTATATGTATGGTGGAAGTATCTGATGCCGTCAGGCACCATCTGGCTCAGCATTGTGTGGTATCTGCCGTCAGCAGTAACCATTACGACTTTCTACCTTTTCCGCTCAGGCATTTACCACAACACCCTCCTGCGTGCTTTCATCGGTATGATTCTCTGTCTTGATCTTCCCAAACTGCTGTTTACCCTATTGCAATTCATCCTGCCGACAACAGTTTCCCTGCTATGCGCCATAGCCTTGATAGCCGTCTTCATCTATGGTTTCTTTTTTGGATGGCGACGTATTGTCGTACGCACAGCAACCTGCGAATCGCCTCTGCTGCCCCTGTCGTTCGATGGCTATCGCATTCTGCAACTGAGCGACCTTCACCTCGGAACCTACCAACGGAACCCAGGCTTTATAAAGAAACTGGTCAGGATAGTAAACGAACAGAAGCCCGACCTGGTAGTCTTCACCGGCGACCTTGTCAACGTACGTGCCGATGAGGTACTCCCCTTCCTTGCCGACCTCAGTAAGATAACCGCACCCGACGGTGTCTACAGCGTCATGGGCAATCATGATTACTGCGAATACGGAATGGAAACAAATAATGTAAACAAGCACAACGAACGGCAGGGAGCCTTTGCAAAGGAACCGACAGCCCTACGTAACCAGCGTGTGCTGGAATATCTGGAGGAAAAGATTGGCTGGCATTTGCTCATGAACGAGCATGTCAACATCATTCGCATACGTCAGGAAGACGGGATCAACAAGAGTGAATCAATATCCCTTATCGGTGTTGAGAATATCAGCAGACCACCTTTCAAGACCATGGGCGACCTCTCGAAAGCCATGGAAGGACTGGTCAACGGGACATTCAAGATTCTTCTCAGCCACGACCCCACCCACTGGCGACGCGGTGTATTGCACAAGACTGACATCGCTCTTACCCTTTCAGGACATACACATGCAGGACAGCTCAAGATAGGCAGGTTCTCTCCTGTCAAGTGGGCATACAATGAATGGGGTGGAAAGTATGTTGAAGATGGTTCCATGCTCCATGTTTCTCTCGGCATCGGTGGCACTGTCCCCTTCCGATTCGGAGCATGGCCGGAGGTAAATGTAATAAAACTCACAAGCAAACAATAGCCCCTCCCGGGAAGAGAGGGGGCATAGATGGCTGTTAGGAAACTGCCGGAAGCACCGTTTGGCTTATGTCGAAATCATAGAAATATAGAAAGCCCAAGCATATAGGAAAGCCTGACCAGCTACTGCTCCTGATAACTGTCGAGCCTTGCCAGATAAAACTTTCTAAAGTCACTCCACTTATAATAATAAGGAGTAGAGGTTGCTGAGAACGGCAGCGTAGCCTCTTCCTCGTTGAGCAGCACCTTCACAAGGACATCAGCATTAGGATTCTTCGATTTCTTGTAGAAAACAAGCTGGATGTTGGCAGCCATCGGGAAGATGCGCGAATCTATCCATCCTTTTGCTTCAAGACTGTCTACTTGCGACACCTGCACATAACTTCCGTTGAGGTCGAGCAGACAAGCCAACGGCATAACCATCGTTTCATGCCCGAAGCGCAGCGACGCTCCCGGATGCGGAAGGGCAAGACAAGAATCCGCCTCAGTAATCATCCTGCGCAAGAGATTACGCTGGGAGAAAGGTTGTTTACCACCGTTCTGCGGTGCACCGGCAAAGTGCAGGTACCACCATACGTTGGCACGCTGCCAAAGACGATAACGTTCATCGGGCGTAAAGGCGTCATATAGCGACAGTGAATGGCGTATCTCTGAGTTCTGCACGATACCGGCAAGCCCAAAGAGGTCGTGTGCCAGTCGTTCTACTTCAATGTTCCTGTCCACATAATCAGCATCCTTGAAAAGACGTGACATCAAGGGTTTGTTGTCTAAATGCCGTTTCTCCCAGTCTTTCATCGCCTTCTTTACCTCCTCGTTCTCTCGTTGCTGAGCGAGTTTCTTGTCTGAAAGATTCATATAATACATATCGTAATCACTGGCATCGTGGCGGATACGCAGACGTGGATTGTGTCGCAGAAGTTCCTGAAGTGCGTTCTCCATTGACAGGATGCAGCGGATGACAACCGTAGACTTGGCATCTATCCACACCGAGTCACTGAAGACGGATGGAAAACGCTCATACATTCGCCGTGCAATCTGCCGATGCTGCTCAGCACCTAAGGGTGTCAGTTCGCCCCAACGCTTGTATGACTCAGCATACATACGGCGTATTTTCGCCATCACCTCCCTGCCTTTACCGCTAAGCACACCTGCCGAGTCAGCCCGTTCAAGAACCTGCAAAGGGCGCAAATAATCCTTCCCGGAAAGGAGATAGCGTGAGCCGTGCCGCCCATAATGGGAGATGTAAACGGGAACATAACCTGTCGGGGGTGCAGTAAGTCTGCCTGAAGGCGCAGGATAGGCAAGACCATTGCTTGCCGACAGTTCTGGCTTTTCATCAATTTCCTTTCTGAACGATTGTGCATTGATGTGCAGAGATGACAGGAACGTCATCATACACAGCAGAATAAGATATTTTCTCATATCGTAATAAAAATGTTTTATATTTCTTACAAGGAAGAAACTCCTGCCTCGTAAACGGGCGGAGCTACTTCGTCCTACTTCACAAAGATAAGTATTTTTTAGTGATTTACAGCCAGAATACGGTTAAAGGTAAATAAAAATCAGGGACAGACAATCTCGTCTGTCCCTGATTTTGTTCTATGACTGGCTATCTAAGAGACCATTCTTCCTATTATAATACAGCCTGTCTTTTTCCCTATACGGGGTTAATCTTCATACTTTCCCCAAGAAGATTAGGGCACCCAGCCCCACCTCTTCTCCCTTCTTTCGGAGGGGGTGGGGGAGGTTCTTACATATCCTCCTGGAACAACGGGTCCTCAGGAACAACCATGATCGGCTTCTGCTGAGATGCTTTCAGAATGTTCTCAGGAACATACTTGTTGTCAACTACCAGACGGAAGGTGTATTCATTGAACCAAGGGTTGCTCATAATCAGGCAACCATTCTGCCCGTAAGTGCCTCCCCATGAGTTCTCAACCTTCCACTTCTTCGGCTGACCGTTCTCATCCAAGTCAACTGCCGTGAGCGTCATAGCATGTGTTGAACCACTGTCGAAAGTCGAAATGCGGTCTGCCTTGTTCATTGGGAAAGTCGTTCCGTAGAGCGTTGCATAGTCATAGTTGTCAAGGTCAAGATAACCACGCTTACGGTCGAGCTGCTTGCCCACATCATAACTGGTGTACATCTTCGTCGAATCCTTCAGCGAAGCGATTGCCATCTTCGCAATTTCCTCCATCGGAAGGTTCACATACTTCCAGTTATGACCATCGTATGTATGGCGGTCGTACTCAATTTCGTAAGTCTTATAGTAAGGACGGCGGGGATCATTCATTGCCATAATGAAAGTTCCATTGATGGGTCCGCCCACCGTTTCCTTATAGAATTCCTGTGGTGTATAGGTTTTTGCCTTGCCTATCTGCTTTCCGTTCTTATCCTTGAAGGCAAAGGTAAAGCTCTTCACCGGCTCACCCAGAGAAAGCGACAGGATGTGATAGATACTGCCCAGCATCTCGGTCTTGCGTGCCTTGATAGCTGCCTTCGACTTCTTGTCAGCCACCATCTTACGCAGTTCCAGACCGTATTCACGCAGTTTTGAAGATACAATCTTTGCCATACGTGAGGTGTTTTCTGCCGAATAGGTCTCAGGCATCGCCTCCATCGGAACAACACCATACTTCTCAACAAGGTCAGACACACCGCAGAACGTACCGCCATCACTGACCGGACTCTTGAAGAAGAACTGCACGCGTGGGTCGTCTATCGGCTTTCCAGCATTGTCAATCACACCCTGCAGCATCAGATTAGCCTTCTCTAACTGGTCATAGAAAGAGAGATAAACGTGAGAATATTCCACCTTCAACGTATCCTTGTGCTGACGGGCAAACTTGGCACGCAGCACGTTCAGTCCCGTAAAGAGCCAGCAACGTCCCGAGCTCTTCTGGTTATGGATGTTCTGCTTCGGCGTTTCCACACTGAAGTAGGTGTCCACAGGACCTGCATTGGGGAAGTTAAGGGCAAGGTCGTCAATAGCATTTGTAGCGATAGCATTCGACAGTGCACGGTCAGCCGTCGTCAGTCCTGCTTTCTGAATCTGCTGAAGCATCTGTGTGTCAATACCACCATCTCTCATCTGCGCCTGAAGCGTGAGCGCACAGCCCAGCAACCCACAGGCAATTAACATATTCTTCTTCATTGTTTTTTAATAATATAAGGTAAAGGGTTATTTACAAACTTATTCTCTACAAAGATACTATTTATTTCTCATTGTACATGTAAGAAAGATGGAAAAACATCACGACTATGGGTAAAATTATCCATGGGAAGGACAGATGGCAATTTATTTCCACGAAGAAAAAGAATTATTTTCATGAAAAGAAATAATTATTTTCATGAAGAAAAATATTTCTTTTCATGAAAGTAATTTGCCGAAAGTCACTAAACGAATCTGAAAAACACTTCTTCACGAAGACAAAAAGTCCCGTCAACTCCTTTAGAACAGCACCTTTATGCTATGAGTAAAGCCTTGGATTAATGACTATTCAACAATGAACGGGAAAAAGAAAATCATCACCCAATCATCATTTTTTTACCAAAACGCTTGCAAGTATCAGATATTAATCCTACATTTGCAGTGTATTATTAAAGTAGTACACCAATACACTGCCGAAAACAATTAATGAAAACAGATAAAAACAACCCCTTAAAAAGAGAAAAAGACTTATGATTCAAGTAAATGAACTGACTTTCAGCTATCCCGGAGGCAAACACAATGTGTTCGAGGGACTGAATCTGCAACTCAACGAAGACCGCATCTACGGTCTGTTAGGCAAGAACGGAATGGGAAAGAGTACCTTGCTATACCTTATAGCCGGGCTTCTGAAACCCAAGAATGGCAGCGTCATCGTTGACGGCTACACTGCTTCGTACCGCTATCCAGAGATGTTACAGGAGCTGTACATTGTGCCGGAGGAGTATGACCTACCCAGTATGTCACTCGCAAAGTACGCAAAGATTCACGAAGATTTCTATCCCCACTTCAACCAAGAGACCCTTAAGAAGTGCCTGGCCGACTTCGAAATGCCTGTAGACATTGACCTTAAACAACTCTCTATGGGACAGAAAAAGAAGGTCTATATGAGTTTTGCACTTGCTACCGGCTGCCACCTGCTCCTGATGGACGAGCCTACTAACGGACTTGACATCCCGTCAAAGGCACTCTTCCGCAAGGTTGTGGCAGGCAATATGGCAGAAGATTCGTCGCTGATAATTTCTACTCATCAGGTGCACGACGTTGAGCAGCTGCTTGACCATATCATTATCCTTGATAATTCACAAGTAATTGTGAATGCGTCAACTGAGGATATAACAAATGATTACACCTTCGGAATCCGCCAGCCTAACGAGATGGACGAAAGCGTACTCTATGCAGAGCCATCCATTCAAGGCAACAATGTGATTGCACGACGTCAGAAGGGTGACAACGAGACTACTATCAATCTTGAATTGCTGTTCAATGCAGCAACAACAGGTAAACTTAAATAAAAACAAGGAGGACAACTTTTATGAATACTACATTATCAAAAACAATCAGAATCAGTCTTATTCTCGCTGCCTGCCTGTTCGTTTTCAGTTCCTGCATCCGTAAGAAAGCAGACTATGGGAAGGTGGTTACCAAGAATATCCCTGTTGAAAAGTTCCATGAATTAAATGTTGCAGCATTAGTTCCAGTTCATATCATACAAGGCAAGGAATGCAGTATAAAGGTAAAAGGACCGGAAGAACTGCTTTCATATATGAACTTCCATGTTGTAGAAGGAAAACTGGTTATCCAAATGAAGGAGCTGGATTCTGCATTTGGTATACCTTTCTATTCCTTCAAAACAGATAAACTAACCAGCAAAATTGAAGTTTATGTCACTGCTCCTACCTTTACACACATGTTATTGGAAGGCTCCTCACCCATCATTTTCCCAGACTCTATTACACTTGACAAGCTGAATATTACTTCTAACTTTGGGAGTAGTATCAACATAAATAAAATGATGATAAATCAGCTGAACATTTCCATTAATGGTGTTAGTGATGTAAATATCAAGAGTCTGACCGCCAAGCAAGCCAATTTTGACATCTCTGGGAACAGTGACATTAAAATGAACTCCGGACATGTAGACAATACCTCTTTCTCCATAGCAGGTAATGCTGACCTGAAAATAAGAAATCTGACAGCTAAGAAAGCCCGCTTTGCTGTTCCAGGGAATGCAGACTTAGACGTAAACTTCAACCGCACGGACACGGCATCCTTCTACATAATGGGTAATGCTGATGGCAAGGTCACGGGGACAACACGTCAGCCTATACAAACGATAACAGAGGGTAAAGCCGTTATCAAAGACGAAACAACAAGAATTAAATAAACATAAGGAGGATATAAATATGAAAAAATTTGATATAAACCGCTTCAGTAAAGTAATGAGCCGGCTCATCCTTGTTCGCCGCCGCTCTATCATCAAACTCTTCGCTGGTTTCCTCATAGGTTTCTTTGTCATTGCGATAATGTTTCTTCCGTTCTTTCACTGGTCTGCCATGTCAGATGATGATATAAGAATTAGGTTATGGGGAATTTCACCTTTCATCAATGTAGTATTTGCAATGTCATTCTTCATAATAGCTACATTCATTATCAGCGACCTCGGTAAACGCCAGCAACGTATAAATGAAATGATGCTGCCTGCCACTAATCTTGAGAAGTTCCTGGCACGTGTCATACTCGTTTCCGTGGTTTATCCATTGCTTATTGCCATCGCCTTTATCGCTGCCGATGGATTGCAACAGCTGACAACAATGCTTATTTTCCATGGTGGAAGAGCTTCCTTGGTCGCAACGTGGTATGAAAACTGCCAAAGTTCAAGCACAGGTTCTCCATTATGGGTTAGGGCAGGAATAGTTCTTCTTACCAATTCATTCGCACTCTTAGGTGGTATGTTCTTCCGCAAGGCTGCATGGTTGAAGACGCTGATCAGCTTATTTGTCATTATTACCGGCATTGCAATAAGCCTCACGACTTTTGCCTATCTCCTTTACGAACATACTGACTACGAACTTGTCTTAACAGATGACACCCTTTCTTCTATCATCGGAAATCTTATCTGTTTGGGCTTGATTGTCTTGATGTACTGGTCTTCCTACAAGATTTACACACGTCTGCAGGTTATCAACAACCGTTGGAGAAACTTTTAATAAAGAGCTGATTAAAGATTAAGGCTTATGAATTTCGAGAATAACAAGGCTATCTATGAGCAAATGGCTGACCGCCTTTGCGATGAGATTATAGCCGGAACATATAAAGCTGACGACCGAATACCGTCTGTCCGGGAGTATGCCGTTATGCTGCAGGTGAATACCAACACGGCAGTAAAGGCCTACGAGCTGCTCTCCCGTAAGGAGATTATCTATAACCGGCGCGGTCTCGGTTACTTCGTCTCAGCTGGTGCACGTGAGCAGATTATGACTGCAAGGCGCAACACTTTCCTCAAACAGTCTCTTCCTTCCATCTTCCGTGAAATGAATCTGTTAGGAATAACAATGGAAGAGGTTGAAAAGGAATGGAACAAAACGCAACAATAACAGCCTCTTTCTAACAAGAAACGGCTCATAATCAGTGAGAGTTTACTCTCCCATTCCGCTATCTGATAACAACAAATAGGGATGCACAGGCTGTGCATCCCTATTTGTTGCAAACACTGTTTAAAGAATCGTTTTCTGCATAACTTCGTCTTCACCGTCTTACGCTGTTTTATACGTTATAAGACAGCTTTTCTCACCCCGTCTCGTACTAATGTGCTAACGTCCAGCACATGTGGTGCTGGTGGTCAGCACACATGGTGCTGTTAGTAAACACAACTCGTGTCGAGAATCCAAAATGGCAGCAAACTCATTTAAACATATAATTGCATATCAAGCACTCCGCTTGACTATCTTCTGACCATAAGAAATCAGAACTGCATATATGCTTGAGAGAAAGAAGAATTTGTTTATGGACATCTCTCACCTGTTATCCTGCAACAATTCGAGCAGTTCTTCCTGTGTCATTGCATGAGATATGTCAGAACCTTCAAGAAGTGAGTCTGAAAGGTTGCGCTTTGTCTTATGCAGACGAAGTATCTTCTCTTCGATGGTGTGCTGACTAATCAGGCGATAGACCGTTACATCCTGTTGTTGCCCTATACGATAGGCACGGTCAGTAGCCTGCTGTTCGATGGCAGGATTCCACCAAGGGTCAAGGTGAACAACATAGTTAGCACCCGTAAGATTCAGTCCCAGTCCTCCAGCCTTCAGACTGATAAGGAAGAAGGGGCACTTTCCTGTCTGGAATTCCTTTACCAGCTTTTCACGCATAGCCATCGGTGTGCTTCCGTCAAGGTAAAGATAAGGAAGTTTGGCTTTATCCATAGCCTTCTTTACTTCCTCGAAGAAACTGGTAAACTGACTGAAAACAAGCGCACGGTTACCGCTGTCGTTGAGACTCTCTGCCAAATCAATAAATGCTAGCACCTTACTGCTTGGTAACTTCCACTTCTTGTCAACCAACGAACAGCTACACGCCATCTGACGTAAACGAGTAATCTCGGCTAATGCACTCACCTTGTCAGTTTTGTTTTCAAGAAGACTTGCCTCCGTCTCACGCCTTTTAATCTCATACATAGCCATCTCCTCCGATGACAGTTCGACTGGGAGTTTTATTTCGTTCTTTGCTGGTAATTCGTCAATGACCTCTGCTTTCGTTCTACGCAAAAGGAAGGGAGAAATCAGACGACGTAACTGGCTTTGGCGTGCTTTGTCGTTATCTCCTTCAATAGGCTGGATAAATTTCTTCCTGAACTGTTCGGCACTTCCCAGAAGTCCGGGGTTGATAAACTGGAAAAGGTTCCATAACTCTGCAAGATGGTTCTGAATAGGAGTACCCGTAAGAATAACCTTGCGTTGTGCCTGTAACTGCATTGCCGACTTTGACATCTTCGTGTTGGCATTCTTGATGGTGTGTGCTTCGTCAAGACAGACCACATTCCATTCCCTCCCAACGAGGTCCTCCTGCTGAATATTCAACAAACCATACGTGGTGATAATAACATCTCCTGCCTTTGCCTCCTTAATATCTTTTGGACGATCCTCACTCTGATTGAGAACAGTGAGGTTCAGTGTCGGTGCAAATCGCTGAAGTTCATTGCGCCAGTTAGGTACGACAGAGGATGGTGCTACAATCAGCGAAGCTCCGTTTTCGCTCTGTTCAAGAAGCAGGGCGATGGTTTGAATGGTCTTTCCCAATCCCATGTCGTCAGCAAGACAGACACCTGCTCCCCATGCCGTCAGCCTTGACATCCATTCAAATCCCTCTTCCTGATAGTCACGTAGCTGTGCCTGCAAGGTCTTGGGCACAACAGGAACCTTCTTGCTGCACGCTTCAATTCGCTGGCGTAAGGTATCCATAGCCTCATTACGCTTTATATTCAAGGACGAATCATCCAGCAAGTCGCCTAACAAAGAGACTGCAGCAGGTGCCATCTGCAGATGTGAACGATTTTCGGTCGTTACTGTGTCAAGCCGTTTAAGTATGCGTGAGAGCTGGGTGCTTATTGTAATAAATTCATTATCACCGACAAGAATATACTTCTGATGAGCACTCTGACGCATCAGTCCGAGCAGCTTCTGAAGAGAAATGACCTGCCCCTCGCTGATTTCAACATCACCTTCTACCTCAAACCAATTGTTCTTCGACTTAAAAGAAATCTGAGCAGCACTACTGCTGATGCCCGGATAATACTTTATCTTACTACCTTCAGCCCATTCCATCATGCAAACATCACGGTGTTCCTTACACCACTGAATGAAAGGTAGCATCGTGTAGATAGGAAGTGTTATAGAATCCGTAATACTTTGAGGCTTCCATACTTCGCCTTCATCAAAGAACTCTGCTTCAACCAGACCCTCATTTATCATTTTAAGACAATCCCGCTCTTTCTTCAGGTTACGAACCAATTGCACCTTCTTATGCTCCTGCTCTGCAATAGTGGTGACATTTCCCTTTCCTGGAACAAAGCAAAGACTATCAGATATACGCACCAGGGCAGTAAGTTGGAAACAGTTGTTTGCAGTGGAAACAACACGGAGTGTTATACAAGGTTGTACATCAACACGCTGCAAGTCGTCAAGCTCAGCCACCATATTGGAGTGGATTTCCGTCTTTCCTCCTACAGCCTTAATCAGTTGAACCAGCAAGGTCTCGGCTTCAGCTGGATAAATCTCTTGTGCCAGAATTTCCTTATAAGTCTTATATTCAAACTCAGATGGGGTAAAGATTGAATAGTCTGTTTCTGAATTCTTCTTATAAAAGAAAGATGATTTCTCACCTCTTTGTAATTCTTCTACATTCGTAGAGACACTGAAAGAACCATCCGAACGTTTATCTATAACAAGGTGTGGCTTGTCCTTATGAACCTTCACAGGCTGCAAGTCGTAGTTAGAACCAGTGTAAATGTGGTCACAATCAACAAAAAGATATAGATACTTTTCAATATAGACACTATATTCCCACGAAAAGATCCCTTCTTTAATACGCTGATCAACACTGTCCAAGCCCGGAACATCCAGATTTATAAGTTCACGAACAGAAAGCTCTTTGCCCACAGACCAACTACCATTTTTCAATCTACGTTTAAGAATGGGAACAACAATTCCATAACGCAACAGATACACGAGCATTGTGTCTCGAACAGTCTCTGCCGTTTGGTTCTCTGCTGTTTGATTCTCTGCAATTAGCGTTTCAAGTCGAAGCTGCCAAAGAGATTTTACTTCTAATCGGCTCAACAGCGATGTGCCACCGAAGTCCTTTACCAAATCTGCTTCAGAAGAGTTACTCCCCATAACACCCGTTTCAAGTTGCAAGAAAGCCCAGTTAGGTGGATTCGTTGGCTTGGTTGCCTTTTTCGGAAGTATGCCAAAAGACGGATACATCGTCCAAGTAAGCCAGGATACCATCTGCATATCTGGCTCCTTGCACAATTCAAGATAAGACTCTTTTCGTATATTCGCATCAGACTTATCATAAAAATAAGCCTTCAACGGTTGTACAAGGAAGTATGTAGGCGTGTATTCCCTATCCCCATTACGCTTCATCATCGTTTCTAACTTCTTCAGTGAGGTCTCAGTGTTAGTGAAGATAGCTGCAATTGCGAAATAATAATTGGCAATAGGGTTTACGAAAAGTCCCTTAATTGGGGCTACCTTGTTGTTAGCGGTCATCACCTTGGTGTATAGCTTATAGGCCAAAGCGTAATCCCCTTTATACAATGCACCAATCGCTGCTATCTGAAGTGTAAAGATATTGCTTACAGATGTTTTGAGGTTAATACAGATTTTACCCGTACCTAAATAGTAATAATAAGCAAAGACTGATTCTAAATCGCTTTTTTTAGCTACACTATTGTCTGTTTTTTTACGGCTGAAAACAAGTCCTTTTAAATATTCCCAGTCCATTATCCTATCCTGAGACATTGCCATACGAAGAGTCGCATTCAGGACAAAAGACAATAATTCTGTGGACATTGATAGAAAGAAAGTCTCGTATTCTCTTTCATCAATCAAGTTAAGGCAACAGTCATTGAACGTTTCTAAGACTTGCGCATAGGAAGTCGATATTGCTTCCTTTGCATTTGGCGCAATATAATATATTATCAAACGCACCAAAGGAGATGGGTTGTCATTATTATAAGTCTTCTTGTAAAGGCTGCGAATATTCTGCAATAATAGGCTGTTTTCTTCTTTGAAAAGTTCAAAGAGAGAAGGTATCAACATATCCTTATTTATATACAAGACTTTTCCACCTCCGTAATAGTGAAGATTTTCTTCTACCAGTAATCCATCGGTCATTAACCTTTCAAAAGCCAAATCGGAAAGAGATGGCAACATTATCTTTTCCAACAAGTTTAATAGTTTTTTCTTAGTTTGGCCATATTGGTAAAAATAAGCCATCAACATAAGGAATGTGCGCTCGTTGGAATTAAGAGAAGAGAATGAAAGCATAGAAAAAATACTTATAATTAAAGATGTAGTCTTGTTAAGCCTTATAGGACTGGATATTTATGAGGGTATACAAAAAACCTATGGTATCAGGAATGTACTTATATGAAAGAGTTACATTCAAGTTACCATAGGTTTGTGCTTATTACTTCGTCTGCTCGACAATTGCATTCTTGATCAAGCCTTCCAGCTCTTCTGCAAGCTCTGGATTGTCCTTGATCATTGTCTTTGTAGCATCACGTCCCTGTGCGAGTTTAGTTCCGTTGTAGCTGAACCAGCTGCCACTCTTCTGAATGATGCCGTACTGAACACCCAAGTCGACAATCTCACCAATCTTTGAGATACCCTCACCGAAGGTAATCTCGAACTCTGCCTTACGGAAAGGAGGTGCTACCTTGTTCTTTACAATCTTCACACGTACTTGATTACCGATAACCTGATCGCCATCCTTGATAGATGTAACACGGCGGATATCAAGGCGTACAGAGCTGTAGAACTTCAGTGCGTTACCACCTGTCGTTGTCTCTGGATTACCAAACATCACGCCAATCTTCTCACGCAACTGGTTGATGAAGATGCAGCATGTATTGGTCTTTGAGATGGTTGAGGTGAGTTTACGCAATGCTTGACTCATCAGTCGTGCCTGCAGACCTACTGCGGAGTCACCCATGTCGCCTTCAATCTCCTTCTTTGGAGTCAATGCTGCAACTGAGTCAACAACAAGAATGTCAATCGCAGAAGAGCGAATCAGCTGGTCTGCAATCTCCAAAGCCTGCTCACCATTGTCTGGCTGGGAAATCCAAAGATTATCAACATCCACACCCAACTTCTCTGCGTAGAAACGGTCGAAGGCGTGCTCAGCATCAATGAAAGCAGCAATACCGCCCTGCTTCTGTGCTTCAGCAATGGCATGGATAGCTAATGTTGTCTTACCAGAACTCTCTGGACCATAGATTTCAATGATTCTACCACGTGGATAACCACCCACTCCGAGTGCTGTATCAAGTGCAACACTACCTGTCGGGATAACCTCCACCTGTTCTATCTGTTCGTCGCCCATACGCATAATGGACCCTTTACCAAAGTCTTTTTCTATCTTAGACATTGCTGCCTGCAAGGCTTTCAGTTTTCCTTCAGCTGCCGATGTCGTACCTGTATCTTCTTTTGCCATATACTATTATCTTGTTTTTGATTGATAAAACATTATTTATTCTTCTTTCTACTCTTCGGATAAGGCAACACCTCTGCCAAGACCTTAACGACCTTGACAGCAAAATCAGACCTTGAAACATCTAAAACATAGTGTTCCTTAGCTCCTTCATAAGGGAATCCACGTTCGGCAGATTCCATCATTGACTTAATTGCCTCGTGTTCTTTGACATAAGGTATATTGTCACAAACTATGATAACAGGCTTTTCGTCAACATAAACCATGTAGTCACCAAACATCTTCCTACATCTCACAGTCCCTGCAGCAGCTATCTGACTACTGACAAATTCAATAAAGTCTAAAGAGCAAGCCATCTTCTTATAGCTCTAAATCACCACCAAACACTTCATGCCAAGGAAGTCCCTGCTTGTTGAGTACTTCCAAGAATGGATCTGGGTCGAAGTCTTCCACATTCCATACACCTGGTTTTCTCCAAAGACCCTTGAAGAACATCATTGCACCAGCCATTGCAGGTACACCAGTAGTATAGCTCACACCCTGCATGCCCGTCTCGTTATAGGCATCCTGATGCTTGCAGTTATTATAGATGTAATAAGTCTGCTCCTTGCCATCCTTGATGCCACGGATACGGCAGCCGATAGAAGTCTCACCATCATAGTTCTCACCGAGGTCCTGTGGGTTAGGCAATACAGCCTTCAAGAACTGCAAAGGTACAATCTTAACCTTAGCTGTCTTTCCAGAGCCGTCAGCCAATGGTGCTTCGTACTCCAGCTCATCAATGCGACTCATACCAAGGTTCTGGATGCAATCGAGGTAAGTAAGGTACTGCTGACCGAAGGTCATCCAGAAACGTGCACGCTTGATGGTAGGATAATTCTTAACCAATGACTCCAATTCTTCGTGGTGCATAAGATAAGAATCACGAGGACCGATGTTCGGATAGGTTATATCCTGATGTACTATCAATGGATCGGTCTCAATCCATTCGCCATTCTCGTAATAAAGACCTTTCTGGGTAATCTCACGAATGTTGATCTCTGGATTGAAGTTGGTTGCAAAAGCCTTGTGGTGATTACCAGCATTACAGTCAACAATATCAAGATAATGAATCTCATCAAAGTGATGCTTTGCTGCGTATGCAGTATAAGCCTGTGATACTCCTGGGTCGAAACCACAACCGAGTATAGCTGTCAAACCAGCCTTCTCAAACTTATCCTTGTAAGCCCACTGCCAGCTGTACTCAAAGTGTGCCTCATCCTTTGGCTCATAGTTAGCGGTGTCAAGATAGTTGCAACCGCAAGCCAGACAGGCATCCATAATGGTGAGGTCCTGATAAGGCAGTGCAAGGTTGATAACCAACTCAGGTTTGAATGAGTTGAAGAGCTCCTTCAACTGCTCTACATCATCCGCATCCACCTGTGCGGTCTTGATGTCAGCCTTATAGCCTTTATCGTGAATCGCCTTAACCAATTCGTCACACTTCTCCTTACGACGGCTGGCAATCATGAACTCCGTAAACACGTCCTGGTTCTGGACAATCTTAAAAGCGGCTACAGTAGCTACGCCACCTGCGCCAATCATTAAAACTTTTCCCATAGTTCAATCCAATTCCCTGTCATTCGTCCCAATTAACCACTCCAAAAAAGCAAGTAGCGGAATGTAATGTTGGGAATCTTTGTTTTATTGTTATTACTTTATTTTTATTTCTTACTTAATCTTTCGCTCAATCTCTGATGAGGAAATACCCATTGCGTTGAGAAGCGAATAACCCAATATCTGCTGCTTGAAGTTGCCTCCTTCGAGTGGTTGCATTGCAAATACTGTGATATGCTTTAACTCATCATCCACATCACGGAGCGTAGTGCGAAGTATACTTATCAGATGGTTGTCCTCAGCATTCGGTACAATCATAATACGCTTCACCTCTCCATGGTTAAGAACTGTCTTCAGAAGGTCAAGCAGAACTGTGTCTTTCTCGGCAGTCTCATCACCCGTCGCAATGGAATTGATGATGAACTCGCCAAGTTGGGCATCCTTGAACGCCTGTCCGTTCAGCTCTTTCTCATAATCAGCAGGGGTGAAATTCTCAAGTTTCGGATTCTTTCTGTCATGCAGAAGCACCACTTGCGTTTCATGATTACCGGGCTTCAACCGTCCATCGAGTGCAATGTCAACAGCCCACTGACTGAAATCAGCAGCAGGAATACGACGGTTCAACATCCGCTCAAAGTTGACAATGAGGTCGAAGGCAACACGGTCAATATAATCACCATCCACGATGATGATGTTCTCACTCCATTTAATGTTCTGTGCTTCTTGTGCATTCATAGCTACAAAGATACATTAAATCAAGCAAAAAGCAAAATAAATAAGGTCGTTTTTTATCGCTTTATCTGCTTGTTCGACATATAAGCATAAAGGATTGCTGCAAGAAGAACAAGAGAGAAAGGCACCAATGACACCATAGGAAGCAGACAGGCAGAACACGCTGTTACATACAATATTACCAGCAACAGGATGGGTGTTATGGCACGGATAGCCCCTGGGCTCCTCCTTCGTCTCGACTGAATGTCCGAAAGGCTCGTGTCGCATTTATAAAGGGGCAATTCTGCAAAGAATTGCCCCTTTATTCGGTTATTTCTTTTCCTTAACCTCCTCTTGCCATTCATGACAAGGTCGGCTGGAGACTGTGTTTACTTGTTCTCGGCATCAATAGCCTTGATTTTCTGCTTCACCTCATCCATGTCATCCTTGAGCTTCTGGATACGGCGGTTCATCTCGTCAATAAGGCTGTTACCCTTCTTCGAGCTGATGTTGAGGAAGCCGAGATTGTTCTCGTAGGTATTTATTTCCTGTTTCAGCTGCTCGAAGCGACGGAGCAGACGACCACGTTCGTTATCGAGAGCATCGGCACCACGTTCGGCAACCTTCTTGAGGTTGTTGCGGAAATTGTCAACACGCTTGCGTGCTGCAGATATGTGGAGATCCTTGTAGAGCTTGTCCAATACCTCGTGGTACTCCTTATAGAGTTTGTCTTTCTCCTTATAAGGAACATGACCGATTTTATTATATTGTTCTGTCAACTGCTGAACCTTCTCCTGCAGGTTCCCACCCGTCTGCTCAAGGAGTTCTTTCAGCCGGCTGATGATGTCACGCTTCTTGTTCAGATTCTCATGTTCCTCGCTGCGTGTGCCGGCATGGATGGCGTTACGTGCCTCGAAGAAGTGGTTGCAGGCAGCAAGGAAGTCGTGCCACAGCTGGTCACCGATTTTCTTCGGAACCATACCGATGGTCTTCCATTCTTTCTGCAAAGCGATGAGCTTGTCAGATGTAGCCTTCCAGTCAGTAGAGTCGCTCAGTGCCTGTGCCTTCTCTACAAGCGCCTTCTTCTTCTCTGCATTTTCGGCAAACTGTGCCTTTAGCTGCTTGAAGAATTCACCCTTACGGCTGAAGAAGTCGTCACATGCAGCACGGAAACGCTCGAAAATCTTAACGTTCATTTTCTGTGGAGCAAAGCCTATGGTCTTCCATTCCTGCTGGATAGCAATGATTTCCTTGGTGCGTTTCTCCCAGTCGGCAGAAGTCTTGTTCTCTTTTTTTACAATCTCTTCAGCCTGTTCGCAAAGCGCAGTCTTCTTTGTCAGATTCTCTTCTTCACGGCTGCGGAGTGCCTCGAAGTGCTGCTGGTGGCGTTTGTTGATGACGGTGCTGGCAGCCTTGAAGCGTGTCCATATCTGTTCGCGGAGCTCCTTTGCAACAGGACCTGTCTCACGGTATTCCTGATGCAGCTCCTGCAACTGGTGGAAAGCACTGATGACATCAGTTTCGTCAGCGAGCTTTTCCGCAGCTTCGCAGAGCTGTGTCTTCTTCTCAAGATTCTTCTTGAAGTCGTATTCGCGTGCCTCACGGTTGAGGTTTAACAGGTCATAGAACTGCTCTACATAGAGCTGATAGTTGCGCCAGAGCTCATTTGCCTTCTCTGCCGGAACCATCTTGATTTCCTTCCATTCCTGCTGCAGCTTCTTAAACTGGTCGAAGTTCTTGTTAGCTTCATCAGGAGTAGTAACCATCGCCTTAATCTGTTCGATGATAGCTTCCTTCTTCTTGAGGTTCTGCTGCTTCTCCTCTTCAAGTGCGAGGAAAGCCTTCTGGCGTTTTTCCTTAATGATGGTCATCTCTGCCTTGAAGGTCTCTTCGTCCTCGTCGGGCAGGACCTGGTACTTCTCCGGGTCGCCGCCATTGTCGAGATATGCCTTCTGCTGTGCTTCACGCTCGGCAAAGTGCAGCTTGTAGAATACCGTTTTCAGGTGCTCTACTTCAGCTTTTTCGGGCGTATCATCGCTGTCAACGATAGCCTTCAGACGCTCTATAATCTCCTTCTTTGAACTGTATGCCTTTGCTGCGGGGTTTCCGTCCTCGCTCTCGGGCTGTGTTTCAGCTGGCTGGTTAAGGCTTTCTGCTGCTGCATCAGCATTAACATTCTGCGCTTCGGAGTTCTCCGTTGTGGCGTTGGTTGCAACTTCTTCAGACAGCTTAACTTCTTCTGCACCCTGGTTCAGGGCATTCTCTTGAGAGTCCATCATTTCACTTTTTGTTTGTGATTTGGGTTTTTCCACATTTAAGATTTCAGACTGTTGCGTTCATGCACGCCAGTCTTCTACCATATAATATATCAACTGCAAACTTAGATAAAAAGTTTGAAAGTACCTAATTTTAGGTTGTTTTTTTTCATATCTTCGTCCTAAAGCAGACGTTTGCGGCGCAGAAGCCACCACGATGCAGCCGAAACAACTACCGACAGGAACATTGCAAGCGGGAATCCCCACGGATTTGTTTCTAATCCGTTGACAAGGTTCATACCGAAAAGTGAGGATATGAGCGTTGGCAACATCATGATGATTGACACCGAGGTGAGTGTTCGCATCACGGTATTCATGTTGTTGTTGATAATGCTTGAATAGGTGTCCATCGTCGATTCAAGAATATCGGAGTAGATACTCGTTGTCTCCCGTGCCTGTGACATCTCAATGTTCACGTCTTCAATCAGGTCGGCATCCAGCTCGTCAATCTGGAGCTTGAACTTCAGCTTTGCCAACAGGTTCTCGTTGCCGCGGATGGATGTGATGAAATAGGTAAGCGAATCCTGCAGACGACTCAGTCCAATCAGACTTTCATTGTCCACCCCTCTGTCCAAATTGCGCTTTGCTTTTTCAATCAAAGTATTGATTTGCTTCAGTCGTTTCAGATACCATACGGCAGAAGAAAGGAAGAGGCGGAAGATAAGGTCTACGTAATCCGTAAAGCCTTCATTCCTCTTTTGCTGATAGCTGACGAAGTCGAGCATCATGTTCGTCTCGAAATTGCAGACCGTTATGGTCACGTCTTTCTTGTGAATGATACCTAACGGTACTGTTGTATAAGGTGTTCGTGAGCGTATTTCCTTCACGTAGGGAATACGGAGGATAATCAGCATCCAGCCGTCATCGTATTCATAGCGTGCCCGCTCATCGGTGTCGCTGATATCCGATAAGAAGTAGTCGGGGATGTGAAAAGTGTCTTCGAGTTCCTGCTGGTCCTGCTCTGTCGGGCAAGTCACCTGAATCCAGCAGTTTGGCTGCCATTCCTTAATGACATTCAGGTTTCCGTTGGTGTTCCAATATGTCTTCATTTGCTAATCTCCAAAGTTAAGAAATAGAGTGGGGATTAGCAACATTCCGTTGTAATCCTCACGCCTACAAATTGCAATTCTCCGCGTGATAATCGTCCATTTAATAATTACGTATTGGTTTTATGACTGCAAAATTAGGTAAAAAAATCGGTTGTGGCAAACAAAAGATTAAGTTTTTCACGGTTGGGGAAAGGGTGGGAAGTCGTAATGGGAGAAAAGGTGTAGAAATGGATTAGGGGTGTACTGTTTGTTTACCTATTGTTAAAAGTCATCTATAGATGCGATTGTTTTCTGTCCTAAATGGTATGATGAATCTCCTTACCTTTTGTTTTATATTTTTTGTTTTTGTGCTGTCCTGTAAATATCTTATGCATAAGTTAGCCTTTATTTGTTATATCATTCCATTATTTATAATGGTAAAGATTAATCTATCTTACCCTTTTCTGCTGATGTGTTGGTGCCCGTCACGTGTGGTGCTGATGGTGAGCATGTATGGTGTTGTTGGTAAACATCAATGGTGTTGGGCACTAAATATAACACTGTATGTTGTCAGGTCAGGGACAATGTCATACTTTTGATTTACATAACTGACGTGCTAAGGTCTTTATCTCTGCTCTTGCAGGTTTTCCTGTACCAGTTTTGGGGAGGGAAGGAACGTGGAAGATGAGGCGGGGCTGCCAGAATTTAGGGAGAAGTTGTTGGCAGAGAGTCTTTACAGCAGCGGTGTCGGCTTGTGTCGTAAGTAAGACAACGGCTTCGCCGAAACGCTCATCAGGACAGCTCGTTATGGCAAAGTCGGCTGTAAGAGAGGGCTTCAGACGATGTTCCACTTCTTCAATCTGAATCTTGATACCGCCCGAGTCAATTACATTATCTTTCCGTCCGAGGATGCGGAAACAAGGGCTTGCAGTCCCGTCTTTCTTGTCGGAGGGGCGAATTTCAGCCCTGTCGTTTGTTACTAACGGATGAGAGCAGACAGCAGGGGCATCAATGACGAGGTACCCGTATTCGTTGAGCCATGTCTTCACACCCTCAAAAGGCTTGTACCATTCGCTGGCATCAGGACCGTTCAGCCGTCGGAGGGCTATATGTGAGAGCGTTTCTGTCATTCCGTAGGTGCTCCATACAGCGTTGGGGAAATCGTGCAGGGCAGCTGACAACTTGTCATCAACCGCTCCACCGCCTATAATCAGATGGCGGATGTGGCGCAACCGCTCCCGCTCTTCGGGCACTTGCAGGGAGTTATAGACCTGCAGCGGCACCATTGCCGCAAAGGTAATCTCCTCATCAGAAACGGCAGCTTCAGACAGTGATGCGTCAGAGAGGGGATGTCCTGATGGGGTTACGCTCAGCAGGCGCAGGTTACGTTCGATACTTCTTACCACTACCATCTTGCCTGCAATGTAGTCGAGTGGCATACAGAGCAGGGCTGTGTCGCCAGCCTTCAAGCCGAGGAAATCGCAGGTGATGCGTGCAGAATTGAGCATGCGATGCTTCTCCACCCACAGCGGTTTCGGCTTACCAGTGGAGCCGCTGGTGTGGACGAGGAGTTGGGGGTTGTCATTATGCCATTCTGAAAGGAAGTCCTGTAGTGTCATTGTTGTTTGTTTTTGTTTTATTAGGCTAATTAGCCTTATTGGGCTAATAGGGCTAATAATAATTCTCTCAATCGCCTATCCAGAGCTGGTCACCCCTTATTTCCAATGGCATTGGGATGTTGTCGGTGAATAGTTGACCCGTACCTAAGCCCTGTGGCATGGTGATATTTGGACCATAGATGTCGGCGGTGAGTTGGGCGATAGCGTTCAGTCCGATGTTGCTCTCAAGTGCTGAGGTTATCCATGAACCGATGTTACGTTCCCGAGCCATCGCAATCCACTCTCTTGTACCCGTCATGCCACCGTGCAGACTCGGCTTGAGAATGATGTATTGTGGGCAAATGGTGTCGAGTAACAATGCTTTCTCCGTAGGATTGTTTATGCCGATAAGTTCCTCATCGAGGGCTGTCGGCAGGGGAGTGTCAGCACATAAGCGTGCCATCTCGTGCCATTGATGCTGTCGGATAGGCTGTTCGATGGAGTGGATGTCATATTGTGCCAGTGCTTCCAATCGTTGCATCGCATCTTCTGGAGCAAAGGCACCGTTCGCATCAACGCGTAGTTCCACCTGTTCACGTGTGAAGGCTTGACGGATATGGCGTATAAGGTGGAGCTCTTTCTCAAAGTCAATCGCTCCTATCTTCAGCTTTACACAACGGAATCCAGCCTTGAGCTTCGCTTCCAGACGTTGATACATCTCATCGAAAGTCCCCATCCATACGAGTCCGTTGATGGTAATCCCTTCTTCTCCTCGCCCAAAAGCCGTGTTGAAGAGATTGGTGCTTCCCTTGGCATCCAGCTGTGCTTTAGCCGTTTCCAACCCGAAGAGCATAGAAGGATAAGGGCGCATGGCATCAACGTCAATGCCTCCTGTGTGGCAGAAGTCATCACAGAAGGCATGCAGTTTCTGCTCGTATTCCTCGTCAGGCATGGCATCACATGACAGGTCGGGTAGTGTGGCGCATTCTCCTATACCTTTCACTTCTGGCTGATGGGTATCAGTCAGCGTGACATAATAGCTCTTCCTCGTTGTGTAGACACCACGTGAAGTGCCCGCAGGGAGGAGGAAGTGGAGGGTGTGTGAGGAGATTTTTATGTTGTACATTGTAAGCTATTTATCGTTTGTTTCTATACTCAATTCTTGCTTTTGTCATCTGCTCGCGTATTCCACCGTGTTTAATGAAATCATCTTTGATACGGTCTAAGTATTTTCTAAGTATCACATCTTCTTGATAAATCAATGTAATGGCAATGTTTGCTATTGTATCATCTGTCCGTACTTGAATGGCATTGCGATAAAACGCAGACTCGTTATGCTTGGCACATATGCGTCGGGCAATGATAGCATTCTTGTCATTTACATTCCATTTTATAAGATTTCGGACACGAAGATAATCTTCATAATCAATTAAAAGCTCTTGAAGACTGGCACGTGCAACATTCACTAACTTTATTTCCGTTTCTGCAGAGGTTGTCGAGGCAGCACATCCTTCTGCAATATTTTGCTTTCCAGAGCGTGCAGCTTGTATCATCTGATTTATCGTCCTGTCGTTTCTATCCAAAAAATGATGGGCAAAGTAATAGGTGATGTCATAAATACATTCTGCTTTCTGATAGGCTATCAGATTACGATAGTTGCCCTTTTGTGGTAAGAAAGGTGTTCCCATGATTGTTTGTTGGTTGTTGGTAATACAGGTTTTATTAGGTTTGTTAGGCTAATAAGGCTAATTAACCTTATTGTTGATAAGTTCTATAGCCATTGTTTACTAAAGGGATTTATTGGGCCCATTAGCCTAATTAGGGCAATAGACCCAATAATAATTTTATGGGAACTGTGGATATTTGTCAAAGTCTGGCTTGCGCTTTTCGAGGAAAGCCTTGCCACCTTCCTGCGCTTCATCAAGTGTGTAGTAGAGCATTGTGGCATCTCCAGCGAGTTCTTGGATACCTGCCTGTCCGTCAAGTTCGGCGTTAAAGCCAGCTTTCATCATACGGAGTGCCAGCGGAGAACGCTCTATCATCGTCTCAGCCCAGTCTATACACTCATCTTCGAGACGGTCGAAAGGAACCACCTTGTTGACCAGTCCCATCCGTTCAGCTTCTTCAGCAGAGTACTGTCGGCACAGGAACCATATCTCACGAGCCTTCTTCTGACCCACGACACGTGCCAGATAAGATGCGCCGAAGCCGGCATCGAAGGAGCCAACCTTGGGTCCTGTCTGTCCGAAGATGGCGTTTTCAGAAGCAATGGAAAGGTCGCATACCACGTGAAGGACGTGTCCACCACCAATCGCATAGCCGTTTACCATAGCGATGACAGGCTTTGGAAGGCGTCGGATCTGCATCTGCAAGTCAAGTACGTTGAGGCGTGGAACACCGTCACTACCGATATATCCGCCGTGTCCCTTTACATTCATGTCACCGCCGGAGCAGAACGCCTTGTCGCCTGCACCAGTGAGAATGACCACCCGTATGTCAAGGGCTTCACGACAGTAGTTGAAAGCCTGTGACATTTCCCACACTGTTTTCGGTGTGAAGGCATTACGGTAACGAGGGCGGTTGATGGTTACTTTTGCTATGTGGTTGTACTCTTCAAAGAGGATTTCCTCAAAGTTGAAGCCCTCAATCGGCTTCCATTCTCTTTTCTCCATAGGGTCTTTTTGTTTTTGATTGATTATAGGGTGCTGCCAAGTTATTCCTGAAAAGAAGATGAACTATGGCAAATTAGTTTTATTAAAAGGCTTGATAATAATCCTTCAAGGCTTGTGCATCTTCCTCTGCGTTGGTGAATACCTCCAGAAGAACAGGTCCTTCCTCAGCATTAAAGAACTTGTCAAGATTCTTATAAAGCTCCTCTTCGTTATGAGCCGATAGATAGACGATGTCATGTGTCTGGCAGATTCCCTCTGCGGATGCCGTATGATGGGCAGCTACAGCACTGTCCCGATAGGGTGAACGCTCCAAGCCTGGCAGCTGATGGAAGATACCTCCACCGCCATTGTTAAGTAAGAGGATAGAAAGGTTGGGCGACAGCGCCCCGTTCCATAGTGCATTCTGGTCATAGAAGAAGCTCAAGTCACCGATAACACAGTAGACATCCTCCTCGTCCTGATGTGCAACGGCATAGCCGACAGCCGTTGATAACGAGCCTTCTATACCATTTACTCCTCGGTTGACATAGATGTACTGGTCGGAGAAGATGTTACCAAGGCGCACAGCCGAGCTGTTCCCATAGAACAATTCGCCATCAACAGCTTCTTCCCTCATCTTCTCGTGGAAAGTCTTAACAGCCAGCAGTTGTGAGAAACGTGGTTTTATCGTTTCACGGATGGTTTTGGCTTTGTCGAAAACCTCATCCCATAGCGTTACAAAATCCTTCTTCTCTACGCCCTCCGTCTCGTTGGCAAAGATGCCGATAACCTCTTCCGCCGAGCCTTGGATAATGTCTGTGGCATGCATGAAAGTATCACAACAATTACCTTCCTCGTTCACAATGATTGACATCCTGCACTCACACTTGCGCAGGAACTGACGGAGTCGTTTGCTGACAATCGTTCCTCCTATATAAATAAGGTGGTCTGGACGATAAGCGGAATCATCACTTATCATTTTCAGCACTTCATCTATGGGTTGTGCAGGGCAGATACTATCATCTGCCAGCTTCTCCTGAATAACGACGGCAACCTTCTTCAATTCCTCTATTGCTTCGAGAGAATTGCCCACAACCTCGGGAATCAGCTGCCCAAGGACAATCATCGGCTTTTCTCCGCAGAAGAAATCAGCTGCCATCTCATAGACTCTTGTGTCATCCGTTACGGCAGGATAGAGCACAGTGCGGCGTTCGTCAGGAAGCTGCAGGACATCGTAGTCAAACAACGGTTCGGTGATGGGGACATTGATATGTACCGGACCGCTACCATTCAGCCGTACAGCATTCAACGCCTCATTGACCAAGCGGTTGCAATGCCAGCGTTCCTCGTCGTTATGAGGTTCAGGTAATGTGACACTCTTGCGGACATTCGGTTCCAGTGCACGATGTTGATGGAGAGTCTGCCCATCCTGTTGGTCAATCCATTGAGCCGGTCTGTCGGCTGAAATGACAATCAGCGGACGCTTTTGATAAAAGGCTTCAGCTACGGCAGGTGCCACGTTGAGCAAGGCAGAACCCGATGTCACGCAAACGGCAACAGGTTCATTATCAGCCAGTGTCATACCTAAAGCTATAAATCCAGCCGACCGTTCATCAGTGACGGGATAGCACTCAATATCAGGACAAGCACAGAGATTATGCACGATAGGAGAGTTACGAGAGCCAGGACATACAACGGCTTTCGTGATACCTTCCTTTACGAGTAAGGCTGTAAGGATGTTGACGTTTTCTTTGGTGCTGTACATTGTGGGTGATGGGTGGTGAATGTTGGGTGATGATGGTTAGGGGTATTGGGCTAATAAGGCTTATAAGCCCAATAAGACAAATATGCCTATAACTTTAATTGTGATTTAATAGCTGTCGCATAGTGTCGAGCTTGGCTTCTGTTTCTTGCCATTCATTCTCTTCGACGCTTTCCTTTAAGAGTCCGCCACCAGCATAAAGGCGGCAGGCAGGACGGGAGATCTGCATACAGCGGAGGGTGACATAAAGTTTTGCCATACCATTATCGCCAAGCAGTCCGCTGAAACCACTGTAATAACCGCGGTTCAGTTGTTCGTTGTGAAGGATGAACTGCTGTGCCTCATCCTTTGGCATGCCACATACGGCAGGGGTAGGATGGAAGGCTGTGAGGAAACTTCCGAGTCGCTGTGTGTCCTTGAGGCGGAAGGTGAAATCGGTACGAAGGTGTGCCAGATGTGCTGCACGAGCGGTATAGGGCTTACTTTCAGCGATTTCAGAAGCAAATGGTTGCAGACAGGTGCGGATGTAGTCGGCAACGAGCTGTTGCTCTTCCTGGTTCTTTGCAGACCACAGCATATCTTCACCCTTATACTTCATCGTGCCTGCCAGTGCCATTGTCTGATAGCCGTCAGCATCGCCACAGAGCAGTATCTCTGGGCTTGCAATAAGCCACATACCCGTTTCTTCGGTATAGAAAAGGGCGATATAGGAACGTGGATACCTCTCGCAAGCCTTGAGAAAGATACTCCGAGGAGTTGTTCCCTCATCTTTCGCCTCTACGACTGAGCGTGCCAGCACCAATTTACGGAATGTATTGCATTCTAATTCTTTATGGAAACGACAGAAATCATCGTGATAGATCTCGCGAAGCGATGTTGTTTCGCCAGCAAGCAGAGTTTCGTCCTGCCAGTCTGGAATAGCCTTAAAGCCCTTGCTGCCGTCTAAAGGCAGAACAGTAGATGAACCGTTCTGCCCATCCAGCAAGTAAAGTGTGTTGCTACTGTCACGGTAGAACGGTGCAATGACAAATCCCTTGCGCCCGTCAAGTGCTGCAAGCGAAGAGATAACCGTCGGCTTTTCCGGCTGTGTATAGCAATGGCAAACCTTCTCGAAAGGCTCACGATAGATAAAGAAAGATTCCATTTACTTCTCCTGTGGGGCTATGACGTAGTTGGTAACCTGTACGCTGGAGATGAGTTCGTTCTCATCATTCTTGATGTCAATGTTCCACACGTGCAGCGTATGCCCCTTATGAATCAGTTTTCCGTAAGCTGTAACGGTTCCGCCGTAAGGCATTGCCTTGACGTGATTGCCGTGTACGTTGATGCCCATTGCCATCTTTCCGGGGCATAATGCCATCGAACCTACGCCTGCAAGATTCTCTGCAAGTGCCAGTGAAGCACCTCCGGCGAGGAAGCCGAAAGGCTGTTTGTTACGGTCGTCTACAGCCATTCTTGCCTTCAACGTGTCGTCTTCGGGGGTAGAAATGAACTCCATACCAAGTGTGCGGCTCAGTCCGTCTTCGTGATGGATATTGTTCAATATGTGATCTATGTTCATAATCTAATCGACTTAATGTTATGCAAAGATAATAAAAGTTGGATAGATAGCAAAATCAAGCGGCAAAATCAAAATTACAAGATAGGAGTTATTGGGGGAGAGATGGTGGGATGGAGAGTGAAATCAATGGAAGGCAAGCACTGCATGTCTATGAAAACAACAGGGAAGCTGTGGCGTTCATTCCTCTCCTTTCAGAAAGAGAAAGAGTAAAGGAATGAAATGGTTTTGTCATGATTTTTCCTCTCCATTACGATAATAGGTGCTTAATTGCGTTCCAACTAAGAACTAATTGACGTCCAATAGGTGCTTAATTGAAGCCCAACTAAGGCTTAGTTGAAGTCCAGTTGAGCACCTCTGTCTTTATGCGTGGTGGTAACTCGTTGGTTGTTTGGTTGTTACTTGATGTTTAGGATTCGCTTTTTATCCCTGTTTTTAAGGTAGGGTAGAGGATGATTTGTGTAAAGATATTTCAGGTTCAACAGTGCAAGAAATCACTTCCATATTCATTGCGAAAGAATGAGGACTGTATCGAAACAGTTATCTTGTAGTACTCTCACGTCGTCCTTGTCCATAGTTTATATGAAAGGGATAAGTAATTGTATCTAAAAAAGTATAACTGCCGGAGAAAAGACGGTGTCGGTTATTATCTGCCTTCCAGACTTGCATTCTCTGTCAGTATTCGTTCTGATGGTAAAAATAACAGGTATTTCTTCCCGATTACTCCATTTTTTTATATATTTGCAGGCAATTTTGGAAAATAGATAAATGATGAAAAAAATACTTGTATTTGTACTGTTCCTTGGATTACAGGCAACAGCAATGGCACAGAATCCTGCTGCCAATACTGTTAGAGAATCAACAGGGTACGGACTGGAGAAGGATAAAGCTGTTTATCTGGAACTGATGGGAGCATCAAACCTCGTAGGTGTCAACTATGATGCACGTTTCAACGACCATACACGCTTTGGATGGAGAACGGGTCTGAACTTCGGTTATGGACGCAATTCCAGTATATTCTGGGAAGGGTCAGATGTTCGTGGCTATGCAGTCCCATTGGAGGTGAACTATCTCTTAGGCAGTCAGAAGAACAATCTTGAGGTGGGTGTGGGTGCCAGTGTGGGTATTTACAATTTACACGGTACGTTTCTGGAGTCTGTAGATGGTCCTAAGTCTTCGTTGACAGCTGACCAGCAGAAGCATGCTATGGGCGAATATAATACCCCTGAAGGGACAAAGACCTGGCTGGTTTACAATGAGAGCCGTAACAAAATCGGCTACTATTTCTTTGGAAACATCGGCTATCGTCATGTATCCCGCAAGGGTTTCCTCTTCCGTGCAGGTTTCAGCCCTTCCTTTACTTTCGGTGAGAAGAACGCTGTTAAAAAGACTCTTCTCTATCTTTACCTCGGCTTCGGTTGGGCATTTTGATAGATAATCAAATAAAACAAAAGCAGGGACGTACGAATTGTGCGTCCCTGCTTTTGTTTTATAGATGCAGCGTAATCAGTGAATCACCTTATCTATCATATAGTCATAATCGTATTCTTTCCTCACCGAACGCTTCTTCAACTCAACACGTATTGAATCAAAAGGCTGGGTATTATCGTATGAAGTAGAGAAGTTAACACGACATCTATCCTTCACAAGTTCCGCTTCTGGTACTACTTTCATATCCTTTCGAGCAAGTATCTTTGCTGGAAAGACAATCTGTGTTCCTTCCTTTGTCAGCTGTTCTACGAACGCAGATGAGCCATAGTCACGAGCAAGTTTCAGTAGTGATGCCTTGTCTACTGGCTTCTGCTGACACTCGTGGATGTACCTTACATAAAAGTCTGTCACCATATCTGATTCATCCCACGCCATAGGAACAGGATAAACCTTAGTGCTCCCATCTTTAGATAACGCCAACAAGAAGGTAAAACCATCATCCGTTTCTGGATAACAGATAGAAATTGGCAAATAAACAGAAGTGTTAGTTATGTCGGAAACAGAAGCTGCATAAACCTGGAAATCCTCATCCGCACCTTTCCAAATGTTTTCCCGGGTAAAAACTTTCTTATCAAACAGAATCCTACCACCCTTTGAAATAGTGACAAGTAGCTTCTTCACAAACTCGTCAGAATTCTTCACCTTAGCCTTATTGTCAACTGCCTTAATCTGAACATGCCAGTCTCCATAGACTGTATCCACCACCATATTCTCATTAGAGGCATCTTCCTTCTTCAAGGTTTTATCCTCTTGGACAGCAGATGTATCCTCAACTTGAGCAGCTGTGGGAGCCTTCCGAACCCCTGACACACAACAAGCCGACAAAATTCCCATGCCCAAGGCTGTAAGCAGCAAAGCTGTAAAAGCCTTTGTCATTCTACATGTTCTCATCATATTTCTTGTTTATAATTAGTAATTAATTCGATTCTTTTATTTTTCCACGAAAGTAAATAAAAAAGATTAATACTACAAGTTTATGCCTTGAGAAATATAGATAAAAAAAGAACTGCCTTCTGTCTTCATACAGAAAGACAGAAAGCAGTTCCATTATCTATTATTTTATTCAGCTGTTTTGTCACAGCCTCACTGGGCTCTACTTAACAGGAATCTCCTCCAAAGTCTGAACAAGAAGTTTCCAGAATGGCTCAACAGTTGCTATCTCAAGACGCTCCTTCGCTGTGTGAGGGCTGCGGAGTGTAGGGCCGAGACTTACAACGTCCATACCTGGATACTTACCGAGGATGACAGAGCATTCAAGACCTGCGTGGTCTACCTGCACGATGCCCTCAACACCATTCTGCTCCTTATAGACCTTCTTCAGGAGGTTAAGGATTTCACTCTCTGGGTTCGGGTCCCATCCGCCATAGTGTGCACTGAAGACTGTCTTCATGCCAGCCATATTGAAACAGCTCTCAAGTTGGGCAGAGATGTAGTCTCTCATGTCCTCACGGCTTGAGCGAGCAAGAATCATGATAGTTGCCTTTGTTGGGTCAATATTGATTTTTGCAAGGTTTGATGAAGTCTCAACAACGTCAGGATAAGATGGGATCATACGCAAAACACCATTATGGCAAGCAAAGATGGCGTTGATAAGGTTGTCCTGAATATCTACAGGAACAAGGTTTGCAGGCTTCTCTGTGTCCTCAACGAAGAATTCAACATTTGGCTCAATTCCCTTGAACTCGTCTTCGATGAGTGCTTTCTGGGCAGCTACCATATCTTTTAAAGCAGCAACGTTTGCCTGTGGCAAGGCAAGAACCACCTCTGCCTTGAATGGAATTGCATTGCGCATATTACCGCCTTCCCAGCAAGCTAAGCGGACATCAAGTTCAGTAACAGCCTTGCGGACAAAGCGTACCATCTCCTTGTTGGCATTGGCACGTCCCTCATGGATTTCAAGGCCGGAGTGACCACCACGGAAACCCTTCAAAGTTACCTTGACTGCTGCTTCCTCATCGTTGGCAACTTCCTTATATTCCAAGGTAGAAGTAATGTCAACACCACCTGCAGAACCGATGACGAATTTGCCCCATGTCTCAGAGTCAAGGTTCATAAGGATGTCACTATGCAACTCACCGCTTGGCATCTCGTTGACACCATACATACCTGTTTCCTCATCTCGGGTAATCAATGCCTCTACAACACCGTGCTTCAACGTCTTATCCTCCATGATAGCCATGATAGCAGCAACGCCGATACCATCATCAGCACCAAGTGTTGTATTGTTTGCATATACCCATCCATCCACAATATGTGTCACAATCGGATCGGTTTCAAAGTTATGATTGCTGTCCGGAGCCTTCTGTGGGACCATGTCCATGTGAGCCTGCAGCAGAACGGTCTTACGGTTTTCATATCCCGGTGTGGCAGGCTTACGCATAACGACATTACCGCCAGAATCGACATATGATTCAACACCAACTCTTGCAGCAAAGTCTAACAAGAATTTCTGTACTTTCTCTGGTAATCCGGAAGGACGTGGAACCTGTGTCAGATCATCAAAGTTTCTCCAAAGGTCTTCTGGTTTAAGATTTCTGATTTCACTCATAATGTTGATTTTAAAAGGTTATTATAAATTGTTTATCTCGTTGTCTCAATATTCCAATTCTCTCTCTGTCAGAACAGCAATAGTATTCCTGTCAGGGCATTGATGTCACGGCTTTCCTCTTTCAATGCTTCATCCTTCCACACTCTTCGCTGGGCGGGTAAGTTGAGCCGGGCTGACCAATGGGACTGGTGTCTTGGTAAAGCTCAGTGCAATCCATGCGTAAACTCCCAGGAGGATAACCAGCAATGTCTGAATGGTATGTACTATCAGTACGAAAAAGAGTGCCTGATTGTCAGCCACACCATAGAGAATCAGCATCGTCTTGACTGCAAAATGCCACGGTCCTGCTCCGTTAGGTGTTGGTACGATAACGGCTACCGAGCCCACGACGAAGCTAACAAGTGCACAGGAAAGACCGAGGCTTTCCGTTGCATCAAAGCAGTAGAAAGTCAGGTAATAATGTAGGAAATAGCTTCCCCATATTGCCAGACTGTAGAAAAGGAACAAGGGAATATTCCTTACTTTCCGCAACGAGCAGATTCCCTGCCATATACCTCCCAGCATCTCCTTCACCTTCTTGTAAAAAGCAAGTCGGCGCAGCACATAATAGAAGAGGATGATGGATGCAACGCCACAGATAGCCGTTACCAGCCAGCCGGTAGGTGAGAACATCCTGAAGATATCGTCAATACGTGTGCCAGTCCTTGAGAAGAAGTTGGTAAATACCCGTATCTGCATCAGGAAAGCAGTGGCACTGATAAGCAAAACGATGAGCGTGTCGACCGCCCGTTCAGTAACGACTGTACCGATAGCCTTCGGAAAAGCAACCTTGTCATACCGGTTCAATACCCCGCAACGGGCAAACTCTCCAATGCGTGGAATGAGCAGACTGACAGCATAGGAAAGGAAGATAGAGTTGACACAAACCGACGAGCGGGGATGCTCGCCAATAGGTTCAAGGCTCTGTTTCCATCTCCATCCGCGAAAAGCCTGTGCCAGAATGCCGAAAGGGAGAGAGAGAATCATCCATGTCCAGTCCATTTCATGCAGAAGTACATGTCTGACGCTGGAGAAGTCGAATCCCCTATACATCCAATAAAGGATTGCACTTCCAAGCAGTAACGGTAATGCAATCTTCACAGTATTGTTGAACAGTTTCTTCGTCCTCATATAATGGAGCAAAGATAATTAAAATGTTTTTCAATGCAAAATAAAATGAGTATCTTTGTGGGCAAATAAAGAAAAATTATGAAATCAGTCAAGCCAAAGAAGAATTTGGGTCAGCACTTCCTTACCGATTTGGATATTGCCCGCCGGATTGCTGACACCGTCGACGCCTGTCCAGACATACCAGTATTGGAGATTGGACCGGGTATGGGTGTCCTTACTCAGTACCTTGTCGAGAAGCCACGTGAAGTGAAAGCTGTGGAGATTGACTCGGAAAGCGTTGCATACCTTTATGAGAAGTTCCCTAAACTACGTGAGAACATTCTTGGTGAAGACTTCCTTCTCATGGACCTGACGCAGGTGTTCGGGGGCAAGCAGTTTGTCCTGACGGGTAATTATCCATACGATATTTCGTCGCAGATATTCTTCAAGATGCTTGACTACAAGAATCTTATCCCTTGCTGTACGGGTATGATTCAGCGTGAGGTCGCCCTTCGGATGGCAGCTGCACCTGGCTCAAAGACATACGGTATCCTATCCGTATTGATGCAAGCGTGGTATGATGTGGAATATCTCTTTACTGTAGATGAAAACGTCTTCAACCCACCTCCAAAGGTAAAGAGTGCTGTTATCCGTATGACACGCAATGAAGTGACTGACATCGGCTGTGATGAACGACTCTTCAAGCGGGTGGTAAAGACCGTATTCAACCAGCGACGTAAGATGTTACGTGTGAGCCTTCGACAGATTTTCAACGTGGCTAAACCGACTGATGGCTTCTACGAACAGGACATTATGACGAAACGTCCTGAACAACTGTCTATTGCACAGTTTGTAGACTTGACCAATATGGTTGCTGAACAGTTGAATATTCTTGGACAATAAGTTGAAAGGAGTTAAATTACCTATGACAAGAAAAGAACAATATGCCCAACTTATACCGCAGATAGTGGGTCTCATCAAGGGCGAAACAAACCTTGTGGGCATTTTGGCAAACGTGTCAGCAGCCTTGCACGAAGCCTTCCCGGAACGTTTCTTCTGGACGGGCTTCTACCTTCATGAGGAAGGTAAAACCCTCTCATTAGGACCTTTCCAAGGTTCGGTAGCCTGCTATTCCATCCCATTCGGCAAAGGGGTCTGTGGCAAAGCATGGGAACAAGGTCGCACGCTCATTGTTCCTGACGTAGAGGAATTCCCCGGGCACATTGCTTGCAGCAGTCTTTCTCGCAGCGAGATAGTCGTTCCTATGTACGATTCTTCACACACTTTCTGTGGTGTACTTGACATCGACAGCATCCGCCTTGACGACTTCAATGACGATGATAAAGATGGTTTGGAACGTGTTATCGCCCTACTGATGGAGGAAACAAGTAATCTCTTCCAGCAGAAATAACGGAACGCACCGCTTTAGGCAGGAGTCACAGGAGACCTCTTTCTTATGAGGAAAGGACATGACGGATATAATTCCTTGTTTTTACAAAAAAGTAAAGTAAAATCTTGTCCATATCCGAATTAATATCTATTTTTGTAAAGTTGAAATTTAATATTACGAATATATGTTAGACGTTAAGCAGACATTAAATGATGCCAGCGAGCGCATGGAAATGGCAACGATGTATCTCAGTGATGAGTTGCAGCGCATCCGTGCTGGCCGTGCAAACGTAGCCATCCTCGATGGTGTACGAGTTGATTCCTATGGTTCAAAGGTTCCTTTGAATCAAGTTGCCACAGTCATGGTGCCTGACGCACGTACCATCGCTATCAAGCCATGGGATAAGAAAGCTATCAAGGACATTGAAAAGGCTATCATGGATTCAGATGTTGGTATCACACCAGAGAACAATGGTGAGTTGATTCGTCTGAACCTGCCTCAACCAACAGAGGAGCGTCGCCGCGATCTGGTGAAGCAGTGTAACAAGATTGGTGAGCGCACAAAGGTTGAAATCCGTAATGTCCGCTCTGACATCAAGGAGAAACTTAAGAAAGCCATCAAGGACGGTCTTTCTGAAGACAACGAGAAGGATGCTGAGGAGAGCTTGCAGAAGATTCACGACAAGTTTATCAAGCAGGTTGAATCACTGCTCGAAGATAAGCAGAAGGAGATTATGACCGTTTAAGAGCCTCCCTAAACCCCTCCGAAAGGAGAGGGAATGTAATTAGGTAAATATATCTGTATATTATCTATACCTCGTTCACATGAGAAGATATAAGGGGGAATAACAGGCACTTATTAGTGATAGAATATTATTCTAACTGGCTTCCATCAGGCACTCCCCTCCTTTTGGAGGGGCTGGGGGAGGCTTTTTTATTTTTATGCGCGGCTTAGTAATAAAGAACACTGGTAGCTGGTACACGGTGAAAACCGAGGATGGCAAGACGATAGACAGCAAAATCAAGGGCAATTTCCGTCTGAAGGGAATTCGCTCCACCAATCCTGTGGCTGTTGGTGATTACGTCATTATCACGCCTAACCAGGAGGGAACGGCTTTCATTACAGAGATAGAAGACCGCCGGAACTATATTATCCGTAAGTCGCCTAATCTCTCGAAGCAGAGTCACATCATCGCTGCCAATATCGACCAAGCGTTCTTGATAGTCACAGTAAACTATCCCGAGACATCCACCACCTTCATTGACCGCTTCCTTGCAGGGGCTGAGGCTTACCGTGTTCCGGTAACGTTAGTGTTCAATAAGCATGACCTGCTTTCCGAAGACGAGCTGCGTTATCAGCATGCTGTGATGAATCTCTACGAGACAATCGGTTATCAGTGTGTGGAGGTGCAGGCGAGTGCAGAACCAGCTGATGAGTTCAGTGTAGAGAAGATGAAGCCGCTGCTGGCTGGTAAAGTCACGCTGTTGAGCGGTAACAGTGGTGTGGGAAAGTCAACGATTATCAATGCTCTCCTGCCTCATGCGAACCTTCGTACGGCTGACATCTCCGATGCGCATAACACGGGTATGCACACAACAACGTTCAGCGAGATGCTGGAACTGCCAATGGGTGGATATCTTATTGACACGCCAGGTATCAAAGGTTTCGGAACTTTCGATATAGAACGTGAAGAGCTGACAAGCTACTTCCGTGAGATTTTCAAGTTTTCAAAGGACTGTAAGTTCTCAAATTGTACGCACACACACGAGCCTGGCTGCGCTGTAAGAAAGGCTATCGAGGAACATTATATCGCTGAAAGCCGATATAACAGCTACCTTTCAATGCTGGAAGATAAGGAAGAAAATAAATATCGTGAGGCTTTTTAGCTTCACGATTTTTTTATTTCACATCCTTTTCATGATGAAAAGACAGCTTGTAGAGATGCGGCTATATTACTATAGCTGTTTTTAGATTCATTTTGCGATTACTTTTGACACTTCGCATAAACACACTACAAATCAATTAGTTAGATAAGACACAATAAAATTTTCTTTCCATTTCTTATCATCGTGCGGATGCCCAGCACACACTGTGCGAGGGCTTAACACCAATGGTGCGAAGGGTGAACACCAATTGTTTGAATGCCTTGTAGTCTTGCAAACGACCTACGATACTTAAAGTGGAAAGGACCTAATCAGCGTTTTGAAAGACTGTCCAAGACACGCTCCCAATTATCAGCAAACTCTCGGATGGTTGGAAAAAGAATGTCTGCACCTTCATTCAAGAGGACTGAATCATCCAATGGACCACTATTGATAGCCACCGTGTAGCAGCCTGCTGCCGCACCTGCATGCACACCGAGTGGTGCATTCTCAACGACAATACCCTCTGTTGGTGAATAATTACCAGCCTTTTGCAATCCCATCAGATAAGGGTCAGGGTTCGGTTTACCACGCTTCACATCATAAGCAGTCGTAATCTGGTCTGCAGAAACGAAGTCGCCAAAGTCACGGGTGACACGCTCAATCAATGGAAGCTGCGCACTTCCTGTCACAATACCAATCTTTAATCCGCTCGCCTTGATCTTCTGCATAAGATCTATTACGCCATCAAATACCTTTGCCTCGGGCATTTCGTGGAAGTAATGCGCCTTCACATCATACATCCGTTGCGCCTCCCCCTCACTCAAATCCTTACCGAGTTGTGCCTTGGCATACTTACGTATGGTATCGACGCCACGTGCTCCTTCCGTTGCGTATGAATCTTCAAGCGTGAAATGAATACCAAATTCCTTCATAGCACGCTGCCACGCAACACCATGGTTGGGCATTGAATCGTAGAGAACACCGTCCATATCAAAGAGGACAACTTGAGGAACTCTCAAAGTAATCGTACTGGAGGAGGGGGTGTTTTGCAGAGATTGAGACGACATAGCAGTTTTCTTTACCTTATTATATATTATTATCCTCAAGTCCCTCCAGCTATGTGAAGAACTTGAGGATACATTAAGAATGTTATAAAATAGTACTCCCCTTGAAAGCTACCCACACTCCCTTTAACTACATTCCGCTAAGTGCTCCTCCCCTTTCGGGGAGGTTGGGTGGAGCTTCCTTCCCCTCTTTCGGAGGGGTTGGGGGAGGTCCTTATTCTTTAGTCAGTCTTTCCTGAATTGCCTTGCTCTCTTCCTCGTAACCTGGCTTGTTGAGAAGAGCAAACATGTTCTTCTTGTAAGCCTCAACACCTGGCTGGTTGAAAGGATTTACTTCCTGGATAAGACCGCTGATACCACAAGCCTTCTCAAAGAAGTAGATAAGCTGACCAAGGTAATACTCGTTCAGTGTTGGAACGCTGACACGGATGTTAGGAACACCACCGTCAACATGTGCCAGACGTGTACCAAGCTCTGCCATCTTGTTCACCTCATCAACACGCTTACCAGCGAGGAAGTTCAAGCCGTCAAGATTTTCCTCATCGTGTGGGAAGAGCACCTTGGCATTAGGCTCCTCAACAGAGATAACAGTCTCGAAGATAGAACGCTCACCCTCCTGAATCCACTGACCCATTGAGTGCAGGTCGGTGGTGAAGTCGCAAGCAGCAGGGAAGATACCCTTGTGTTCCTTACCCTCGCTCTCGCCGTAGAGCTGCTTCCACCACTCTGCAAAGAAGTGGAGCTTTGGCTGGAAGTTAGCAACAATCTCGATCTTCTTGCCTGCCTGTGAGTAGAGACCTTGACGAACAGCAGCGTAACGTGCGGCAATGTTGCTTGCGAAAGGAACATCAACCGAAGTCTCCTTCTCCATTACCTGTGCACCCTCAACAAGTTTCTGTACGTCAAAACCTGCGACAGCGATTGGCAGCAGACCTACCGGAGTAAGTACTGAGAAACGACCACCTACGTTGTCAGGAATAATGAAAGTCTTGTAACCTTCCTTGGTTGCAGCAGCACGCGCAGCACCCTTATGCTCGTCAGTGATAGCAACGATAACATCCTTCGCAGCCTCCTTGCCGAGCTGGTCCTCACACTGCTTCTTCAAAAGACGGAATGCGAGTGCTGTCTCTGTTGTTGTACCTGACTTAGATATGTTGATAACACCGAACTTCTTGTCCTTCAGATAGTCTGTCAACTCAGCGAGGTAATCCTCGCCAATATTGTTACCTGCAAAGAGAATGGTCGGATTCTTCTTGTCATTTACAAGCCAAGCAAAGCTGTTACCTAATGCTTCGATGACAGCGCGGGCACCGAGGTAAGAGCCACCGATACCAGCAACGACAACCACTTCGCACTTCTCACGGAGTGTATTGGCTACCGCCTGAATCTCACCGAGGAATGCTGGAGTAATGCTTGATGGCAAATGCAACCATCCAAGGAAATCATTACCAGGACAAGTAGCTTTCTCCAAAGCGTCCTGAGCAGCAGCTACGTGAGGAGCATAAGCCTCTACTGCGCCCGGATTCAAGAACTGGGCGGCTTTCGTGATGTCTAACTTAATACTTTCCATATTCTGTTTATCTAAATGAATCTGTTAATAATTTTATTTCTATTTGTGGACTGATACGCTCATAAAGGATGTTGTAGACAGCATCAAGGATAGGCATATTGACGTGCAGACGACGGTTAATCTCCTTCATACACTTTGTTCCGAAATATCCCTCAGCAATCATTTCCATCTCAATCTGTGCCGACTTGACGCTGTAACCCTTACCAATCATCGTACCGAAGGTATGGTTGCGAGAGAACTTACTGTATCCCGTCACCAATTGGTCACCAAGATATACGCTGTCAATGATGGAACGCTGAATTGGATTTATCGTATTGAGAAACCTGTCCATTTCCTGCATTGCATTCGACATCAGCACTGCCTGGAAGTTATCACCATATTTCAAACCAGAACAAATACCAGCCGATATGGCATAGACATTCTTCAGAACAGAAGCATACTCAATTCCAAGAACATCGGGCGAGGTCTTGGTCTTGACATAGTTTGATACCAATACCTCCGTAAAGGCACGTGCCTTCTCAAGGTCGGAACAGCCTACAGTAAGATAGGTGAGGCGTTCCATCGCTACTTCCTCCGCATGGGACGGTCCACCAATAACTGCAAGATTGTCGTAAGGAACACCGTATGCCTCATGAAAATACTCTGAACAGACGAGGTTCTCATCAGGAACAATACCCTTGATAGCCGTTACTATCAGCTTTGTACTGAGCTTTGTCTTCAGTTTCTTCAGCAAGGCTTTCAGATAAGGAGAAGGAGTTACAAACACCAAAGTATCATACTCCTGTACAATCTTGTTGATATCCGAAGAGAGTACCACCTCATTCATATTAAACCTCACACTTGTAAGGTAAGAAGGATTGTGTCCTCTGCGCTTGAACTCCTCTATCTTTTCGTCACGTCGGAAGTACCAACCGATATGGTGCGTATGCTCCACAACAATCTTAGCGATAGCCGTTGCCCAGCTACCGCTTCCAATGATTGCTATTTTACCAACGTCGAACATAGGCGTTAAGAATAAGAGTAAAAAGGTGAAGAGATGAAACTGTAAAAGGTATGAGCATCGTATTATAACCTAATATTATTTGTTATAATAGTACTTCTCCTTTAACTATTCGTCCTGCTTTCTACCCTTTTTACTTTTTTATCCTTTTACTTTTTTACTTTTCCTTAGCTCCGTCAATCCACTGCTGAATATCGTCGACAGAGGGCTTCTCATAACCGAGCTTGTACTTCTTGTTGATTTCTCCGAGCTTCTGCTGCAAGCCTTGAGCCTTCTCGTCTCTGATATCAGAGATGAGGTTGAAGCCTGCCTTGCGCAGAACATATACCCAGTCTTCAGCAACACCAAGCTCAGCCCATTCCTTGACAGAAGACTGCGGAATCTTTGGCTCTGGCTTCATCTGTGGGAAGAGCAATACTTCCTGGATGTATTCCTTGCCAGTCATCAGCATTACCAGACGGTCAATACCGATACCGATACCAGAAGTTGGAGGCATACCATACTGCAAAGAGCGGAGGAAGTCCTGATCGATTATCATCGCCTCATCGTCACCCTTGTCTGCCAAGTGCATCTGATCGAGGAAACGCTCCTCCTGATCAATCGGGTCATTCAGCTCTGAATAGGCATTTGCAAGTTCCTTACCGTTCACCATCAACTCAAAACGCTCTGTCAGTCCTGGCTTAGAACGGTGCATCTTTGTCAGCGGTGACATCTCAACAGGATAGTCAGTAATGAAGGTTGGCTGAACGTATGTTCCCTCACAGAATTCACCGAAGATTTCATCAATGAGCTTACCCTTACCGAAACTTTCGTCAATCTCTTCCAACTTCAGCTCGTTGACGGCGATATGGCGGATTTCCTCCTCTGTCTTTCCATTGAGATCGAAGCCTGTCTTCTCCTTGATAGCATCGAGGATAGGCAGACGACGGAATGGAGCCTTGAAGCTGATAACCTTGTCACCAACCTGTACTTCCGGCTTGCCATTTACCTCTGTACATATCTTCTCAAGCAGACGCTCTGTGAAAGACATCATCCAGTTGTAGTCCTTGTACTGTACATAAAGTTCCATACAAGTAAACTCTGGATTATGGAAACGGTCCATACCCTCGTTACGGAAGTTCTTGCCGATTTCATATACACCCTCGAAACCACCAACGATCAGACGCTTCAGATAAAGTTCTGTTGCGATACGCATATACATATCGACGTTGAGGGCATTGAAATGGGTAATAAATGGACGTGCGCTCGCACCACCTGCAATACTCTGTAAGGTGGGAGTTTCAACCTCAGTATAACCAGCCTCATCGAAGAACTGGCGCATCGTACGCAATACGGTTGCACGCTTCAAGAAAGTATCTTTCACACCTTCGTTCACAACGAGGTCAACATAACGCTGACGGTAACGCTGCTCCGGGTCCTCAAACTTGTCGTATGCCTCGCCGTCCTTGTACTTAACAACTGGCAGTGGCTTCAAGCTCTTTGCCAGGAGGGTAATCTCTTTGGCATGCACAGATATTTCTCCCATCTGTGTCTTGAACACTTCACCCTTCACTCCGATGAAGTCACCAATATCCAGCAACTTCTTGAACACCTTGTTATATAATTCTTTATCCTCACCCGGACAGATGTCGTCACGAGTGATATAAACCTGGATTCTGCCCTTGCTATCCTGTAATTCTGCGAAGGAAGCCTTGCCCATGACACGGCGTCCCATCATACGACCAGCGATTACAACCTCACGCTGTTCGTCCTCCTTGAACTGCTCTTTGATATCAGTAGAGTAAGCATTCGTTGGAAACTCTGCTGCTGGATAGGGGTCAATCCCCATCTCACGCAATTCCTGCAGGCTTTGGCGGCGACCAATCTCCTGCTCAGATAATTCTAAAACGTTCATATTTATATTTAAATCGAATATATTCTTATAGGTTGCAAATTTAATAAATTATTCGCAAACTATAGCTGGTTTTTTGTTTTTTATGGCTTTGTTACTCACCATATAATTGCAGTATGAGGATAATAAAGCCGTGACTGTGGGGGGCATACCTTGCTTTGACATTGTTTGAGACTATGTTCTGGTAACGATTTCCAGTGAGTTTGTCGAATTCTTTTCATGAAAACAATTCCATGAAGGTCATTTTGTTTTTATTTGAAGATTCAAAAAACATACATAATGAGTCCCATATAGAGATTTTTTAGTACCTTTGCTAATCGGTTATCATGGTAGTCATTTGCTCTATTGTTTTTAGATGTAGACGAAAGTGGGGGTATTTAATGACATGTAGTGATTAAAATAGTTTTCAATGTACAGTGTTTAACTAATTGTTTAATGACTTATGGGAAATATTCTAACAGCTATAACAGCGATTGTGGGCAACTCCTTGGACCTCTCTGGAAATACTCCTGGGCAAATACAGAATAGGGTAAATCAGATGGGGGCAGCTCTTGAAGATTATGTGAAGAATGCCTTTGCCGATTGTATTGGGAAAGACCAAAGAACAATTAATTCTCAACGTAACTCTACATTCTCGTATTTAGGCAATAATACAAATCCTCCTGATGCGATGTTAAAGGATAGCGATGCTATAGAAATAAAGAAGGTAGAGTCTGTTAAAAACACCTTACAGCTTAATAGCAGCTATCCTAAAAATAAATTAAGTTCAGGTAATCCGAAAATTTCAGTAGAGTGTAAGAATTGCGAAGAATGGAATATAAAAGACATGATTTACGTTGTAGGACATGTTCGAAAATCCATTTTACATAATATATTCTTTGTATATGGAGATGTTTATTGCGATGCCCACAATGTTTATGAAAAGGTAGAGAATACTATAAAAGAGTGTGTTCAGACGTTGGAAGGTGTAGAGTTGTCTGAAACGAAAGAGCTTGGAAGGGTAAACAAGGTTGATCATCTTGGCATTTCAAGTCTCAGGGTAAGGGGTATGTGGGTTATAGCTTCACCTTTCAAGCAGTTTGAGTATTTGTATGAAGATGAGGATAAGGAGGAAAAAACTTCTTTCAGATTAATAGCTGTCATTCCCGAGACTAAGTATAACAGCTTTGGGAATAAGTCGGATTTTGAAACTTTCTGCATGAGTCATGGCGTTGTTGTCAACGATGAAGATGTGCCTAATCCTCAGAATCCAGCGGAAATGATTAAGTGTAAAGTAATAATATATAAGGTACAGTGAATTTAATAAGTTTGTTTTCTGGTGCCGGTGGTCTTGATAAGGGCTTTCACAATGCTGGTTTTAGGACTGTGGTTGCTAATGAGTTTGACCCGAAGATATGTCCAACTTTTAAGGCAAACTTCCCTGATACAAAGTTAATTGAGGGAGATATAAGGAATGTAAAGGACGGTGAGTTTCCTAAGCATGTTGCAGGAATCATCGGTGGTCCTCCCTGTCAGTCATGGAGTGAAGCTGGCAGTTTGAAAGGTATTGACGATGCACGTGGTCAGCTGTTTTATGAGTATATACGTATTTTGGAGGCTGTTCAACCCTTGTTCTTCGTTGCGGAAAATGTATCTGGTATACTTGCAAAGCGTCATTCGGAGGCGGTCAATGGCTTCATGAAACTTTTTGACAAGGCTGGTTACGATGTGAACTTGAAGATGATAAACGCCAATGATTTCGATGTTCCTGAGGATCGTGACCGTGTTTTCTTTATCGGTTTCCGTAAGGACTTGAATATCCATGATTATGAATATCCAATTCCATGTAAGCATAAACCAACGCTTCGTGAGTGTATTTGGGATCTCAAGGATAATGCGATTCCTGCACTTGAGAAGAATAAAACCAATGGCGACAAATGTGCCGTACCTAATCATGAATACTTTACTGGGGCTTATTCTCCGATATTTTTATCCCGGAACAGAGTCAGAAGTTGGGATGAACCTGGGTTTACTGTTCAGGCAAGCGGTCGTCAGTGCCAGTTACATCCCCAGGCTCCAAAGATGATAAAGGTTGAAAAGAATAAGCAGATATTTGTGCCTGGCAAAGAAGAACTGTATAGACGCATGTCGGTTCGTGAAGTTGCAAGGGTGCAGACGTTCCCGGATGACCACATTTTCTTATATACTGATGTCAATATGGGATATAAGATGATTGGTAATGCTGTTCCTGTAAACTTGGCTTACCATGTCGCAATGAGTATCAGATATATACTTGACAAGCATGGTATAGCTTATGGTGATTAGGAGGACTGTATGGACATTGCGCCATTTTGGTGCTACAATGATTATTTGTTGTATGTTAGTTTGACAATATTTGCACGTATTTGCTTTGCAGTTTTATCAATTTACGTTACCTTTGCACGAAACATAAATTTTAGAACGTAATATCTATTAAGTAATGAAGCATAAAACCGGAAGAATATTGGCGGCAGGATTTGCTGTTGTGGGGCTAGCTGCACTGGCAAGCTGTTCGGGTGAGCAGTTCCATGTGACAGGTTCTATTGCAAATGCCAAGGACTCGGTGCTCTATTTTGAGCATAACGGACTGGATGGGTTCTCGACTGTTGATTCGGTGAAACTCGATGAAAAAGGTACTTTCTCGTTCTCGGGTGACAGGATTGATAACCCTGAGTTCTATCGTCTGCGTATTGCCGGACAGATTATCAACATCGGTATTGACTCGACTGAGACGGTCGATGTGAAGGCTACCTACCCGCAGATGGCAACTGATTATACGGTGAACGGCTCCTATGAAAACGAGAAGATCAAGGAACTGGCACTGAAGCAGATTAACCTGCAGGCACGTTGCCAGTCAATCCTTGCGGAGCGTCCTGACCTTGCTGACTCCATAATCAATGTGTTGATGAGCGACTATAAGCAGGATGTGTCACGCAACTATATTTTCAAAGAGCCGATGCGTGCGTACAGTTACTTTGCTTTGTTCCAGTACATTGTTATCGGTAATCAGGCACATTTGATATTTGATCCGACCAAAGACCTGTCTGACAATAAGGTGTTCGGTGCTGTTGCTACAAGCTGGGATACTTATTATCCCGGTTCGGAACGTACACAGAACCTGCATAACATCACCATCAAGGGAATGAAGGACGAACGTATCGTGAAGGCACAGAACAAACCTGTGGAACTGGAGGCAAAGGAGATGGGGGTTGTTGACCTTCCGTTGCGTGACAACCGTGGTGCAGAACGTCATCTGACCGACTTCAAGGGAAAGGTTGTCCTGCTCAACTTCCACGTCTTTGCAGTCAAGGGCTCTACAGAGTATATCATGCAGATGCGTGACCTTTACAATAAGTATCACGACCGCGGACTGGAAATCTATATGGTTTCATTGGATGATAATGCCCACTTCTGGAAAGAACAGGTGGCTAATCTGCCTTGGGTCAATGTCTATGATGATACGGGGATCAGTCAGGCTTATACTGCTCCGGCACAGGCTTTACCTATCATTTACCTCATCGACCGTGGCAACAACATCGTGAAGAATCCTTCACAAATCAAGAATCTTGAGGAGGAAATAGAGAAACTGCTGTAGAAGTTGTGGCTTGTAAATACTTGTCTTTTAAGTTTACACGTAAAGAACAAGCACAGTATCTTATAGGAAAGGAAATAGGGATGTAGCACACATCCCTATTTCCTTTTATAGGTTCTTCCGTTAAATGCGTGGATGCTTTTCGTATAGGATTAACGGAAGAACCGAAGCTGTTTATTAAGCAAAAACATAGCCAAGACCGTCTTGGCTGTCTATTCCGTCATCATCCTCCGCAACAAAAACCTTTTCATTTTAATACGTTGAAAACATAGATAGGGTTTTGAAAAATCATGACATAATTTCGAGTAAAACACCTACAGATAAAGGCAAAAACACGTGTAAGAAGCAAGTTTGCAACCAACAGTAAATCAGTTAGTTATAAAGCAGTGCAAGAAAAGGTGCTTAGTTGGACTTCAAAAGGGCGTTAGTAAGACCTCAAAAGGGCATCTATTGCAAGTCAATTGGGCGTCTTTTCAAAGCCAAGAGACCATGTGTTATCTTTGATTTACATGAAAATAGTTTACAAGTGCCGATGATATGGGGACAAGTTGTTTGTAGAAGACGAAAAGACATGCTAATGGAAAGACATACTATCTATTTGCCTTTTCTGCCTTTTATCTTGTAGTTTATCCCCCCTTGTAAGACCATCTGATTTTGGATAGTCATACCATGCAGGTGGATAAGCCTTTATTCTATTTCCAATCTATGCGTTTATAGGAAGAGTCCTTTTGCAGGTAATCCGATAAAACAGTCCCATATAGGTTAGGCATTAGGGGCTTACAATACCTTATTATAATGACAATAATACTCCTCTCTTCCCATTTTCTGCCAATGTGCTGTTGGCAAGCACCAATGGTGCTGTTGGCAAACACGTAGGGTGCTGTTGGCAAACACCAATGGTGTTGAATACTGAACACCTTACAATATGTTGTCGAGATAGAAGCAGTTGGTTGTTAGAAAAGGATTATACTACCATAAGCAAACTATTTGATAGGGGGACTTACTTTTCCAACGGCAATATGATATGATCAGTTTAAAAGAGAATCCGCATAAAGGAGAGTATGCTATTTGAATTTTATCGGACAGCAATAGCTTTCTTTATGATTGAACGAATGTTGGCTGGAAAAGGTTACGGATGAGTTATCAATACGAAAGATGATGGCTCACCCGGTTTTTCTTGTCGTTCTAAATTATGATGCACCCAAAGTAATATACCGTTCTTGGAGGGTAAAATGATGGTCTTGGATTGATTGTATGGACGCACAGATTGTGCGCCCATACATTTATGTTTGATAAGCCTTCAGTGTTAATACTGCCAGAAAGCGTGGTCTACGGTTTCTTCTACGGCTTGCTCTATGTCATCGTCAAGGTTACAGAAGAAGTCAATACCTGTACGGTTCTGTAGTTCCTTGATGGTGATATATTCTGGTTGGCTTCCATTGTAGTGAGGAGACCAGATGCCGAGGGCACGATAGGTGTTCGTGTTTTTGTCGTAGGCAAGCAGTGCCATATAGAAGAATTTAGGTATGACACAGGGGAAATGAAGTGACTTGCTCTTTCCCTCTTTCTGTGCCATTTCTTTTAGATCAGCTTGATTGCATATATACTCATCTTTATCAATGGTTGCAGCCTTCACAACATAGAGTGTATCGCATTTGTCACTCCATACACGCACCTTACTTTCAAGTTTTCCCCATATACCTCCATTGTGTCCTTGTATTTGTGGTTGCATATTACTTAGGTAGAATGTTTGCTCATTCTGTTTTGTGGAGTAGACTCTGTCACCTGATGGGCAGAGATGTCCACGGGCGAATCCAGAACCTTTGTAATCTTTAAGGGTGGGTTGTACATCTGACGGGATGTCTGGATCCTGTTGGAAAGCATCTTTTCTGTTTACTTTTTTCTCTGTTATTGGACTGTACATCTGGTAGCAGCTCCAGCGGTTAGCTTTTAGCGTACCGTCCCACTCTACAGAGTAGTTAACCAATTTCCCCAGTGTTCCCTCTGTGGTATAATGGGTAATCTCGTAGGTTTTATTTGTTCCTTGATAGAACCGTGGGAACTCCAGACGCCATCCCTCAGGGTTCTTGCGTAAGTCATTATCCGTGTTGCGGTTGGCGTTCTTACCTGATGGATTGGGAGTTGGAGTAGGGGTGGTTTCCTCTGTAATTGTGTAAGCAATCTGCGAGAAGAGGTAGTCCTCCGATTCCTTTTTCCCTTTAAGATAAACCTTGATACCCACACCCTCAATGACTCGGGTACTATCAATGGTTTCACCTACGACGTAGGTATGAACATCACCAAGTTTAGTAGTAATGGTAATTGTCTGTTTCTTGTTTTGTGCCGTCGCTACTATACTAAGGAGCAACAACAGTGAAGTGAGAATGTTCTTTTTCATTTTTAAGTATATTTAGTTTTGGTAGTTATAATCGTCTGTGCTCCAAGGGTTCTCCTTTGCACATCCGCCTTCCCAAGCATTACCAGATCCGTGATCATTTCCAGTGTTCACATTTGATCCGTTTTCATTTACATCCTTGTTACTTCCAGTGAGCATGATGGAATTAGCTGTATCAGCGAGAATGTTAGCAATAGCAGGAGTTATATAGATTTTCTTTTTCATAATTATGTGTTTCTGTTTAGTTGATGATAAGTTTTTTCCCATTCACGATATAGATGCCCTTTGGCAGGTTCTCAAGGCTGTTGCCAATGTACTGCCCATTGAGGTTATACACCTTGAACTGGTTAGGAGTAGTATGTACTTCTGGGATGGTGATACCTGTGGTTTCGCCGAAGAAGGCGATTTTGGCTTCAGTTGTGGTAGGTATGCGGTAATAGGCACGTAGTCCCTTCAGGAGGTTAGCCTTGTTGTCTGCGCTTGCAGGATAATAAAGATTGCCGTTTTTGGCAAGATAACGTTCGGTCTTGTTGAGGGCGAGTTGGGTTGGTCCGTATGTAGCTATGAAGCAGAATCGACCATCGTCTGATTTCACAGTCTTCGCTTCTGTAGCTTTGAGTGTTACTCCCTCAAAGGTAGGGTCTTTTATATCCCATTTCACGATATAGGGTACACCTGCCTCTATATGGGTCTGTCCATTCTCAAAAATCATACTGCAGCCTTCCACTTTTCCTGTAAACTTGGCAATCTGCGCATCTTCCACATCTTCACTTTCTATGTCGAATGGAACAGCAAAAGTGTTCCAATATGCAGCGGAGAGGGTACGCTTCAAACGAACAGCTGCATCTGCAATGTCTTGTTGAGGTGATACGAATGCTTTTTCCTCATCAACAACGAAGACGATAGGTCGCAGGCTGTTCTGATAGATAGGATTGATTTCATGCTTCACTCCATTAGGTACGGCAATACCTGCAAGGTCAACAATAGCCCCCTTATATGGCTCTGTGTACTTATCTTTATTGGCAGTGCTGTTAAAACGATTGCGTATGATAATACCCTCTTGTGTAGCGAGTTCTTCGTTGATAAGACTCTGATTCTTCAGGAGAACCCAATCCGCAATATTGTTGGAATACTCGGTGGCTTCAATCTCTTTTGGTTGTACCTCTTTCTCTGTTATAGGAGCAGCAATGATAAGATATGCTGTATTGGTCTTGTCACTGATTGCCTTAAAGCGTGGAATGCCATTCTCCAAGACATATTCACCTGTAATCTGTCCTGCCAAATGCTGATTGCAGGCAAAGGGTACATTGGGGTTGATGCCGTAGAAGCACACCGCACCGGTGTTATCACGTATATATATCTCCTGCGTGTTGCCAGTGCCGTAAACATGCAGTACACGAGCCATACTGCCATTATTGCCATCGGTAAGGCTGAGTGTAGCATAGCTTCCGCTTTCTAAGGCTTTGAGTTCCTGGATGCTATTTACCTTGACAATAGGTTTTGCTGGTTTCGCACTTGAATAGGTGATTTTGATTGTTTGGATATTGTTTGTTTCTTTTGCGGTAAAGGTTACAGTGTTAGTGGGTGTACCGTTGTCAGTCCATTCAAGCCGATTAAGTGCTCCTATAGTACATTTACATTTCAATGTTCCATTAAAAACAACGTTTGTAACCTGTTGCCCGGTCGGTACGGTGAAGGTAATGCTACCACCTTTTTTATAGAAACGCAGTTCAGTTGTGCCCTTAGAGTTCCATATACGAGTAGTGGCAGTGCCATTTGTGTATGTCATGGTGACATCTCCGATGGTATAGGCTTTGTCTTTTAAGTTCGTACCCTTACCATTATCAGGCTTTTCAATTCCTAAAGCACTGATTCCTTGGTCAGTACTAAAATCAAAAGTAACAGTGTCAGCAAGTACTCGCAATGGCGAGACTAATACAAACGTTAGTACTAAAATGTGTAAAAAATGTTTCATTTATTTTATAAAAAGTTTATTGATCTTTGTTATCGTATGCAAGCTAAGTCCTATGTTGTTAGGTTTTTATGTTCACACTGCAAAGTTAATATTTTTTTTAACAAATACAGGCTAAATAAAGAAGAATGTTTCACTTTGCAATGGATTTATGGTTCATCCGTTAAATGCGTGGACACTTTTCGTATAGATTTAACGGAAAAAATGAAGTTGTTTATTAAATTAAAACATAGCCAAAACAGTCAACTACCTACTTTTATTATCATCCTCCGACACAGAAAACCTTTTCATGTTAATACGTTGAAAAGCGCAGACAACGGATTGAAAAATCATGACATTATTTCGGGTAAAACATCTACAGATAAAGGCAAAAATACGTGTAAAAAGCAAGTTCGCAACCAGCAGTAAATCAATTGGTTATGGAGTCGTGCAAGAAAAGGTGCTTAATTGGACTTCAAAAGGGCGTCAGTTAGACCTCAAAAGGGCATCTATTGCAAGCCAATTGGGCGTCTTTTCAAAGCCAAAAGACCATGTATTAGCTTTGAGCTGTATGAAAATAGTTTACAAATATCGGGTAGTATGGGAATAAGTTGTTTGCAGATGACGGAAAGACATCGTATTTGTTTGCCTTTTCTACATTTTACCTTGCCTCTCTCATGTCCTCTTTTCTAACAACAATCGGGCATAACCTTGCCAGCAACATATTGCAGGGTATTAAGTTTTCAACCCCATTGATGTTTACTGACAAGCACCACATGTAATGGACAACAGCACACTGGTTAAGAATGGGAAGAGATGTTCATTATTGTCATTATAATGAATGTATGACACCATGACTGGCTTTATGGGCTGTGTTTACCAGACAGTACTAAGACTTAATTAAACGACAATAGGGACACGTAAGGTGTCCCTATTGTCGTTTAACAACCGAATGTCGTGGTAGAACGTTTGTGTATAAGCACTGACGGTAATTAATGCACTCTATGATGATTATAGTGTTTTATAAAGCAGTTTAGCCTATAAACTTATGCCTTTACGATGAGGCAGACGGCATAAGCAGCCATACCGTCCTCACGACCGACGAAGCCCATTCGCTCAGAAGTGGTAGCCTTGATGGACACGGCATCCACGTCACAGCCGATAATCTCAGCCAGACATTCGCACATGGCAGGGATATGTGGGTTAATCTTCGGGCGTTCCGCACATACAGTAGCATCGATATTGCCCACACGATAACCCTTTGTTGCCAGGAGGTCTATGGTCTTGCGGAGGATGACTTTTGAGTCCATATCCAGCGTGTCAGCGGAGGTGTCAGGGAAATGATAGCCTATGTCGCGCATGTTGGCTGCACCGAGCAGCGCATCACAAATGGCGTGGATGAGAACGTCGGCATCACTGTGTCCGAGGAGTCCGAGGGTATGCTCAATCTTTATGCCACCGAGATAAAGGTCGCGTCCTTCTACGAGTTTGTGTACGTCGTATCCCATTCCGACGCGGAAAGATGGGATGGGTTGAGCAGAAGTTGTCATGTTTTATATAAGGGGAGTCTCCTCGTTTCCCTCCAAAGGAGGAGATGTCTGAAATACAAGCAGGAGACCCTCTGTTATTTAATGTTTAAATAATTAGTAAAAGGGATAAGATGCGATAGCCAAGCTATATCTTAACAAATTCCCGTTAGGCTTTCCCCCTCCCTTTGGAGGGGGGCGGGGGAGGCTTTACCTTCTCTTAAACAAATCCTTGATACCGTCCATGTCAAACGAGAGAGAGAAACGGAGGGTCTGGTCAAGTGGGTTGTTCTTGGCTGTTGCAATGACGTAGCCGGCATCCAATGCAAAGACATTCATCTTGAAGCCTGCACCTACTGTGAAATACTTGCGGTTACCTTTGTTCTCGCTTTCATGATGGTAGCCGGCACGGAGTGAGAACTTGTCATTATAGGTATATTCGGCACCTAAGCTCCACTGTATTTCCTGCAACTCCTCGGAGGCACCGTTAGGTGCATCACCGAAGCTCTTGAAGATACCAGAGATAGATGATACATCATAATACTCTTTCTGAAGACGGTTGTCATAATCAACCTGTGACTCATCAGCCTTGCGCTTCGGATAGGTTGGAACGAGCAGCTTGTTGGCATCGGCAGCAATGGTAAAACGGTTGAATTCGTCGATAGGAATCATCAGCGAAGCACCTAAGCGGAGATTGGTCGGGATGAATTCAGAGCGGTTGTCACCACCGAAGGTAATCTTTGAACCGATGTTTGAGATGTTCATACCTAAGCCCAGCTGGCACTCACGCTCACCGATGTTGATATAGTTCTGGTAGTAGCAGGACAGGTCGGCTGCAAAGGCAGAGCCCGGTGCAGTATCATCCGTATAGTTATAAGTAAGGTCGGAGTATATCCAGCGTACTGCAGCACCCAGTGAGAAGTGCTCGCTCAGCATCAAGGAATAAGCCACATCCAATGACATTTCATAAGGATTGATGGTCATGTTGGAGCCGTCAGTCATCTGTACTTCACCCAAAGAGAAGTAACGCATGGATGCAGAGACTGCACTGTAGTCACCGATACGGTAGTAACCAGCAAGGTAAGCCAGGTCAATGTCACTCACCAACTGCCGCAGCCAAGGGGTATAGTTCAGTGAAACACCTGCACGGGAGATGTTGAACGGATACTTGGCAGGATTCCAATACTGTGAGTTTACGTCCGGGTCAGTGGCTGCACCAACATCACCCATACCTGCAGAACGTGCGTCAGGAGCGATGGACTGTGAGGTAACTGACGTATTGACAGGGTTGAATATGTCTTTCTTCTCCTGCGCAAAAGCGGCAGATGAAGCAAGTACCGTCAGTGAGAGGATGGCTATACGAAGCTGTTTAATCATTCTTTTTTAATTGGGTTGCTTGTTTAATGTTGCTATATGAAAATCCATGAGACTGAATCAAGAGCAGTAAGGCACGGCCTGACTGTCTGCCAGTAATGCTGGTTGTGAGGTGCAAAAGTGGTGTATGTCGCTACAACTTACAAACTATTTGCCCGTTTGATACCGTCTCATGGATTGAAACGTTATTCTTGTGTTATTTATTGTCTAAGATAATCAGTTTCTTAGCTTTCGACACCTTTGTCGCACCATTGCTGCTGAGACGGACACGATAGAGGTAAACGCCAGTCTGGAGTCGTGCTCCATTCTCAACGATAAGGTCCCAGTTGGCAGTGATGGCATTGCCCGATGCAACTCCCGAATCGCTGTGACGCCACAGCAAGTGTCCACTCATGTCAAACACTTCAATGTCTATATCCACGGCTGAACCAATGTAGTTGTGGGTAACAATGAATGTGGTTTCGGTCCTGGCAGGGTTCTTTGAGGCATTGATACTATAGATTTCCGGTGCCAGTCCCTTGACAACCTTGAAGTGGAGCGTAACGGTTGAGGGGTTGTTCTGTATGTCCCATGCACGGAACTGGAGGGTGTGCGGACCTTCAGAGAGTTCAGGCAGGCTGTAGCCTGTTGTGCCTGAGGTATAGCTGCCGAAGTCATAACGGAAGTTATCGTTGAGAATATAGGTCTGTGTCAGCTTTCCGTCTATGGTCAGCTGCATGTCATGACCGATTCCATTGCCTGAAGCGTTGATGCCGTCCTTGTCGGTTATCTGTGCGAAGAAGTAAGGGGTACTATTGACTTCACCGCCATCGACAAACGATGGAGAGTTGAGATAAGCATATATGGATGGACCGATAGAGTCGTTATATATGGCTTCTGACCCATCAATACAGAAGCCCTCTTCATGTCCTTGTGCCATGAGAGTATGGCTGTCATTGATGGCAGACAGGTTCATCAGCCCCGTTCCTGAAGCATAGTTGATGTCGCGTGGCACGGCAAAGGTGAATGTGAATTCACCGTTGCGGATGCTGTCTGTGCCGTTGTAGAGCACCTTCTGACGGTCGTAATACTGAAAGGCTTTCTTTGATGTCTCTTCCTGTTTCTTGCAGGTGATGAGTTCCTTGGTATCACGTACAGTAGCATTGAGCAGTCCCTTGAAGTCAGTTTGCTTGCTGCCGTTCTTTGTTATGTGTCCTTTGACAGTGACGACTGAGCCACCTTTGAGCAGGACAGAGCCCGTTGTGCTTGGTGCTTGTCCGTTAATTGTCTCTACTTTGATTTCAAGTGTAGGGAGATTCAGCGAGAGTGCAGGGTCGCCTAATAGGGCATATTGCAGCTTGTTGGGGGTAAGGTCACTGTTAGAGTTAATCAACTCACACTTCGCCAGACGCTGTGCTTCGCCGAGTGTGGTCGGCTTACCGTCAGTGAAACTCAGTACATGCTTGAGGAAGGCGGTGTTGATAGCCTTGTTATAGTAGGCATAAACAGTGCGTGTAGTGCCCCAGAAAGCGACGGAGCCGCCCTTTTTGTTCAGCATTGCTGCCTCGCCGATGGTAGGGATTGTGCCGTCATAAGGCATGATGTCGCAGCTGGCGGTAATCCATAGAGGTAGGTTCGCATTGGTGAAATTGGCAAAGTCGGTCAGTCGGAGTACTGCTTCATGGGATATCTGGTCTTCCTTTCCGTGACCAGCATAATCCATGATAAGTGCGCCCTGTGCCTGTTGTTGTTTGATGATGGTACTTGCCTCTGGATAGCTATGACCTGTTGCGGACGAAATACGGGTGTAGGCATCCCACATCACCTTCTTCACCTGATAGTCGGGATAGGTTGCCATGATGGTTTCTGCTGTCTCATTGACATCATTCATGTGGAGATTATTGTTGCCGTCATCGCCCATGAACATGATGACATTCTCCCAACTTCCGCCATTCTTGTTCTCGGCATAGCTGATGGTTTTGTCGACCATAGTCTTTGCATCGGATATTTCTGTAACCGGGAAGCGTCCCACCCCGAGGTCTTCCTTGTCACGTCTCAGCAGGTCGCCTCCTTCACCATCATCCATCAAGGTAAACCAACCGTCGTTGACATAGCAGTCGGTCTCGCTGAATGAGTTTTCACTTTCGTATGCAAGGAGATAGTCGTCGGGGTTGAGATTGCGGCAGGCACTGCTCAGCATGCGGTTATCCCATACGCAATCACCGAAAAGCAAGAGCGACTGTGGGAGGTTGGTGCTGGTAGCACGGTCGTAAAGCATCTTCATGTAACGGCGGTAGGCCATGGCATCAGGAGTTCCACTGGAGAACTCGTTGTAGATTTCGTCCGCTGGAACGATTCGTACCGAGATGTTGTCATGCCTGCGGTGGAAGTCAGCCAGGCGTTCTGCCTGCTTCAACAACTTCTGACTTGTAGGGATGATGATGACCATATTGACGGGTTCGTCAGCATGAAGGTCCTGATTTGTTATGTTGTAGACATATTCTGGTGCGGGAAAAGCTGCCTTCAGTGAAGGTGCCAGTGCTGGTGTGGGATAGGTCATGACGAGATAGTCAAGGCGTGCCGGACCGCCCTCTGTGGTTGTCAGCTTGATGCTGTCGACAGCATGGAGCGTGTTGAGCGTATAGCTTCTTACTTCTTCATAGCCCTTGTCGAAGGAGTCATGAGGTGTGACTCTTATCTCGCCAAGATTCTGTCCATTGGCTTCAACCTTCACGGTTGATGTATAGGTACCTGTTGTTATGGCTACGGTAAGCCTTCCACTTGTAGCCCGTGCTTTGTTGGCAAGGGTGAAGACTTTGCCTTCATTCAGTTTCAACGGTGTTTCTTCAAAGAGATTTCGTCCTCCATGATACCAGCTGAAGTTGTCCACCTCGTGCAGACTGTGATAGTCATCAGCTGACGGATAGAAGCTGTTGAGGAAGGTGGTGCTGTCTGTAATGGCTGCAGGAGCGCTGCTGTTATCCTCTGTCAGGAAATAATAACCATAGTTGGAATAAGGATTGCGGATTCTCTTTACTGATGTATTGCTTTCCCAGCTGACAGGACCACGGGCGTAGAAGAGACGTCTGCCGTTGCTGTTGTAGGTTGGAACTTCCTTCAGGTCATCATGTCTTTTGATGTAGTCAGCTGTAAGGACTTCCTTCTGCAGGTTCCCTCCATAGCCATAGATTTTCACCTTATCTATGTTTGAAAAGCCTGCACGACGGATGAGTTCATTGGTCAGCTGGTAGACACCATTGGACGGAACACGTATCTTTGCCCATTTCCCACTGGTAAGAACAGAGTGCTGGGCATAGCGACTGGCGGCAGAAGATGCCGATACATTGCCTGCACGGGTAGCAAGGGCTTTTGCTTTTCTTGCCGATGATTTCTTGGGACGGGAGGTGAGTGCTATCATGAAGCTGACGAGGAACTGCTTCTTTCCGTTGCGCTGAACGATGGGCATGAGCGAAATCTCTAATACGCCACGCTTGCGTTCCACCGTCATTTGCTGGTGTGTTTCCGGCCATGAAGGTGGGGCAATATTGGTCAGGGCATTGTATCGTTCTACGTCTGCCTTGCTCATGTCAATGAACTCCGGGTAGCGTATTTCCAGCTCGTAGGTGGAATCAGCATACTGTTCACCAACGGGGATGGCATAGTGGAAGTGTGGCAATATCGAGTCTATTGTCACGTCTTCAACTGTCAGATTGAAGAATCTTTGCTGTTGGGCTGATAGTTTTATACACCCCAGCAGAAGTATGAAGCAGAGTATTGCTGAACGTTTCATTGTCAGCTTGTTTGTTCCTTTCGTCATATTATTCACGTAATTCCCTCAAAGTCTTTTTGTGTCAGTTGTTTGCAGTGTTGTGTATGCTGTATCTGTTTGGAAGAGAGAATAGTTACTTGTGTCATAAAGTACTTGGTGGATGCTTGTAAGTCCGATAATTCCCGGCTTTGTCACTGATTAATCTGTAATGTAACCTGTTGCACTTATTTGCAATTGAAGTCAAGGACTTTTCTCTCTCCTATATATCCTTCCAGATGGTCGTTGATATGAACGGGACCACAGCCAGACGGACAGCCTGTGTATATGATGTCGCCTGTCTTGAGGGTGAAGTAGCGGCTGATATAACTGATGAGCTCATCCACCTTGTATAACATCTCACTTGTGCAGCCTTCCTGTACAGTCTGACCGTTGATGTCAAGATGGAAGTGCAGCCGTTGCACGTCAAGGAATTTCTCCTTTGGTACCCATTCGCCTAAAGCTGCAGCACCATCAAAACTCTTGCAGAGCGTCCAAGGCAGTCCTTGTGCCCTTAGCTTTTGCTGTAGTTCGCGAGCCGTGAAGTCAATTCCCAGCGTTACAGCATCGTAATAACGATGAGCAAAACGCTTGGAGATGGTCTTGCCCAGACGGCAGATGCGCACCACAAGTTCCGTCTCATATTCAATCGTTCCCAAGTCATCGGGAATGAAGAAAGGCTTTCCGTCTTTCAGCAGGGCTGAATCAGCCTTGGTGAAGATGACAGGTCTTTCCTTTGTTGATAACGTTTCATTCAGTGATTTATTATGTTCGGCATAGTTCATGCCTATTGCAAAGATTTTCATTGTTCGTAGTTTCTGTTGGTGCTTGTTGTTCTATAATGCCAATTAGTGCTGTTCGGTAAATATTTCTCGCACGAATTGGCCATCAGCGTCTTACTTATATAATGACAATAATGAACTTTCTACCGATGTGTTGTTGGTAAACACGTGTTGTGTTGTTGGTAAACACATGTTGTGCTTATTTGTAAACACCAATCGTGTTGAGGCTTCATTCCTTTGTAATACATAGCTGGAGAGGGCGTAATTTGTTTTGGAAAAGAGATGTGAGGGCGTGCAATTTAAGTTTTATCGGGCAGCAATTAATCTTAATAAGCCTCATTGGGTTGATAAGTCTAATAGTACTAAATGGCCGTTCGTTTAATGAAAAAGGAGCTGCAGGAGCCTGATGGCTTTCCTGCAACTCCCATATCTTTCTTTTAAAGAAGCTCTGTGATTACTCAGCAGAGAGTGTGAAACGCTTGTAAGCAACAACCTTGAGGTCCTTGCCCTGAGTCTTGAGCCACTCGCCTACGCTCTGTTTGTCGCCATCACCGAACTGGAACTCCTGGTCAATGAGACAACTCTCCTTGAAAAACTTGTTCAGACGACCCTTAGCGATGTTCTGAATCATATCCTCATTGAGGTTTGCAGCCTTCTCGGCAGAAACAGTGTTGCGAATCTCGATAGCCTTATCAGCCTCCTCACGGGTCAACCAACCCTTCTTGATGTTAGACTCGATGTGGTCATCGCTGTCAACGAGGTTAGCATTGATGCCAGCCTTCTTGATAGCAGCAACAACAGCCTTCTCAATCTGCTCTTCCTTGGTCTTCTCAACAGCAACCTTGAATTCCTCGTCCTTTACAGACTGTGGAACTGCTGTCTCGTCGAGTGCCAGTGGCTTCATAGCTGCAACCTGCATAGCTACCTTGTGACCAGCCTCCTCGTTATTCTCGTTGAGCTGAACCATAGTAGCGAGAGTGTGCTTGTTCATGTGGTCATAAACAGAAACGTTCTCACCCTCAAGGAAGTTGTAGCCGTCAAGCTCCATTTTCTCACCAGTAATACCAGAACGCTGCTGAACGGCAGTAGCAGCATCCTCACCGTTAGCGAGCTTCAAAGCCTTAACCTCGTCAAGGCTCTGGCACTTGTTAGCAACAGCAGCGTCCAGAATCTCCTGAACGAGAGCGATGAAGTCCTGACCGTTAGCAACGAAGTCAGTCTCACACTTGATAGCAACCATAGCAGCGAAGCCGTCAGCCTGCTTAACGAGTACACAACCGTTTGATGTCTCACGGTCAGAACGCTTTGCAGCGATAGCCAGACCACGCTCACGGATCAGTTCCTTTGCCTTGTCGAAATCGCCTTCAGCCTCTGTGAGTGCCTTCTTTACGTCAGCCAGACCTGCGCCAGTCATAGCGCGGAGCTTCTTGATATCTTCAATAGATACAGCCATTTTTTTGTTTTCCTTTTCTAATATTGTTAAATATTGTGGGCGTTGATGAGGGATGATGAACTTCACGTATCATGAAGATACAGAAGCTCATTAGCACTCACCAGCGCCCACTATGTTTCATTTATTACTCAGCAGCTGGTGCCTCGTTCTCAGCCTTTGGTGCCTCTTCAGTCTTGCGTGCAGCACGCTTTGGCTTTGCCTCAGCAGCCTCTTCAGCCTGCTCAGCAGCAGCCTTCTCGTCAGCCTTCTCAGCCTTGCGCTCCTCAAGACCCTCTGCGATGGCACCGCAGCAAGCAGCGAGGATAGCCTCTACAGAATCCTTTGCGTCGTCATTAGCTGGGATAACGTAGTCGATGTGCTTTGGATCAGAGTTGGTATCAACGATACCGAATACTGGAATGCCGAGACGGTTAGCCTCCTTGACAGCGATGTGCTCCTTCATTACGTCTACAACGAAGAGTGCAGATGGCAGACGAGTCAGGTCAGAGATAGAACCAAGGTTCTTCTCGAGCTTAGCACGCTGACGTGAAATCTGCAGAAGTTCACGCTTAGAGAGGTTGGAGAATGTTCCGTCGTTCATCAACTTGTCGATGTTCGTCATTTTCTTCACTGCCTTACGGATTGTTGGGAAGTTGGTCAGCATACCGCCAGCCCAACGCTCGTTTACGTATGGCATGTTTACTGCTGCAGCCTTCTCAGCTACAACTTCCTTAGCCTGTTTTTTAGTAGCGACGAACAGAATCTTCTTGCCACTCTTGGCAATACCCTTGAGTGCCTCTGCAGCCTCGTCAATCTTAGCTACAGTCTTGTGAAGATCGATGATGTGGATACCGTTGCGCTCCATGAAGATATAAGGAGCCATTGCTGGGTTCCACTTGCGACGGAGGTGGCCAAAGTGGCATCCTGCCTCCAATAACTGGTCAAAATTTGTTCTTGACATCTTGTTTGTTTTTACTTGTTTACTTTCTTTTTAATTCTTTCTTGGCGAATGAGCTTCGCCAGGCTTTGTTAGAATCAACTGACGGGTAGTCCCCCGATAAGGAATCGCATCAGTTTAGATACTAAACCATTTTCTTTTGTCTTTGACCTTTGACTTTTGAGCTTTGGAGATTGCCTATTCTGTTATTGAATAAAGCATATCATAAAGTTCAATGTTCCAAAGAACAAAAGAAAATATTAACGCTTACTGAACTGGAAGTGAGCACGAGCCTTTGGCTGACCTGGCTTCTTACGCTCAACAGTACGGCTGTCGCGTGTCAGGAATCCGTGATCCTTCAGGTTCTTCTTGTCTTCGGCGTTAACCTTAACCAGTGCACGAGCGATAGCAAGACGCAGTGCCTGGCTCTGACCAGTAAAGCCACCACCATCGAGGTTAGCCTTAATGTCATACTGACCTTCTACACCGAGCAACTGCAGTGGCTGCTTAACCACGTACTGCAGGATAGCTGATGGGAAGAATTCAGTTAAATCTTTCTTGTTGATAGTGATCTTGCCGGTGCCCTCTGAGAGGTAAACACGCGCTACTGCGCTCTTACGGCGACCAATTGCATTAATTACTTCCATCTTTCTCCTTATTATTTATACTGGTTAATATCAATTGCCTTTGGCTTCTGTGCCTCGAGACCGTTGAGCTCTGTACCTTCGATAACATAGAGGTTATCCAACAGGTGACGACCTAAAGGACCCTTTGGTAACATACCCTTTACGGCATGGCGGATCATCTTGTCGACACCGTTCTTACGAGTGCGAAGCTGTGCAGGAGTGTTGAAACGCTGACCACCTGGGTAACCAGTATAACGTGTGTAAACCTTATCAGTCTCCTTCTTACCAGAGAATACAACCTTAGCTGCATTGATAATGATTACGTTGTCACCACAATCTACGTGTGGGGTGAAAGTTGGCTTGTACTTTCCGCGAAGCAGCTTAGCTACTTTAGAGCAAAGGCGACCTACAATCTGATCGCTGGCGTCAATAACGACCCACTCCTTCTTAGCTGTTTCCTTGTTTACGGAAATAGTCTTGTAACTTAAAGTGTCCATTCTAAAAAATTAATAATTTTACTACTAAAAAACGTTTTCTGTTTTACGACTGTGCCTTTCCTAACCATGCTGCCCGGCCAAAGACAACACTATTAACACGCATCGTACGGGGTTCTAAGACTACCCCTATAATAATCGGACTGCAAAGGTACTTATTTTCTACATTTATAATTATATTTGAATGTTTGATGGCGTGTTGTTTATGATTATTTAACTAAACTTCATAAACTGGTTTTGATGAAAGTTGATTATTAAAGCTATGATAACCTTCCTAAATGCTGTACATCCCCCACCACGAATGTTATTGAAAACTTAAAATCAATTCGGAGATGCAAAAAATAGCAAAAAAGATTGAGCGTTATGAGAGTTTTACTTATTTTTGTAACAATGAAAACAGACATCTTGCATTCTGATAGGAAAAATCAAAACAACATATAAAACATATTTAATAGAAATGAAAGTAAAATCTTCTTTGTTAGGTATGGCTTTAGCCATCCTCCCTGTTTTCGGCTTTGCCGGTAACAACATCAAGATGGTGGTCGGAACCTATACGGATGCCGGCAGCCAGGGTTTGTATTCCTTCTCTTTCGACCAGTCAACGGGCGAAGTATCTGCACTCAGTTCGCTGAGCGTTGACAATCCTTCTTACTTCACTTTCAGCAAGAACGGGCGTTTCATTTATGCTGTCAGCGAGCAGAACAGTTCCAAGGCTGTGCTCAACTGCATTGGCTTCGACCCTGTTACCGGCAGCTTTTCATTCATGAACTCACAGCTGACGCATGGTGCCGACCCTTGCTATGTTGATACGGATGGACGGATAGCCCTTACAGCAAACTACTCAAGCGGCACCATCTCAGTCTTCCCAATCCTCAAGAACGGAACACTCGACAAGTCGCAGTTGCAGATTAGCAGCAGGAAGGGCGGTCCTAACCGCTCACGTCAGGGAATTCCACATGCGCACTGTGCTGTATTTGCCCCTGACGGAAACATCTTTGCTACCGATTTCAGTGGTGACCGCCTCCTCAGTTTCTATTATAATAAGGATGAGCAGAAACTCGAGGACCATGGTATTGCAGCTCATGTGAAGGCTGGTTCTGGTCCACGTCATCTCGTCTTCTCGCCCAATGGCAAGTATGCTTACCTGATGAACGAGCTGTCAGGCAAGGTGATTGTTTACAAGTATACGGAAGGAAAGCTGAAGGAAATCCAGTCTGTCCTTGCTGATAATGCACAGGCAAAGGGCGGTGCAGACATCCATGTCAGCCCTGACGGTATGTTCGTCTATGCCAGCACACGTCTGGAGGGTGATGGCATCACCATCTTCCGTACTGATTACAACGGCAAATTGACACGTGTCGGCATGCAGCCTACTGGTCGTCATCCGCGTAACTTTGCCATCACTCCAAATGGCAAGTTCCTACTTGTTGCCTGTCGTGACGACAACAAGATACAGGTGTTCTCACGCGACAAGAATACTGGTATGCTCCAGAATACCAATCAGGACATTAGTCTCAGCCGTCCAGCCTGCGTGAAGTTCTACCGTATAAAATAGAATCAATCTCCTGGTGTTATTGGAAGTCAAAGGAGTTAAGCCATCACCGGCAGTCAGTTAAAGGCTGATGTGAAGGTGTTGGCTTGGCTCCTTTGCTTTGTCACGGAATTCTTTTCATGCAAAGAAATATTTATTTTTACGACAAGAAATATTTTTCTTCATGAAAAGAAATATTTTTCTTCACGTAAATAATTCACAAGTGTGGGGCAGGGCAAGTCTTTCCCATTCGTTGAAAAGACGTTTGGAGGCGGTGTTTTCAGAAAGAAAGAAGTGTATTGGACGGTGTGTTTGTGTCAAGATAATTGTCGGTACAGTGTGGAGATGCATGGTTTGTGCGCCCGTGAAGAATGTTAGTGGGCTGATACACGAACCATGCGCTCCTATACTTGCAGCAGCATTTGTTGCTGCGTGGGATAATATCGTTCTGTTTTATGTTGTTGTAAGACCAGGTCTACCTGTTCGGTTGCTGTTGTCAGAAGATTTCGTCCTCGTCCTCTTCCTCCTCAAAGCCAAATAGGGCAGGGTCGACAAAGGCATCTATCTGGCGGCGGTCCTTCTTTGTCGGACGACCAGTCCCACGTGCTCTGTCGACGAAGCCGCTGATACGGCTCATCTCCAGCAGTTCGTACTGTTTTGCATCGGTTACGTTCTCGTAGACTTCTGGGATGAGCTTTGCACCGACCCGCTGTTCAATGGTCTTGAGAACCTTGAACGAGTAGGTGACAGGCGGCTTCTTGACGCTCACTACTTCACCCGCCTTAATGGTGTGTGAAGGCTTTACGTTGATGCCTTTTATCGTGACACGACCGTTCTTGCAGGCGTCTGCAGCGAAGGAACGGGTCTTGAAGATGCGGGCAGCCCATAGCCATTTGTCAATTCTTGCAATGTCGTTCATCGTTTCATACTATGTTTAAAATTGCGTGATACTATTTCTTTCCGAGCTTGTTAAACTGATTCATCGTGATGTCAATGCCTGCAAGGGCAAAGCTCTTGATGATGTCCACGCCCAAGTCGATAGCCGGCTGAAGTTCTTTCATGTCTTCTTCAGAATAATGCCCCAGCACCCAGTCAACCTGTCCGCCACGTGGGTAGTCATTGCCGACACCCATTCGCAGTCGTGCATAGTTCTGTCCGATGAGTTGCTGGATATGCCCCAGTCCGTTGTGTCCGCCATTTGAGCCGCTTCCCTTTAGTCGGAAAGCACCTAACGGCAGGGCTACATCATCGGATATAACCAAGAGCCGGCTCTGGTCGATATTCTCCTTGTTGAGCCAGTAACGCACGGCATTTCCCGAGAGATTCATGAACGTAGTGGGCTTCAGAAGAATAATCTTGCGCCCCTTGACCGTCGTTTTAGCAATGAATCCGTAACGCTTGTCCTCAAAAACAATATTGGACGCTTTAGCGAAAGCGTCCAATACCATAAATCCTGTATTGTGTCTGGTTCCCTCGTACTCATGTCCGGGGTTGCCCAGTCCACAAATCAAATACTTGTCCAATTCTTTATCTGAATTAACTGGTTTCGTTATGATTACTCTGCCTCAGCAGCTGCGGCAGCCTGTGCAGCCTGGATAGAGTTACGTGTTGCCTTGATTGAGCAAACAACAACCTCTTTTGGAGTTATCAGCTCAAGACCCTCGAAGCTCAGCTCGCCAACCTTGATGCTCTTGCCAAGACCAAGCTCGGTAACGTTGATGTCGAGGTGCTCTGGAATCTGCTGGAAAGGAGCCTTTACGTTAATCTTACGGATAGACATGTTCATACGACCACCATCGCGGACACCCTGTGCCAAACCAACGAGCTTAACTGGTACACCCATAACGATTGGCTTCTGGTCGTTCACCTCATAGAAGTCTACGTGAAGCAGAGCATCTGTTACTGGGTGGAACTGAAGTTCCTTGAGAACTGCAGTGTGTCTCTCGCCATCGATAAGCAACTCTACAACGTAGATGTGTGGAGTGTAAACCAACTTGCGCAGCTCTGACATTGAAGCGGTGAATGACATTGCTACTGGCTTGCCGTCCTGCTGTGCCTCACCATAGAGGTTACATGGAACCAAGCCCTCCTTGCGGAGCTGCTTTGAAGCTTTCTTTCCAAGGTCTGTACGCTTCTGACCTGCTACTTTAATTTCCTTCATAATTTTGTGTTACTCTAAATTAATATGAACTTTAATTCGCCATCACACACTGAGAGATCAAGGAATTGGAAATCTAATGAATGTCACAACTTTCAATCCTCAATTTGCAAAAAGCGGTGCAAAGTTACTTCTTTTCAATGGAATGACCAAGTATTATCTAAAAAAACATAGAAAAAGACGGTATTGTTTGCATGTACGAAGGAAAATTCCTACATTTGCAAAATAAAGTATTCAATATGAAACACAATCTTTGAGAACAGACAATGATCAATAGGGAATTAATAAGAATTAAGATTGTCCAGTTAACCTATGCATACTATCAGAACGGTAACAGGAATATGGACAATGCTGAGAAGGAACTGCTTTTCAGCTTGGCGAAAGCGTATGATCTCTACAATTACCTCTTGGCGTTAATCGTATCTATTACGCAAGAGGAGCGTCATCGTGTGGAGATTGCTGCCAATCGTGCTACCCGTGAGGGGGCAGAGGCTCCTTCGGCTCGTTTTGCAAACAACAAGTTCGCTGTTCAGTTGGAGGAGAACAAGCAACTCAACCTTTTCATGGAATCACAGAAACGCCGTTGGGAAGATGACATGGAGGCTGTGCGTAAGCTCTGCGACCAGATAGAACAGAGCACTATCTATCAGGAATATATGGATAGTGATGATGATTCATACGAGGCAGACCGTGAGGTGTGGCGTAAGATTTACCGTACACTCATCCAGGAGAATCCTGATTTGGATGCTGTCTTGGAGGAGAAGAGTCTCTATTGGAATGATGATAAGGAGGTCGTTGATACTTTCGTCATCAAGACCATCAAGCGTTTTGATCCGGCTAACAAGGCTGATCAGGAGCTTCTTCCAGAGTATCGTGATGAAGAAGACCGTGACTTTGCGCTCAAGCTCTTCCGCTCTACAATCCTCAATGCTGACGACTACCAGCGTTATATGAGTGAGTCGAGCCGCAACTGGGACTTCTCACGACTGGCTTATATGGATGTTGTCATCATGCAGATAGCTATTGCCGAGATGCTTACATTCCCTAATATCCCGGTAACGGTGACCATCAACGAGTATGTTGACTTGGCTAAGCTGTACAGTACACCACGCAGTGGCGGATACATCAACGGTATGCTCGATACGATTGCACGCCACCTCATACAGACGGGCAAGATGATGAAGACAATGCCAGAGCCTCGTCCTCGTCGTCCTCGCAATGACTGTCAGGATGAAAGGGCACTACGCCGTGAGGGGCGTCGCCCTACAATTGCGCAGACTTCTGCCCAGCGTGTGGCAAATCGTCAGCAACCAGAAACAGAACAACAGTAGGGATATGGGGCGTTAAGCTCACAGGCTGATGGGCTGGATGGGATCTTGATAAGACAGGTAAGTGTTTATAAGTGCTTGTGAAACCTGTTACAAGTACTTATGAAATGTGTTGTAAGTGCTTATGAAACCTGTTAGCACTTATTCTTAAGTGCATTATGCTTGCTTTATCTGTCACTCCCCTTTCTCGTTAGTCAGCGTTTATCACCTCCTATTTACTCCTAATAAAATTAAGAAAATAATAACTGATAAATAATGAATACAGCATTTATCCTCGCAGCACAGGCTGCAAGTCAAGGCAGCCCGATGCCTATGATTATCATGATGGTAGCTATCTTTGCCATCATGTGGTTTTTCATGATTCGTCCACAGCAGAAGAGGCAGAAGGAAATCCGTGCTTTCCAGAACAGCCTTTCAGCAGGCGACACTGTCGTTACTGGTGGCGGTATCTATGGAACGGTAAAACATATTGATATGGCAACTAATAAGGTTGAGGTTGAGATTGCACGTGGTGTAGTCATTACTGTTGACAAGAACTACGTCTTTGCAAGCGTACAGGCTTCTCAGCAGAGCCAGACGAAGTAAATCTTATTGGTGGTAAAAAGGGAAAGCATTTGATGAAAACAGGCAAATCGCTTCATACATTCAGTACCTTCAGGAACTTCTTGTCGAGGATATTCAACAAGGAGTTTCTGATTTTTTTATTCTTCTTGGTACTGAGTGGTGGGTTCTGGTTGATTATGACGCTGAATGAGACGTATGAGCGTGAGTTCAGCATTCCACTTCGCCTGACTGGCATGCCTCGCAACGTGGTCATCACCAGTGATCCTGACTCTGTAGTCCGGTTTACTGTTCGTGACAAGGGGTATATGCTTGCTTTTTACGGACTTGACGATACTTTCCACCCCATCTATATCGACTATCAGCATCATAATGACGGGCGGAGCAGGGGCGATATTTCTGTAACTGACATCCAGCGTCAGATTTATCCTCAGCTTTCTAAAAGCTCAAAGATTACTTCTGTCAAAGGTGGCAAGTTCTCTTTCTCTTTCAACTTCGGTCGGCATAAGAAAGTACCCGTGCGCCTTTTGGGAACGGTCACCCCTGGTGACAACTATTATCTCGCACGTGTCGACTTCATTCCAGACAGTGTTCAGGTCTATGCAGCACGGAATGTGTTGGATAGTATTCAGACTGTATATACGATGCGGCAGCATATTACAAACTTTACGGATGTCAAGGAACTGACGGTAGACCTCCGCAAGTTTACGAATGCCAAGTGTATTCCTTCCAAGGTGAAGATGAAACTCTATCCGGATGTGCTCACAGAGGAGAGTGTTGAAGTGCCGATCGAGGCTATCAATATGCCCGATGACAAGGTGATGCGTACTTTCCCAAGCAAGATAAGGGTGAACTTTGTCGTGGGAGCCTACCGTATGCGCTCAATGCCGAAGAATGCCGAGACCAAGGAACTTCTCCCTGTCGGCTTCCGTGTAGTAGTAAACTACAAGGAGGTGGAAGAGAATAGCTCCGAGAAATGTCATGTCTATGTGCTCACTTCGCCCAATGGGGTTCGTAACGTTCGCACGGCGGTAAATACCGTTGATTACCTCATTGAGCAGCGATGATAGTAGCTTTGACTGGTGGTATAGGCAGTGGGAAGTCTTACGTCTGCAGGCTTCTTGCCGAGCGTGGAGTCTCTGTTTACGATTGTGATGCTCACGCCAAGGAACTGATGCGCACTTCCCTCCAGCTCCAACAGCAGCTTTCCGCCCTTGTCGGCGATGGCGTGTTCTGTGATGGTGTCTTGCAGAAAGCCGTTCTTGCCGAGTATCTCCTTCGCAGTGAAGAACATGTGCTGGCGGTGAATGCCGTCATACACCCCGCTGTTGCCCGTGATTTTGAGCAGTCTGGACAATCATGGCTTGAGAGTGCTATCCTTTTCGACAGTGGCTTTGACCGCCGTACCCATATTGACAAGGTGGTATGTGTTACAGCTCCAGAAGAAGAACGTATCCGACGAGTGATGGTGCGTGACGGCATCAGTAGAGAGCAGACCCTTGGATGGATGGCTCGCCAGCTGCCACAGGAAGAAGTGTTGCGGCGCAGTGATTACGAAATCATTAACGACGGCATACGTCCGTTGGCTCCACAGGTAGACAGTCTTCTTTCGCTTATCTCAGAATAATTAAATTATAAACAAGAATAGATTAAAATGTTACAGACAATCCTTTCAATCGCAGGCAAGCCAGGTCTCTATAAGCTGGTAAGCCGTGGTAAAATGAATCTTATCGTCGAGGCACTTGACGAGACGCACAAGCGTCAGCCTGCATTCGGCACAGACCGTGTGACGAGTCTTGCTGATATAGCCATGTTCACTGAAACTGAGGATGTTCCTCTGGGAGATGTGCTGGCTAAGTTGCGCGACAAGGAAGAGGGCAAGGTGGCTTCTCTCAACTGGCGCAAGGCTTCTGCCAAGGAGTTGCAGGATTACTTTGCAGAGATTCTGCCCGACTTCGACCGTGACCGTGTACACGCAAGCGACATCAAGAAACTCCTTCAGTGGTATGAGATTCTCGTCAAGGCAGGCATCACCAACTTCGAGGAGGACATGAAGCCGACAGAAGGCGATAATATTGACGACAGAAAGTAAAAGTTCTTTCAGGTCAGAATACAAAAATATAAAAGCACTGTGAGTCAGCTCACGGTGCTTTTTTCTTGTCTGTTGTTTTCCTGATGAGGCTTGTGGATGCGGTTCTTGAAAACGAATCCTGCAGATTCCTCCATGTTTTACTGGAAGCGTTTTGCATAGTTTCCACGGAAATACCAGCCTGGAGTTTCAAGGTATTTCACCTGCGGATTGATGCAGAACCACTGGTTGAAAATCTCAATTTCCTGGGCAGGTGTATAGCCCTGTGCAAGCAGGTAGACGGCTTCTCCAGCCTTGTTGACCGCCTTGTCTACGATAATGACCGTATGACCGGGATGACCACCATTGATAATCACGTCACCAACCTGCAGTTCCTTGCCGGTGATGGTGGATAGTTCCTTTTCCAGCGATGCCGTTCCTGCATAGGTGAAGACGATGTTCAGATACTTGCGGAACGTCTTGTAGGAATAATCAGCTCCTGTATCCTTGCTGTACCAGCACTTCCACGTGTTCTTGTCAATGTGGATTCGTTCGCCTTTTGCCCAGCGGGCATAGTCTGCCCGGAAGCCGTTGGTGAAGTTGAAGTGAATCTTGTCATACTGCTTCGTCCGCCAGAGCCATACGGCTCTCAGGTAGATAACCGCATCGGCACACTGGTCTGCAACTCCATATCCAAAGTCAACGTCAACAACCGCTCCGTCATAGTTGCGCTGTTTGACACTGCCATTATAATAATGTAGATCACTTCCGGCTTCCTTTAGGGGGAGATGACGTAGGAATGAGGCGAAAGAACCTTCCGGGAGTTTCACCTTTTCATAACCACGGGGTGGTGCCAGGCGTTGTGGTCTTGCTGTTTGATGCTGCTCGTCCAGAGTTTTCTGAACGCTCTGTTGCGGTTGTCCGTTGGTCTGTCCTGTGCAGGAAAGCAGAAAAACGGTCAGTATTACGGAGATAGAATGTATTGTCTTCATTGTTTTTAGTGTACTGAATGTTATGGTCTTCACCTGCAAATATACGCAAAATCTCCTAACCAGTCAAGTCGGTGTTATTAAAAGATGTTTTGTGATTTCCTGTCTGTCGGGTTTAAGGTTGTGTCTTTCTTTGATTATTTTGTATTGATTTTATGTCTTCTTTTCTTGTCATTTCCATGGCAGTGTGGCGTCATCACGGAATTATCTTCATGAGAAGAAGAATTTTTTTTCATGAAGAAAAATATTTATTTTCACGAAGAAAAATATTTATTTTCATGAAAATAATTCGCAGCTGCGGTTTTCCTGCATGAAAAAGTACAGCTTTTCAGGATTTGTCTCCTTGTTCTTCAGTCCGTTTTCAATGGTATAATGATGGGGGAGAGAGTGCCGGGCTGCTTGGGATGCATGGCTTGTAAGTCCGTCATAAATCATTGTTTTTGTGGTATATGCAGTACTTTGCAGGCACAAAAATCCCCCAGGCGTATTCGGTCTGGGGGATAATCCACAATAACTAATCCATTTCATCAAAGTTCCTCAGCTTGTTGCATTGGAACAAAATCCTCTCATCAGGGGAATATGGCAGGTTTAACCTACCGTAATCTGCCTTGCAACCTTCTGCTCCTGAACCTGAATCTTAGGCAGGGTGATGGTAAGTACTCCGTTTGCGACGCGTGCAGCAATACCGTCCTTTTGAACATCATCCGGCAGAATCAGCGTCTGCTCATACTTGCTGTAAGCGAACTCGCGACGGAGGTAATGAGCCTTCTGCTCCTTCTCCTCGGTTTTCTTTTCCATCTTGATGGTCAAGTCGCCATCGCCGTTGATGTTTACATCAAAGTCATCCTTGCTCAGTCCCGGTGCTGCAAGTTCTACGGTGTAATCCTTTTCTGACTCCAGTACGTTGATTGCAGGTGCTGTCGGGTTTGCCTTTGGCATATTTGCTGTGTTCAAAAAGTCATTGAAAACTTCTGGTAACCATGAATTTCTATACATAACTTAATCTCCTTTACTTTAAGATGTTTATTAATGTTTTGTACTGACTAATATACAAGGAATGTACCATTGGGTGTTTTCTGTCAATTTGTCGGTTGTTGCTGCCAGTTTGTCTTGTCTGCTTTGTTGGGCAAGTCCACTAAATAAGGCAGATAAGCCTTGCAGGACTTATCCTACAATACTTTCTTTTGTAATAATAAGTGTGTGTTTATACACTTTACTGCAATTTATTTTCTTTTTTATAGTTCAAAATGAAATATTATATCATTAAACTTTGATTTTATTTACATATTATTTATATTTGCAACATGTTAATTAACAAATAAGTGTGAATGAAACATTTTTACTTATCTACAAAGCTATTTGTAAGTCTTTGCCTGGCTGGTCTTACAAACATGGCATCAGCACAGAAAGTAGTACCTCAAGTAACTAACACAGCTGCACAGGCTGCTTCTGCCGGCGCAACGAAGGAGTTGCTGGAGGACCCCTACTTCTATTCTTTTAATAATGGAAAGCCCGTACAGTGGCAGACAGCTGGAACAGTCACCCAGCTTAGTAGTGGTGACCGATACAGTAGCGATACAGGTTTCGGTGTAGGTATTGAGACAGCGGCAGGCGTTGAGGGATACCTCAAGCAGGTCATTGACCTCAAGCGGACAGGACAGGAAGTTGTTGCCGGCGATGAGCTGGAGTGCCTCGTGCATTATTGTACGATGGCGAGCAAGCGTCCTGAAGGACCGTTCCGACTCGCTTTGCGTTGGTTGGATGCCGCAGGGAAGGAGGTTTCTTCTGCTGAAAAGGATTTCATCAACAATCCGGAAATCTATTTCGGACGTATGAAGGCATATGCCGAACTGAAGTTCCGCACCGTCTGTCCTGCAGGAGCGGTGAAGTTGGAGTTTGCCCTTCTGGTAGCTCCGGAGAGCCAGGTACGCATGGACGACTTCAGTGTTCTGCGCCTGTCGGAGAAGGACAAGACCCCACTTGTGGCTGTTCTTCCACAGTTCCGCACGATGACTGGCGAGGTAGGACAGCCGACGGTTTTCCCAGTTGCGTTGCAAGGTATGCACCTTGCAGCCGACCAGAAGCCGAACTTCGCTGGTACAGAGTCGTCTTCAGTGATGAAGCTGGATGTAGAGAAACTGCCAAAGAACGGAACTCTCAAAGCCAATCTTACCGTTACTCCGAAGGTAGCAGGCGTCTATGTAGGTGGCAACACCTATAAACTTCGCTTCTCAGGTGCCGAGGCAGAGAACAGTGGTTCACTGAATCTTACGGGCTATTTCAAGAAGGCTAGCACCACACCTTCTATCCGTCTAAAGGGCGGATTGCAGGCTCGCACGATGAATGCTGTTCCTGGAAAGACGGATGTGCAGACGCTTGAGTTTGACATCAATGATGTTATCACGAATGTAAACCTTGCTTTGGTACAGAAGGCAAACGGTCCTTTCCGTATTGACGTGGGGCAGTATTACTACGCAACAAAGGCTGGTAAGCTCTATCAGCGTCCTGTGAAGGTAACCTTTGCACCGCGTGAAGCAGGCGAGTATGACGCCGTATTGAAGGTGTCAAGTGTCCTCGCTGATACGCTGGTTATCAATCTCAAGGGTGTCGCACAGGCTGCTGCATCAGCTGAACTGGTCGAGAAGTTCAGTGAAGACCGTGTGATGGACAGCCGCTTTACTGGTGCAGCATGGACTGGCTATCATAAGTTTGACTTAGGTTACTGGCGTCTTGATGGCAAGTGGAATGGTGCTGGAAATGTTACGCTTTCAGCAAAAGATACGCTCTATTATGACGAACTGCTTGCGGATGGTGTAAGTACACTTCAAATGACACCTGCTGCCAGTGCCGGGAAATGTACGGCTGAATATTCAGTTGACGGAGGCGGACATTGGACTGCTCTGGCTGCTGCTGATGCGGAAGGTAAGTACGTAGTCAATACACATCGTCCGACACTTGTCCGCTTTGTTTCCTCTGCCAGTGCGGATGTTCAGAGTGTGACCATCACTCCGAATACGACGGAAACCCGTCAGGTGTTTGTAGAAATAGAGGATGCAATGTTAAAGAATGCTGACAATGAACCTTTGGAAGTCCTCAATGAAACCTTCTCCGGCTTACGTCATACACGTATTCTCGGACTCAAGGGGTGGCAGAATCTTACCGTACGTGGCGAACGTCCGTTCTACGCATGGCAGCAGAAGGATGCCGCACAGACGGTTGTCGAGAATGAAGTGGCACAGATTTCCTTCCTGAAATACGGTGTAGTGGACAAGCGTGAGCATGAAAGCTGGCTTATCTTGCCGACACTCTCTTACAAGAAAGCAAAGAGCAAGGACTTGACCTTCAGTCTGATGTATCGCAACCAGACAGCCAACGGGCAGGAACAGTTCGGTTTCTATATCATCACGGAGAAGGATGGTAAGGCTCAGCCTTATTATTTAGACCTTTCTTCCTATGTGCCTGCTGGTGTCAAGTTGGAGGCTGATATGTGGTTCGACTATCGTATAGACCTGTCTAAGGTAGAGGGACTTGACATTGACGACAACTTCCATGTGGCATTCTCTTACTATAGTCCTGTGGGTGGCAATGGTACTTCTCTGAACTTCATGATAGATGATGTGACCTTCGGTCGCATCGATCTTCCAGAATTGAGTGTTGACAATGATTTCATCAGGTTCAATTTCCAAGCCGGACAGGAGATGACACCGCAGACTCTTAACATCTTCACAGACCGCACTACAGCACCTGTGACCATTACTTTAGCTCCATCTACCCAGAAAAAGTATTTCAAGGTTTCACATGACAAGCTGCCTGTTGACGGTGGTACAATCGCCGTTGGTTTCAAGAGCGATGACACCAAGACGCATGCTGCAGCACTGCTTGTCCAGACACGTGGTGCAGAGCCAATCATCGTGAAGTTGCTTGCACAGCCTGTCACAGCCGGTATCAGCAATGTTTCAGGTAATGGTGAGAATGCTCTCTTGCCAGTTGTTACAGGTTCAGAACTGATGGTTAACGGTAAGTACCAGCAGTATCAGCTTTTTGCAGCAGACGGTAGATTGTTGCAGCAAGGCGGTTACCAGCAGCGTATTGACCTGTCAGGTATCCAGTCGAAGATTGTCATTCTGAAGCTCAGAACTGATGATGGCATAAAGACCTTCACGTTAAAGCGTTAAGAAATCATCCTCTGATACTTAGGAAAAGGGTGTCAGAAAACATAAAAAGCAGGGACAGACACTATCGTCTGTCCCTGCTTCATTATTATTCCTGTCTGATAAAAAATAAAAAGCACAAGCTCCTATGCGGAGTTTCTTTTAAATGGATTATATCCTATAGGTCTTGGTGAAGTAAGCCCACTAATCAAGTATGTTTTATTTGTTTTTGGTAATACAACTCTTTTCTAATAACAAGTTGAAGCCCACATCGGTAACCCATTGCATGGTCGGAGTGGCTTGACGTCTCCTTTTTCAGAATCTCCAACGCAGTTTTGTGGAGTAAATTGCTATTCCGTCTTGAGCAGGTTCTGCAACACGACAGCATTGTTATGTTCTTCATCGTGTGCAGCGAATAGCAGGGTAGCAACAGGATGTGCCTTGAGTATGGCACGCAGCTCCTCCAAGGCCCCACTCTCTGCCAGCTCTGTACGGAACCGTTCGGCAAACTCGGGGAACCGTTCCGTATCATGTCCGAACCACTTTCGTAATTCATTACTTGGTGCAACCGACTTCAGCCAGAGGTCGATTTGCGCCTTTTCCTTGCTGATTCCCCTCGGCCATAATCGGTCAACGAGGATCCGATAACCGTCAGTTTCTTCTGTTGGTGTATAGATACGTTTGATTTTCATTGTCTTCTATGTTTCAAAAGAGGGTGATACGATGGAGTTATGATTGTGTGATTGCTATAAATATAGGTGTGCTGCATTGAATGCAAGTATGTTTCTTTGTTGTTTTCTTCCTTGCTTTACCGATGTGTTCAAGCCTTTTTCAGTCAGTCTTTCAGCTTAACGGAGGAATAGGGTGGTGCTGCAATGGCTGATGAGAGATAGCAGAATGACAGAAAGCAGGCTTGGACCTGTCGGTAATTAATAATGAAAACCTATTTGTATATACATTATTCTTACTTGTTTTATGTGTGCAAAATTACAGAATATCATTCAGAAAGCAGGGTAACAAATGTGTCTGGGTGAGGTTAAAACGAGTTAAATCCGTCGGAATAGAGAGAAACTTCGTAACTTTGCGTCATGGAAAGTAATGTAATGAACGCACTCCGTTCCTGTCCGCTTTTTGCAGGAATGAGTGAGATTGGGATAGAACTGACACTGGGAAATGTCACACACCAGCTTGTTTCCCTGCCATCACATGAGGTGTATGCCTTGGCAGGCATGCCTTGCAAGTATGTTGATATCGTAGTGAGTGGAAATCTTATCTGCCGCATGGCAGCCTTGTCGGGCAAGCAGGTAGAGGTAAGTCGGCTGCGCAGTGGCAATATGGTTGCCCCGGCTTTCATCTTCTCAAAGGACAGGAGTCTGCCCGTGAGCGTCGAGACAGACGGCAAAGTGCAGCTTTTCCGTATGCGTCCCGAGGAGCTGAAGCGGCTGATAGACATGGATGAAGCCATCCGCATGAACTTTATCCGCATCCTCTCGAACATAGATGTGTTCCTCACGCAGAAGATGAAAATCCTAAGTCTGTTCACTGTCCGTGAGAAGGTGGCTTATCTGTTGATGGAATGTGCAGGCGAGCAGGGCAGCAATGAGGTTCATCTTGAGCGTTCACGGCAGGAGATAGCAGACTCGTTCGGCATACAGAAGTTCTCGTTGCTTCGTGTACTTTCCGACTTCGAGAAAGAGGGCGCAATAGAGATTGACGGGCGAAACATCAAGATTCTTGACCGTAGGAAGATGTTGAAGTAATCGCTCTTATCGTCCAATTCCATTTGTTTTTTATATTCCAAAGATGTAATGATACTTAATGTTTTGTTTATTCTCACGGGGATTGTCCTCGTGTTGTGGGGTGCTGACCGACTTACTGATGGTGCTGTGGCTGTAGCGGAGAAGATGAAGATGCCACAGTTTGTAATAGGACTGACCATTGTCGCAATGGGTACAAGCATGCCGGAGTTCTGTGTGAGTCTGATTTCTGCGTTGCGTGGAACGTCAGACCTGGCAGTGGGCAACATCATCGGCTCAAACATATTCAATGCGTTGCTCATAGTCGGCGTGGCGGCACTGGTTGCCCCGATGACGATTATGAGGAGTACGGTGAGGAAGGACATTCCTTTTTCACTTGTTGCGTCAGCAATGCTGCTGATAATGTGTCTTGATGGCGACATAAACAGGATAGATGCTGCTGTCCTCTTTGCAATGTTCCTTATCTTTATGTATATGACTCTCAAGGGAGCAAGAACACAAGGTGCGAACGCCGGGGAGACTGTTGAGGCTGAAGGGAAGAAGCCAATGGCTACGTGGCTGTCAGTGGTGTGGATTTTCGTCGGTCTTGCCTGTCTGATAGGGGGTAGTAACCTGTTTGTGGAGGGTGCGACAGCTGTGGCAACAAACCTTGGTGTTTCAGAGGCTGTTATCGGTCTGACCATCGTTGCCGGGGGAACATCTCTTCCTGAATTGGCAACGAGTGTCGTTTCGGCCCGTAAGGGTAAGAGCGGTATTGCCATAGGAAACGCTCTCGGCTCTAACGTGTTCAACATCCTTGCCATCCTTGGTGTTACGGGCATGATAACCCCGATGAAGTTGCAGGGTATCACTGCAACCGACCTCTCCATGCTGGTTATTTCGATAGTCCTTGTATGGCTTTTCTCCTTTACCAAGTACAGGATTATGCGATGGGAAGGAGCTGTGCTGACGGCGGTGTTTATAGGTTATATCTATTCTTTGCTGTAAATAGCCACCTTGTTCAAATTAGTGCTGCCCGGTAAACCTCTCCTGTACAAGTCAGTCATTAGTATGTTCGATATGTTGTAATGACCATAATGAACTTTTCTTCCCGTTTTAAACCGATGTGTTGTTGCCCGTCACGCATGGTGTTGGGTACTAAACACGTTGCAATAGGCTGTTGGGATGTGAGCGGTCTGTTGTCAGGAAAGAATTGTGCTACTGCAAATAAACAAAACATCTTTGATTAAGAGGGGCTTACTTTTACAAAGATAATATGATATAATCTATTTGGAGAGATTCTTACCTATAGAATATGGGTGAGTATTCCTGTGTATGGAAGGTTTTGAATTATCTTTACATAATTTCGAATCATCCTTGCGTAGAAAAGGTAGAAAAGTGTGTTTTGGAAGGTGTTTGTAACCATTTGTGAACCAGTTGGTTATGAAATGCTGTTTGAAAAGGTGCTTAGTTGGGCTTCAAAAGGGCGTTAATTAGACCTCAAAAGGGCGTTAGTTGCAATGCAATTAAGGCTTAATTGGAATGCAATTCAGCGTTGATTTGATTTTGAGTAAGGAAAAAAACGGACAAAAGCATATTCTTGCTACCTCCCTGAGATGGGGGAGTTGGTTACGGCGACACTCCCTGTTTAGCCCCAGTCGGTCATTAGAGCCCGTCAGGAAACAATACGATTAATAAGGATAATGAGTCCATTGTGGCTTGATGAACTGTTTGGGTTAACCCAAGTCTATTCCGAAAGCAAAGCCATTGATAAGCAATAATGGATGTCATGGTTGTAATGAACAGGTCTGGACCTTATCTCCTTTCTTTTAAAATATTATCTAAATAAAATATTCCCAGATATTAGTATGTGAGTACCAATGCCTGGGAATAGATATGAGGAAGCTGTTACAGGGCTTTGCCCTTGCCTTAACAGGTGTTTCTGTGTACTTTGTATAATCCTTTAGGACTGTATCAGATAGCGATACAAATCTATCAGGAATAAGACTGCTTAGCGGTCTTATCTCTTATTTCAGCTTCTCAGCCAGTACCTCCAGCAACTTTGCTTCTCTGAGGTCCATGGCTACAATCTTGCCCTCTGGGTCGAGGAGAATATTGGAAGGGATGCTGCGGATGCCATAGATTGCTGATGCTGAGGACTCCCATCCCTTGAGGTCTGACATCTGAGGCCAGGTCATGCCCAGTTTCTCAACAGCCGCTGACCACTGCAGTTTCTTGCTGTCGAAGCTGATACCGATAATCTCCAGACCTTTGTCTTTGAAACGTTTGTAAGCCTCAACAACGTTTGGCATTTCAGCACGACAGGGACCACACCAGCTTGCCCAGAAGTCAACCAGTACATATTTGCCTTTGCCAACCCACTGGCTCAGCTTCACCTGCTTGCCATCAAGATCCTCCATCGTGAGATCCTTGTACATAGAGCCCGGCTGGCGCAGCTTGTAAGAGTCGAAGAGCTGCTTTACCTTTGCCATTTCAGGTTCGTTGTAGTAGCCAGTCGTTGGGTCGCAGAGTTCCTTCAGCTCGTCGAATTCCACATCATACATGATGTTTGCAACATACTTTGCTGGGAACTTTGTGTTCTTGAACTTTCTGGCAATCTCCAGGGCTGTAGTCTTCTGTGCGTTGTAAAGAGAGTCAGCTTTCGTCATGATTTCGTTTAACTTAGCCTTTTCAGCATCCGTGAAACTTGCAGGATCCTTCTTTCCGAAAGTCTGGTAATCAGCCTCAAGCGTTTTGTACTGTGCCTCAATCTGAGACATCTTCTCTTCGTATGGCTTTGTGTCTTGCGCATTGGCAGCGAAAGCAGCTGTAGCCAGCACTGTCATTAAAATAATTTTCTTCATGTTAGTCATTATTTTCGATAAGACTACAAAAGTAATGATTTTCTGTTTATCACAATGGGTAATTATGTTTTTTTATGCGTTTACCATCTTATTTATACGCAATTACAACATAGTGTTGCCTGTAAGACGGATGCTGATGAATGGTTTTTGAGTATCTTCGTTGTCCTGGTTTCTGTAAAAAGCGCACATGATGTTTAAGATGTGTATTAAAGTGTTTTGATGGTAAAATATTTGCAAATATATCGAAAAACCAACTTAAATGTAATGTAATATAATAAAACTTTATTAATAATATTGTTACTTTTTTTATAGTTTTATGTAAAGTGCTATTTTTGTATAGCTGACTCATGAAGATTGTACTCATCAGCTAAAAAAACTTATAATATATAATATAAAATCTTATGGTTAAAAGTTTACATTCAATCCTGACACTTGTATTGGGATTATTTTCAGTGACTTCAATGGCTCAGAACGCACGAGTCACACCTGTCACAGCTCCGGAAGGAGGTTATTATCGTATTGTAAATGCCAAACAGCGTACTGATGACAAGCAATATGTGTATGTAACAGGAAAGATTGCCGCACAGCCTAATGCCACTAAAGCTGGAGTTGCAACATTGGCGGGTACTGTGGTACACCTTGAAACAAAGGTTGATGACAAAGACCCAGGCAGGCTTAATGTAACAACTCTTCGCTCTCAAGGCGTTGATGTTATCAATGGGTATTTGAATCCTGCGATTGAAAAGGTGGAGGGTGAGCTGAAGAAAAAGTTGAAAGAGAAACTTGGTGAATTAGGAGGGAATCTTGCCTATGGTACTATTAAACTTGATGTGATTGGAAAGTGGGATTTGAAGATGCATATGAAGCCTGTAAAGACATCTGATAATCGTAATGCTTACTATGCCTTCGCGACAGTCCCATCTATGGTGCCTGTTGTTAATTTTTATACAAGCTATTCTCAATTCCCCATCGTCGGAGGGAAGGTTAAGAATGCAGTAAAGGCTGTCTCAATGGATTTGTACAATGCTTTGGAAGCAAAGAATCCTGATAAGGTATGGGGTGTTGTGATGCAACTTGCATTGGCGAAGATTGAAAGCAGCCCATACGCTGGTACTGAAATTGCGAACGTTGTCAAGCGTTATATTGAAGCTAAACGTATCAATCAGGGACAAACTTATTATCTGATCTCTGGTGCGCTCAAGAAGGTCACAAAAGATAAAGCGTATGACCCAAATAATCCAACTGGAACATCACATAATGAATATGATGGTACTGAAGCGAAGTTTGACTTTGTCAATAATAATACTACTGACCAGTGGTATGGCCCAGAGCTTCCTGTCACAGGAGATGCTGCTATGTGGATTCTTGAGAAGGTGGATGATGCAAACTACTTCGGTGTGAAGCCTTCTGATAAAATGAAGGGTAAGGATGGTAAGTATTATACCACACTCTATGTTGACTTCCCATTCCAGATCAAGGGAAATGTGATGGCTTATATCATTGAGGGTGTAAATGATAAGGATGCATCAGGCTACTACTATGCCAAGGTGAGGAAACTGGCTGGTCAAGGTGAGGTCGTTCCTGCACAGACAGCTGTTGTCTTAGAGTGTAACTCAACAAATCCTGCTGATAATCAGTTGTTACCTCAGGGTGATGAAAAGTTTAATCCAAGTAATAACCGCCTCTGTGGAACATTCTTTGGAGCGACTATTAATGGCTTAACAGTTAAGGATGGTACTGATACAGAACGCAATGTAACACCTGATAACATCCGTGCATTCAATATCAACGACAAGGATTTGAGCAACCCGATTGGTTTCTACAAGGTTAAGAAGGGTGTTACAACTGTTCCTGGAAACAAGGCATTCCTTGTATTGACTGACGCAGAGGCACAGGCAAAGGGCTTTATCTTGACCTTTGAAGACGGTAGTACGACAGGTATCGAAACAGTCGAGACCTCAAAGGGCAACATAGAAGACGGTGTTTACTATGACTTGCAGGGTCGTCGTGTTGAGAACCCAACCCGTGGTATCTACATCGTGAATGGTAAGAAAGTTGTAATTAAGTAAGAAGGAGGATGATTATTATGAAGAAGATATATTTAACTCCTCAGTGTGAACAGGTCGTCCTGAATGTCAATGGTGACATTCTTGATAATAATTTTGGTAATCAGAGTGGTGTGCCGGTAGAACCACAGAAACCTGGTCCAGGTGGTTCTGACGAAGGCGTAGGTGGCTTTGAAGCCAAGGAAACCGAATGGGGCGATATTCATTTCACTCCTTGGGAGGATTAAAGCCTATTCCGATAGGTCTGTAGTGTAGTTCTTGGTCTTATCTAAAGCTACATTGCACATAATGAAAAGTGTGTCAGAAGGCTGATTCTGTAAACGGACAGAGTGTCTGTTCTTGCAGTTCAGCGTTCTGGCACACTTCTCTTTTTCGGTATAAGTTAAGGCTGTTTGGATAAAATTGTGTACCTTTGCAGCCGCTTTATTGAATAGGGGTACTTGATAAACCCCCTTTAACAAAACAAGATAATGACAAAAAGTAAGCAACAAGTGAGTGTGCTGTTTATGCTTTTCAGCATCCTCTTTTGTGTTTGTCTCATCTCGGCAAACATTCTTGAAACAAAGCAGATTTCAGTGTTAGGTATCTCATTGACAGGTGGATTGATCGTGTTTCCAATCTCTTACATCATCAACGACTGTGTCTGTGAGGTATGGGGTTTCCAAAAGACACGTCTCTTGATATGGACAGGCTTTGCCATGAACTTCTTTTTTGTGGCAATGGGTGCACTGTGTGATTGGATTCCGGGTGCGCCTTATTGGAACAATGACGCTGGTTTCCATGCCATCTTCGGTCTGGCTCCACGTGTTGCAGCAGCTTCTTTCGTTGCTTTCATCGTGGGCTCATTTGCCAATGCCTATATGATGAGCAGGATGAAGATTCATGACAAGGGGCGCAACTTTTCATTGCGTGCCATCCTCAGCACTATTGTAGGTGAGAGTTTCGACTCCATCATCTTTTTCCCGTTGGCATTGGGTGGTGTCGTTCCTACAGAGGAACTTCCGAAGCTGATGCTGTGGCAGGTAGCGTTGAAGACAATCTATGAGGTAATTGCTCTTCCAATAACTATCCGTGTGGTAAAGGCTTTGAAGGCACATGAGGGTGAAGATGTTTACGACAACAACGTGAACTACAGTATCTGGAAGATATTTGCATTAAGCTGAATTAATCAAGAAGTTAAAGGAACAGAAGGAGTTAAGCCAATATTGCTTGTTGCCAACCAGGCGACTGAAACACTTGGCTTAACTCCTTTTAATTTATTCTAAATCCCATAAATAGAAGAATATGGAAAGAAATGAAGAAGGCTTGCAGTCATTAGGCTCGCAGACCCAATATAAGATGGATTATGCGCCAGAGGTGCTGGAATCATTTGTAAACAAACATCCCGATAATGACTATTGGGTACGCTTCAACTGTCCTGAATTTACAAGTCTGTGTCCTATCACTGGTCAGCCGGACTTTGCTGAGATTCGTATTTCATACATCCCAGACGTGCGTATGGTAGAGAGTAAGAGTCTGAAACTTTATCTCTTCAGCTTCCGTAATCACGGCGACTTCCACGAGGACTGTGTGAACACGATTATGAAAGATCTTATCAAGTTGATGGACCCTAAGTATATCGAGGTTACAGGTCTCTTCACACCACGTGGCGGTATCAGCATCTATCCTTATGCTAATTATGGTCGTAAGGGTACAAAGTATGAGCAGTTGGCTGAACAGCGGTTTATCAATCACGAATAACGAAGGTGTATATTAATAAAAACCATTAAGATATGCGGAAACCTATAACAGCAATCATCGGCTTTGTATGTATCCTGTCCAGTGCAATGCAGGCTCATGCACAGACTTTCTCTTGGCATAACCCTATGCAGGAAGCAGTGTCAGTAATCAATGGAAGGGCGTGGGATGGAGAAATCGGCAACAGCTATGCACGACTGCCCGAACGCTTCCAGCAGCGTGTTCCATTAAAGGTTTGGAACCTTTCAAGGAATGCTGCAGGGCTAAGTGTAAAGTTCTCTACCAACGCACGCAACCTACAAGTTAAGTACACGATTGCTGACGCACCGCAGTTGCCTAATATGTCCAGACTCAACCAGGCTGGCATAGACCTCTATGCAACTAATTCAAGCGGTCAGACACACTGGATAGGCAACCACATGCTGTGGAACTGGGGTGACACGATAACGTTCACCTTCCGCAATCTCGAAACCAAAGCGGGTGTCTACGAGTTGTTTCTGCCTCCTTATAGTACGGTGACAAGTCTCAAGGTAGGCTGTGACGAGGGTGCTTCTTTCCGTTTTATACCTTCCCGGAAGGAGAAACCTGTAATCATCTATGGCTCGTCCATAGCTCAGGGTGCGTCCCCTTCTCGTCCTGGACTTACGTGGACGAATATCCTAAAGAGGCTGACAGGCTATAATATCGTTAATTTAGGCTTCAGTGGTTCCTGTCTGATGGAGCCGGTACTCTTTGATGCAATCAGCGAGATAGATGCCAAGTGCTTTATCATTGACCCTATCCCGAACAGTTATCGCCTTACGGATAAGGAGATAACAGATCGTATCCGCTATGGTATTCTCTGTCTGCGCAAGAAGAGCAAAGCGCCTATCATCGTGTCGGAAAGCTATCCGCAGGCTGATATTGTCTTCAATCCGCATGCTGAAGAGCGTATGCGAACAGCTAACAAGGCATTGCAGGCTGCTGTAAACCAGTTGCAGAAGGAGGGTGTCAGTGGTATCTATTACCAGTTCGGTAAGGATATTCCGTTCACGGAAGACGCTATGATTGAGGCTTCTCACCCCAATGACATTGGCTGTGTGGCTTATGCCAAAGCCTATGAAAGAATGCTGAAGAAGATCTTTCGTAAATGATATTTCAGTTGATTGCTGTTCGATAAAACTTAAGCAGACTCTCCTTGCTCTCATAGGGGTAATGTGTTGCTTGGTGTTTAGCGGTCAACACCATTGGTGTTAACTAATAGCACGACACGTGCTGAGCATCAGCACGTGTCGTGCGGAGCAGCAATACATTGGTTGAAGACGGTAGTTGGTCTTTTGTGTAATCATTGAATAGTAAGATTCTAAGGGCTAATTTGTCGGACAGATGTTTGCCAGACAGCACGAAACTCAATTATACTAAGAATTAAAGCAATAGCAAAAAGCAGGGGATGCACAGATTTGTGCATCCCCTGCTTTTTATTACTGTTTCATAAGATTCTCCTCTTCGGAGAAGATAATGTGGACCTGGTGGGAGTCGAACCCACGTCCGCACAAGGAAACCATACGCTTTCTACACGTTTATTCCAGCCTTCGGTTTTCGTATGTCGGCAAGACCTGGACCACCAATCGACATCTTATCCTCTAAATTTTCATCAGTGCAGCGAGGCATACACTGACTATTCCCGATTTAACCTGCATCGCTAACTCTCTGGATTCGGAACAAGATCCTCGGAGCGATGTCTCGTCCAGCTATCTAATAGCTGGATAAAGCCAGTAATCTACTGTACTTCGATTAGGCAGCGAGAGCGTAATTGTTTTCGCCAATTAATTTTTCGATAACTGAGATTTAGGAGCCAGTCAACGATGCTCCGCGTGCTTACGTACCATCTCGTCTTGCCGTCAAATCCAAACAAGCCCATAGTACTGATGAGGAATTTTGCAGGTTAAAAGTGGTGTTAATCCAATCTTGTTTTCCTGTTGTTCCTCTGCTGTTTCCACTGAATCAGACTGCAAATATAAGGAGAGTTCACGAAACTACCAAATCTTTAAGCACTTTTCTGCTTAATTTCATAGATAATTGTCCTCTGTCTGAATTTTATTGTAACTTTGCAGGCACAACGCATTTGCGATGAAGATACAGGATATACAGAAACTATACGCTATGCTGCCACAGGCAGGAGCGATACAACAGATACAGGAAGATAAGTCGGTAAGAACTGTTTTCCTGCAAGGGCTCGTGGCATCAGCTGCTCCGATGTTCTTTGCATCAATAGCTGAACGATGGAAGTCGACGACAGTTTTCGTGCTGAATGATAACGATGAGGCTGGTTATTTCTATAATGACCTCAAGACCATAGCTATGCCATCGGATGGTGAAGGAAAGGTGGCGGAGGTGCTGTTCTTCCCTTCTTCCTATCGTCGTGCCGTGAAGTATGGGCAGCGTGATGCGGGCAATGAAATCCTGCGTACAGAGGTTCTCACACGCCTTTCTGCACTTGCTTCGGAGGATGATAGTACATATCCGCTTTATATCGTCACTGAACCATCAGCCTTGTCAGAACTCGTTGTGTCAAAGAAGCAGTTGGACGAGCGTCGTTTGACATTGACAGTTGACCAGCATATTGACATTGTTGAGGTGGAGAAAACCTTACGTTCCTTTGGCTTCACTGAGACTGACTATGTTTATGAGCCGGGTCAGTTTGCCGTGCGTGGTAGTATTATAGATGTGTATTCCTTCTCAAATGAACTTCCTTTCCGTATTGACTTCTTCGGTGATGATATTGAGACTATCCGTACCTTTGAAGTGGAAACGCAGCTGTCTGATGAGAAATTGAAACGTATTGAGATTGTGCCGGAGCTGACTACAGCCTCAGAAGAGAAAGTCCCTTTCCTGCAGTTCCTGCCAGATGATGCGGTGTTGGCATTCAAGGACTTCCTTTATGTTCGTGATGCAATTGATAATATCTATCAGGAAGGGTTTACTAATCAGGCGTTGACGGAGAAACTTGAAGGCAAGACTGAGATGGAGCAGCGCGAATTAGAGCAGGCTTTCCGTAAGGAGGGACAGCTTGTTCCTGCCTCACGGTGGATGAACGATGCGCTTGACTTCCGCCGTATAGAGTTCGGCATCAACCATTCCACCTCTGATCAGGCGAAGAAGAAGGACGGTGCACGGGCTACCATCAGCTTCAGCACGTCACCGCAACCGCTCTTCCATAAGAACTTTGACCTGCTGTCCAAGACTCTTCGTGACTATCTTCTACAAGGTTATAAACTCTATATCTTTGCTGATAGTGAGAAACAGACGGTACGTCTTAGGGATATTTTCGACTCGTTGTCTGATACCAGTGTGTCACCTGAATCAGAGAATCTATCCGTAGCCGATATGTCTGGAGAGGGTAAGGATGCGACAGTGGGGGCTCTTCCTTTCATACCTGTAAACCGAACACTGCATGAAGGCTTCGTTGACAGTACGCTGAAAGTATGTTTCTTTACTGATCATCAGATTTTCGACCGTTTCCATAAGTACAATCTCAAGTCTGACAAGGCTCGTCAGGGCAAGATGGCATTGACGATGAAAGAGTTGCAAGAGATGGAACCCGGCGACTTCCTTGTGCATGTAGACTTCGGTATTGGTAAGTTTGCCGGTCTTGTTCGTGTTCCTGCCGGCGATTCCTATCAGGAGATGATACGTCTTGTTTATCAGCATAATGACATTGTGGATGTGTCTATTCACTCACTTTACAAAATCAGTAAGTATCGTCGTGCTGACAGCGGCGAACCTCCACGATTGTCCGTTCTTGGCTCGGGTGCTTGGGACCGACTGAAAGAAAGGGCGAAGAAGCGTATCAAGGATATTGCTCGCGACCTCATCAAACTCTATGCTAAACGTCGTCGTGAGAAGGGTTTTTCCTTCTCTCCCGACTCTTTTATGCAGCACGAATTGGAGGCTTCATTCCTTTATGAAGACACACCCGATCAGTTGAAGGCTACACAGGAACTCAAACAGGATATGGAAAGTGCACGACCTATGGACCGTCTGGTTTGTGGTGATGTGGGCTTTGGTAAGACGGAAGTGGCTATTCGTGCTGCTTTCAAGGCTGCTGTGGATAATAAGCAGGTGGCAGTATTGGTACCGACAACGGTTCTTGCCTTCCAGCATTACCAGACTTTCAAGAAGCGACTGAAAGATATGCCTGTGCGTGTAGACTATCTCTCACGTGCTCGTAGTACCAAGCAGACCCGTCAGGTGCTTGAGGATCTGGCTGCAGGAAAGATTAATATTCTTGTTGGCACGCATAAGTTGATAGGTAAGTCGGTAAAGTGGAACGACCTCGGACTGCTCATCATTGACGAAGAACAGAAGTTCGGAGTGTCTACAAAGGAGAAACTCCGACAGCTGAAAACCAATGTCGACACGCTGACGATGTCGGCAACTCCTATCCCACGTACGCTTCAGTTCTCGCTGATGGGTGCACGTGATATGAGTATCATGCGTACACCGCCACCTAATCGTTATCCTATTCAGACCGAGATTGCCTCTTTCTCATCCGAAGTGATTGCAGATGCCATCAACTTTGAGATGAGCCGTAACGGACAGGTTTACTTCGTCAATGACCGCATCAGCAATCTCCCGGAGATAGCAAACCTTATCAAGAAGTACGTGCCTGACTGCCGTATTGCCATCGGACACGGACAGATGAAGCCTGAGGAGTTGGAGGAAATCGTGATGGGCTTTATGAACTATGACTATGATGTACTGCTTTCAACAACGATTGTTGAGAATGGTATCGATATTTCCAATGCTAATACCATCATCATCAATGATGCTCATCGCTTCGGACTCTCCGACTTGCATCAGATGCGTGGGCGTGTGGGACGTTCCAACAAAAAAGCCTTCTGCTATCTCCTTGCTCCGCCTTTGGCAGCACTGAACCCAGAGGCACGTCGCCGTCTGGAAGCATTGGAAACCTTCTCTGACCTTGGAAGTGGTTTTAACCTTGCTATGCAAGATCTTGATATCCGGGGTGCGGGTAACCTTTTAGGGTCTGAACAGAGCGGATTTATGGAGGATTTAGGGTACGAAACCTATCAGAAAATCCTCAATCAGGCGGTGATGGAGCTGAAAAATGATGAGTTCCAAGATCTTTATGCAGAGGAAATGGAGGAAGGAAAGCAGATTTCGGGCGATGACTTTATTGACGATTGTGCCGTGGAGAGCGACCTTGAAATGTACTTCCCTGATAACTATGTGCCGGGTAGTTCAGAGCGAATGTTACTCTATCGTGAACTGGATAATATAGAAAAGGATGAAGACCTCGATGCCTATCGTAAGCGTCTGCAAGACCGTTTCGGTCCTGTTCCACGTCAAGGTGAGGAGCTTATGCAGGTCGTTGCACTTCGTCGTGTGGGCAAGCGGTTGGGTTGTGAGAAGATTATTCTCAAGCAGGGGCGTATGCAGATGCAGTTTGTTTCTAATCCTAATAGTGTTTACTATCAGAGTGAAGCCTTTGACAAGGTACTCAACTACATCGGTTATCATCCTCGCCGTTGCAATCTGAAAGAGCGCAATGGTAAGCGTTCAATGGTGGTAAGCGATGTTGCGACGGTAGGAGAGGGCGTAATGGTGCTGCGTGACATAGAGCATCCACGGTCATAATCTTTAATGGGGCAAGGTACGCCATTGCCCCTTAATCTCCTTATTTACGCTTCAAAGGAATGTAATGGACAAGTGACTCTTCTTGCTATGAGTTTTACTCATGGACTAAGATGTTGTGTGTTGCTTTTTTATATGCCCTTTTTAAGAGACTTATGAAAGCCAGTTTAGGACTTTGATAATCAGTAGTTTATGTTTTTCTATACTACAACTTCCGAATTATTTTCATGAAAATAAATATTTTCTTTCATGAAAATAATTATTTTTCTTCACGACAATAATTATTTTTTTTCATGAAAATAATTCGCAGAATAAGGCTTTGTTGAATATTAGAGGAGCCCGTTTCTATGATGATTTATACTACTTGACAAATCAATTAATGGTTGATATTCATAGTTTTGGAGCTATTCGCATATCGTATGTAAATATATTGGATAATGCCATTATGGACAAGTAGACAAGAATAAAAGCACGGAAAAACTTGCAAAAGTCATAAATGATGCTTAAATTTGCGTACAGATGATGAAAGAAGTAAAACATAATGATGTGTTAAAGTCTATTAGTAATATTGCTATGGAACTAAAACCTGAAAACGGAAAGATTATTCTTTTCGGTTCACAGGCTCGTGGTGATGCAAATGAAAATTCAGACTGGGACATTCTTATTCTTCTTGATAAGGATAAAATTGAAGAATCAGACCATGATAAATTTACCTATCCTTTTTGGGAACTTGGATGGAAAATTAATGCAATGATTCATCCTATCATCTATACCTTGCAGGAGTGGGCTTCTCGTATTCACTCCCCTTTCCACAACAATGTTGAATCAGAGGGGATTGTATTATGCTGACAAGTGAAGATAGAAAGATACTTGTAACATGTCGCATTGAGAAAGCAAAGGCGGTTTTAGTTGAAGCACGTGATAATGCTCGGTTAGGTCATTGGAGCCTTGTTGGAAATCGTTTATACTATGCTGTCTATCACATGGCACAGGCTTTACTCCTTGACAAAGGGTTATCTGCAAAGACACACGCAGGAACTATTCATATCATAGGGCAGCAGTTTATCTCTGTTGGACTTATTGACAAGACTTATGGGAGGTTGTTTTCTCGCTTATATGAGTTACGTCAGTCAGGTGACTATGATGATATGTTTGATGCTACGGAGGAACAAGTTATGCCTTATTTTGGTCAGGTAGAGAAATTTATCTGTGAAATGGAAACATTAGTAACTTTCAAATAAAAAAAGAAAATAATCACAACAAATAAAGAATTATGATTAAGAAATATGTAGAAGAGAATAAAGACAGAATGCTCGAGGAGTTGTTCAGTCTGATACGCATACCAAGCGTAAGTGCACAACCAGCTCATAAGGAGGACATGGTACGCTGTGCCGAGCGTTGGAAGGAACTGCTGCTTGAGGCTGGTGTTGACAAAGCTGAGGTGATGCCATCAAAGGGTAATCCAATGGTTTACGCTGAGAGAATGGTTGATCCTAACGCAAAGACTGTATTGGTTTATGGTCACTATGACGTGATGCCTGCAGAGCCATTTGAGCTTTGGAAGACTGAACCATTTGAGCCAGTTATCAAGGACGGCCATATCTGGGCACGTGGTGCTGATGATGATAAGGGTCAGTCATTCATGCAGGCAAAGGCATTCGAGTATCTTAACAAGAATGACTTGCTGAAGCATAATATGAAGTTCATCTTTGAAGGTGAGGAAGAGATTGGCTCTGGTAGCCTCGGTCCGTTCATCGAGGAGCACAAGGAACTCTTGGCTTGCGATGTAATCCTCGTTTCAGACACAGGTCTTATCGGTCCTGATACTCCTTCTATTACAACTGGTTTGCGTGGTTTGTCTTACTGGCAGATTGAGGTGACTGGTCCTAATCGTGACCTTCACTCAGGAACTTTCGGTGGTGCAGTGGCTAACCCTATCAATGTTCTTTGCAAGTTGATAGCTGACGTAACTGGTCCTGACGGCAAGATTCGCATCCCTGGCTTCTATGATGATGTCGAGGAGGCTTCTGATGAGGAGCGCAAGCTCGTTGCATCTATTCCTTTCAATGAGGAGGAATATAAGAAGTCTCTCGGCGTGAAGGCTCTCTTTGGTGAGGAAGGCTACAGTACGATTGAGCGCACAGGCTATCGCCCAACCTTCGATGTATGCGGTATCTGGGGTGGTTACACTGGCGATGGTGCGAAGACCGTTATCCCATCAAAGGCATACGCAAAACTTTCTTCACGTCTTGTTCCACATCAGGATCATACAAAGATTAGCCAGTTGGTAGTAGATTACTTCAACAGCGTTGCTCCTGATTACGTTACTGTGAACGTAGAGAAGCACCATGGTGGTCACGGCTATGTTTGTCCTATCGACTTCCCAGCTTACAAGGCTGCTGAGCGTGGCTTTGAGGCTGTATTTGGTAAGCGTCCGTTGCCAGTACGTATCGGTGGCAGTATTCCAATCATCTCTACCTTCGAGAAGCTGCTCGGTGTGAAGACTGTTCTCATGGGCTTCGGTTTGGAGTCAAATGCTATCCATTCTCCAAACGAGAATATGCCTGTTGACCTTTGGTTGAAGGGCATTGAGACCATCATTAACTTCCACCTTGAGTACGATAAGGAAGCATAAGTGAAGCATCAAGACACAGTAGGTTGTGTCAAGACATAGTAACGAAGGAACGTCGTTCTCTGTAGTAACAAAGCCTTTTCGTGTAAAGGTAAGGCTTACTGCAGAGAATGATGTTCCTTTTGTTTTTATTGTAGTTCGATAAAGTTGTGTTACATACTATCTCATGTGGAGTCCTATTTAGATGGACAATCACACATTACTCTTACTGGTATAACCCATCTTTAACTATAAATCACTCCGGCATATTGTACTCGTGTTGAGTACTCACACAACTGGTGCTTAGCAAGAACACCAGTCGTGTTGGGCTGCAACACGTTTGCGGAGGATGGGTAGATACGCCCATTCCTGTCATCAAACAGTAAAGAGCTTGTGTGGGCAATGATTGCCGAATAGCATTATATTGAGGTGTAATAAATAGGAATAAGTCTTTTGAAGGGATGCTATATAGGAAGCAACCTATCCGTTTTTTTATAGAAGACAATGTATCTTATATAATTAAAAACAGCCATAGCTGCTTCCAGTTATGGCTGTTTGATGATATTTGACCCTAAAACGTTTTCTCTTGTAAAGGCTGTGTTAGTTTTGTATTTTTGGATACTTTCTGAACCATCCGTCCATACGAAGACGCATGACACCGAAGAAGGCTTCGGAGAAGATGCCACCGCTCATCTTGCTGGTTCCCTCACGACGATTGACGAAGATGACAGGTACTTCCTTTATTTTGAAGCCAATCTTGAAGGACGTGAACTTCATCTCAATCTGGAACGCATAGCCTTTGAAACGAATCATGTCTAATGGGATTGTCTCAAGGACACGGCGACGATAACATACGAATCCGGCTGTGGTGTCGTGTACGTGGAAACCTGTTACGGCACGGACGTATTTGCTGGCAAAATAACTCATCAATACGCGTCCGATAGGCCAGTTGACCACGTTTACACCGCTGACATAGCGTGAGCCGACAGCAACATCGTAGCCTTCGTCATGTGTAGCTGCATAGAGGCGGGGCAGGTCGTTAGGGTCATGGCTGAAGTCGGCATCCATCTCAAAGATGTAGTCGTAGCCATGTTCCAATGCCCATTTGAAGCCAGTGATATAGGCAGTGCCTAATCCCAGCTTTCCTGAACGCTCAATGATAAAGAGGCGGTCAGAGAACTCTGTCTTTATCAGATTATGTACAATCTGTGCCGTCCCGTCAGGACTTCCGTCATCAATTACCAGGATGTGGAAAAACTTCTCCAGTTGGAATACCGCCCGGATAATCTTCTCCATATTCTCTTTTTCGTTGTATGTCGGTATGATTACAATGCTATCGCTTGTCATAGATTTTTGTTTTTTGCAAAAGTAGTATATTTACCTGAAAGTAACAAAAATATCAGGCGGTTTCAATAATTAAATGTTTCCTTGATGGTAAATTGTTTCTGCCCATTCGGGTATCTCGCTTGTGTATTGCTTTATTACCTCTCCTTCAGACATACGGAAAAGTAATTCCATCCATTCATGATGTAGAATTCGAGAAGTAATAGTCGTTTTATCAGACCCGTTAGGTCCAGCAATGACTATAAGAACTGGGCGATGATCTTCATTTATCATAAAGAATCCGTTGGGTTGGAAATATTTTTATAATTCCATTCTTTTAATCTTTTGGCAGCTTCTTTACGAAGTTGAGAGAATAGCTGTTGGTGAGCTTTCTCGTCTCTTTTCTTAGCTATTGCAGCTGCCTCACGCATAAGTTGTGAAAGAACCTCGTCAGAAGGCTCTTCAACGCCCGTCAGTTTATATGTATCAATCGTTTGTTTACTCATAATGATTCTTTTATACTGATAAGGACAAATGTAGTATAAAAATATGATACTGATAAGTTTTTCCCAGTCTTTATTGGTCTGGATTTTCAACGAAGCCTTGGTATTCGGGTGTAAGACCAGACATGACGGAATTGTATGCCTCGGCCATGGTCTGCTTCTCGAACTCTGTACCTTTACCCTTTGGGAAGATAGGCTTGTGGATGGTGAGGCTTAGACGGTGCCATACGGGGAAGTGCCAGTCCTTGGTGCGTGGCATGACATTGAAGGAACCATTGATGGTGAGCGGGCAGACAGGCAGCTGAAGTTCATCAGCCAGCATGAAGGCACCGCGGCGGAACTTACCCATGTGACCTGTAAAACTGCGTGCACCTTCAGGGAACACCACTACCGACATACCTTCACGGAGGGTTTCGCGTGCTGTGTCGTAAGTTTTTTTAATCTTACTTGCACCACTCTTGTCCACATAGATATGGTGTGCCTTCTCGCAAGCCAGTCCGACCAATGGAATCTTTCGGATTGCCTTCTTCATCATCCATTTGAAGTTGCGATTGAGAAAACCATAAATGAGGAAGATGTCAAAGGAACCTTGATGATTGCTGACAAAGACGTAGCTTTGCTTTGGGTCAAGATGTTCACGTCCTTCAATCTTGACAGGGAGAAAAAGCAGTCGGATAATCAGCCATGACCAGCATTTTCCCGGATAGTATCCCCAGAAGTGTCCATTGCCCAGCTGGCAGCCTATGGTGGTTGTCAAAGCTGTGAGAATGGAAGCAATGGCGAAGAGAGGGAGGACGATGAGTATCGTATAGAGGTTGTACAGAAAGGTCAGGAGCAGTACCGGTACTGAACGGTGGGCTGTTGGACGCTGCTGTTGAGATGTGGAATTGCTCATAGATGGTTCTTTTTAATTCTGTTTCTTAGTATGTAGCGTTATCACTGCTATTTCATTGGGCATATTGAGACGGAAAGGTACGAGTCCGCCCAATCCTGCTGTTACGTAGAGGTAACGTCCCCCCTGTTCGTAAAGTCCGCAGTCCTCTTGCTGTCGGATACTGGTTGGACGCCACCCGAAGAACTGCATCTGTCCGCCATGTGTATGTCCACAGAGCGTCAGTTGTGCATGTGTCTTGGGAAGTATAGACCGTCTCCATGCTGACGGGTCGTGCTGTAACATGATCATAAACGAGTTCTTGCTTATTCCCTTGGTTGCTTTCTGATAGTCAGAATAGTTAGGGAAAGGAGGCTTGCCGTCGTTTTCCGTACCACAGATATAGATGGAGTCTTTGTCGGGGGAGATAATGATACTATTCTGATTGCGCAGGAGTTTCCAGCCTAATCGTTTTTCTTCTGCAGCAACCAGCCGTGCTTCCTGTGCAGCTTTCTCTTTAAAATCACCTTTTATATATTCTGTATAATCATGGTTTCCCAGAACTGCTATCGTACCTTTCATGGGCTGGCGGATTACTGACACCATCTTCTCAACCTCTTGCGGACGCATGTTCTGCAAGTCACCTGTGAAACAAATGAGGTCAGGTCTTTGCTTTTCTATGCTGTCCATCTCTGCTTTCAGAATCTTCTTACGCCATCCGTCGAATGTTCCAAGGTGCAGGTCGGATACATGTACAATGCGATAGCCGTCAAAAGACTTCGGTAAATCCTTGAAATAAAGGTCTACATGTTTTACCTGGATGGTTGAAACACCATAGGTAAGTCCATAGACAAATGCTCCGAAGGCGCAGGTGCCCAAGAGTATCCCTATGTAATGTCCCCAGTTGCGATGTGTATGCGTGATGTACTTACGCACAATCCACCCTAAGAATGATGTGAGGGTGAAGATTGCTTTTGGCCCAACAAACATACCGAGCAGGAACAGATAAGTGTTCATCCAGGTGAGATCGGCAGGTGCGAAGTTGCGAATGGATGCTAAGGCACAGGTATAGATGACCATGCCAATACATGGCATCCACCACAACAGGCGTTGCCACCAGGTGATGTGGTAACGCTTGCGGAAATAGTGCATGTCAATGTACAGGTCAGACAGCACTATTATTAATATAAGGTATATGACGATTCTGGCTATCATTTTTTTAAAAGGGCTGAACCAAGAAACTTCCTGGCAGTGTCTACAGGTAAGTTGCGGCGATGGGCATAGTCTTCCAACTGGTCTTCACCTATCTTCCCTAAGTCGAAATACTGGCTTTGGGGATGTGCGAACATGAAGCCCGATACGCTGGCATGGGGTATCCATCATGCCGGTCTCTGTCAGGCTGATACCGATGCTCTTCATATCCAGTAATTCATAAAGAAGAAAGTTTACACTGGTGTCAGGTAGGGACGGATAGCCGATGGCAGGACGTATGCCTTGGTACTTTTCAGTTATCATTTCGGAAAGTAAGTCTTTCACCACGTATAGTATGGTCGAATTCTCCTTCATTTAATAGGTGATGTCCATTACAGAAGGTATGTAATACGCGCCATTGATAGGTGTGTCCCGTCATCGGGCTCCATTTGCATTTGCTTTGAATACACTCCTCATTGACAGTCCAAGGCTGGTGAGGTGAGACGATGGTGATGTCGGCTTTATATCCTTTACGCAGGAAACCACGTCGGTCTATTCGGAAGAGACGGGCAGGTGCGTGCGACATGAGTTCCACCATCTGCTCCATGGTAAGCACGCCTTCGTCAACCAGTTCCAGCATCGTAACGAGTGAGAACTGAACCATCGGCATACCCGATGCAGCCTTGGCACACCCACCTTGCTTCTGTGTCAGTAGATGTGGGGCGTGGTCAGTGCCAATCATTGTAATGCGTCCGTCCGTGAGTGCCTGCCGAATGGCTGTGCGGTCAGCAACGGTCTTGACAGAAGGATTGCATTTGATGAGTGCTTTCTTCGTGAGATAATCTTCACTGGAGAAGGCTATGTGAGCTATTACAGCTTCTAAAGTTATTCTTCCTTCATCCTCAGGCTGATTTGCCAGTGACAGTTCTTTTGCCGTAGAGACGTGTGCAATATGGAGTTGTGTCTTGTATTTCCGTGCCAGTTCCACAGCTAATAGTGATGAAGTCCAGCATGCTTTTTCGCTGCGTATCTCCCAGTGATGGGTGATGTCAGGGTCATCGCCAAACTGTTCTTTGGCAGTTTTCATGTTCTCATTGATAATTCCTGAATCCTCACAGTGGGTCATCACGGGCAGATTCAGTTCGGCTGCGGTACGGAAAGTCAGCTCTAAGGCATCACGTCGGTCAACGAGCATGTTTCCAGTTGAGGCTCCCATGAAGAGTTTTATTCCTGGAATTGTATGGGCGTCCAGTTGAGGAAACAACTTGTAATTAGCATTGGTTGCGCCGATGAAGAAGCTGTAGTTTACATGGCTTGACTGCCGTGCACGTTCCCACTTGTCGTGCAATGCCTCCAATGTTGTAGTCTGTGGTGCGGTGTTCGGCATTTCAAAGTAGGAAGTAACACCTCCGTATGCAGCAGCACGGCTCTCACTTTCAATATCAGCTTTCTCAGTCAGTCCTGGCTCCCGGAAGTGAACATGGTCATCAATGACACCCGGTAATACAAAACACCCCGTGGCATTGACGGTTTCGTCAAATGAACCACGGGGTGTTTGTTTTCCTTCTATAATCTCAGTGATACAGTCGTTCTCTATGACGAGCGAACCGATGAAGTTTCGCCCTTCGTTGACGATTGTTCCGCCTTGGATGAGTTTCCTCATAAGTTTTTGTTGTTAGGGGTTGTTTGTGTTTATTCTGAGTTGGTGCCTCAGAATGTAGGACAATGCCTCCGCTCGCAGGAAGTAAAGGCAAGAGAACGGCACAGAGCTTTTACTCTGGGATGGAGTCGCCTGCCATCTGAGCTGGTGTTGGAGGTGCAGCGGCGTTTGGTGTTGTTCCGGCGGCATCTGGAATGACTGCACCGGCAGGTTCAGCCAAGCCGTTCATCTCCTTTTGTGCCTGTTGGAAGTCAGCGTAGAATGCTTTTATCCGTGAATTCTGTTTGAATGTATCTGTTGCCTTTGTCATGATGTATTCAACCCATGCTGGTAATTGGTTGATGGCATTGGCATACATGTAGTCGTTCATCCATATTGGATAGGCGTTTGGTGTCGTCTCATAGCTGATACGTGTGAGGAAACACCATGGTCCAAGTACATTGTCAAAGTTCTCAGTAATGAACTTTGTGAACAGCTTATCCCCTTTTGCATATACGTTCAAAGCCTTCTTGATGAGACGTGCGTTTACCGTCTCCTCATCATGTCCATTCATAATGTCAGCACTTTCCTCATGGTCAATCTCCGCATACTGATTGCGTAGCTGTGTGAATTTAGTCCAGAAATCATTTAGCTTGTCATTCAGTGGCGTGCCGCCGACACGTTGCTGTGTATTGTCCAGTTTGACAGTAATGTCTCCCTTCTCGATGACAACAGGAAACTGCAGGTTGATGTCATCCATGAAAACCTGTGCTATTTTGGCTGAGTCAACAGTCCCATGAAAAGCAAACTGACCATGAACCACATCACAGGAGTCCAAATCAATCAGCGAGTCGGCCTGGTCGGTTTTCAGATACAGCTTACGCCCATCCAGACTTGATACGTTGGATGTTCCTTGGATGTTAAAAGAGTTGGCACACGATGTGAACGCTATAAGCGACAGAAGTGCATAGAGGACTTTATTCATAGATCATTAACTGGTTCTATTTCTTCTCTGACAAAATTACATCCTATAATTGAAGTCGAGAAACTTTTTTGTTCAAATTAAAACTATCTATAACCTTTTAGCTTTTTTTAGTTACTTTCGTTTCCGCTTTCCTTTCTCAATTCATAGCTGATACGGTGTGTTGTGTACATTTCTACAATGGCAGATATGAGCAGGAGTATCACCCAATTGTTGTGGAAAATGCTGACGTAACTGCTATATCCACCCAGTGAGTTGGAGAATAGAGGACGGAGGAAGTGATGGCAGTCCTCCACCATGAAGAGTCCGGCGAGGATAAATCCCCAGCCAGCCAGCGACATGATTCTGCGCAACCGGCGGATGGAAAGCTGTGTGCCAAGATAACGTTGGCGCGACTGCATAAGTGCAAACGCAACAGCACCTGCCAGCATCAGCCAGCAGGAGGCGGGTTGAATTATGAGAAAGGCATACAGACCTGCGCCTGCAGCCATTATGATTCCCCCAATAATATAAATGGTTGATTCGAGTTTATTCAGCTGTCTCATATTTAGGTGTGTTGTCAGTCGGCTGTTCATCATCGCTCAGTACGAAGATATCTTCATTGTCAGCCTTCATGAAGTAGCGTTCGCGAGCTACACGTGCAATCGCCTTGGGGTCAGTTTTGAGAGCCTTCAGTTGTTGCATGTCATGCTGGTATTGGCGGTCATAGTTCTGAATCTCAGCCTTTAGGTCTTCGATTTGATAGGCATACTCAATACGTTTCATAAAACTGTTCTCATCCAGTACGCCTACGATGAGTGCGCCCAGGATAATGACGATATGAAACTTGAACCGACTGAAAAAACTGTAAATATGTCCAGTAATCTTGCTCACTTCTCTATATTCTTTTCTGCAAAAGTAAGGAAAAGATTGCACATGTACGCATGAAACATATATATTTTTATCAAATTAACAATTTAATTCTCCCCATCTCCGTTCTCTTCTCTTAACTTTTATTACCTTTGCATGAACAATCAGAATTTTTAAAATATGGATGAATATATTGTCTCGGCGCGAAAGTACCGTCCGATGTCCTTCGATTCTGTTGTGGGACAACTGGCGCTGACCACCACGCTGAAGAATGCTGTGAAGAGCGGCAAGCTGGCGCATGCTTATCTTTTCTGCGGACCACGAGGTGTGGGTAAGACCACCTGTGCCCGCATCTTTGCGAAGGCTATCAACTGCGAACATCCAACGGCTGATGGCGAGGCTTGCAATGAGTGCGAGAGCTGCAAAGCGTTCGGTGAAGGACGGAGCTATAACATCTTCGAGCTGGATGCTGCCAGCAACAACTCTGTCGAGAATATCAAGTCGCTGATGGAGCAGACGCGAATCCCGCCGCAGGTAGGACGCTACAAGGTCTTCATCATTGACGAGGTTCACATGCTTTCAACAGCAGCTTTCAATGCCTTCCTCAAGACTTTGGAAGAACCGCCCGCACATGTTATCTTCATCCTTGCAACAACTGAAAAGCATAAGATACTTCCGACAATTCTCTCCCGTTGTCAGATTTATGACTTCGAGCGTATGACCGTTCCGAATATCATTGACCATCTCAAGCGTGTGGCGGAGAAGGAGAATATACAGTATGAGGAAGAGGCGTTGAATGTCATTGCAGAGAAAGCGGATGGCGGTATGCGTGATGCGCTTTCCATCTTCGATCAGGCTGCGAGCTTCTCTCAGGGAAATGTCACCTATCAGAAGGTGATTGAAGACCTGAATGTACTGGATGCAGACAACTATTTCAACATCGTTGACCTCGCTTTGGAGAACAAGGTGAGCGAGGTAATGGTACTTCTGAATTCTGTCATCAACAAAGGTTTTGATGGCGGTCATCTTATCACTGGACTTGCCTCCCATGTCCGTAACGTGCTGATGGCAAAGGATGCACAAACACTTCCACTTCTTGAGGTGAGCGAGCAGCAGCGTCTGCGTTATCAGGAACAGGCACAGAAATGTCCTGTCAGTTTCCTTTACAACGCATTGATGATTATGAGCCGCTGTGACGTGGAGTATCGCCAGAGCTCCAACAAGCGGCTGCTGGTTGAACTGACGCTTATCCAGGTGGCACAGATTACGCAGAAGGATGATGATGTGCCTGCCTCGGGGCGTAGCCCTAAACGATTAAAATCCCTGTTCAAGAATCTTATTCTTAAGGCTCAACAGAAACCGGCTCCGCAGGTGGTCGGGAGCCTGAAACATAATGATGACACAGTTCGCCGTGCTGATGATGGTGGAAAGGTGTCAGTGGCAGCTGCATCTTCAGATGTAGTTCCTGTTGCCGGGACCTCTGCTGAGCGTCCTGTTGCGAAAGTGGTATCGGGGCTGCCGAAGTCCATCAATCTTGGTAGTTTGGGTCTGTCGTTTGAGAATCTGCTCAAGAATGACAAGAAGAAAACCCAGGAAGAAGATCATGAGGTTACCAACAAGGACGAGAATGAGACGTTCACACAGCAGGACCTTGTAGTAAGCTGGCGTGCCATGTGTACACGTATGCCTGACCGTATGCAGGCATTGGCACAGCGAATGAAGAATATCACGCCTACAATCACGGATTTCCCTGTCATTCAGGTGCTTGCTGAAAACAACATCCAGCTTAACGAAATGCTGCCTATCAGGTCGCGTATCCGTGCCACACTGGCAAAGGATTTGCACAACGGACAGATAGAACTCGTCATCCGACTTGCCAAGCGGGAGGAAATCAAGCCGATGCTTACTCCCCGTGAGGCATTGGATAAGCTGATGACGACAAACCGTCCTGTGAGGAAACTCGTAGAGACTTTAGGGCTGGATCTGGCTTGACACAGTGCTGACAAACCTCGCCTTTGGCGTTGGAAAACGTCAGCTGTAAGCGTAAACTTATGCTCGGGGATTGTTCCCAAATCTTGGCAACTCGTTGACCAACCGTTGGTAATGGAAGAATTGGCGGCAGGCTTGACTGTAAAATAAGCCGTCTTCAACAAACAGCATGCCTTATACAAGGCTGGCAGACAGTGTGAAGATGCCGTCTGTTCAGTGTCAGTTCTAAAGCCTGGGATAATTATGGCTGGTCGGGTAAAGCATATTCTGAATGGGTAAAAGACATTAGTAAATCAGTGCCTACGTACATTATAGAAAAAGTTAAAATAGTGTAATGGTGGTTATGTTCGGCATTATTTCAGTATTTTTGCACGTTATTTAGGCAATGAGAAATAAGAGCATTATACTCCTACTATCCTTCGCCATCGTCTGTGCGATGGCAAGTGTCAATATGCCTGTGCCTCAAGGTAAGAAAGCCCGGAAGGTAAAGGCAAGCACTGTTGTGGTTGACAGTTTGCTGCAAGGACAGGCATCTAAGGCTGGTGAGGAGGTCAATAAGCATGTTCCTGATACCACGAAGATGGATTCTCTTCAGTTGGCTATCTATCATCATAACAAGGCTATAGACGATTCTATCCGTGCCGACAGCATGATGCGGGCACGTTCTAATGGAATTGATGCACCGGTGACGTATTCGGCTGACGACTCCCTCGTCTATGATGCGGCATTGGGTACAGCTTATCTGTATGGTAACTCGAAGGTGGATTATGAGAATATGAAACTTACGAGTGATAAGGTTCACATGAATCTCGGAAACAGTACGGTGCGTGCAACGGGTACGGCTGACTCTACGGAAGAAGGGGGAATCAAGGGGAAGCCGCTCTTCACAATGGGGAAAGACGAATATAAGAGTGACACGATGGCATTTAACTTCAAGTCAAAGAAGGGTATGATTAAGGGTGTCTACACTGAGCAGCAGGACGGATTCCTCAGTGGCGAGGTGGGCAAGCGTGACTCTTCGGGCGCCATCTACTTGCAGCATGGACGTTACACCACATGTGATGACCCTCACCCCGACTTCTATATTGCTCTTTCACGTGCGAAGGTTCGTCCGGGCAAGGACGTTGTCTTTGGTCCGGCTTATCTTGTTGTGGCAGATGTTCCCTTGCCTTTGGCTATCCCATACGGTTTCTTCCCTTTCTCCAAGAAATATTCAAGTGGCTTTATCATGCCAAGCTATGGTGATGAAAGTGACCGTGGCTTCTATCTCCGTGATGGCGGCTACTATTTTGCTATCAGTGATAAGTGGGACTTGAAACTCCTGGGCGAGATTTATACCCGAGGTTCCTGGGGTGTGTCGGCAGCCAGCAACTACCGCAAGCGGTATAGGTATTCTGGTTCATTCCTCCTTAGTTATCAGGACTCGAAGACAGGTGACAAAGGACTTCCGGACTTTGTGGAACAGGAGAGTTTCAAGATACAGTGGAGCCATCGTCAGGATCCTAAGGCAAATCCGTACAGTTCGCTGTCGGCAAGTGTGAACTTTGCTACGTCAAGCTATGAGCGTAACAACCTTAACAGCATGTATAATCCGCAGACGCTCACTCAGTCTACCCGAACATCATCTGTAAGCTGGAGTACAAATTTCTCAAGTATAGGACTCTCACTGAGTGCCACAACCAACCTCGCACAGAACATGCGTGACTCGACCATTCAGATGACACTGCCTGACTTGAACATCAGTCTGAGCCGTTTCTATCCGTTCAAGCGCAAGCACGCTGTGGGAAAGGAACGCTGGTATGAGAAGATTTCAATGAGCTATACGGGTCAGTTATCTAATTCTATCTCCACCAAGGAGGACAGGCTTCTGCACTCCAATCTCTTCAAGGACTGGAAGAATGCCTTTCAGCATACTATTCCAGTGCAAGCAAACTTCACCATGTTTAATTATATCAACGTTACACCATCGTTCAACTTTACGGATCGTATGTATTCCAAGAAGGTGTCACGTGGATGGGATAATGCTCTGCAGAAAGAGGTGGTGACGGATACTACATACGGTTTCCATAATGTGTATAACTGGAGCATGAATGTGGGTGCAAGCACGAAGCTGTATGGTTTCTGGACGCCAAGCAGGAAACTTTTCGGTGATAAGATCCAGGCTATCCGACATGTCATCACGCCGCAGGTTTCGTTCTCCTATTCACCTAACTTCGGTGCACGCCGTTATGGTTACTATGACAGCTACCAGTACACGGATGCAAGCGGTAACGTGAAACTCGTTGAGTACTCGCCTTATCAGGATGAACTCTATAGTGTGCCGGGTAAGTACAAGACTGAGATGATCAGTTGGGATGTGAGCAACAACATCGAGATGAAGGTAAAGAGTGACAAGGACTCTACGGGCTTCAAGAAAATAAGTATCATTGATGAGCTGGGAGCAAGTATGTCCTATAATGCTGCAGCCGACTATCATCGCTGGAGTGACCTCAGTATGCGCCTTCGTCTGAAGTGGTGGAAGAATTATACCTTCTCAATGAATGCACAGTTTGCCACCTATGCCTACGAGCTTGATGCTAACGGTAAGCCTTATGTGGGCAATCACACCGAGTGGGGATATGGGCGTCTGCCTCGGTTCCAGGGTATGTCGCAGAACATATCGTTTACACTGAACCCTGAGAAGTTGAAGAAGTGGTTTAGTCGTAAGGATGATAAAGACGATGACAAGGTGGCAGAGGACAGTGATGGACCCGACCCAAATATTGAGTCGAACATGGATGATGACATCGAGAAGGGTAAACACGCAGCCAAGAAGAAGCGTGGCAACATTGCCGAGACTGACGAGAACGGTTACATGCGTTTCAATATGCCGTGGTCGTTGACGGTCGGTTATGGTATCACCATGCGTGAGAACACAGGTGGTCAGTTCAATACCAAGACAATGCGTTATCCTTATAAGTTTACGCAGACGCTGAACTTCTCGGGTAATATTCGCATCAGTGACGGCTGGAACATTAACTTCTCAAGTGGTTACGACTTTGAGAATCATGCCATGAGTATGACAACAGCCAGCTTGTCGCGCGATCTTCACTGCTTCAACATGAGTGCGTCAGTAGTGTTGGCACCATATACATCTTATAACTTCACGTTCCGTTGTAACGCTTCAACACTGACGGATGCGCTGAAGTATGACAAGCGAAGCGGTATCACGAATGCGGTGCAGTGGTATTAGTCAATACGGCTGATACTTCTGCACGTGTTGTTTTTGGAGTATGGGATGAGATAAGGGACGGTATAAACAGGTATATGTATATTCTCGAACTATTTTATACACTGCAAATTACTCTAATTTCTTTCATCTTGGAGGTTTCATGGCAACAACAGAAAACAGCATTGGTATTTCGCCATTCTTTCCTGCGATTTTGAACGTTCCGTTCTTTTCTGCAATCATATTCCCGAATAGGTTGAAAGGAGAGTAATCATACTCTCCGAAAGACTGGATCTGTAAGTCATTATTGAGCAAACCATTCAGCACTACAGCTAACCCATGATTCCACGTAGCGGTCTTTTGCCGATTGTCATTTTCCGAATCAGTGTAGGTCGATTCTTCCACAATGTAAGGCTCTTTGCGTGAATAAGCATATCGGACTTGCGAGAATTCTTCATTAAACATCCACAATATAGGATGGAACTCCACGATAACAAACTTTCCACCGTCTTTCAGCGTTTGTGAAATTACTTGTCCCCATTGGATTAAGTCTGGCAACCAATTAACTACACCATAAGATGTGTATACAATATCGAACTTCTGCCCTTTCAGCATGGCAGGTGCATCATAGATATTGCAGCAACAGAATTGTGCATTCAGCCCTAATTCCTCATTCAACGACTTTGCTGTTTGTATAGCCTCTTCCGAGAAATCCACACCAACAACGTTAGCTCCCATCTTTGACAGGGAAAGCGTATCCATGCCGAAATGGCATTGAAGATGCAGGATAGACTTTCCTCGAACATCTCCTAATAGAGACAAATCCAAGTCAGGAACAGACTTTACCTCTCTTTTAAACTTATCCAAGTCGTAAAATGAAGAATACAAATGATTTTTTGTTCTTGCATTCCACGCCTCTTTGTTTATCTTATAATAATCTTCCATCATTTAATTCTTATTTATTACCTTTTTCCCAACGTTGAAACCTATCCATAAAGAAGAATGCAGAAAACACGCTTAGTATGGTAAGAACAATACCAATAACTGCCCATAAAACCATTTGCGAAAAGGATAAAACTGTTACTTCTGAGAATTCAGCAAAAGAATAGATGCAGTAAGGCAATGTTAGGATGCTTGTAATGATAACCGGTACATACTTTTGATATACAATCCACTGTACGATATGCATTAGCAGGTGAACGGAATATCCTGTCAATGCAGCAAACCACAATTGATATTGACCTGTCCAAACCGAGCAAAACGAAACAACAGAAACAAGTATGAACTCGTGAGCAGTACCAACGGCAAAGGTGGAAGTGGAATAATCGAAAGGTCCTTGTCGAGTAAAGAACGATTCGATTTTAGGGAATCGTTTTCTCAATTCTTCCCTATTCCTGTCAATCCAATGCCTAAACATAATAATTTCCTCGTATTCGTGAATCATAAATACGACAGGGAAAAGCATAATTATTAAGTTTATTTTTGTCATAACCTCTCTTGTAATTTATTTCAAACTACCGATGCAGTTTCTTCCAATCTTCTAAAGTGATTTTAGTAAAATGCTCTGTGCGAACCTCATTTAACAGTGGAACAGGCTTATTGTCTTCTGTATGACTGTAAACGAATCCGCATTTCTCTTGTACTCGTTTTGAGTTCTCGTTGCCATCGTAGTATCCACACCAAACTGTAGTTCTTCCTAAATCCTCAAACGCATACCGAAGCAATTCGTTTACGGCTTCAGGAATCAAGCCTTGTCCCCAATAGGGTTCACCTATCCAATAACCTATTTCACACTCATTGTCCGCAATCTTTACGCTGTGGATTTCACTTCTTGCAGTCATTATTCCAACGCTGCCGACAGCTTCACCTGTTTCTTTCAACACAACTGCATAGGTTTCTGGAGCAGAGAGTACTGCGTTTATAATTTCACGACTGTTCTCTACACTTGTATGCGGTGGCCAACCAGCAATCGGACCAACGTTCGGATTCTGTGCATACTTGTATAATACTTCAGCATCGCTTTCTTTCCATGCTCTCAATAGCAGACGTTTTGTTTGTAGTTCCATAGTTTTACTTATCTTCCACGTTTCTTTATTAGTCTTATTGTAAAGTTTCTATCGTTTGCTTATAGTGTTCTAATACGTACTCTTATTTTCTTTATCGCCCAATCATAATGGCTTGAGGTTGCTGAAACACTATAAGAACCAAGCGTAGAGATGCCCGTTCTATCGAATATTCCCTTGTTAAAGAGCTCGTTGTCAGAGAAAACTGCAATCAATTCCATACAGCGTCAGTGGATAGATATAATACGTTCTATATCACTATGTTCTCCAACAACCCACAGTACGTCTCCAGCCTGCAGGCAGCGGGAAGGAGTAATGAGCGTGAGCCTTTTCTGTCCTTCATCAACACCCACAACCATACAGTTGTACTGGTCACGGATGCCGCTGTCCTTGAGTGTTTTGCCGATGAAGGGACTTGTCTTGGTGATAGTAAAGCTACGGAGTTTCATCTCATGCTTTTCTATCTCTGTATCTTCAGGCTGCAATTCTGACTTTATTGCATGGGAGAGTCTTGTCAGCTGTTCATCATCTCCAATGGCTTGCAGCTTATCGCCAGGGAAGAGAATCGTACTGCCATTAGGTATGTTGATGCGTTGTGTGCCACGAAGAATACTGCTGATATGTACTCCAAAACGGTTTCGTAGCTTCAGACTATACAATGTCTTGCCAGCCCATAGTGAATCGTCGGGCAGTTCAAGATTGGCAATGTGAATATCACGGTCGATAAGGTGGTCGGCAAAAAGCGGTTTCTTCTTTCCTTTCACCTGTGCTTCGATGTCACGGCTACGGAGGTTCTGGATGAACAGTCTTTCCAGTGTTATGCTTCTCTTCTTGAGTCGTCGGGATAGGAGCATCAATATCAATATGCCCACAGCAATGGCTATCATCAGTGCATTCTTGAAGCGTGTGAGGTAGTTGCAGATGTAGAAAATGAAGCTGATGGCAATGACTACACGTGCAAGGATGGTGGCAATAAGTGGTAGTCGGTTGATGCGATGGTCAGTCCACAATGCTTTGAAGGCTTCGGAGTGGTTCTGCTTCATGACAATGGAACGCAGGAAAGGCGAAATGAAAGCTATTGTGAGAAGTCCGCACACGGCATTGCCAACCCAATGGTTTCCAGTCCATTCAATTGAGAGCTTGCGGCATACGGGGAGTACTGCTGAGAACATTATGGCAATTACAGCAGAGGAAAGGATGGAATAGATGATGGTGTTAAGCAGCATCTTCTTGATGAGATATTTCCAATGGTTATCCGATGTGGCACTTTCGCCCGCAGTATTGGTCTGTATATGTGTCAGACGGCGCACCCAATGCTTGGGAAGGTGCTTGATGAGGAAGTTATAGCAAGGCTCTGCCGCACGAATCATGTATGGCGTGAGGAAGGTTGTGATAACCGAAACGGCTACGACAACCGGGTAGAGAAAGTCTGTGATGACATGTAAGGACAGTCCTAATGATGCAATGATAAAGGCAAATTCGCCCACTTGTGCCATCGAAAATCCACAGCGCATGGCATTCTTGAGGGTTTGTCCGCCAAGGAGATAGCCCAAAGTTCCAAACAAAGCCTGACCTGCGAGGATAGCGAGGACAAGTAATAGGATGGGGAGGGCATAGCTGATAAGGATGTCAGGTTTAACCAACATACCTACAGAGACGAAGAAGATGGCACCAAAGAGGTTCTTTACAGGGTCAACAAGACGGATAATCTTGTCGGCTTCAACCGTTTCTGCAAGGATACTTCCCATGACGAAGGCGCCAAAGGCAGCACTGAAGCCGACTTTTGTTGATATGACTGCCATCAGGCAACAGAATCCCAGTGCCACGATAAGCAATGTCTCATTATTGAGAATCTTGCGGACAGAACGGAGGAAGAGTGGGATAATAAAGAGTCCGATAACGAACCATAGTACGAGGAAGAAGCCGATTTTCATGACACTTCCGACAATCTGTGCACCGTCGGGACTGGCACCTCTGGCAACAGTGCTGAGCATCACCATCATCACAATGGCAAGGATGTCTTCCAGGATGAGGACGCTCATGACCGTGGAGGCAAAGCCCTGTTGGGAGAGTCCCATGTCTGCGAAGGCTTTGTATATGATGGTAGTGGAGCTCATGGCAAGCATACCACCAAGGAAGATGCAGTCCATCTGTTTCCATCCAAAGCTGTAGCCCACGATGACACCTAATGCCATCATGCAGAAGATGATGGTACAGGCGGCAATGATGGGGGAGGCTCCCATCTTGAGAATCTTCTTGATGGAAAAGTCCAGTCCTAATGAGAACAACAGGAAGATGACACCAATGTCGGCCCATGTCTGTATGTCGGCTTTGTCCATGACGCTCATCAGATAGGGCATGTGTGGCGATACGAGGAAACCTGCCACGATATATCCTAATACCAATGGCTGCTTGAGTTTCTTGAATATAAGTGTTACAAATCCTGCTACAACAAGAATGAGTGCGAGGTCCTTGACCAGCGAGGGAAGTTCTGACATAAAGCTAAATATCCGCCTCCGTATCTTCTTTCTTGAAGCTGGAGGCTTAGATTATACTTGTGGGTGTTAGGTGTTGGGGATGAATGTTGGAGGTGAAAGCTCTTTTATGTTAATTAATTCCCCCTCCCTTGAGGAGGGGAGGGGGAAGTTTTAATCATTAAACTCTGCTGTCAATCGGCAGATGTTGATGATGACCTGCATGGCTTTTTCCATAACCTGGACTGAAACGAACTCGTAAGGACCATGGAAATTTACGCCACCAGCAAAGATGTTCGGGCAGGGAAGCCCTTTGAATGAGAGCTGTGCACCGTCCGTGCCACCACGGATTGGCTGTACTTTTGGAGCAACATTCGCCTGCTGCATGGCACGGAGTACCAGCTCGATGACGTGCATGTTCGGGTCAATCTTCTCCTTCATGTTGTAATACTGGTCATTCAACTTCAGCTCAACAGTACCTTCTCCATACTTCTCGTTCATTTTTTTCACGCAGTTTTCCATGAAACGCTTGCGTTCCTCGAAGTGTTCACGGTCATGGTCACGGATGATATAGCTGAGCTTTGCCTCTTCACAACGGCTTTCAATACCAAGGAGATGGTAAAAGCCTTGATAACCTTCAGTCTGCTCTGGAATTTCTGTTGCTGGAATCATATCATTGAATTCACATGCCAGACGGCTTGCATTGACCAACTTTCCCTTTGCATAGCCAGTGTGAACGCTCACTCCATGAATCAGTACCTTGGCACCAGCAGCATTGAAGTTCTCGTATTCAAGTTCACCGAGGTCGCCACCGTCAATGGTGTAACCCCACTCACAGCCGAACTTCTCCACGTCAAAGTGATGTGCACCCATACCGATTTCTTCATCAGGGTTGAAGGCAATACGAATGTCGCCATGCTCTATTTCATCATGATCACGAAGGAAGCACATTGCCTGTACAATCTCAGCAATACCCGCCTTGTCGTCAGCACCCAGCAGGGTTGTGCCATCTGTTACGATGAGGTCTTCTCCCTTATGTTCCAAAAGCTCTGGGAACATCCGTGGAGAACTTACCATATTAGGATTCAGTTGTATGTCAGTTCCGTCATAGTTCTCTACAATACGTGCCTTGATGTTGGCTCCGCTCGCATCGAGTGCAGTGTCATAATGAGAGATGAAACCGATTGTCGGAATCTTCTTCTTGGTGTTGGCAGGGAGAGTGGCATAGATATAGCCCATCTCATCCATCTCAACATCCTTCAGTCCTTCATGTTCGAGTTCCTCCTTGAGATATTTTGCAAAGACCAGTTGCTTCGGTGTACTTGGCACTGTCCCGGAATCTTCAGCCGACTGTGTGTCAAACTTGGTGTAGTTGATAAATCTTTCTACTATTTCCATGATGTTACGGATATTTATGTTGTATGTTTTCTGTAGAGATAGTTCTGTTGGACTCAGCCTATCTTCTGCAAAGATACTATTTAATTTTGATAAAGCCTAATGATAGTACATTAGCTGTTTTTTTTTAGGATTTCTTATTAAGAAGATTGGGACTATCAGTCCAATAAGCCTTGTAAGGGCACTGGTTATTTCTTGCCAAAGAACCTGTTTACAACAATGGAAATCGCACCGTCGCCTGTTACGTTGCAGGCTGTACCAAAGCTGTCCATTGCGATATACAGTGCTATCATCAATGCTTGTGCTTCTTCATTAAATCCTAAGATACTTGACAATGGTGCCAATGCAGCCATGATAGCACCACCGGGAACACCAGGTGCAGCCACCATGATAATGGCGAGCATAAGAATAAAGTAAATGAAGAGTCCCGGGTCATGTGGCAAGCCTGTCAGCAGGCAGATTGTCAAGGCGCAGGCCGTAATCTTCATAGCACTTCCACTGAGGTGTATAGTAGCGCAGAGCGGGACGACAAAGCCTGCTACTTCCTTGCTTACGCCGTTCTTCTCCGTCTGTTTCAATGTCACCGGGATGGTTGCTGCTGATGAACTTGTCCCCAATGCCGTCAGATAAGCAGGCAGCATGTTCCATAACAGTCTGAAAGGATTACGCTTTATGATGGCACCTGCAATACAGAATTCGTAAACGAGAATGAGGATATGCAGCACAAGGATAACGATGATAATCTGTGAGAATACCAACAGCACCTGCCGTGCCTGTCCGTTATGGGTCATATTGAGGAATACACCGAATATGTAAAGTGGCAGGAGAGGTATAATGGCTTTTTCTATAACCTTTTCGATGATTGCCTTGAACTCATTGAAAACGCTTTCCATTGTGCGCAGTCCACCGTATGCAATACCGAGTCCGATGATGAATGAGAAGACCAGGCTACTCATCACGTCAACCATAGCAGGTATGTTAATGGTGAAGTAAGGTGTCAGTTCAACCGCCTTGTCAAGATGCGGCATACTTCCTCCTGTTGAGGCTATCATGGACGGGAACAGCCATGTTCCTGTTCCATACGAAAGTCCGCCAGCCACGATTGTGTCAATGTATGCAATGGCAACTGTTGCAAGCAGCAGTTTGCCAGCCCCCTTGCCGATACCGGCAATAGCAGGTGCTACCAGTCCGATGATAATGAGCGGTATCATGAAGCCAAGGAACTGACTGAAGATACTGTTGAAAGTCAGAAACGCTCTTACCGCAGGTGCCGGGAGATAATAGCCAAGGAATAATCCGAGCAGGATAGCTATGATAACTCGTGGGAGTAGTCCAATTCTGATTTTCTTTTGCATAGTCTATTCTTTTAGAATGAATTAGTCGATTTCTGAGCTAACTCGGTTAAACAAAAAAAGGATGAACAGTAAATAACCATACATCCTTTATAACAATCTGTGACCCTATTGGGGTTCAATCCTGCGTACCCTTGAGAACATTTTTCTGACCTCATTCGGCTAAATGTAGTAAGGGAACATCCCTTTTTAGTGACTCCGTTGGGATTCAAACCCAAGACCTTCAGAACCGGAATCTGACGCTCTATTCAGCTAAGCTACGGAGCCTAATGACTGTGCAAAGATACAGCAAAGTTTGCATAATTCCAAATGAACAGTAAACATTCTTGTTAAAGTTTCTGGTTTAATTGATTTGTTGCCAAGCTGCGGTAATGTGAATGCCAAATGTTAGTAATGTGACTGCCAGGGATTTGTATCATGCTTGTCAAGATGGTCATAATGCACGAATAACAACCTGTTTACATTCCGAAAACTAATCTGAAGACGTTTTTTCGGTTTATCCGTTAAACGCGTGGACACTTTTCGTATAGCTTTAACGGAAGAACCGGAGTTATTCATTAAATAAAAACATAGCCAAGACGGTCTTGGCTGCCTACTTTATTGTCATCCTCCGACGCAGAAACCTTTTCATCTTAATACGTTGAAAAGCGCAGGCAACAGTTTTGAAAAATCATGACATAATTTTGGGTAAAATATCTACAGATAAAGGCAAAAACACGCATAAAAAGCAAGTTTGCAACCAACAGTAAATCAGTTAGTTATAAATTAGTGCAAGAAAAGGTGCTTAATTGGACTTCAAAAGGGCGTTAGTTAGACCCCAAAAGGGCATCTATTGCAAGCCAATTGGGCGTCTTTTAGAAGCCAAAAGACCATGTATTAGCTTTGAGCTGCATGAAAATAGTTTACAAACATTGAGTAGTATGGGAATGAGTCGTTTGTAGAAGACGGGAAGACATGGTATCTGTTTGGCTTTTCTGCACTTTTATCTTGTGCTTTATCCCGTTTTGTGAGACCGTCTGATTTCGGATGGTCATACCATACAGGTGTATAAGCCTTTATTCTGTTTCCAATCTACACATTTAAGGCAAGAATCATTTTCTCTCTTTGGCAACGGTCGTGGAAAGTAAAGCACGAAAAGAAATAATAACCTGATAGGCTGCTCAAAGCTGTCATAAAGCTGTAATACGTTGAGAAAATATGTTATTCTGTAATATTGAAGAGGTGATTATTTCGCAGTCTGATAATTAATATATACCTTTGCGAGCAATTATAAAAACAGATAAAGACATTAACAGAAAGGAACAATAATGAGCCAACTGATAAAGCCGGAAGGGTACAAGGCTGTACTTGGCAAACGCCAGACTGAGCAGGGAATCAAGCTGATAAAGGAATTCTTCCAGCAGAACTTAGCCACCGAATTACGCCTGAGCCGTGTTACGGCACCGCTGTTCGTCCTGAAAGGATTGGGAATCAATGATGACCTGAATGGTATTGAGCGTCCTGTTTCCTTTCCTATCAAGGACTTAGGTGAAGCACAGGCTGAGGTTGTGCACTCTTTGGCAAAGTGGAAACGACTGACACTGGCTGATTATGCCATTCAGCCGGGCTATGGTATCTATACCGATATGAATGCTATCCGTGCCGATGAGGAACTGGATAACCTTCATTCGCTTTATGTTGACCAGTGGGACTGGGAAGCGGTCATCACCGAGGCTGACAGGACACGCAGCTTTCTGGAGAGTGTTGTCCGTCGTATCTATGCTGCCATCCTCCGCACAGAGTTCCTTGCCTGTGAGACTTATCCTCAGCTGGAACCATTCCTCCCACAGACCATTCATTTTATTCATGCACAGGACTTGCTGGATATGTATCCTACGATGGGAGCAAAAGAGCGTGAAGATACTATCTGCAGGAAGTATGGGGCTGTATTTATAGAAGGAATCGGTTGTAGGTTGAGCAATGGCGAGAAGCACGATGGTCGTGCTGCTGATTACGATGACTGGTCTACAGTGGCAGAAGACGGCAAGATGGGTCTGAATGGCGACATCCTCATCTGGTATCCAATTTTAGGGCGCAGCATCGAACTTTCGTCTATGGGAATCCGTGTAGACAAGGAAGCCTTGCTCCGTCAGCTGAAAATAGAGAAGCAGGAAGAGCGTGAGCAACTCTTCTTCCATCAGCAGCTGCTTTCTGACAAACTCCCGTTGTGTATCGGTGGTGGTATCGGTCAGAGCCGTCTTTGTATGATTATGTTGCACAAGGCACATATTGGTGAGATACAGGCAAGTATCTGGCAGGAAGAGATGAGAGAAGAGTGTGAGGAGGCGGGGATGGCATTGATTTAAAGCCTAACCCCTCTCCCATTACTTCCCTTCGGTCAGTGACCGTTGGTTCGGGAGAGGGGTTGAGGGTGAGGTCTTAATCAATAAATCTTTTAGTGATCTCTCCATACTCATCAATTCTTCTGTCACGCAGGAAGGGCCACCAGCGGCGCACTTTCTCGCTGTAGTCAAGGTCAATGTTGATGATAACGCTTTCCTCATCGTCGTCACAGGCACGGTAGAGGAGTTCGCCCTGTGGACCAGCAACAAAGCTGCTGCCCCAGAACTGGATGCCTCGGGTCTGTTCACTCGGGTCTGGTTCATGACCGACACGGTTGACTGCCACCACTGGCAGTCCATTGGCAACGGCATGCCCACGCATAACTGTTGTCCAAGCCTCACGCTGACGCTGCTTTTCCTCGTCCGTGTCACTGCTTTCGTAACCGATTGCTGTTGGATAGATCAGCATCTCTGCACCTTGCAATGCCATCAGGCGGGCAGCTTCGGGATACCATTGGTCCCAGCAGACGAGTACGCCAAGACGCCCCACGCTTGTATCAATTGGGTGGAAACCGAGGTCGCCGGGTGTAAAGTAGAACTTCTCATAGTAGGCTGGGTCATCTGGAATGTGCATCTTGCGGTACTTGCCGGCAATGCTGCCATCCTTCTCTATCACCACAGCTGTGTTATGATAAAGTCCCGGTGCACGCTTTTCAAAGAGCGATGTCACGATGACAATACCCAGTTCACGTGCCAGTTCGCCATAGAAACCAGTAGAGGGGCCGGGAATGGTTTCAGCCAGGTCAAACTTGTTTACGTCCTCTGTCTGGCAGAAGTACAGTGAGTTGTGTAATTCCTGTAGGATGACGAGTTCCGCACCACGCTGTGCCAGGTCCGTAATCCCTTCAGCCAATCGTTCTATGTTGTTCTTTATGTCTGCAACATTATGTTGTTGCAGGAAACCTATTTTAAGTTCTCTCATAATATAAGGTGTATGCCTTGTTTATGTTTATTGTTCAGTGTCCTAATGCCATAATACTGCCCGTTATTCACTCAGACAAGGTGGCTGGCATAGTCTGTTCTATGCCAGCTGCATTGTCAGACAGTGTATTGAACCATGCTGTCTTATGATAGTTCGGCTGTCAATGGCGATGATTTCACGGTCAGGGAAAGCCTCTTGGATTGTATCCAGTGCTGCTTTGTCCTTTTCGGGCTGGTTGTAGGTGGGCACAAGTACCGCTCCGTTGATGATAAGGAAGTTGGCATGTGTTGCTGGCAGACGCTCGTCATCATCATAGATGGCATCAGGCATCGGCAGACGAAGCAGGCGATAAGGCTTGTTATCGAGTGTGCGCAGCTGCTTTAACTGCTCCTCCAAGAGGCGGAAGTCCTCGTAATGTTCATCCTCCTTGTCGTCACACCCTATATATAATAAGGTGTCATTCGGTGTGATACGTACGATGGTGTCAATATGTCCGTCGGTATCATCGCCCGCCAACTGACCATAATCCAGCCATACGACACGCTCCACATTCGGGAAGAGCAGGTGCAGCCGCTTGTCAATATCCTCCTTTGTGAGGGGCTGGTTACGATGTGGTGCCATCAGGCAACCTGTTGTTGTGAAGAGTGTACGGTCTCCGTCACTCTCTATCGAACCGCCCTCCAGCACAAAGTCCTTGTGGTTTTCCAGTACGCCTTGGAAGAGTCCAGCCTCATAAAGCTGACGGTTGATCCTGTTATCCTTCTCCGCAGCGAATTTTTCTCCCCATCCGTTGAAACAGAAGTCGAGCAGGTGAAGCGGCTGAAAGCTACCTTTCGGTTCCTTGTCTGATACAAGTGAAATCGGTGCAACGTCACGTGCCCACGTGTCATTGCTGTCACAGGCGAAGAGTGTCACCCGCTTCATCTGTCCCTCTGCCAGCCTTTCAGCCAGCAAGGAGCGCACCAGTTCTGTGTTGCGTGCCGTGATAAGCAAAGCCTCATGTCGGGTGATGGCATCTGCCATTTGGAGATAAACCTCAGTAATCTCCTTCAGGTAAGGACGCCAGTCGGTGTCCTCATGCGGCCATATCAGCATGACGCTGCTTTGTGGTTCCCACTCAGCAGGCAATCGGAAGCTATGATATTTGTTTGTGTTCATAGTGCAAAGATAAGAAAAGAAAATGTGATACCTGTCTTTCCTCCTCCTTTTTTATCATAATATATTCGTTTTGAGCGTGTTGATATAAATCAATCAGAAGGCTTGATATAGGTCAAATCAGCCGTTTGATACGTGTCAATGTTGTTGATGCAAGTCAATTTTTAATTAAAAAACAGCGTAAACCAATAGATTTCTTTGTCCGATTTTGGAAAGTGTGCTAACTTTGCAAGCACAAAACAACACAGACTGGCACCTCATAAGGATAACAGGAGGTTGCTACCGAAGGGCTTCAGTCTCAATAGGTAAACACAGGTAAAAGATTGTATAACACAGAAAAGAAAAGAAAGGAAACGTTATGAAAGAGAGAATAAAGAAAGCTGGCATTATGCGTAAGCTGTTCCACTATCTGACAAACGTCATCAGTGAGTATAACATGGGTCGTGTAAACTGTCTGGCATAAGTCGGCAGCAGATTCAGAACTTACGCAGCAGATTTAGTAAGAAGAAAAAGTTTGAGAGAGTATAAAAAGAAGTCGGATCGGAGTCCATACGGATTCCGGTCCGATTGCTTTTATGGGTGTTTCGCCATGCTTCCTGCTTTGTCAAGTTTCACTTCTGTTTGCGTTGAGCGTCCCTGTGTGCCTCGTCTTTTCAGTGTTATACCTGTCTTTTTAACTTGATGTTGACCGCTACGCCTGCGTTTAAACTACAAACAATCTGCCCGACAGTTATACAAAATATGTTCAGATTCTGATGAACCAATTTTGGATGAATTCATCCTTGCCTTTTAAGGGAGAATCTGTGGAGATTTTCCATATCAAAAAAACGAAATATCCTTACATAAATTGCAAGCATTCTTGTCCATGAAACAGAGGAGGGGAGAGGTTGTGGGTGTTTTCTTAATAATCAGATAGTCAGTGTGTTGTCTTTGTTTTAAACAAATAGGTGCTTAATTGGACTTCAATTAAGCCTTAGTCAGGCTTCAATTAAGCACCTATTGGAGGTCAGGTAAGGTTTAGTTGCGATGCAAGTAAGCACCTGTAAGGATTGGAATAAGGAAAAAACAGGACATTATGCCCCTCCCTTTTGGGAGGGGTAGGGGAAGTCTTCCTTTTATCTTTCAGTATAATCTGCGATGAGCTGCTGGAGTCCTTCTTTCGTACGGGTATCATACTTGGCAGCATCCATGCTCGACTTATTCAGATATTCCGCAGTCAGCTTAATTCTTGTCTTCTCGCTTCGTGCACCTAATAATGCTTTGTCGCCAAGATAGATAGCTTCCTTTCTGTCCTTCAGCTTCAGATAAAGTTCATCTTTATCTAATGGATGTTCCAGGATGTAATTGCCCTTTCCGTCGGTAAAGAGTACCTCGAAGAATTGTGGGTGGCGTGTTCCGATATTAATAGAACCACTGCCGCCGGCGTTTCTTAACACACCGTCTTTTGAGCCCTTTGTACCGATATAGGTCTTGCCACCTGCATAGACGGTTACGTTGTCTGCAGCCTTGAACTTCTGTTCAGTCTTGCCGTTCGCACCGTTGTGCGTCAGTGTTACGGCTGATCCCATTGCCGGTGCGTCAAGGTCGAGGATTCCACTGGTTCCTTTACCCATCTTCTTTTCAATAGATTCATATACGATAGTGATGTTGCCTTCGTGTGTCGTGCCGTCAGCAAGTACCACCTTGCCGGGCACATTATAGATGTTCACGGAAGCATCCCTGGCCTCTTTCACCAGCTGTCGTTCCTCATCGGCAGCCTGTTGTTCCTCTGCTTTTGCCTTGTTTGCCAGTCGCTGCTTGATATTCTCCGTCATATCTCCCAGTGCATAGCCGTTTGCAAGCAGTTTTGATACCATGCGGCGCACCATCTCGTTCTCGGAGAGTTTGAATGCAGTCTTGTATTGCAGGAAGGGAAGTTTCCTGTCATCACAGGTTGTTATGTTGCTGAAATTCTCGCTGCTGCTCCAGGATTCGAGCTTAATCTCGGCTACCTGGTTGCCCACACGGTCCTTGACATAATAGTTTCTTTTGCCTAATGAAGGTTCATTGACAAGAACCTTTCCCACCATCTCTTTGTTGATGATAATGTCGCCATTGTCGTTGATGGAGAAGGGATGCTGTGCGGTAAAGTCCTCATCGGTTTTCTCCATCTTTTTGACTATGGTATAGATGCTGTCCCATTTCGTAGAGAAAGGACGCGAGCCCTGCTCGAAGAGGTCGTCAATGGTGGATTTCCTGATACCGTTCACTGCGATGAGCTGAGGCTTGCTGTCTAACAGTTTGTAGACAAAGTACTTCGTGTTGGACAGTACAATCCTGTCTTTCGGGTTTTGCAGTTCAAAGACTGCGCCTTCAGGTGATGTGAACTGGAGCCAGTCTTCTGGTGTGCTGACGCCTTGTTTTGTCCTGTTCGTAATGAAGAATGTGAATACCTTTTTCCCATCAGGCGTAGACAGGTCGCAGACTCTTTTCTCTTCTTTTACAAGTGCTACTGGTGTTCCGTCAAGTAATACCTCCCCTTTCTTTATTTTCAGGTCCTGGGCATGTGCGGAAAGCACCATGAAGCTGGCGATGAAGCCTAATACTGTTTTTCTCATTTTACTTATTTGAGTTTTAGATTGATATGAATTGGCTGCAAAGGTAGTGATTTTATATATAAAACCACTTCCTTCTGCAGTTTTTCTTTCAGCTGGTTGCCACGTGTGTTTATAGGATATTCCTACAGACGTTCAGCCTCTTTCACCTTATTCTTGTCCGTTTCAAACTTCCTGCTTCCGAAGTTATAGTGTACACGGAAGAGTACCTGTCGGCTTTCGCTGTGCCCCCAGATGTCCAACTGCAATGCCCCCTTGCGTCCGTAACTGTCCCAACGCTCAGTGTGGAGGAGGTCGGTAACCATCAAGGATAGTGAGAGACGGTCACGGAGCAGCCGTCTGCTCAGTCCGATGTCTATGCTTCCGCTTGGCTTGAGCATCTCATAACTCCTGCCTTGAGACTTGCTTGCATATTTGGCAGACAGCTCCATACGTATCTTTGCAGGCAGTTGTATGTCGTTTGAAAGGGTAAGGTTGCAGGATGGTCGACGATAATCTTCTCTGTAGGTTTCGTAGTCAAGATGGTTGACAAAGTAATAGGCACCGATGTTTGTACTGATGTCCCACCATGATGTAAGGCGTTTGTTATAGACAAGGTCAAGTGCCAGCTGCTTCTGCTTGCCGATGTTCTTGGTTGTCATGACAATACAGTTCTTCTTGTAAGTGTCGGGAAGTTGAGTGAAATAGTCATTCAGCTGGTTGTAGGATAGGGTAATGCTAAGGCTGTTCTTAGTGTAGCCTAATGAAATCTTATGGCTTATCTGCGGTTGGATAAACGGATTTCCTTTCCAGTAGGTCAGCTCGTCCAGCAGATATTCAAAGGGGTTGAGGTCTTCATATCTCGGTTTGTCCTGTCGTTTGCTGTAGGCGAGTGTGAGCTTTGAACTGTTGTCGAGGTCATAACTGACGGAGAGATTGGGGAAGAGCCTTGTGTGACAGTTCTTGTTCTCTTCCATCACTGTTCCGTCCTGATAGGATTTCAATGTCCCTACAGTCTGCATATATTCAATTCGCAAGCCTGCAGAAGCCTGCAGCCGCTTCCACTGCTGGGCATATTGCATATAGCCTTCAAGGTTTGACTCTTGATAGGTAAACCTGTTTGACCTTGTGAGGTCAAGTGCGCCTTTTGCATAGAAGCCGAATCGGTTACGGCTTTCCACCTTGGCAGCCTTGACACCTGCCAGCAGTTCTCCACCACGGCTGTTCTTCAGTCTGTAGTCTGCTGTTGACGACAGGATGTTGATTGTTTTCTTGTTTTCGGCTGGATAGTCGTCTTCACGCAGCAGCTTCCCGTCAGGAGAGTAGAACGCATTGGGCTGTTGATTCCTGCTCAATCCGTCAACGTGAATCCAGTCGGCATTTGCAGCGATGCTCTGCTGTTCTGTGATGGCAAACTGATAGCCTATGCCCGTCGTATATTTTGTATTCTCCTGTTTGGTATAGTCATTTCTTGCCTTCAATATTTCATGGAGTGTTTCCCTACCTTTATATATCCATGTAGTGGTTGCTGTAACTCCAGGTCCCGTCAGGGCATCAACCGATGTGTTCAGCGTCAGCTTGTGTCTCTTGCCAGGTTGGAAAACAAAAGCCAGTCCGCCAGCGTAGGTGTTACGCTTGTCGGTATCGTCGGTCTCCGAGAAGTTGCGGTCTCCGTCCTGTATCCTGTCAGTGCCATATTCCATGTCGTAGTGTCCGATGTTGTGACTGTAATTGATGCCCAGTTGCCATGTCCGCTTGTTGTAAGCCATGCTGAAATCGGAACTCTGGCGCAGGTGGTTCCAGAAGGAAACACCATGCGAGGTGGAAATATAGAGTCCTCGCTCGTTATTGTTCTTCAGTGTGATGTCGATAATACCGCTTGCCCCTTCCGAGTCATAACTGGCATCGGGATTGGTAGAGGTGGTAATGCTGGCAATGTTGGAAGACGGGATAGCACGCAGATAGGCAGTAAGTGCTTCACCTTGAAGTCGTATGCGCTTCCCGTTCACATAGACGGTAGCACTGCCGAGGGCAGAAAGCGACAGATTTCCTTTACTGTCAAGCCTCACACTGGGTGTATGGCGCAGAACATCTAAGGAATTACCAAGGTTGGCAAGATAAGACTGGGCAACGGAAATGCTTATCTTTCCGCTTTCCATCTTTACCAACGGGCATCGTTTACGGGCTGTGATTACAACGTTTTCCAGTTCTGTTCCGTCTGGGCGCAGGTAGATGTTATAAGTGTCGTTGTTGTCGGGGATGGAGAAGAGAACCGTGGTGTCACGGCATCCGATGGCTCCACAATACAGCTGGTAACTGCCGTCCGTGAGCTGGCAGCTTAGTTTTCCGTCTGCTTCCGTCAGTCCATTGGCAACGACTTTGCCTGTTTTCTGGTCGGTAATGATAAGCGTTGCTGCGTCAACAGGCTCTTTTGTCTGCTGCTGGATATGAAAAGTAACATTCTGTTGAGCCATAACCTGCGATGTGTTAAGTAACAGCAAGCCCATGACCAATAGCGGAAATGAAGTGAAACGTCCTGTTTGTAAGTTTGTGATTGACATAAGGTCAGTTGTAGTTTGTTCTTATCAGTTTGTTATCTGATGGGTTTGTTTGGCTTACAAAGATAAGAAAAGACGGACTTATGTAGGTGTTATTTTTTGTATAATTAACAATCTTTTCGTATTCTGTTAATGCAGTTCCGTTGAATTCTTTTCATGAAAAGAAATATTTATCTTCATGAAAAGAAATATTTTTTTTCATGAAAATAATTTCTTCTTGTCGTGAAGATAATTCGGTACAGCGTTCATAAACAGCAGATGAAGAGCTCGGAAGAGGCTTGTTATCTTTCTGGCAAGCGTCTTGATGCACCGCAGCGTGGCATGAATGTCATCAAAGAGGCAGATGGCAGGGCACGGAAAGTGGTCGTAAGGTAATATTGTCCTAACTGTCAGATACAGAGTATAATAAAAGGAGAAACTGCATCAGTTTCTCCTTTTATTAATATTTTTAATATATGTTCTGATGGTTTCTTCGTTTAATTAGAGTACCTTTGCATCGTTATTCGATGATTATACAGATGAAACGTAACAAACTAACAGCTCTGATGGCATTTGTGGGTGTTGTGGCTTGCACGTCCTGTGAGGAGGTGAAGCGACCTGCACCTGTCAGGGAACGTATCAATGTCACGCCTCCATCAAGAGAGGCTGAGGCGATAAGTCAGTTGACGGCATCGATTGATGAAATATCGGCTAACCTTGATGCCATCTCTGCCCAGGAGGCAATGCTCCGCAAGACGACCGAGCATGAAAATAAGAAGTCGAAGATTATCCTGCAAATCAAGGAACTCAGCGAACTGCTTGCAGAGAAGCAGAAGCAGATTGACAAGCTGCTGGGCGAGAAGGTTAAGAAAATGGATACTCCTGAAAAGTCCAGTGCCACGATAGATAACCTTTATAAAATGATAGGTTTCCTTTCGTCACAATTGCAGGAGAAAGGTAGCCGTGTGGCACAGTTGGAGCAGGTTGCCAGCCGGAAGGATGTCACTGTAGACCAGCTTAGATATATCGTCATGAACCAGGGCAACAGCGTTGATGGGCTGCGTTACAGGTTCAGTATGGAGGCGTTGGAACGTGAGAATGCCCAGCTGAAGGCAAAGGAAAGGCTGAAAACAAAAGAACCTGACAGTTTCACGGGAGTCTATTATATCATTGCCGACAAGGAGACTCTGAAGGAGAAAGGACTCTTGAAGACATCACTCTTCTCGAAGAAGCTGAACAATAATAATATAACAAAAGACCTGTTTGCGGAAGCTGACAGTAAAGAACTGAAGACGCTGACGATAAATTCGACGTCGCCGAAGGTGCTGTCGCAGAATCCGGAGGGAAGTTATACACTCACAAGAAATGAGGACGGAACGACGACACTCGTCATTACCGATGCTGAAAAGTTCTGGAACGTGTCGCGCTATCTGATAATACAGGAGTGATTCTGCTTTGGTGTGGAAAGAAAATAAAATAGGCTGCAAAGGTTGTGAAAATCGAATAATTTTCTTATCTTTGCAGCCTAAAACTTATGCGTAGCGTGAAAATAAAGGAAGTAATTGATGCCCTTGAACGGTTCGCGCCTTTGCCCTTGCAGGAAAGCTATGATAATGCTGGTCTGCAGGTTGGATTGACAGAGGCGGAAGTATCAGGGGCTTTGTTGTGTCTTGACGTGACGGAAAAGGTGGTAGATGAAGCCATCAGCCGGGGGTGTAACCTGATTGTTGCGCACCATCCGCTTATCTTCCGTAAGCTGGCACAGGTGACGGATGTGAACTATGTACAGCGAACGGTGATAAAGGCTATCAAGAATGATATTGTCATTGCAGCTATGCACACAAATCTTGATTCGGCTGTGGGTGGTGTAAACTACAAGATAGCTGAGAAGTTAGGACTTGGAAACGTGCGTTTCTTCGGTCGTAACAAGCAGGTGGTGAGCCCCTTGACAGGTGAGACGGTAACTGGCGGTGACGGTGTCATTGGTGAGTTTGAGGAGCCATTGGCAGCTGATGATCTGATTCTGTTACTGAAGAAGCAGTTTGATGTTGAGTGCGTCCAGACCAATGAGTTGCTTCGTCGTGAGATACGTACTGTCGCTCTCTGTGGCGGTTCGGGTTCGTTCCTTTTGCAGGATGCAGTTGAGGCGGGTGCTGATGCCTTTATTACAGGTGAGATGAGCTATCATGAGTACTTCGGTCATGAGCAGGAAATACAGCTTTGTGTCATCGGGCATTACCAGAGTGAACAATATACAACTGAGGTGCTGCGTGATGTCATTGAGCGTGAATGTCCGGGAGTAAAGTGCTTTCTGTCGGAGATAAATACGAATCCGATTGTTTATTTTTAGTTGACAAGTAGGCAAGTTGACGAGTAAACAAGTTAATTGTTGATAAGTTGGTGATAAATAAAAAACGGTAATCATAATGATGAATTTTGAATTATGAATTCTGAATTAAAGTAGTCATTCTGAATTTTGAATTAAATTAATATAAGAATTATGGCAAAGAAAGATCCAAAAGAGTTACCAGTGGAGGAGAAGCTGAAGAATCTTTTCCAGTTACAGACAACACTGTCAGGTATCGACGAGAAGCGTGCACTGCGTGGTGAGTTGCCACTTGAGGTACGTGACCTGGAGGATGAGATTGAAGGTCTGCACACTCGTATCGAGAAGATTGAGCAGGACATAAAGGAATATCAGAGTGCTGTTACTCAGAAGAAGGGTAATATTCTTGAGGCGCAGGCAAGTCTGGAGCGTTATAACAAGCAGTTGGATACGGTTGCAAATAACCGCGAATACGACACACTGACCAAGGAAATTGAGTTCCAGACACTGGAGATTGAGCTTTGTAACAAGAAGATCAAGGAAGCTCAGTATAAGGTTGAAGAGAAGCAGAAGGACTTGGAGACCAATCGTGCATTGCTCGAAGACCGTCAGCACGCCTTGGAAGAGAAGCGTAACGAACTTGACGAGATTATGCAGGAGACACGTGAAGAGGAGGGCTTGCTGAAAGAAAAGGCTGCAGAACTGGAGACAAAGATTGAGCCTGGATTGCTCCGCAGCTTCAAGCGCATCCGCCGTGGTGCCCGCAATGGTCTGGGTATCGTTTACGTACAGCGTGATGCCTGTGGTGGTTGCTTCAACAAGATTCCGCCTCAGCGTCAGTTGGATGTGAAGATTCATAAGAAAATTATCGTGTGTGAGTACTGTGGTCGTATCCTCATTGACCCTGAGTTGGCTGGTGTTAAGGTTGACAAGGCAGCAGAGGAGAAGCCGAAGAAGCGTAGAGCAACACGCAAGAAGAAGGAAGAAGAGGGAGAATAATTCATTGTCCTGTTCCTTCTGCTAAGGGTCTTTTCCTTTGGCAATAGATATAACAAAAGAGTCAGCCTCAAGACATAGGAATTGCAATTTGTGTATTCCTGTGCCTTGAGGCTGTCGCTTTGCATAAATTATCTGGATGTATGAGAAAGGTGCTGGGAGCTTTTTCCGTTTTGGTAACAAGCATAGATATTGTCAACGTCTGATAAAACTCAAATAGCATACGCTCCACAGTGGAATTTCTTTTAGGTGGAAAGTGTTGTGTTGGCTTTGGAAAAGTAAAGCTCTTAATCATATAGTTTTTGTTTGCCTTTGGTAGTACAACTCTTTTCTGGCAATAAGTTGCTCCCGCTCTGGCAACATATAGTAAAATGTTTAGCACCCAGCACCAATGGTGCTTATCAACAACACGATGGGTGATGGGCAGCAACACATTGGTAGAAGATGGGAAGAGAGGTTTGTTATTGTCATTACAATTAATGTATAGTAAGGTGCTGCTGACGAACTTATATGGGAAAAGGATTGTCGGACACCAATATTCTATTATTGGGCAATAGCATTCTTTTGTGATGTATGATTTCAAAACATTTTAATGATTGATTTCGGTTAGTAGGAAATAATGTGGCTCGTAATCTAATGATTTTTGGTTAATATCTCATCAGAATTAGAACAGACAAGAAAAAGCTCCTAACCTTTTTCGGAAAAGCTTAGGAGCTTTTCGAAGAAAGGTTAAGAGCTTTCTACGGAAAGATTAGGAGTCTTCTATATTTTGTTTAACCCGATTTGGATAGAATAGACCTATAACGTGTCTACAGCTTCAATTCTTATATCTTCTGTCGGACGGTCGTTGCGGTCGGTATTGCAGTTCTGGATACGTTCGACAACATCAAGACCTTCTTCAACCTCGCCGAAGACGGTATATTGGTTGTCAAGGAATGGTGTGCCGCCAACGGTGGTATAGATTTCTGTCTGTTCGTCAGTGAAGACGGGTTTTCCTTGCTGCTTGCAGTGGTTTTTGGTTTCTTCAATCAGCTGTTCCTGTAAAGCCTGTAGTCCTTCACGGTCACGGTTACGTCTGAAGTTCATAATCTCTTCATGATGCTTCTTGGTAAGTTGGTTGAATACTTCCTGTTCCTGCTGCATAGCCATCTGATGCTCCATTTGTTTCAGTTCGGTAGGCTTGTAGGTCTTTCCCCATACGATGTAGAACTGGCTGCCACTGCTTTCCCGCTTTGGATTTACCTCGTCGCCGGTTCGGGCGGCACTCAAAGCACCACGTTTGTGGAAGTATTGAGGGTAAACAAACTCTGCAGGGATTGTATAGTCTGGTCCGCCCGTACCTAACATCTTACCCTTAGGGGCATCCTTGCTGTCTGGGTCGCCACCTTGTATCATGAAGTCTTTTATTACTCGGTGGAAGATGGTGCTGTCAAAGTAGCCCTCTTTCGCCAACTTCAGAAAGTTATCACGATGTCTTGGAGTCTCGTCATAGAGACGGATGGTTATATCCCCCTCTGTTGTCTTTATTTTAAGTCTTGTTGCCATAATGTTTAATTCAAAACTAAATGTTATAATGGTTCATAATTCAGAGTGCATGGTAATTCATAATTCAATGACCAGATTAATCGGACTGTGGACCTGTCAAACCATTAAGTTTAAAATTATCAATGGTTATTATGAAACTGTGTATGTGTCTGCTTGTTAACTTGTTAAACTTTTACACTTAACCTTTCTACTCGTGAACCTGTCCATTTGTCCACTTGTCTACTGCTTTACAGTCCTCTTTCTTTGAAGATTCTTTCTTTTGCTTCATTAATCTTCTGAAACTTCTTCTCTGCAGCTTTACGCACATCCTCTCCGAGGGTAGCGACACGGTCGGGATGGTGTTTCAGAGCCATCTTACGATAAGCATCCTTTACTTCTTCGTCAGTGGCAGAAGGTGGTACACCCAATACTTTGTAGGCATCCTTGATATTGCTGCCGTCCTGAGCACCACTTTCCAAGTTGAGCATAGAATCTACATCCTGTTGGGAGAGTCCAAGATAATTGGCTACTTCTTTCAATGCCTTCACTTCTTTAGGGCTTATCGCACCATCAGCCTTAGCAATGAGAACAAGGTAATTGAGTAGCTGCAGGCGGTGGCTTATGCTTGTGTGTAGGGTGATTTCCATACAGCTCTGGCGGATTGTCTTCTTGAACTGATAAGGTCCTTGCTGCCTTTGCAGTTCAAATAGGTTCAGTAGGATGGACTCTCCTTGGTTTACGGCTATATCGCCGAAGTTATTATGAAGGAACTTTCGCACGTACTCCATCTCTGAGTGCATTATCTTTCCATCTGCTTTTATGATGTAAGAGGAGAGTACAAGCATGGAAAACAAGAAGGAATTGCGGTCTCCCTCCATAGAATGGTTACCTTCCCAATGACCCTGTTGCCCATAGCCACCCTGTTCGCCATTATTTGCATAACCTTCTTTGCCGGCATCGAGTACCTGGTCAATCAGGTTTCCTATGCAGAAGCCAGTGATAGCTCCCAGCGTACTTCTACTAAGTATCCAACCTAATGCGCCACAAATCCACTTTGCTATTGCCATATATCTTCTTTTTAATATGCGTTTATTGCTGTATGTTTTTTCTTCTTTGTCGATAAACAAAGATAATGCCAAGGTTTAATCTTCTGTTTTTTATAAATCCTTAATTCCGCAGCATTATTTCTTGTGAGAAATCCAAGTGCCTGAGAAACAAAGTCCTCAAAACATTTGGACATGTCAGAATTTTCACCTATCTTAGTGCTATCAAATAATAAGCAAGCAAAAATCTGACATGACAAAGGTAGCAATTAAAAACGGGAATATCACTTCTTTCGGAGGAGTTTATCACATCATGGACGTTCTTTCAAGGTTTGGCTTTGAAAAACTTACCGAATCCGTATTGGGTAGATACCGGATGCAGCGGCAAGGCATTCAGCCATGGAAGCATCCTGGGCTCTCTCTTCTTCAGCTACCTTTGTGGTGGGGATTGTCTTGAGGACATCAACGTGTTTACAGGACAATTCAGACAGAGATCTGGCGCGCTGTTACCCGGTGCCGACACCGTGGGGCGCGGACTGAAGGAGCTTGCCGAAGAGAATATTGTCTACAGGAGCGAAACCTCTGGCAGGTCGTACTGTTTCAACACTGCAGAGAAGCTGAACACCTTACTTTTACGGATGATACGGAGAATGGGGCTTATAAAGGGTTCTTCCATTAAATGCGTGGATGTTTTTCGTATAGCTTTAACGGAAGAAACGGAGTTGTTCATTAAATAAAACATAGCCAGGACGGTCTTGGCTACCTACTTTATTATCATCCTCCGATGCAGAAAACCTTTTCATGTCAATACTTTAAAAAGGCAGACAATGGATTGAAAAATCATTCTGTGTGGTGATGTTAGGATTAACAAATGTTAATATCTTGTATTATAGTTTCTCCACTTTATATCAGATGTGTAATTTGCTGCAGTCCTTATGAGTTTATAAAACAAATCATACTTCGGCAGCTTACTGTCCCGGAAGAATCGCCGATTGAACTTCCAGCAATACTCGTTGAGATGGAGTTGGAGAAATCTTTGATCCACTTCCTTATGGATAGCCTCTATTGCACTACGACATTCTCCTGTTACTAAATGTACCCACGGCAAAACCTTAGTCACCACCTCATGCACCTCCCCTTCCGTTTCCCTGTAAGATTCATGACAGAACAGCTCTCTCAACCTGATAAGATTTGTTCCTCCGTCAGTCACAACTTTAGCAGTGGGACTCACAGCCTTTTCTGAATATGGTTTTATGGAGGCATATTTACTATCGGGCATAGCGAACATCTTGACATAACGTACAACCTTCTTGACTTTCTGTGTAGAAGAGCTCCTGAGAAGTTTTGACGCCTTGTTAACGTACTTGTTTTCAGTTATATTTGTAAGATACTCGCTCAACATTTCATCAACAGACTTACTTTCTGCGATTACCAATACAGGCGTTTGTACCATTTTGGTTTCTTTGTCAATATCTTCGGGGTCAGGGTCTGTTATAACAGAGGTTTGAAAGTAAGACACATCCAGTTCTACCTGTGCTGATAAGGTATATTGTGACTCTCTTTTACCCATGATATCACGGTACTTCATCATCATCAGCCATACTGCAGGGTAATCTTTTCGTTCTAATTGATATTGACCTTAATTCCGCAGCATAAAATCTTGCAAGAAATCCAAGTGCCTGAGAAACAAAGTCCTCAAAACACTTGGATATGTCAGAATTTTCACCTATCTTAGTGCAACAAACATAACAAGCAAGCAAAAATCTGACATGACAAAGGTAGCAATTAAAAACGAGAATATCACTTCTTTCGGAGGAATTTATCACATCATGGACGTTTTTTCAAAGCTGGGCTTTGAAAAACTTACCGAATCCGTGTTGGGCAGACGCGGATGCAGCGGCAAGGCATTCAGCCATGGAAGCATCCTGGGCTCTCTCTTCTTCAGCTACCTTTGCGGTGGGGATTGCCTTGAGGACATCAATGCGCTTACAGGACAGTTCAGGCAGAGACCTGGTACGCTGTTACCAGATGCCGACACCGTGGGGTGCGGACTGAAGGAGCTTGCCGAAGAGAACATTGTCTACAGGAGCGAAACCTCCGGCAAGTCGTATAGTTTCAACACTGCAGAGAAGCTGAACACCTTACTTTTACGTATGATACGTAGAATGGGGCTTATAAAGGGTTCTTCCGTTATATGCGTGGATGTTTTTCGTATATCTTTAATGAAAGAACTGAAGTTATGCATTAAATAAAAACATAGCCAAGACCGTCTTGGCTATGTTTTTATTATCATCCTCCGATGCAGAAAACCTTTTCATGTCAATACTTTGAAAAGGCAGACGATGGATTGAAAAATCATGACATAATTTCGGGTAAAATATCTACAGATAAAGGCAAAAACACGTGTAAAAAGCAGGTTTGCAACCAGCAGTAAATCAATCAGTTATAAGGTAGTGCAAGAAAAGGTGCTTAATTGGACTTCAAAAGGGCGTCAGTTAGACCTCAAAAGGGCGTCTATTGCAAGTCAATTGGGCGTCTTTTAGAAGCTAAGAGACCATGTATTGGTTTTGGATTATATGAAAATAGTTTACAAATAGCGGTCAGTATGGGAATAAATTGTTTGTAGAAGCCGGAAAGACATGGTATCTGTTTGCCTTTTCTGCATTTTTATTTTGTGCTTTATCCTCCTTTGTGAGACCGTCTATTTTTGGATAGTCATACCATACAAGCGTATAAGCCTTTGTTATTTTTCCAATCTACGCATTTAACGGGAGAGCCTTATAAAGGCGGACAGCCATGTTGACCTGGACTTTGACCACCAGTTTGTTCCTGCCCACAAGTTCGATGCAAAGTATTCCTACAAGCATGACCATGGCTATTTCCCGGGCTAGGCTTCCATCGGGGGCATCATAGTCGGAGGTGAGAACCGTGATGGAAACACCAATGTGAAATTCCCCATCAAGAAGACACGCTTCGCCGAATTATGGACCGTGTGACCTCCGAGCTTAGTGTGGTGATAGAGCGTTTCCGTGCCGACTGCGGGTCGTTCTCAAAGGAAATCATCCAAACCGTAGAGCAGCGCTGCAACACGTTCTATATACGTGCTGCCAACTGCGGCAGCCGGTGCGGGGAGTTCCGCCAGCTGGAAGAATGGAAGAGCGTTGAGGTTGGCTATGAGAGGTGCGATGTCACCTCCGTCAGCATGGACGACCTCATCGAAGGAAAGTCATACAGGCTTGTCGTACAGCGTACTCCCTTGAAAGACAGGCACGGCAGGGAACAGACGGATATGTTCGGAGTGATATACACATACCGCTGTATCCTTACCAACAACCGGACATCCACTGAGAAGGACATCATCACATTCTACAATGAACGCGGAGCGAGCGAAAAGAACTTCGACATACAGAACAATGACTTCGGCTGGGCACATCTGCCCTTTTCCTTTATGGCTGAGAACATGGTTTTCATGATGGTTACTGCCATGCTGAAGAACTTCTATCTCTATCTCATCCGTAATATCAGCGAGAAGGTCAAGCCGTTGAAAAAGACAAGCAGGCTGAAAGCCTTTATCCTGCATTTTGTCAGCGTGCCGGCAAAATGGGTGAGAACAGGAAGGCGGAACGTCCTGAACCTGTATACAAATAAAGCATACTACTCTGAAGTATTCCTTGAATAGGCAGCATTTCTTTGTGGTTTTTCATACTTCCCCATTGGTTTGGGTGGGGGATTTCATGCCCAGACAAGACCCAGGAAGCCCCGAAGAGCCTTATATCAGCATATAGAGCCTCAAAAAGACATCTCAACATATAAAATCGACTCACAAGGAAAAACGCTGCGGAATTGAGGTGTATAAAGAAAGGTACAGCATAGAAAGAACAAATGCGTGGTTGGATTCATACAGAAGTCTGTTGAACAGATTTGATGTTACTTTGACAAGTTGGCAAGCATGGAATTATATAGCATTTATTGTTATTCTGATGAAGAAAGTGAAAAAGAAACAAAAGTCAAGATAAGTTCAATATGAGCAATATATTTCTCTACCCCATATTCACCAAAGATTTCCCCAAAATCCATTCCTAACAAGAATACATAGAATATTCTTGCAGGAATGGATCCCAATCTTTATATATGCTTATCTATTGGCTGTCTGCCACAGATAAGTATCTGCACAATGAACAGAGGCAGTTTGGTCGGCAATCATCAACTTGAAGTCGCCTTCCTCCAATCTCCATTTGCCATCCCAACCTACAAAAGCCAAGTCGTCTGCCTTTAATTCGAAGGTCACAGTCTTGGTCTCACCTGGCTGAAGTTCCACCTTGTCGAAGGCACGGAGACGACGACCATCTGGCACCATGCTGGCGACGAGGTCGCTGCTGAACAGGAGAATGCTCTCCTTGCCTGCCACCTTGCCCGTGTTCTTCACATCCACGCTCACCTTGATAATGTCGCCGTGGCGGAAGTCAGACTTGGAAACCTTCAGGTTGCTATATTGATAAGAGGTGTAGCTCAAACCATATCCGAAGCCCCACTGCTGGGTAATCTTCGCATTGTAGTCGTAAGCCCCTTCCATCGTACCCACCTCCTCACTCTTCTTGAAGTCGTAGTTAGCGAGCGAATTGATTTCCTTAGGATAGGTGTAAGGCATCTTGCCACTGAAGTTTGACTTGCCCGATACCAAGTTTACCAAGGCATCGCCGCCCATGTTGCCAGGGATAAGGATATCGATGATACCCTGTGCCAATGGTTCGATGTCGGCGATGAGACGTGGACGTCCTTCATTCAGTACCAAGATGACAGGCTTGCCTGTCTGAGCCAAAGCCTTGACCAGATTGCGCTGGTTTTCAGAAAGCCAGAGGTCTGTCAGGTTGCCCGGAGTCTCGGTATAGGAGTTCTCGCCAATGCAAGCCACAATGACGTCGGCATCCTTCGCTGCAGCCACTGCCCCCAGAATCTGAGGTTCGTTCTCCTCCCAATACTTGCCCTTTTCATTATAGGTAACACCCTGGTTCAAGATAACATTCTCCTTGCCGTACTCATTGCAGAATGCCTCATAGATGGTATTGTACTTGCCGGCAAACTCATCGGCACGATGCCCCTGCCAGGTATAGCTCCATCCACCGTCCAGACAGCGCATCTGATTGGCATTAGGACCCGTGAGGAGAATCTTCTTGCCATGCTGCAAAGGAAGGATATTACCCTCGTTCTTCAGGAGCACCATACTCTCGGTAGCTCCCTCCAAGGCGAGCTTGGCAAACTCCTCGCCACCAAACTTAGGATAATTCTTCAGTTTCTGGGTTGGGTTCTTGAAGAGATCGAGACGGTACTTCATACGAAGCACACGGCGACAGGCATCATCGATGCGACTCATCGGAATCTTGCCTTCCTTCACCAATTCAATAAGGTAGCCACAAGCATCGCAAGAATAAGGTTCCATAATCATGTCGATACCAGCATTGATGGCGATGCGGAGTGCATCCTTCTTGTCCTTTGCCACCATCTCACGAGTATAGAGATTGTTGATGTCTGCCCAGTCGGTGATAAGCACACCATCCCATCCTGTCTCTTCCTTCAGCCATCCTGTCAGGATTTCCTTGTTGGCGTGCATCGGCATACCGTTGACGGAAGCGGAATTCACCATCACGGTCAAGGCTCCAGCTTGCAGACCTGCCAGGAAAGGAGCGAAGTGCTTCTCTCGCAAGTTGGCAGGAGAGATATAGGCTGGTGTACGGTCTTTACCAGTCCAAGGCACACCATAGCCCATGAAGTGCTTCATTGAAGTGGCGATGTGATATTGGTCGATGTTATTTGGGTCCTCGCCCTGGAAACCATAGACCATCGCCTTGCCCATTTCTGAACTGAGGTAGCAATCCTCGCCAAAGTTCTCCCAGATGCGAGGCCAACGGGCATCACGACCGAGATCAACGGTAGGACTGTAAGTCCAAGGCACACTCACCGCACGAGTCTCATAAGCAGTAGCCTCAGCCGAATGGCGAGCAATCTCACGATTGAAGGTGGCAGCTACATTGATGTTCTGCGGGAAGAGGGTACCGTCTTGTGTATAAGTAGAACCGTGGTTCTGATCGAGACCGAAGACGCAAGGGATGCCGATGCGCTTCATCGAAATCTTCTGGATTTGCTCGATGTACTTCTCCCACTGCTTGGCGGTTGGCGCGCAAGTGTTAGGAGCGTTGAGGATAGAGCCAATCTTATAGCGAGAAAGGATAGAATCGGTCTTGTGCTCGTCGATATAGAACACACCGTTCTTGTCGTTGGCACCAAAGAGGTCGGTCACCAATTCCATCATCTGACCTATCTTTTCCTCCAAGGTGAGTTTCTTCAGGGTTTGTTCTACTTGAGCCTCTATCTTAGGGTCGCTCTTGATAACTGGAACATTGGCACTGGTTGTATAAGCAAATGCCAACATTGAAATAGATAATAATAATTTCTTCATAAGTTCAAAGGTTTGACGTTTTATGATAAAACGGAAATCTTTCTAATATTTTATTCGATAGTTACTTTCTTTACGGTGTAACCGTCACCCACGAGGAGGAAACCATCCTGCTCTGTCAAAAGTTGGATAGATAAGTCGGTCAGTTCAAACTCCCATTTAGCAGGTCCATCCACCATGATGTCGCCACGTTCTGGGTCGCCCTTACCAGTAAGGATGTTGTTCCACCAAGCAGTGGCAGCAGTACCCTGACCATTTCCATTCACATAGACACGGAGGATGGTGCCAGCCTTCACCTTTGAGAGGAAGGTATCCTTCAAGGCATCGAATGCTGTACCCCATGTCACGGCAAACTCACCTTCCCAGATGGTGTTCTCCATAGATGGGCGAGCCTCGGTGGTTACCTTGATGGTACCGCCAGCAAACTGTACACCATTGCCATCTACCAATGTGATGTCGTAATCGCCATTGGCGAGGTCGGAAGGAGCAGTAACTTTCAATGTCGTACCCTCATCGAGAACTTCGAAGGCAACCTCCTTATCAGCGATGAGAACTTTCTGAACGAGACCCAGGTTCTTGCACTCGTGGATGGTTGTAGTTTCTCCTGGAGCTACCCAAAGCTCGATGGCATTGGTACCCAAGGCTGGGTCATCGGCAGCAGGAGTCACGGTAACGTTCAAGGTGCGGGATGTGGTCTTGCCCTTGGTGGTGGTTGCCACAATCTTCAGTTCATGATTACCTACAGGCAAAGTTTGGTCGATGGTAGTACCTTCGGCAATCTGAGTGCCGTCGAGCAACCATGTCACTGTGGTGTAGTGAACAGGAGTCACCTTGATTTCCAACTTATAATTTGTCTTGCGGTCTATCTTGGAATCAGCCAAGTCGGTGTTCAAGATACGTGGATCGTCATTTTCGCTGACAGTGAAGTATGGATCATCGTCAGAAGAGCAAGAAGACAAGGTAGATGTACCAGCCAGTGCGAAACTCATGGCGAAGAGCATCATCATACCCTTCAAGACTTTTCCCTTATATTGTTTCATTGTCTTATTCATAATTAATTATTCTATCTATTGTCCTATAAAACTTAACATTTAACACTTAACACTTAATATTTAACATTAAACACTACTCTCTGTATCCCTTTCCGAATGGAGGATTGAAGTCTGGCTGAAGGTTTACATCAGCCTTGTCCCACCAGAGGCGCTTGTGCCAGTCGTCTGTACCACCCATGCGGTCGATGACAGCCTTGTAGTTGGCACTGTTGTACTGACCTTCCAACTCAGGATACTGCAAACGGACAGGCATTGACCAGTTAGAATCTGTGTAAGTAAAACCATTCTTGGTCAAGAAATCACGATTCAAGATGGCAGGATAGTCAGAGCGGCGCATGTTTGCCCAACCCTCAGAAGGGTTCATCATGTGGAGAATCCAAGCCTGGGTGTTGATGGTCTCCTTAGGATTGTCACCCAACGGATTATTGGCAATGAACGCATCTATCTCTTCCTTGGAAATTTTGTTGGATGTAAGATAGTAGTTGTTGAGCAACTCCATGCTGGCACGAACACCAGCCTCGTAGTGGCTCTCTGCATCATCACCCCCAACATTCCAATCCTTGGTTGCAGCCTCAGCCTTGAGGAACTCCACCTCGGCATAGCTCATCAAGTCGCCAGGACAAGAAGGCATCTCGAAGTCGATGTTCAGGCAAGGACGACCTGCTCGGGCTATATAATCAGAGTTGGCATAAGTGTTCTCGTCTATCTCCGCATACTTCTTCAAAGTGGGAAGGTCATCAACCGTAGCTGGATTCATCCAGTCTGTGTACCAGGTAGCACCAGGGTTGCAAGGCTCTTCACCGAGATTCTTGCTCCGGAAGTAAGCCAGGAAATCATCGGTCAAGTCGATGTTCTGCTCTTTGTCTGGCTTCACCTGACTACGTTTGATATTGTAGTAGTGACGGCAGATGCGATAGAGACGAGGGTCGTTGGTATTCTGCAACTGATAGAACAAGGTAGAGCATACCATGGTAGGCGATGTGGCATCCTGACCATAGAGAATCTCTCCTAAGGCATTGGTGCGGAAATCGTAGTCGTTGGCTCCATCATAATAAGTATAAGGAGTATCGGCATATCTGATGTAAGCATCATCTGCTGCACTGGCGATAGCACCGGCAGCAACAGCCTTCTCAAACTCTTCCTTTGCCTTCTGTGGATTAACATCTGAAATGCGCATGGCATAGCGCATACGGAGCGCATTGGCATACTTCTTCCACTTGGCTACATCACCACCCATGCTGGTGACATCACCAGAAATGCGGTCGGTACCGGTGCCAAGTTGCTTCTCGCAAGCGTCAAGCTCCTCAAAGAACCAGCTGTAGAGTTCCTCTACGGTATCATACTTAGGGGTGGAGATGCCTGAGATGTAACCCAGACCTGCCTCCAAACAAGGCACGTCGCCGTAGGTGTCTGCCAAGACTGCCGTGAGATAGACACGATGGATACGAAGTGCCGCATTCAAGTTTGCCTTGTCTGCTGAATTGTGGATGGCATCCACAAGGTTCTTGATGCTGACCTCATAGTAGCGGTCCCAGACACGACGAGCGATGTCGTCCTCACGGAAGTTGGAACCTGCATAGTTGGTTACGTTCCAACCACCAGCGAAATACTGTGGAAAACCTGAGATATAGTTACGGTAGGTATCCATCAAACTGAAGTCACCGTAAGTCTGCAACAAAGCAGTAGTCAACTGTGCGTTAGGGTCGAGCTCGCTCACCTTGGTCTTGTCGGTATTGATGTTGCTCAAGGTTTCATCTGAGCAAGAAGTCATCGCAGTGCCGGTTGTCATCAGGGCGAAAGCCATCAGCAGGCTGCTCTCACCTATATATTTCTTGATTATATTGTTCATTTTCTTACATTATTATATATTAGAACTCTTCTAAAGAAATTGATTTGTTTTTTCGAGATTAGAACTTCACGTTCACGTTTAAACCATAGCTCTTGCGAGATGGTAGAGAGCCATATTCCAGACCGAGACCAGAGGTATTGTAACTGGAGTCTGGGTCGATGTTAGGAATATTCTTCCAAATAATGAATGGGTTACGAGCCACGAAGGATACGGTCAAGCCCTTGACATACTTGCCCAAGATGCTCTCTGGGAAGGTATAGCCGAAAGTAATCTCACGACACTTCACGTAAGAGTTGTCGTAAACGAAGGCACTCTGCACGCCATTTGCCACATGCTTCCAGTAATCCTCAGGGTTCACGGCGATGTCGTTCTTGCGATAAGTACCATCGCCATTGTCGATGACACCCTCTACGACAAATCCCTTGCAGTTACCTGCTTCACGCCATGTGCCAAGGTCCATACCCGAAGCCTTGCGAGCCTCCTCGGAAGTGTACCACTCCTCACGACATGCCAATGTTCCCTTTGCCTTACCTGTCTGGTATGCGGAACGCATGGACATTGAGTAGATGTCGGCACCTACCTTCACATCGAATGCAGCAGAGAGGCGGAAGTTCTTGTAACTGAAGGTTGAGTAGAAACCACCTGTCCAGTCCCAAGAAGAGTTGCCTATGGTCTTGATTTTCTGGTCAACCTTTGGAAGACCAGTAGCTGCATCGACAACCATCTGTCCCTTGTTGTTGTAGAGGAAGTCGTGTCCACGGATGGCTCCATAGTTCTCTCCTACCTTGGCACCAACAGAAACACCGCACCAGTATGCCTTCGCCAACTCGAAGTAGTCCATGCCATTGGTGAGCGACTTCACCTTGTTGGTATTCTTCGAGAAGTTGGCCCCCAAGTCCCAAGCGAAGTCCTTGATCTGCAAGGCACGGGCATTGAGGGCAATCTCGATACCCTGGTTCTGAATCTCACCGGCATTGATGAGGCGGTAAGCATAGCCAGAGGTGGTGGTTGAAGCCAAGCTTAAAATCTGGTCCTTGGAGTTCTGGTTGTAATAGGTGGCATCCAAGCTCAAGCGTCCGTTGAAGAACTTCATCTCCAAACCTACCTCGTAAGAATCTGTCATAGTAGGCTTCAAGTCCTTGTTTGGCTGTGTTGAGTTGGCTATCATACCGATGGTATAACCCGAGTAGCTGTACTTGCCCGTGGTGTAGTTGAGTGCCAACTGGTATGGATCAGTATCGCTACCTACCTTTGCCCAAGATGCGCGAATCTTACCGTAATTGATGAACTTCTTGTTCTTGATAAACTCGGAGAATACCAAACTACCAGATACCGAAGAATATACGTATGTATTGTTATTGGTAGGGAGCGTAGATGACCTATCGCCACGGAGGGTTCCCTCCAGATAGTAAGTATGTTTGTAGCCGAGGCTCGCACTGGCATAGAGAGAAGAAATCTGCTTCTTATACATGCTCTCACGAGTATTCTGCTCCAGATAGTTCATGATGTTCTGTATTCCATTCATCTGCTGGTTGAGACCGACGTTGGTAGTGGTCTTGTTGTTCACCTTGAAGATATTACCACCAGCGGTAGCATTGACATCGAAGTCGCCCCATGAGTTGTTGTAGAGGGCGAGTATCTCGGCGTTGAGTGTGCGGTTGTTGAAGATTTGGTCGGTAAGCTTTCCGGCAGGAGTACCTGGAGTTGTCTTGGCGATGAAGTCCTCGAAGTTCATGCTGTTGATGTCGGTACCGATGGTACCCTGCAACTTGAGGTGGTTGTCGATGTTCCAGATGGCCTTACCCGTAAAACGGAACACGTCCTTGTCGGATGTATTGCTGTTCTTATAGAGATCCCAGTATGGGTTCTTGTTATACTGGTCGTTACCATTCCAGTTGGAATAGTTGCCGTCGGCATCCTCATAGTGCTTCAACCAAGCCTGGTCGTAGGTACCCGCCAGGGTCATGAGGTTCTTACCCACGTTGCTCTGGGAATCGCCAAGGGCAGGACGATTCTTCACCTTCTCACGAGTATAGTTGGCGGTGAAATCGAAGTCAACAGGACCTGCGGAGGTATTAACACGGAGGTTGAAGTTGTCACGACTCATATTGGTGTTAGGCAGGATGTCCTTGTTGCGCATATCGGTAACAGAGAAACGCATACCCGTCTTACCGGAATTAACAGAGAGGATGGCAGAGTTTTGGGTGGTGAAACCTGTGCGGAAGAAATCGGAGGCGTTGTTAGGGTGCATCAAGAATGGACGCTCCTCGCCATCGAAATACTTGAACATGAAATCATCGGCCTTAGGTCCCCAACTGGTATTGGTACCAGAGGTGCTGGATGTAGGCAGCTCGCCATTGTAACCAGCGCCATATATCTCCTGGATGTCGTCCCACTTAGCCAACTGGGTATCGACAGTGTAAGAACCATTGTACTCCACGGAAATCTTATCCTTCTCCGCCTTCTTGGTCGTAATCAAGATAACACCGTGGGAAGCACGGCTACCATAAAGGGCAGAGGCAGCAGGACCTTTCAATACGGTCATCGTCTCAATATCATCAGGATTGATGGCAGAGATTCCATCACCCAGATCATAACCGCCACTTTCACCAGCACTGCCAAAGTTTGTATTATCCAAAGGCACACCATCCACCACATAGAGAGGCTGGTTGTTGCCTGCCATTTCTGTATTACCACGAAGGAGCACGCGGGTAGAACCAGAAGCACCGCCAGCCGTATTCTGCACGACGAGACCAGCCACCTTACCTGAAAGAGAGTTGATGACGTTGGTTTCCTTCGCCTTGCTGAGTTCCTCACCCTTCACTTCCTCCAAGCCATAGCCGAGAGCCTTGCGGTCTCGTTTGATACCGAGGGCGGTGACAACTACCTCATTCAAGGCTTTACTATCCACTTGCATCTTGATTTTCATACCATTAACAGCTTTCACGGTCATCGTCTTGTAACCGACGTAGCTCACTTCGAGTGTAGCTCCAGGCTTGCAATTCAGCGTAAAGTTACCATCCAGATCGGTAACGACACCGTTTGTTGTACCAGCCACCTTCACGCTTGCACCAATCAAGGTTTCGCCAGTGGTATCCACCACTGTACCCTTGATACCTTGGTTCTGCTGAACGCTCATAGCAGCATTGTTCATCTGAGCAGCGAGGATGGCAGAAGTAGGCATCCACATCAAACCTGCACCGAGCATGCCGAGAAACATGGTTTTCTTTCTCATAATAGATATTTTGTTTTTAGTTTAACATTATTCTTTCCCAAAGATTCCTTCGAGAATCCAAGGAGCATTCACCTTCATACTCTTGAAACGGTCGAAGATGCCATACTTCTCAGAGCCGTTGCCAAAGTGGTTGTTGTCCCAAACGAAAGTAGAGAAGCCTCGTTTGCGAGCCTCCGTAGTCAAGAACTTACAGTAGTAGGTCATGTTTTCATGCACTTTCACAGAGTTTGACTTATAGTGGTCGGTTACTCCCCATTCTCCTATTACGATACCCAGTCCTTTGTTGCTCCAGGTATTCATCGCCTTATCGAAGAAATCCGTCATCGTCTTCTCGTTTTCAGCAGGTATCTTGCCAACATCCTTGTAGGCATCACCCCAGTAATCGTAGGCGCAATCGCCGGCATAGCTCCATGGCTGATAGTAGTGGAATTCCACACTCATATAGTTGTTGCCATTGCCTTCGGCATCCTTCGGAATGATGAATCCTCCATTCTCGATGCCAAACCAAGGGTTGCAAACGTAAGTCTGTAAGATGAGGTGGCGCTTGGCATTGTTGCCGCCTGTGGCACGAACCATATCCACGAATATCTGATTGTAAGCATTCTGCACTTCGAGGTTCTCGGCAGTAGGCTTGCTCCAGTTGTCCCTGACGTGAACCTCATTGGTACCGGCGAAAGCCAAGCGGCTGTCATAATTGGCAAACTCAGAAGCGATATTCATCCAGAGGAGCGCAAGCTTTTGGCAGTTTACATCCTTATATTGATAGGTAGGACGACCTTCGAGCCATTTTTCATGATGCGCATTGATGATAACCTTGAGGTCATTATCCAGACACCAACCCACTACCTCCTTGATACGAGCAATCCAAATCTTGTCGATGCTCATCGCCTGAGCATTGGTAATGTGGCACTGCCAACGGATTGGAATACGGATGGCATTGAAACCTGCCTTCTTCACGGCTTGTATCATTTTTTTGGTGACAACGGGATTGCCCCAAGCTGTCTCTGCATGGATGGAACCATCAGGGTTGCCAATCTGCATCGACTCGCCATCCTGTCCAGGAGCTGAGCACTCGAATTCATTGCCGAGATTCCAACCTACTACATCCTTGTTCCATTGCTTGGCGGTAGGAATCGATTCGCTTGTATCAGGCGTATCCACCACCGAAGGACTAGCACTGCAAGAAAATGCAGTAAACATACTTACAAATAGCAAGCAGATTTTCAAAAGGTTCCTTTTCATTATTAAGTTTATTGTTGTTGTTTATGTTTAATTGTTTATTCATTGCGAGTTATTGTTTGGACTTGGCTGCAAAAGTATAGAAAAGAGAAAAAAACTAGGTTAGAATGCAAACAAAAAAGGTTTCAAATCTAACTTATCGCCAGGTTTGAAACCTTACATTTGTATATAACTAACTGAATATCAGATAGTAGTAATTTTACTTTCTTTACCAACAATTTACACTGCTCATTTTATTCATACTTACTCGGTGACACCCCGAAATGCTTCTTGAAGACTGTACTGAAGTACTTTACGTTTACAAATCCTGTCTTCACAGAGACATCCAAGACGCTATCGCCTTGCTTCAGATACTGGGCTGCCTGCTCCAAACGGATGAGTCGTATGAAGTCTTGCGGTCCTTGCCCCGTCAGAGTCTTCAACTTGCCATAGAAGAGGGTGCGGCTCATCGCCATCTCCCGGCAAAGGCGGTCGATGGTGAAGTCGGTGTCGCTCAGGTTATCGAGGACGAGACGGGTTGCTTTCTCAACGAAAGCTTGGTCCATCGGATCCAATTCCGGTTCTTTTTCATCGGAAGATTTATTCTTTTCATCGGAAGCGGATGGCACGGAAGGTTCGCTTGGCAACAGGCTCTTTTGAGACGATTGCCCAGAGTCCTCTCCTCTGACGATGGCGAGACTTCGCTCCATATAGTATTGACTCAGACGACAACGGTTCTTCAACATGCTCGCTATCTTGCTGGCAAGAATGGCAGAGTCGAATGGCTTGGCAATGTAATCGTCTGCTCCAAGTCCTAGGCCTTCTATCATGAAGTCGCGACCAGCCTTCGCCGTCAGGAGAATGACAGGCAGCCAACTGGTCTCCTTGTTTTCCTTGATGCGACGGCAGAGTTCGTCGCCCTGCATACCCGGCATCATCACATCGGATACCACGATGTCGCACTCGCCATTCTCTGCCAGATAGTTCAAGGCTGCCTCACCACTCTCCACATCCACCACATGATATTGGTCAGCGAAAGCCATACGGATGTATTGATGGAGGTCTTCGTTGTCATCTACAAAAAGGAGCGTGTCCTTAAGGGATTCCTCTGATTTTATTTTTTCATCGGCAGACACGGAGGTATCTGAAGTTTCTGGCAGACTTGCTGGCTTGGAAGAAACGGGAACATCAACATTTCCGTTATCAGGCAACACAACCAAGAAAGCAGTTCCCTTGCCTTCCTCGCTCTCGAACGTTAACTTTCCTCCCAGTTTCTGCACAAGCTGGCGAGTGAGCATCAAGCCCAAGCCACTGCCCATCTCCTGAGAGTTGACCGCATTGGAGGCACGGAAAAAACTCTGGAAGATATGCCTTGCCTCGGATTTCGGGATACCGATGCCGGTATCGCTTACCTGGATGCAGACCTGCTTGCCAACCTCATCGATCGAAGCAGAGACGGTGATGGTTCCACCCACCGGCGTATATTTTACGGCATTGGAGAGCAGATTCTCGAATATCAAATCCATCATAGAAAGATCGGTAGAGAAGGTATGCTGTCCACAGGTTGTCAACCGAAGACTGATATGTTTCTCCTGGGTAGACATCTGGAACTTATCCACCTGCTGACGCAAGAGGACAGACAGCTCCACATTCTGCAAGTGGACTTGTGTCTTCGCTACGGCTATTTTCTGGAAATCAAGCAACTCGGTCACCATCCTCAGAAGCTTGTCGCCATTACGCAGTGCCATCTCCAAGAACTTTCGGCTCTTATCGCCCAGTGTAGTATCCTTCGACAAGTCGGCAAGAGGTGCCAGCACAAGACTCAAAGGGGTACGGATGTTATGAGCGGTATTCACAAAGAAGTTGATCTTGTCATCGTAGTACTTGCGATGCAAACGCTCCCTGTAGTAATCCCAGCCGAAATAGACGATAGCACCAAAGATGCTGAGATAGACAATCCATGCCCACCAAGAGTTCCACCATGGTTGGGCGATATGAATACGCAAGGTAGATTCTCCCAAAATGCGTCCGTTGCTCCTACCCATTGCCTTGACATACAAGGTGTAACTGCCAGGAGGCAAGGTGGCGAAACGAGCCTGCTGGTAGGCAGAAGGCACACTCCACTGATGGTCATACCCCTCCAAATAATACTGGTATTGGATGTCGTGCTGATACTGGTAATTGATGCTCTCGAAATGCACGATGAGAGTATTCTCGCTGTGTGAAAAGCTCATCTTGCCAGTCTGCAACATCTTGAAGAGTTCTGCATTCCAATCTTCCTGTTGGGCATCCTCATCGAAAGTCTTTCCTTCCACCTCAACACCCGTGATATGAAGAGGAGCCTTGTAGTTCAATCCTCTGGCAAACTTGGATGCCAAGACCACAGCTCCTTCACTGCTTCCGAATATCATTCGCCCGTCTTGGGTTCGGACCACAGCCATACGCTTGTACTCCCGCTCCAATCCCTTGAAGAAGTTGAGATTGGTCACCTTTCCATGATCTATGAAAGCCAGTCCCTTGTCGGTACTCATCCACACCTTGCCAATGGGAGTCTTGACCAAGGCATAGACGGTGTTGGAAGGCAAAGACTGCGAGATGGTATAGTTCTTAACCTGGTGCTTCTGCCAATCGTAGAGGTACAAGCCTCCTCCATCGGTGGCTATCCAGATATGCCGTGCATCCTGAAAAGCCATCGCATTGACAAAGAAATTATAATCGACTGACGGAAATTCCGACGGATAGAAGAATCGACTGACACGAAGGCTTCGCTTGTCGATACGATAACATCCATGGGTCGTTCCCACCGCAATAATCTTCTTATCAGGAGACTCCACGATACTCTGAACTTCATTGATTGGCAAGTAGTTAACGGAGTTATCCACATTTCCATTCTTTTCTAATGATGATGGGATATGTACCAAGTCTCCATCCAAACAACCTATCCACAAGCCTCCTTCGCTATCCTTGAAAATGCTATACACATAGTCGGTCTTTAACTTGCCATTCGACACAGAGTAAGCCCAACTACTGCTTCCATCGGCATGAACCTGAAAGATGCCATCACCATAGGTTCCCACCAAGACCTTGCCATCGGCAGTCTGACAAAGGGTAAGCGCCACCTTATTATATAGGGAATGATGCCACAGATGGGTTTGCTCGTCATAGATGCTCACCCCCTTGTCGGTAGCATACCATATTTTGCTATTGCGGCCCTGTGTATCCACGCTCTGCATAACATCGTTCACACCATTATTGATAAGCGACTGGCTGTTGAGATACTCATGGCGCACAAACTCCAAGGTATGCTCCATAGGAATAGCCATATCCACACCTCCTGAATAGGAGCCCATCCAAAGGTCGCCAAGATGGTCCTTGCAAAGGGCATAGACGCCATTGCCATGCAATACATTTTCCAGTCTGCCATCCGTATTCAAAAGTAGATTCGTCTTACAAGTCTTCTTGTCGTAGGCATAGACACCTGCTCCATCCACCGCCATCAAGATGGTGGCTGCATCGTAGGGGATAATGGAACGAACAGGGATGAGCGGAATATCTGATAAGGATGAGAATTGCGTGAGAGAAGACAATGGCTTCCATGTTCTGTCATCGAGCAAGAGAATGCCACGATGGAAAGTTCCCAACCATATCTGATGAGCCTTCACGTCGTGATAAGACGAAAGCACGGAATACCCTCGCAAGAGCAATCGAGGCTGGGCTGCATTTTGTGAATAGACGAAGACTCCCGAAGGAGAACCTATCAATAATTGTTTGCCGAAGAATCGGATATGATTGACATATATGTTCTTCAGAATGTATTTTCCTTTGTTCGGCGAACTATACGCTGTTTTGTCTTTGCTACCAGCAATAGATAGAGGAGCCATCATATACACGCCCCTATCTAACGCCATCCAAAAGCATCCCTTGTCATCAACCAACAAGTCATTGAGCACCACACTTCCTCCAAGTACATTCATCAGATTGACCTGGAGTTGGAATGTGTCTTTCACCTTATTATATATATAGATCTTTCCTTTATTATCATAGGCATAGATATGCTGTTGGCTATCCTTAGTCAACTTGATGTTTCTACCACTGGCATCACTAAACTGCATATCCGTAGCCAAGGTATAGTTCCGTACCTGTTGACCATTGTACCTGTCAACGCCTCGCTTGGTACTGATCCACATAGCAGCATCCTCAGCCTCAACTATCGAATACACACGGGCACTGGAGAGCCCATTGTCCGTATTGAGATTCGACAACATCAGCATATTGCGGGTCAAATGTTCCTGAGCATGGAGCTGCGAACACAGCACCATACACAAGAGCCACAGGAAATCAACCTGTAATCTTAGGAAATATGATAAGCCTTTATTTTTCATTTATCGGTCCAATGTATTAATTTCTTCCAGTCCCTTGGTTTGCTTCTTCGGCGTTATGCCGAGTCCCTTCAAGCTCTCCACCCTGCGCATCACGTTGCCGCTTCCATCGTAAAGCTGCTACCTTGTCTTATCGAAGGTCCTGGAAAGACGGGTTATCAGATCGTCGATACACAGGAAGAAGCCGATGGCAAGCCCTATAACGATTCCTATTACTTTTTTATACCTTAATTCCGCAGCATTATTTCTTGTGAGAACTCCAAGTGCCTGAGAAACAAAGTCCTCAAGACACTTGGACATGTCAGAGATTTCACCTATCTTAATGCTATCAAAATAATAAACAAGCAAAAATCTGACATGACAAAGGTAGCAATTAAAAACGAGAATATCACTTCCTTCGGAGGAATTTATCACATCATGGACGTTTTTTCAAAGTAGGGCTTTGAAAAACTTACCGAATCTGTGTTGGGCAGACGCGGATGCAGCGGCAAGGCATTCAGCCATGGAAGCATCCTGGGCTCTCTCTTCTTCAGTTACCTTTGCGGTGGGGATTGTCTTGAGGACATCAATGCGCTTATTGGGCAGTTCAGGCAGAGACCAGGTACGCTGTTACCCGGTGCCGACACCGTGGGGCGCGGACTGAAGGAGCTTGCCGAAGAGGATATTGTCTATAAGAGCGAAACCTCCGGCAGGTCTTACAGTTTCAACACTGCAGAGAAGCTGAACACCTTACTTTTACGGATGATACGGAGAATGGAGCTTATAAAGGGTTCTTCCGTTAAATGCATGGATGTTTTTCGTATAGCTTTAACGGAAGAACCGGAGTTGTTCATTAAATAAAACATAGCCAAGACGGTCTTGGCTACCTACTTTGTTATCATCCTCCCATGCAGAAAACCTTTCCATTTTAATACTTTGAAAAGCGCAGACAACAGATTGAAAAATCATGACATAATTTCGGGTAAAATACCTACAGATAAAGGCAAAAACACGTGTAAAAAGCAAGTCTGCAACCAACAGGAAATCAGTCAGTTATAAGGTCATGCAAGAAAAGGTGCTTAGTTGGACTTCAAAAGGGCGTTAATTGGACTTCAAAAGGGCATCTATTGCAAGTCAATTGGGCGTCTTTTCAAAGCCAGAAGACCATGTATTGGTTTTGAGTTGTATGAAAATAGTTTACAAACATTGATTGATATGGGAATAAGTTGTTTGTAGAAGACGGAAAGACATAGCCTCTGTTAGCCTTTTCTGCATTTTTTTGTGCTTTATCCTCCTTTGTGAGACCGTCCGATCTTGGATAGCCATACCATACAAGCGTATAAGCCTTTATTCTGTTTCCGATCTACGCATTTAACGGGAGAACCCTATAAAGGCGGGCAGCCATGTTGACCTGGACTTTGACCACCAGTTTATTCCAGCTTACAAGTTCGATGCAAAGTATTCCTACAAGCAGGACCATGTCTATTTCCCGGGCTGGGCTTCCATCGGGGGCATCATAGTCGGAGGTGAGAACCGTGACGGGAACACCAATGTGAAATTCCCCATCAAGAAGACACGCTTCGCCGAATTATGGACCGTGTGACCTCCGAGCTTGGTGTTGTGACAGAGCGTTTCCGTGCCAGCTGCGGGTCGTTCTCGAAGGAAATCATCCAAACCGTAGAGCAGCGCTGCAACACGTTCTATATACGTGCTGCCAACTGCGGCAGCCGGTGCGAGGAGTTCCGCCAGCTGGAAGAGTGGAAGGGCGTTGAGGTTGGCTATGAGAGATGCGATGTCACCTCCGTCAGCATGGACGACCTCATCGAAGGAAAGTCATACAGGCTTGTCGTACAGCGTACTCCCTTGAAAGACAAGCACGGCAGGGAACAGACGGATATGTTCGGAGTGATATACACATACCGCTGTATCCTTACCAATAACCGGACATCTACCGAGAAGGATATCATCACATTCTACAATGAACGTGGAGCGAGCGAAAAGAACTTCGACATACAGAACAATGACTTCGGCTGGGCACATCTGCCCTTTTCCTTCATGGCTGAGAACATGGCTTTCATGATGGTTACCGCCATGCTGAAGAACTTCTATCTCTATCTCGTCCGCCATATCAGCGAAAAGGTCAAGCCGTTGAAAAAGACAAGCAGGCTGAGAGCCTTTATCCTGCATTTCGTCAGCGTACCGGCAAAATGGGTGCGAACGGGAAGGCGGAACGTTCTGAACCTGTATACAAACAAAGCATACTATTCTGAAGTATTCCTTGAATAAGCAGCATTTCTTTGTGGTTCTCATATTCCCCATTGGTTTGGGTGGGGGATTTCATGCCTATGCAAGAACCAAGAACCCCCGAAAAACCTCATATCAACATATAGACCCCCAAAAAAGACATCTCAACATATAAAATCGCCTCACAAGAAAAAACGCTGCGGAATTGAAGTAAATGTTTATTACTGATTTATGTAGGTATAAAACGGTATGTTTGTTAAATATTTTGATAATCTGGAATGGTCTCGATAAACCTGTATGTCTGGTTTTCATAATCCATTTTGCAGATATAGGTTTCCAGTCCGTTTGATACGACGAGGTAGTCGACGTGTAGTAGAAGATTGTAAACAGATATCTGGTCGAATACCTTTTGTGTCAAAGCTATGGTAGGAGCTTTGTACTCAACAATCATTCTCGGTCGAAGCTGGTTGTCATAAAGAACACTGTCTGCACGGACTTTCTTTTCTCCAACTTGCAGCGGGACTTCGTTGGCAAGCAGAGCGACGGGGTAGTTCCTGTGTTCAATCAGGTAATGAATAAAGTGCTGGCGCACCCATTCCTCTGGAGTGAGTGTTACATATTTCCTGCGAAGTATATCGAAAATCTGCTTTCGTCCGTTTGCCTCCTTTACCCTGGTTTGATAAGGAGGAAGGTTGAGCTGCATCATATTTGAAATGTACTATATATAATAAGGTGTAAAGTGTGCGGTTGAAAGTCAAATGAAAATTTTGTTTTCTATCTCTTTTCTATTAACTTTGCATGAAAGACCGTACTGCACATGTCTTAGAGGCTGGTTTTCCCCAATGGATATTTTATCATTATTGCTTGCTTGCCCCATTGCCATTGCTTGCACATACGGTTTATCTATTATGCAAAGTTAATAAAAAAGTAAATGCCAGCAAAGCAAGGACCAACATTTCAGAGTATAATGCAGGATCTGAAGAATAGGAATTTTGCTCCCATTTATATGTTGATGGGGGAGGAATCCTATTATATTGATCAGATTTCCAGCTATATTGCAGACCATGTTCTTTCTCCAGAAGAGCGTGATTTCAATCAGACAATCTGCTTCGGATCGGATATTACAGCTGTTCAGATAGCTGATATGGCACGCCGTTATCCAATGATGGCAGAGTATCAGGTGATTATTGTCAAGGAAGCACAGAATGTCCGTTCTTTAGAAGCTCTGGAGAAGTATCTCAAAAATCCCGTAAAATCAACCATCCTTGTGTGGTGTCATAAAAACGGGAAAATTGATGCACGTAAGAAAGCTGTCGGATTAGCACAGGTTGCAGGTGTCGTGTTTGAAAGCAAGAAGTTGCGCGACTACCAGCTGCCAGATTTCATCCAAAATTATCTGAAGCAGAAGAATGTCAGCATTGAGTCAAAGGCATGTCAGATGATAGCTGATCATATCGGTGCTGATCTTAGCCGGTTAACATCCGAACTGGATAAGGTTCTGATTTCTCTTCCAGCAGACAATCTTCGGGTAACACCAGATGTGGTGGAGAAGGAGATAGGGGTTAGTAAAGACTTCAATGCATTTGAACTTAGAAATGCCATCGTTCAGAAAGATTGTTTTAAGGCAAATCAGATTGTGAAATATTTTGACAATAATCCTAAAGCAGGCTCTCTTTATTCTTTCCTTCCGTTGCTTTTTTCTTATTTTCAAAACCTGATGATAGTTCATTATGCTCCCCGGAAAAACTCTGAGCAGGAGATTGCAGGTGCTTTGGATTTACGTAATACATGGGGCGCAAAAGATTTTATGACGGGTCTGAGGAACTATTCCGCTCGTAAAACGATGGATATAATTTCCAAGATTCGGGATATAGATGGCAAGAGTAAAGGGCTGGATAATCCTAATACTAGTGCAGGGGATTTGATGAAAGAGCTTATTTTCTTTATTCTTCATTAAAAAACAGAGGGATTTTGGTGCTTTCAGGGCATCAAAATCCCCTTTTCTTATCAGAAAACATATAATTTTAATCTAAAAGGAGCGCTTTGAAAAAGGTGCTTTTTTTGTGTTTCTTATTGAGTAGTAGGGGAGTTAGCGCATTTCATCATCGTCATTTTTCGCATATTTCAAAGTCTCTTTCCTCCCGTTCATAAATACTTTAAGCACGCTAAAAATGGCTGTTTCATCAAAACTGTGATTTATAATTCACATTTATTATCTTTTTTAAATGTAAACAGCAGTAATTGTTTCTTGATAGTTTTTGTTTACGTTTGTAAATATAATGAGTGTATCTAAAAGAATAAAAGCGCACATACAAATATTAATTTTGATAATAAAATCTATATATATAGGTTGCTAAACCTAAATGGATTTTTATACACTTCACGCAATACCTATGTAATCCTATATATACCAGTTATTTATGTATAAAGTATATTGCTTTTGAATCAATGTTTACTTAAAAATTGCCCTAATTATTGTATATATCCCATTTTTACGTTTGTACATTAGATATAAGGTGCTTTTTAGCCAGTAAATTACGCTTTTTGCTTAATTAATTGATATTATCTTATACAGAAGTGTATATTTTGTTTTGCAAATGTATATACTACTTGCACACTTCTGTGCCTTTTGTTTTGTAAAATGTAAATATCAAAACAAAGATATACAAACGTATGTTAGCATAAACATTGTTTTGATATTTAAAATATTATGTTTACCTTTGTAAAGTTCTTAGAGAAGTGGGCAAACAGCTTTCAGACTCCTCTATTTAGTAACAAACGATAGTATTTTTATATGAAAGATAGAATCAGACAGCTCATGGAGAGTCAGCACATGACTCAGCAAACCTTCTCAGATTTCATAGGAATCTCATCTGCATCTCTCAGCAGTATTTTTACAGGAAGAACAAAACCGACTCTAAATACTGTTGAGGCAATCAGAAGTAAGTTCACCAAGATTAATCTTGATTGGCTTATGTATGGACAAGGACCTATGTTTAGAGATCAGGTTGCTGACCTTAATTCTTCTACGGGAGAGTCTGGAGTGATGCAACCTGGAGTTGCTGAGGGCGCACTTGATTTCTCTTATCCTACTACTCCACCCCAAGCAGGTGCGGAACAGGTAAGCTCTCCATACTGTGATAATATGTATAAAAGCCCATCTCGTGCAGAGGTAAAGTATATTGACAAACCGCAACGACGCATCACAGAGATTCGTATCTTCTTTGATGATCAGACATGGGAAACTTTTGTTCCCAAGAAATAAGTCTTTGAAATGTGAATTTGATATTCATAGTATAGCACTCGGAAGTTTGTAAACGTATTAATTAACTTCCGAGTGCAAAGTTAGATTGGATGTCTCTTAAAACGATTTCTATGTAGGGTACAATACCCCATAAGAAACTATGTAGCCCTTCTTACAAGCCTTTGTTCCTATTTTGATGTATTTGCTCTTACTATAAGAATAGATGTTTATAGCACGCAAACGGACTTTAAAGCCACAATGTCTTTTCCCTTATTAATACTACTGGTTTCTTACGGCTTTTTCCATCCATAGTTTGGAGTGAAACGATTGACTTAAACTAAAGTGCTTACTTACAAATCTACTTTTAATTTAGTTTGCTGTCATTTTAACATTTCGTATAAACTCATTGTAAACTAAATAGTTAGATACTTTATGCGGATGACAGTAGTGACAGGAAAGTGTAATTCTATGGAGTCGTATGTTGGTACCGGACTGTTTACTTAAACTTGATAAAGCAACCATATAGTGTCTTGTCGTCTCTTTTCTTACTCTTTGAGTCATATATAGAGTGTCTTGTTCAATTTCGTTTCATACTTATTCCTATCATGTTCCAAATCTATAATGAATGATATACTACTCGAAATGTCGGATAAACTATTATTTTCGCTCAGTATAATTTGGTAACTCAAAGAACAATCTAAGCTGAATATGCAAGATTGCTCAAAGCAGGCAGAGATGAAGGCAAGATGACACAAGCTATCAGTTAAGACATGATTGCTGAAGGGATTTCATATTTTCAAACTAAAAAAATATCTGGAAAACCCATTCTTTTGTTAGTTTACGTATTTTAATGCTTTGTTTATAATAGACTCAAAAATCTATTTCTGTACACTGAATTACTCCTACCATCTCGTTAGATATTGAAAGTATATTGTCTACAATCAGTTTCTTATTCCCATCTATGTTAAATGTTATGTAATACGGTTGTCCATTATATTGTATGTAGTTTGCTTTTGTAATAAAACTTTTATCTAAGGCAAAGCTGCTCAACAAACGTATTATCTCCTCATTTGGTTTTATCTTTTGGATAACTTTTGGCATATTATTTCTCTTTACTCCCAATCTGCTTAATATGGCAAGGATTTTAACAAGAGGTGTATCCGATAAAAACTGCACATCATCAGTTATTTTTACCACTTCTTTTCTATAGGAATTTGTAAACCCATCAAGTACTCTAACGATGTCTCTTACAGAGAGTTCTAAATTCTTTATCTCATCTGTTAAAGTTTCAAACATTGTTTCTCTGTCTATTCCGCATTCGTGATAGATATGTTCACTCAATCTCAATCGTGCTGTTTCTGTTATAGAATATTCAAAAATACGTTTAGAGATAAATTTACTGATATATCCCTTATAATTATAATTTCCATAGAACTTCTCGTAAATAGCCTTAGTAGCTTCTGCATCCATGACAAAAATGATTTTCTTAAATCCAAATTTATTTGGAAGTTGGTCTAAAGGCTTCTCTGTGCCATCTTCTATTATGTTCTGGTCACTTAATAGATATTGCCTGTCTATGTGGGCAGAGAAGATGTTGAGGATTCTGAACAAGTGTGCAGGGTCAATACGGTCAAGATCTTCTATGATGAGGACGGGTGTTTTTCCTTTCTCAGCAGTAATGCTTTTAGCAATGAGCCAGCTGATAGGGTCTAACTCGTAGATACTACCAGCTTCGTTATTGAAACGCCCAATATAGTTCACCCCTTCTTTAAAACTATTATTGTTGATTTCTTCTTTGAAACCCTTAAATTTCTGATATTGCTTGATGATCGTTTCTGCAAGTGCTGTTACGCCCCTTAATACCACTTGGTATTGCGCCATTGTCCCAATGAGTGATGGAGCAAATTTCATACAGTCCCGTATGATGTCAAACGTATTGTTACAGAGGTACCATTGGAATGCGATAGGGTTCGGAATCTCTATACCTGGTTTAATTTTTTCGTTGAGAAGCAGTTGGAATAGCAGGTCTCTTTTTATGTACTCAATTATCTGTTCGTTTGGAGCAATCTGATAGTTGACAGGGTATAAAGTATAGAAGTCGTATTCATCTTGGTATTTTTCCTTGAATTGTTTTAGGAACTCTGTTTTACCATCACCGAATCTTGCTGAAAAGATAGTTCTGTCTATAGTAGCTTCGTTCAAATGATGGTAGAAATCTTCTAACTCTTTGGTTATATCTATTTTTTCCATAAGTTTATGTTTTTATCAGGTGTTGACCTTGAGTTCGTAATGTTTTGATTTAAGTGTTGTTATAAGTGTTTGAGGGAGACAGAATATTGCCCCTTTATTTAGTCATGTTGCAGAAATTTATTGACTTTGTGTTGAGATAAAAGAATTAAACTATGCAACCGACAAGGCAAAAGTACAAAGAAAATCCGATAATCTCACCCCCTTTTAGAGGAATATTTCCTGTAATGGAGAAGTTTGAGTAGGCTGGTAAGCCTAATTGTCAATCAGACATTCGGATAAGTGGTTTATCATCAAGCTAATGCAATAGTGAGATATTCCGTACCATTATAGATTGTCTACTTCTGTGGAGGCGCATTTTGGTAAGACTTGCTTTTAGCTATATAACTCCTTCCAGACAATAAATTACGTGCTTTTTAGAGTTATATTCTGAGATATTTAGCCCTTAGCACGATTGGTGCTTACCATCAGCACCACGTGTGTTAGCTACTAACACATTATGTGCTGGGTTATAGTACATAGACTGAGAAGCGTAAGATTGTTTCTTTCTGATTATATATTGTAAGGTGTTAATTCCATTGTTAATGCGATAGATGTTTATGGAAAGCACTCGTTTTGGAAGGATTTATTTCTGTTTTTTACCTCAATCAGCTTATAATCGGGATATTTTATCTATATTTGCATAAAATATGCTGCACTCGGCAAATAGAGGTTGTATCTGAATGCAGGGACGTGCAGGGTGTGCGTTCGGGAGCAATGTTCCAATTGTTAACACACGAGCCGTGTTTCCAGTGGATTACTGTGGATGACAATTCTGATACATGCCAGTCTGCCTTTACTTGCAGTATTTGCATGGTATTAAAAAGCAAAGCAAGATGAAGAAGTATGTCCTCGACTTGAAGGTATCTTCCGTGGAGCGTGTCAATGCAAGGAATGTCCTTATTAAGCTGACAGACGACAAGCCCCTTCCAGAGATGCTTCCCGGTCAGTTTGTAGAGGTGAGAGTGGACGGCTCGCCTTCTACTTTTCTTCGCCGTCCTATTTCCATTAATTTCGTTGATAGTGACCGTAATGAGTTGTGGCTGCTTGTTGCAACTGTAGGAGAAGGTACGCGCACGCTCGCACGTCTACACGAGGGAGACATATTGAATTGTGTTCTTCCTTTGGGCAATACATTTACGCCTTTGTCTCATCCTGCAGAGCGTATTCTGCTTGTTGGCGGTGGTGTCGGCGTTGCCCCATTGCTCTATTTCGGTAAACAAATCAAGGAAGCTGGTGGAAGTCCTGTCTTTTTGTTAGGTGCCCGCACAGCAGCCGATTTGGCAGAGGTTTCACTTTTCGAGAAGTATGGAAAGGTATGCATAACTACGGAGGATGGCTCTGCGGGGGAGAAGGGCTTTGTCACAAATCACCCTGTTCTCTCCACGGAGTGTTTTGACCGTATCTCCACCTGTGGTCCTAAGCCAATGATGGTGGCTGTGGCACGTTACGCTCATCAGAAGTCCATTCCTTGTGAGGCATCCTTGGAGAACATGATGGCATGTGGGGTCGGTGCTTGCCTTTGCTGTGTGGAGAAAACCACAGAAGGTAATCTCTGTGTCTGCAAAGAAGGACCAGTCTTCGATACCCGACGGTTGTTGTGGGGCGAATAAGGTGGATGGAAAAGGTCAGGATTATCTGATTTATTAGAGCCGGTTAGTTGGGTTAGTTCGATTATCCTGACAGGGCAAATAAGGATGATTCTACAGAAGAAAGAACTTTATGTGGAGACAGTAAACCTTATGAGTTAAGGTGTAATAATGTAAAAAAAGATGATTGTAGTATGGCTGATTTAAATGTAAAGATAAATAACTTACATCTCAAGAACCCTGTAATGACAGCCAGTGGCACGTTTGGTTATGGATTGGAGTTTGCTGATTTCGTGCCGTTGGAAGAGATAGGAGGTATCATTGTCAAGGGAACGACGCTGAAGCCACGTGAGGGGAATGACTATCCACGTATGGTGGAGACGCCTCAGGGAATGCTTAATTGTGTGGGCTTACAGAATAAGGGAGTGGATTATTTCATCGAACACATCTATCCCGAGATAAAGGGTATTGACACTAATATGATAGTCAATGTGAGCGGAAATTCCCCCGAATCGTATGCTGAGACGGCTGAGAGGCTCGATGCCCTGGATGGTATTCCTGCCATTGAGGTCAATATCTCCTGTCCTAACGTGAAAGAAGGCGGTATGTCGTTCGGTGTTACCTGTTCCGGTGCCGCTTCTATAGTGAAAGCTGTTCGCCAACATTATCATAAGACAATGATTGTGAAGCTCTCTCCCAATGTCACGGACATTGCCAGTATAGCACGTGTCTGTGAGGATGAAGGTGCCGATTCTGTATCTCTGATTAATACTTTGATGGGCATGGCGATTGATATTGAGCGTCGTTGTCCGAAGCTGAGCATCCGTACTGGTGGACTGAGTGGTCCTGCCGTAAAGCCTGTAGCTGTCCGCATGGTCAATGATGTTGCAAAGGCAGTTAAGATACCTGTTATTGGTCTGGGTGGAATTTCCACAGCTGAGGATGCCATCGAGTTCCTTATGGCAGGAGCTACCGCTATCCAGATAGGAACTGCAAACTTCATTGATCCGCAGGTTACGATTAAGGTGCGTGATGGTATTAATGGCTGGCTCGATCGTCATGGTTGTAAGTCAGTCACGGAAATCATTAACTGCCTCGCATAGGTTATGTAAAGATATATAATGAGTAGGGGCTGGTTCACGATTTTTGATTTGATTTATTTCACAGGTGAGTGGTTGGATGAACATTATCATAGCCTCCGTGGCGTTGATGGAGTAGGACTTGTTTTCTTAGGCACCATGTTCGCATTGATCGCTTGTCTGGGATATTTGAATACTTCTTTATTCCATCTGACAGGCTGGCGGGAGAATGTCGTCATGTATATGTCATTAGTGTTGCTCTATCTGATAGTATATTACGTGTACAAGGTGCGAGGGCGTCACGGTCGCGTGATGGCTCATTATCGTGGTTCCATCTATGATTCTCCCCCTGTCCACTTGATGGTTTTCTTAGGGTGGATGTTTGTTCCTGTTATACTTATCTTGTTGGTTAGGGAAGTCTACGGTAAGCAGTTTTAACGTCATCAGCTGTCCATTATGTGACTTCGCTTTTGAACCAGTGTCGTGAACCTATGAAAGGTATGAGGAAAAGGGCGGGCTGTTCTGCATAGGTAGTGTTTGTTTATCCTTGGTGGTTAACCCGTTCAGTGTGCAATGAGAGCGTGCTATATAAATTTGTTTCATGGTTATAAAAGGTTATATTGAATGAATAAGATGTTGTTGGTAGTCGACCCACAGGTCGACTTTATCAGTGGTTCACTTCCTGTAAAAGGTGCTGCCGGGGCGATGGATGCGTTGGCAGAGTTTGTAAGGGTGTATGGTGATGGATATGCTGTGAAGATTGTTACTTCAGACTGGCATCCTTATCATCACAGTTCTTTTGCTGAAGAAGGTGGACAATGGCCGCGTCATTGCGTACAACATTCAGTTGGTGCGGCGATATGGGAGACATTGTTGGTAGCTCTTAATGAGTCAAAGGGAGGTTTTACCTTGTTGTATAAGGGCGACAGCATCCAGAAGGACGAGTATTCTATTATGCAGAATGAGGAGTCAGCTGGTATTTTAAATCAGTTGATAAGGGCGTTGAAGATAGATCAGATTGATGTATGCGGCCTGGCAGGAAACATCTGTGTGCTGAATACTGCAAAGGATTTAAGGGATATGGTAGGGAGTACAAGGCTGAACATTCTCGAGTCCTATTCCCCCTCTTTGGATGACGGGTCGGCTTTGAGAGCATTTATGTCAACCTTAAATCCAAAGGTCATTTGATGTTCTCACCACTCCAAGATGCTGCGAAAAGCTATCGAGTAAGTAGAGAAAAAACACCCCTTTTGTAAGAATAAAATCAATCGCAGAAAATTACAGATGCTTAATTGCATCGCAACTAAGCCTTAATTGACGTGCAACTAAGGCTTAACTGGAGGCTTAAAGGGCGTTAGTTAGAACGTAATTTGGCACTGATAATTTTCTGTTTTGTAATCAGCTGATAGCCTGATGGTTGCACGCTTGGCGTTTTGTGGTGTTTGTTTGTGATAAAAAAGTTTTTCCAGTATATTGTGTAAAGATATTTCGTTGCCTCAAATCAGTTGTTCAAGAACCGTTTTCGTATTCTTGAAAGGTCTTCATGCGCCTGCACGGTGACGAATGTCAGTTTTCTTATTAAGAATAACAAAAGGTAATTTGTGGCAGTCAGCTTTTCTGTTCTCCACTGACTGTTCTGGGTTAGAGCCTGTTCGTCTTGCTTATCAGCAGCGCATCAAGCATTGTCATGGCAGCCATAGCCTCAACGATGGGTACAGCACGGGGCAGTACGCATGGGTCATGGCGACCATGCACGTCCATGGTGATGGGTTCTCCTTCCTTGTTTACTGTTTGCTGTTCCATGAGCAGTGTAGCAACCGGTTTGAAAGCTACACGGAAATAGATGTCTTCACCGTTGCTGATACCTCCTTGTATTCCACCGCTGTGGTTGCTCTGGGCTTTGGGCTTTGAACTTTGATTTGTGGTGTTGGCAGGCAGAAACACATCGTTCTGCTGGCTTCCCCTCCACGAAGAACCGGCAAAGCCTTCACCGTATTCAAAGCCCTTCACGGCATTGATACTGAGCATGGCAGCACCTAATAGTGCATGGAGTTTTCCAAACTCCGGCTCACCTAATCCCACAGGACAACCTTTGATGACACAGGTGACAACACCGCCGATGGTATCGCCTTCACGTTTTACCTGTTCTATGAGTGCTTCCATTTCCTTGGCTTTCTCTGGGTCTGGGCAGCGGACAGGGTTTGATTCGATGAGGTTGAAGTCGTAATTGTGGTAATTTCCATCAAGATGAATATCGCCTACCTGTGAGGTATAAGCTATGATGCTGATACCTTGCTGGTGCAATACAAGTTTTGCCAAGGCGCCAGCAACGACACGTGAAAGTGTGATGCGGGCTGATGAACGTCCGCCTCCACGATGGTCACGGATGCCATACTTGCTATAATAAGTATAATCGGCATGCGACGGACGGAAAAGGTCACGGATGCTATCGTAGTCCTTTGAATGTTGATTGGTATTGCGTACAAGGAATCCGATAGGTGCACCCGTCGACTTTCCTTCAAACACACCGCTCAGCAGTTCCACCTGGTCTGCCTCCTTGCGGTCGGTTGTGATGTGGCTCTGTCCTGGTCGACGTCGTGCCAGTTCATGCTGAATGAAGTCTGTGTCGATTGTTATGCCAGCCGGCATACCATCGACTACACCACCGACAGCAGCCCCGTGGCTTTCGCCGAAAGTGGTTAGTGTGAAGATTTTTCCAAATGTATTCATAAGAGACTGGCTGTTATGGAAAGCCTTACCCAACTCCATGAAAGAAGGGATGTGGCTGGCGATGGCAGGGTATAGCCAACCTTTCCCCATTGAATCTTTTTCCTTTATTTCCTTTCATTCAGTGACCATGCTGGACTTCAAAGGGGGTTAATGACACCCGCAGCAGCCCTCTTCGCCTTCTTCATGACCTCCGCAGCTGCAGTTGCCGTCACAGTTGCCACCGCCACCGCAATCGCCACCGCAGTCACCTCCACAGTTTCCGTTGCAATGATGCTGGTGCATCTGCTCAAAGAAGTTCTTTACTTCCTCTTCGCTTGCTTCACGGTTCTCAATGACATGACCACGGAACAGAAGGTCCTTGCCTGCAAGAGGGTGGTTGAGGTCAATGGTAACCTTGTCTTCAGACACTTCTAATACCTTACCCAGGAAACGCTGACCTTCCTCATTCTGCAAAGGTACGATAGCATCCTTGTATATATTAGCCGAATCAAAGACTCCATCAGGTGAGAAAGTCTCCTTGCCGAGTGCCAGTACGCTCTTGACATCATACTCTCCATAAGCCTGTTCCTTGGTGAGTGAGAACTCGAAGTCATCATTCTTTTCATATTTCACAACCTCCTGTTCGAAGGCTGGCAGTGCCATCTCGCAGGCAGTATAGAACTGCATGGGAGTCTGCTCCTCGGTCTTTTCGATGAGTTGTTCTTCACCGTTTTCTGTACTGTATAATTCGTAACTGACTACGATGAGTCGATGCGTATTATTCTCCATTGTTATTTTTTATATATAATAGTTGTTATATGTATCTGCAAAGGTAATGATTTAAAACGGAATAAAATATGGTTAGTTACTGTTTTTTCTTTTTCATACTATTATTCTATATGTTTTATAAGGAACAGCAGGGTAGTAAGTGTGTGTTTGTTACTGATTTAAATCAAACGCATTGATGTGTGTCAAAAATACATGCAAAAAAAGAACGAAGTGTGACAGATAGCCATTCTGTATGTGGATAATTTTGTAACTTTGCAACTGTAACAAGTAATTTAATTACAGAATATAAGATTTTAATGAGGATTTAAATAATTTAGAAAGGATAATGAATATGAAGAAGATTGTATTGACAGTGGTAGCAGTAATGAGTATGACAATGGCTTTTGCAGCTGGCGAGAACGATAACAACAACACAACCACAAATGCATATAAGTTCAATGTAAGCACATACGCTTTGAGCCGTGCACTGAACCTCAACCGGGATCAGATTGACATGGTAGAAGACGTAAACCGCACATTCGCTGCAGAGATGATGAATGCGTCAGTTGCCGACAGCTCTGAGCGTGAGGCAAAGGTAAACGAGGCTATCAAGAAGGATTTGTCTTACATGCGTTACATTCTGAACAACCGTCAGTACCGTGAGTATGTAAAGTTTCTCAATGTTACATTGAACAACCGCGGTTTGACTAAGTAAACAAACAATCCCACCCTCTTTGTGAGAGGACGGTTTCATACGGAATAAGTGAAAGGCTATGGGTCAGGAAACTGATCTGTAGTCTTTTTATTTTACGGCAGGTTCTTGGATTTCCATGTAGGAATCTTCGCTTTATGGATGCCGTTAGCATCTTGTGTTTTCTTGTATTCTCATTCAATCACATACGCAGCTTTGCCCTTTCATGAAGAACGGCGGGACAGTCCGTCTGTCGGGCAAAAGCCAATCAACTTTTCGGAACCAACCTTCAGACTTTCGTCTGTTGTCGGCTAATCGTATGTAAATATGTTCTGCTTTCTTAGGGTATTACATCTCTTTCCTGACAACAAGTTGAGTCCACATCGGCAATATATTGCATCGTGTTTAGCGCTCAACACCATTGGTGTTTACCAGCAACACGCCATGTGACTGGCAACAACACATCAGTTGAAAACGGCAAGAAGGGTTCATCATTGTCATTATATAGTAAGATACTGAAGACTACCTTATGCGTACTATGTTTATCGGACGGCATTATTTTCATATCCCATTATCAGACAATGACAAAAGTCTTTGTGATGTTATGATTTCAATACACTCTGATTCAATGGTTCTTCTTATAGCTCAGCACAGCCCATCCGCCCATGAAGAGTCCTATTCCCAAAAGGGCAAGAATCTGATGCTGGATGCTGCTGAAACTGCCACCGCGGATGAAGACCGTGCGCATGGCTTCGATGAAGTAGCTTACGGGGTTAATATACGTGGTGAGATAGGCAGCGGACGGCATGGAACGTGTCGGAGTGAAAAGACCAGAAAGCAAGAGGAGTATCACGACGAAGAACCACATCACGAAGATGGCTTGCTGCATGGTGTCGGAGTAATTGGATATTATCAGTCCGAATGACGAGAAGAACAATGCAAGCAGCATGGCGAGGAGATAGATGAGTGCGATGTTTCCCACGGGCGTTATGCCATATACAATCCAGGCCAGCAGGAGGCAGACGGTAATGGTGAAGAAGGCGATAATCCAGTAAGGAACAAGCTTGGCAAGGATAAACGTCCACCTGTTTACCGGAGTGACGTTTATCTGTTCTATCGTCCCGGCTTCTTTCTCGCTCACAATGTTAAGCGTTGGTAGGAATCCCGTCATCAGCATCATCACGATGGCAAAGAGTGCCGGAATCATGAAGAGCTTGAAGTTAAGATGCTTGTTGTAGAGGAATAACGTTGACACCTTCGACTGCACAGCAGCTGCGGAAGGCACAGCATTGGCTGTAACAATCTGGCTGAGATAGACCGAACCTATCGAGCCTTTCGTCCCATTGACGGCATTGGCTGCGATGAGTACCTGCGGCATGTGTCCCAATGTGAGGTCACGGCTGTAATGCTGTGGTATGATCACGGCAATGTCAGCCTCGGAATGTTCTATGTTGTTGAGTGCTGCCACATAGGTAGGTTGCTGTCCATGAAAGATGAAGTATCTGTTGGCTTCAATCTCATGTACCAGCCGTTGTGATTGTGTGGACCGGTCGTTGTCAACAACGTCCACGACAATGTTCTTTACCTCCATGTTCATTACCCAAGGCATGGCACACATGATTATAATCGGGAAGACAACGATGAGCCTTGAAAGAAACGAGTTACGGCGAATCTGTGTGAACTCCTTCCGTAAAAGATATTTCAGTGTCATAGACTTCTATTCTAATCGTTTATTGAACTTTACGAGCGAGAGAGTAAGTAATCCGACAAGCATACCTATAAGAATCGTCATCTCACGGTACACCTGTTCAATGCCAACGCCCATGATCATCAGTTTACGCATGGCGCAGGTATAGTAGCGTGTCGGGATAATTGCCGATACATACTGTAATATGCGGGGCATTGACTCAATCGGGAATATCATGCCCGAAAGCATCACGGTAGGCATCAGCAACACCATGGCTGAGAGCAGCAATGCGACAAGCTGGGTCTTTGCAACATTGGAAACAAACAGCCCTAATGAGAGGGACAGGAGTATGTATATGGTGGAAATAACGAATATCCAGAACAGGGAACCTTGTACCGGCACCTCCAGTACGAAGGCTGCCATGAGGAGTATTACTATCAGGATGACGAAGGCAAGCACCAGGTAGGGTATAACCTTTGCGATAATGATCATCAGGGGGTGTACAGGCGATACAAGAAGCACCTCCATGGTACCTTTTTCCTTTTCCCGGACAATGGAGATGGAGGTCATCATGGCGCAGACCAATATCAGCAATGTTCCCATAATGGCAGGGACGAAGTTATAAGCCGACTTCATCTGTGGATTATACAGTAACTTGGTATTTACGATACTGCTATCCGTGTTCATGATGACTGCACTTGCATAGTTCGACCACTGCTGTGCCATGTTGGGGTCGGCAGCATCTACAATGAACTGAAGTCCTGTCCGCCTGCTTGCATAGTTCTGTGCAAAGACGACAGACATGTCTGCCTTCTGGTTGCGGATAATCTGTTCTGCCTCGGCAGGTGTTGAGACAATATTTATGATTGTGAAATACTCTGATGCAGCCAGATGGTTGACAGCCTGCTGGGTGACGTGGTCAGCATTACTCATGACAATTACCGCACGCACATTCTTCACGTCGGTTGTGATGGCAAATCCGAAGAGAAGCATCATGACGACTGGCATGCCGAAGAGTATCAGCATTGTACGCTTGTCACGGATAATGTGCTTAGCTTCCTTGATGACAAATGAAATAAACTGCTTCATTATATATTTTAATGTATTCATTCTTAATCCGAAGTTCTTGTAGCTTGTCGTGCCAGATACGTAAAGACATGCTCCATGTCGGGCTGTTTGAGTTCCCGTTTCAGCTCATCGGGTGTGCCTAAAGCCTTGATCTTGCCATCCACCATGATAGAGATGCGATCGCAGTATTCGGCTTCGTCCATATAATGGGTGGTCACGAAGACTGTTATTCCCCGTTCTGCAGCGTTGTAAATCAGTTCCCAGAACTGACGGCGTGTAGCAGGGTCTACGCCGCTCGTAGGTTCATCGAGGAATACGATTCCCGGTTCATGGAAGATGCTGACAGAGAAAGCCAGCTTCTGTTTCCAGCCCAATGGCAGGCTGGCAACCAAGGTGTTGCGGTGTTCGGAGAAGTCCAGCCGTTGGAGAAGTTCATCGGTCTTACGCTGTATCTCGTCATCATTCATGCCGTAGATGCCGGCAAAGAGGCTGATGTTCTCTGCGACGGTAAGGTCTTCATAGAGTGAGAACTTCTGGCTCATGTAGCCAATATGCTTCTTGACCTGCTCATACTCGGTGCGTATGTCAAAGCCTACGACCTTTCCAGTCCCACTTGTGGGTTGATTCAAGCCTGTAAGCATGTGCATGGCAGTGGTCTTTCCAGCTCCGTTGGCCCCAAGGAAACCGAAGATTTCTCCCTTCTTGACGGTAAAGGAGATGTCGTCTACTGCGTGGAATGTTCCAAATGCCTTGACAAGATGTTCTACTTCGATGACATTCTCAGTCTCATTGCCTGTCTCGTTGTTTCCCTTGTGTTCAATACCGGGTGGATTGAATATGTCCCTGAACTTATGGAGTATTTTGTCAGGAGTACCAATGCCCTTGATACATCCTTCTGACAGGAAGGCTACGCGCTCACAGCTCCTCACCTCATCAAGGTAAGGAGTGGATGTAACGATAGTTGTCTCACTTTCTTTCAGTTGGGAAAGTATCTCCCAGAACTCCTTACGGCTGACAGGATCAACACCTGTTGTCGGTTCGTCAAGGAAGAGAACACTTGGTTGGTGAACCAATGCACAGCAGAGAGCAAGTTTCTGTTTCATTCCACCTGAGAGAGCCCCAGCCTTACGGTTATTGAATGGTTCAATCTGTGAATAGATGGCTTTGATGGAATCGTAGTTCTCTTCTACGGTTGTACCGAATAGCGTTGCAAAGAATTGTAGATTCTCTTCTACCGTTAGGTCTTGATAGAGTGAAAACTTGCCGGGCATATATCCAACTCTTTTCCGTATCTCATTCATCTGCTTTACCACATCATAACCATCTACGGTGGCTGTACCTTCATCGGGAAGAAGTAACGAGCAGAGAATGCGGTACATAGAAGTCTTGCCTGCACCGTCAGGTCCTATAATACCAAAGACTTCGCCTTTTCTTACAGAAAAGCTGACATCATGCAGTGCCTGTACTTTGCCGTAATGCTTGGATATGTTATCTACCTCGATTGCATTCATCATCATAAACTGAATTTCACTTCACCATACATCCCTATCTTTACATAGCCGTCATTCTGGAATTGTACCTTGACAGCATAGACCAAATCGGCACGTTCGTCATCCGTGAGAATTGTCTTAGGCGTGAACTCCGAACGACTTGAAATCCATGTAACAACGCCTTCGTAGATTTTCTTCTGCCCATCGCCATAGTCAGCCATGACCTTTACTTTCTGACCAAGTCTGACACTCTTCAGCTGGCTGGAGGTAATGTAGGCACGGATAAACATCTTCTTCGTGTCTGCCACCTTGAAGAGTGGCTTCCCTACAGACACGAATTCCCCCTGTTCAGCATACTTCTCCAGGACTGTTCCAGTGATAGGACTTTTCACAAAGGTATGGGTTATCTGGTCATTAAGTTGTGCCTGTTGGGCATGTAGTCCAGCCTGTTGTGCTTTGACTCCAGCCTGTTGTGCAGCGATACCGTCAATCTGTGCGGCAATGCCTTTGTTCTGTTCGGCTAATGAAGCATTCTGACTGGCTATCTGTTCTTCTGTGGCAGCGAGTTGTTTCTGCAATACCAGTATCTGATAATCTATGTCATCAACCTGTTTCCGTGCAACAGCTCCGTCCTGTAGCAGCTCGGCGAAACGCTGGCGTTCATGTTTTTGATTGGCAATCTGTTGACGTATGGATGCCAGTTGCTTCTCCAAATCCAGCTGTTTGCTTGCTGTTGCCCGTCTGTTGGCAGCCAGTTGTCGTTTATTTGCTTCCAGTTGTCCATGGGTAGCAGTCAGTTGGTCATTGTTCGTAGCCAGTTGGTCACGCTTCAATGTTAGCTGTCGGGAATCAATCTGCCCAACTGTCAGTCCACCATTGAGCAGCTGTCCTTCGGCAACATCAAAGTTTATCAGTTGCCCGGAGGACTCAGCAGACACGGTGACTTCCGTGGCTTCAAACGTTCCCGTAGCATCATAATCTTTTTTGTTTTCTCCACAGGATGCCATCATAAAGGCAAGACAGGCTAATAAAAGTATTTTCTTCATATTTGTCAGTTGTTTTATTCATTATTGGTATATTGCAGGTTATACATTTCCTTGAGCATATCAATCTCGTGGATAGCCTGTTGCGCCTTGGCTGCATTCTCATTGTTGATTTCCCGAAGCAGACTGTTTGTATCAATGATACCATGGGTGAGCCTTGATTCCGCAGCCTTGCGTACATTGGTGCGCAGGACAATAATCTCGTTGTCAGTTTGCATCATGGTATGGTATCGGCTGATATTCTCTGTCTGTTGTATCTGTTCCATATTGTTGTTGAACAGGAACACCTCACGTGCATTCTCTATCATTTCACGCTGTAGTCGCAGCTTTGCCTTGTCGTTCTTACGGGTATAGAGTGCTCCCACATTCCACGTTAACTTCACACCTACAACACCATTGAGGCTCCACTTGTGACTCAGCATGTCTTCAAACATGTTAAGTCCCGGATATCCATAATAGCCTTGGGCAAAAACACCTAACTTAGGTCTCAACAGTGCATCCAGACCCTTTTCCCGTGTATCGGCAAGTTGCAGTTGATTATCAAATAACCTGAGTTCCGGGCGATTGTTGGTTGAAGCAGCTGCTTTGATGATATCCGGCTTTCGGAGGTTGCTGACCTCAATACCACAAAAGACACTTAGCATCCGTTGTAGCATCAGCCGCTGTGCTTTCAGACTCGTATTCTGTTGTGCTGCGTAGAGCCGTTCAGCCTTGACATTCTCAAAGTCACTTGTGGCAGCCGTACCGCTCTTTACCATTGCCGACAGTTTCTTTTCACTCGACAACAGTAAAGCCACGACATCGTCGTTCAGCTTGATCTGTTCGTCAAGAAGCAAGAGAGAAAAGTACATCTCATTGACACGCTTGCGTACCTGGTACAGATTAGCTTCAGTTTGTGCCTCTTGCACCTTTCCCTCCTGTCGGGCTATCTTGTTCTGACTGCTGATGGCACCACCGTCATAGAGGGTTTGGTGGAGGTCAACACCAACTTTATATTGATCCTTGGTCAGCCCTTTCATCTTGAGTCCCATCTGCTGATACATATTCTGCATGCTTTCAGGCCACGCTACAACATCACTTTGATAAGTTGCCAGTGCTGAAGCTGTAACCTGTGGCAGCCATCCTTTCTGAATATTCCTGACCGTCAGATGAGTTGTCTGTGCGATTAAATCATACTGTTTGATAATGGGATAGTTCTTCTTGGCAGCCGACTGACATTCTTCCAGCGTCTGTGCCTGGATGACAGTAGCAAATGCTATTAACGAGAACAGTATTATTTTCTTCTTCATATTCTTTTTATCGTTTGATAATCAGTTGTTTCCTCTTACATGGCAAAGATAGGTCTTTTGTCGCACTATGTGGTTGTCAGATGCACAGAAATTATTGCTTTGTTGTATGATTCGTATGTTTTAATGCTCTGTATTAGGAAAAATAATGTTAGATTTGCAATTAAATCATACAATAAGGCAATACTATGGGTAGAGCAAAGACCGTAAGTCCGTTCTCGTTGAATAATATAGACCTCGGCGAACTGTCTGAGAAACATGGACAGTTTCTTGCAAACGACGATGTTGTGCTCGTCATTAATGGGCACATACAGTACAGTCCGTTTCTGGAGGAAGGAAAGATATACCAGGTTGTGGAGCCGCGTTTAGTGCTTGCCATGGAAGGTAATGCCGATATTTGTATCAACCTTCAGGACTGGCATATTGAGAAAGGAGCCATGATGCTTCTGCCTTCCGATACCATTCTTGAGGTCAAAGAGGTTTCTCCAGAAACACGTATCGTTGCTGTTGTTTTCAATGAAGGGATAGAAGTTTCAGAGGAAGCCATATTCACAACAGCACCGTCCGAGTTTGACCGCATATTGCGTATGGTCTATCTCACTTGGGATTTTGTGCAGCTCAAGCCTTATCGACGCAGGACTGTCCAGAATCTTCTGAAAGCGATGGTGTCTGATATTCAATATATTAAAGACATTGAAGAGAAGAATGAAAAGCATAATCACACCACACGCACACAAGAGCTCTTTATACAGTTCAAGCGTCTGATACATCGGCATTGTACCCATGAACGCTCCATACCTTTCTATGCAGAACAGCTTCATGTGACCCCGCACCACTTGTCGGCCATCATTAAGAAAGCCAGCAGCCAAAGCGTCATGTACTGGATTAACCGTGCTACGATTCAGGAAGCCAAATTGCTCTTGAAGACCAATGATGTGATGGGCTACGAGATAGCTGACCGGCTGAACTTCCCCAGTGCATCGGCTTTCTCCAAGTACTTCAGGCGTGAGACGGGCATGACACCTCGGATGTATCAGGAGAATGTGAGTAAATAATGTTTCTGAACATTCCGACAGCATCCGGCAGGGAAACATTGTAAATGCCAAATTGGTCGTTGGAAATTCTTACTACTTGCCAAATGCAGCGAAGTCTTACATGACGAACTTGAAGAAAACCGCCTTTTTTATGAGAACAAAATTGCGTACAGGAAGTTTATAGATGCTTACTTGCGTTGCAAGTAAGCCTTGATCGAGGTCTAACTAAGGATTAATTGAAGGCTTAAAGGGCGTTAGTTAGGAGGCAATTAAGCACTGATAATTTTGCTATTTTGTAACCACCTGATAGTCTGGTTGTATGTTTGTTTTTCTGTTGTGTCTGTTTATGATTAAAAGACTTTTTTCGTTGTCTTATGTAAGTTAGTGCTGACCGGTAAATTTACCCCTTACAAGTTAGTCTTTAGTGCCTGAATATATGCCTAATAATACCAATATGGGAATCTCTCTTCTATATTCTGCCGATGTGTTGTTGCCCATCACACGTGGTGTTTTTGGTAAACACCAATGGTGTTCAGTACTAAATACCTTGCAATATGTTTCTCTGTATGGGAGCAATCTTTTGTCAGAAAAGAGTTGTACTACCCAAAGCAAACAAACCTTATTTGATAGTGAGGGCTTACTTTTCCAAAGACAGCACGATATTATCCATTTAAAAGAGATTCCGCATGGGAGCGCATACTATTTGAGTTTTATCGGACAATAATATATGTAAATGCATTTCATTGTTTCAAATCAGTTGTTTGAGAAGCGTTCTCATACTTTTAAAAGAGCTTTCACGTGTCTATACCGTGACGAATGTTTGTCCCATTATCAGGCAATAACATTTTTGTTATGAGCTTATGATTTAATGAATAGATTTAGGATCAATAGCTCTCAATAAGATTATACTTCTAATGAATCGAGGTAAAAGCTAAAAAGGCTTGTCTCACGACAAGCCCATTTATAATACAAAAACATTATGAGTTTGCAAATCATACGTAACTCATTGATTTTCAGTACTATAAAGCTATGTCGGATTAATCCTCCACTGAGTCCAAGACTTTAGGGTATTTTGTGCAAAGATACTAAACTTCTAGGAGACTACCAAACTAAAAGGTAATAAAAAAGTAGCCTAACTTCTCAGTCAAGCTACTCAGTTACAATATAAAATTTATAGAAGGTTTTTATAATGAAAGTAAAACTAACTAACTTATTCTATTAGCCCTCTTTTCTTAGCCTCTAATATTGCCCTTAATACTAGGTCTTTAGTATCTGGGTTAATTATTGCACTATCAAACCTCTTTAAGAAATCTAAATCATCTTTATTTTTTTTCTCAGCTACTACTACCTCTTTCAAGCCCTTTAAGTTCTGTAGCAGTTCCTCATACATTCCTACCTGTTCCTCTACCTTCTTAACAAGTCCTTCCAGCTCTAAAGGTCTCTCATCTGTCACCTCAGCTAGGTATGTTCCAAAGTACTTGTTACGTTCCTGCCTAGTGGTCTTGAAAAGGTCTGCTACTGTCTCAAACTCTTTAGTCTCATTCTTTCTTGTTACTTTAATCATTGTTTACTGTCGCTGTTTATAGTGTGCCTCCACTTCTTTGTTATTACTTAATTATTGTTTTGTGTGTTGCAAAGTTAGTACGTCCTAGGTGGTCTTGCAAGTATTACTAAGATTCTGAATGTACACTATACAAAATACCTTCTATTAGTGTCCCTAGCTTGTCTGTATCGTCTTCTTCTAATAGGTCTAGGTTGCTCTTTAGTGTCCTTCTATCCCCTGTCTCCTTGAATGTCTCAGCCCACTTACTTTGTTCTAGGCTTGCTGGGTGTTTGGTTGGGTTAAATCTATATCCTGCCCTATCTAGTACTTCATAGGCAACAGTATAATAATGTCTGCTACTCTTACCAAGCCTCCTTAGTTCAGCTTGTATATCTTCATTCATACTACCCTGTCTAATCTGTTCCTGTAGCTGTTCTGTTAGGGTAGTTAGTTTTTTAGCCCTGTCTTTTACTTCTATACCTAATTCTTTCAGTGCAGCTATTACCTTCTTTCTATCCTTCATACCTACCTCTATTTCTATCTTGCCACCGTCCACTGTAAAGTAGTTAGTCTTCTGTAGGGTAAAGTTAATAGCACTGTCGATTAGTTCCTTAGTTGCTGGGTAGTTATAGTCTAAGCTAGGATATTTCATACTAGCCCACCTCTTCTTAACCTGTTCCCTGCTAAGTCTATATTCAAGCCCTAACCCCTGTAGCACCTCTTTAGCCTGTTCCGTCTTGCCTGTCTCTACCCTAATCATCAAGTCCTCACCTGCCTTAACAATTAGGTCATTAATCCACTGGCTAATATTTCTAGGGTTAACTGTTTCTAAGACCCTAACCGCCTCAGTATCTAGGTTAACGCTATATTTCTTAGTAGGGCTTGTTCGTCTCATCATTTCTATATCGTCCCTACCTGCAATGATTCTATACACTGTCTGCTCACTACCTATCCCAGTCAGTGCTAGTATCTCCTTTATACTGTACTTCTTACTTCTATACAGTCTAACTACATCCTCCTGCTGCTCACTACTTAATCTAGCCATATCTTTAGAAAATTAAAAGCCCAACCTACTAAAAGACTGGGCTAGTTACTTACTTACTTAACAGGTTCACTATATACCTCTTCCCTTGTTTCACTATCTACTATGCTAACTGTACCTCCTTTATAGTCTTCAAAATAACTATAACTTGTACCGTTATAAGCCTTAATGTAATCTAAGCAGTATTCATAGCTCTCACTAAAACCTTTGCAGCTACTATCTAGTGAATCATTAAACACTACATCAAATTTCCTAGTCTGTTTCATATTGCTAATGTTTTTAATTATTACACTGCAAAGATAGGTAGAATATTCCAACTATCAAAATAAAATAATATCGGATTGTACTAAAAAGAGTTAAAAAAAAGATTGTCCGTGATACCCTTTACTAGATACCACGGACTACAAAGACCTATTCTACTTCCTCTTTCTTATCCTTATCTTCCTCCTGTTCTATCAGCTTCTTTACTATTGCCTTGTTCGTGCTTATCTCATAGGACTTGAACTTTTGATTTATATAGAGTGTACACCCAAATATAGCACCCCCAAACGTAAGAGCCATAGAAAAATAAGCTAAGACACTATTCTCTACATATTTAAGCATGAAAAAACTAATATAACATAGTACAGCACCACTGATTATCATTAGTACAGCGGTCGTATAGCTGATTAGGTCTTTATGTTCCTTTGTCATTCTTATCATCATTGTATTATATTAGTATGTAGGAGTGATTTTATACAAGTTCCAGTATTTCCCATCAAACAGGACTTTTACCACACCTGTCCAGTCTCCAGATATTACAGTAGATTTCTCTAGTACAACCCCACTATTACCGTATCTGATTATAGTATGTTGTTTGTGAGTATCTCCGTCTACCATTACTGTTAGTCTACCCTGACCTCGTTTGTATATAGTATATTCCTGTCCAGTCTGTAGGGTCTGGGGCAGTTCACCATGTTTCTTTAGGTAGCTTATCTTTTCCTCGGTCGTCGGTTTTATACTAAGTTCCTTGTGAGTTAGGGTGTCGGTATCTGGAAGTTGTAGGGTAGTGTCTAGGTTTCCTGCCAACTCTTCCTCAACCTCTGCACTGTTTACTATGATATTCTTACAATATGTGTCAAGTCTATGTGAACCTGCCCCTATAATTCTGGTATATTCCCTCAGACCATACACATTGCCGTCTAGTATTGTAATTGCAGAATCCAGACTGTTACTCACACTGCTTATCTTTATGGCATCTTGACTGTTACTTACTATGTCTAGATTTACGTCTCTACTATAGGGACTGATTGCTACCTTACTATAGACACCTTTTTTCTTAATAGTCTCATCAACCCTAGAACTAAGACCGTGACTGTGTATATTAGTCTCTACCGTCTCATTGTCAACTCCCTTAACAGTACCACGATAATAAAAACCATCTTCCCCTACCTTATAAATACCTGTGGGACTTTCAATATAGCGAGTCTTAATTTTACCGTTCTCAAACAGTGCCGTTTCTGTATTGCCGTTCTTAATCTTTACCTTCCCTGCATCTAGTACAATATCACCATTCCGTACCTTAGCCTCTATCTTATCTGCACTCTGTTTAAGGTAAGATTCAGTGCCATTTATTCTCACTACACTCAAGCCCTGTATGTCTATCCACCAGCTCCTATTAGTATCTTGTCCTGTTTGGTATGCACTTTCAAAATAAATAGAAAGCGTGTTATCTACTACTTCTACTATCTTACTAACTGGCTGACCACTCACTATATTTGCAGGCTGTGAATAATCTAAGACTGAATCCTTACCAATTACTACCTTAAGTCTAACATCTGCTGCACTGAGGTAGGGTGTGAATCTAACCAAGTACTGACCGTTTGGAATTGCGCTACTATTACTATCAAACAAGACGGTATAGTCAATATCCTGTAACTGTCCCCCTGCCTTGTCAATATCAAATAACATCCTAACCGTGTCCGTGCTGTGATTGTAGGATATACTTTGTGCCGGGTGGTGGTCGTTGGGAAAGTTCTGTACAAAATCAAATCCTACCCTGTTCCTGCTGTAGTAATTATATATATCACTACTACTAGGACTCCAACCTGTCACTGTATTTCCTTCTTCTAGCTTTAAATCCCAGAACTTAATACTAACATACTTCAGCCCATCACTATAGGAATTTAGCCTTAGTTGGTAATGGTCAGTGGTTGGGCAGGTAAAAGTCCAAACCCCTTCACTCTCTGCATTTTCGCTTGTGAATAGTAGGTTATCAGATTTACCACATAACCACACTGTATAAGATTTCTCCGTTTCTCCACTATGACCGCTACTAAGGTGACCATCTGATTTTAGCTGTAGTGTATATTTCTTACCTGCTTCTAATAGTTCAGTTTCTACACCTCTATAGTACATATAACCGTCCTTTTCTTTGCTAGTATGTAATAGTGGGGTAGGCTGTCTAAAATCAATAACACCATTTAATAAGTTCTGACCTCCAACACTGAAATCTCTAACAGTCTCTTCAACCCTGCTAACCTTACTTTCAGTTTCGCTAGCTGTCTGTCTGAGTGTGTTAATGTCTCGTGTTGTGGTCTTCTTAAGGTTATCTAGTTCTGTCCTTGTCCCTGCTACTGTCTGCTCTATACTACCTGCTTTCTGTGTGAGGCTACTGATATTACTTTCAGCCCTTCCTAGCTTTCCTGTTACGGTGTCTAGGTTGGTCTTATTATTCTGTACCTGTGTCTTAATAGTGTCTGCCGTCTGAGTTAGCTGTGTTACCTTATTCTCAACTGTTCCTATCCTACCTGTTACATTATTAATACTCTGCTTTGTGTCTTGTACTTGTGCCTTGATTTGGTCTGTAACTGAAAAAACGGTACTTGGTAGGACGGAGACAGGGATAGTGAATGAGTCTACCAGCTTATCACCGCTTAGCAGGTTAAATGTAAAGGTAGTCTGTCCAGTATATGGTAGTGTCTGTGAGTGCTTAAACTTACCTTCCCTGTTAATTCCAATAAGTCCACCGCTATACTGTATCTTATTGGCTGGTGTATTATCAGAACTTACACTACTTGCACTCTGACCTACTACCTCTATCAGCCCTAAGTCAATGTTTAGGGATAGTCTATTTGTAGTATCTACCACTGCTACACTACCGCCCCTGTCATAGAGTTTATAGTATGGTGTTGGGTCTAAGTCTCTACCGTCTCTACCACGTTCACCCTGTGCAGATATACCTAGGTTCTGATTTCCAACCCACCATACACCGTTTACAATTCTAGGGCTAAGTCCATCACTACCACGCTCTCCCTTTTCGCCTCGGTCTCCTTTATCTCCTTTCTGACCTACTGCTGATATACCTGTGTTTGTATTACCTATCCACCACACCCCATTTTTAATAATAGGTGTACTTCCATCTTGTCCGTTCCTACCTGCTGCACTAATACCACTATCCTTATACTTGCTTTGGTCTTTATCCCAAATCATCCAATTACCAGTACTTCCAATATAAGGTGTACCACTAGCGGTTAGTTTAATTCTCTCAGCTATGTATTGTTCAAGTGTCTTTCCTGTCTCAACCTTAAACTCACCTTGAAACTTATTACCACTCTTACTTAGTACGTTCTGCCTGTATGGTTCAAGTTGGTAGCTAGATATTCCACTATACTGTACAATACTAGGGGCTTTAATAGTAGGGTCTAAGTAGGTTGAGTTATAAGCACTGATAATTATAGCTGAACTTCTTGTAGTATCTGTTAGGTTTCCAAGTTGTACAATCTCATCACCTACAGAAGGGTTACTATTACTCTTACTGTCCTTATCGGTATTGCTTAGGATTATGTAGTTATAGTCCCCATCCGTACCTGCCTCTATACATTTCCTCCAATAATACGTACTGCCTGTATTTAAGTTAAAAGTCTGACATACTACTAAGTCATTGGCTAGGAACTGATTTACAACTTTCTTATTATCATCGCTATTTTTCCAGCTACACTTAAAATTACCATTACCCTGTACCTCTACCTTATCAAGTTTAGCACTAGCAGGGGTTAATATTAATTGCCCACCTACAGCCCTAACTTCATCTATACTAAGACTAAAGAAATGTGCTGCTTTGTTGACTGTCAGATTATCTACTACTATATCCTTACCTGTTAACCTCTCTGTATCTACTCCCTTAGCTGTCAACTGTTGAGTATTGTGTGTTTGGGTTGTTAGGTCGGTTATAGTTCCTGTATCACTGTTTAGGTTTGTGGTGGTTAGTGATTGGCTAGTATGTGATTGAGTAGTTAGGTTTGTAATGGTAGAATCTGTTGCACTTACACTTCCTCCTATGATAGTGGTATATCTTAGTTCCTGTCCTGTCACGCTATCTATCTTACCTGCTTGCGTATTGATAGCCTTTGCACTAATACTACCGTCACTTTCGATATTACCAACTTCCTTTAGGTCTCCGCTTATGTCATGTCTACCATCATATACCTGTCCCCAAAGTAAGTGAGGCTCTAAGGTACTATTCTGACTGCCACCTATACCACCACTTCCACCACTGCCTACACTTTCCTTTTTCTTTGCATAACTTACTACTTCTATCATATCTCAATAAGTGTTATCCTCGCTGTTTTATTTCTTATGTCCCTACTAACTGACTGTACTAGGAACTTCTTACCTAGGGTCTTAGATTGATAGGTACTTGTAAAATCTATCCTAGTGTCATTCAATGTTACCTCTACCTTAAGTCTAGGTCTTGACATGAGACTATAATACTGTCTAATATAGTGTTCTTCTGCCTTACCTGTCTCATCAAGCACCTTATTATATATACTTCTCACAGGTAGACTTGTTGAGGTACTAAAGACACTGTTTAGGTACACCTCATTTTTAATACCTTTTTCCACTGCCTCACTACTGCTAAGCTGGGTGATAAACTTAAACTCTGTCCCATCATGCTTGTTTATATACTTAGTCTGTGCTGCACTTGAGTAGATTAGGTCATTATCGCTAGTACTTTCCAGCTTACCACTATCACTTACTAAGTTACAAGCAAAGTTTTTAATAATGATATTCTCTGTGTGTGCTAAGATATACCTACTACTACTTGTCCACTTAGTAGACCTAAACCATGTTCGATGTCTTCTTACTATCTTATCCCAAACTAACTGAATAGGTGCAAGTATCTTAAAACTCACTTTACCGCTAAGCCTGTCACTCTGTTTAATTGGTATTGCTGTTCCTTCCTTGCCGTCTAAGTTCATGGTATAGTCGATAGTATTCTGTAGGTTGTGTTCCTGTCCTATTATGTAATCACCAATTTTAGGATTAATACCGAGTGACATAGTGGTCTTATATTTAGTAGTGCCGTCAACGTCCTTATAGGTTAGGTCTGGTCTAGCTTTAATCTCTTCCATTGTGAGCCATTCAAACCTACTAGCACCGTACACATCCAAGACCGTTTCAACACAATACTTAGACCCTATCTTAAGTTCACATTCTAGGATAGGTAGCTTGTGGAATTTATCTGTACTATCACCAACACTACTATACTCAAACTTTAATCCCTGTGCTGCCTTATCCTTAGTCCATGGTTGAAAATAACTACCTGCACTATTATATAATGGTTTGTCGGTATTATAAGTTGCGCTATAATGTTTCCTAGTATAGTACCTTCCTTCACCGTTATACTCAGACTTTACTAAGTTACTGCCGTAGATAATACTTGGCAGGTCATAAAATGGTACTTCTGCCTTAGTCCCTTGTGTCTTAGCTGCCCCATGTTTTAGGATTTGGTCATAACTAGACAACCTACTAGCCCTACCTGTACTACTTTCATATAAGATAGGCTGCATCAACAAGCTACCACTAAATACTAGGTAATTGGTCGTTTCACTGTCTGGGGGACTAAATACACCACCGCTCTTATTACCTACATATTCAATCAGTGGGGAACAATTCTTAAGGTCTGTATCGCTTGGCTTATGTCCTTGCTCCGTATCAGTCTCATTACCGCCTACACTGATAACTAAGTAGTCGTCTGTGTCTATCTTACTAGTTGGGCTGTTATCTGTTGCCTTAGCTTTTCTCTCTACAGTACCAAGTCTTAGCAAGGCAGGGGTTAGTGGGTGTTCTCTGAGGTACTGTGCCACTTTATGCTGATTGATACCTGTCCCGTTCCCGTCAACCTCTAACATATCCTCACTCTTACGTAACTTCCATGTCGGATTATACATAGACCTCATATACCAGTCCGTCTCTGTTAACGAATCGTATGTAGTTGGTTGTCCCTTTACTGCTGCATTAAAAGCCTCGTTCGCTCTCTTACCACTACCTAAGCTACTAATCTCAGTGAGTATTAACTGCTGACCCCTGTAATGTGATTTTAGACTGTCTTCTGCTAAGGGTGATTCTATGATAGTGTCTTGTCCTTCTAAGCTACAGGATAATTGGAACTGATTAACTACTTCACTAGTACTAAGGCTTGTATCACTTCCTGCATAGTGTGAATGGTTAATACTGATAGACTGTGGCTGCTTACCTACTACCTCATCTGTCTGTATATCTAACCAGCTTATCGCCTTACCCTGTACCAGTGTGTCCCAATCATAGATATAAAAGTCTAATCCTTCCTGTCTGATATGAAGATTTAAGTATTGCATGACTTCTTTTAGTAGGTCTTCATTCGTCCAAGTGCTATCCTCATCTTTGCCAATTATGAATAACTCACTAATACCTAGCTCGTCAAATACTGTACCTTCCTTTCCCTTTGCCGTTCCCTTAGACTGGTCATATAATAATCTAGGCTTTTGGTTGTTGCTTAGGTTTAGTCCCCTTAGGTCAAACATTCCTTCTATGACCTGCTTAAAACTGGTACTTCCTGCCTCTTGTACTGCCTGTCTATAGTTTAAGGGTACTATATTCTTGTAACTAGTATATTGAAGGGTACTAAGAAAGTCTGTACAGTTAAGGGTAAATTCATCAATACTACTATTAAATGGTTGGCTGAAAGTGGCTGGCTCTACATATCCTGCAAAAACACACTCACTACCCTTCCAAATGTTAACTACTATATCTCTAGCAGCAGCAGTAAAAAGTAAGTCACCTAAGTAATCAGAGACAACTAAGTTAATAGTGGCTGATTTTCTTATGACGTGTTCTGTGAGGTCTTCTATACTCTCTTCTATCTGTACAGGGTCAGCAGCAAAGTATAAACCGTCCTTGCCTATCTCCTTAACAGTACCACTAGAACCACTCTTAATAATGACGGTTAGTAGTTCATCCGATAAGTCCCTAAACTCTCCTCTTAATATCATAGTAACCTCCTTCCTGTCTTACTCTGAACCTTGCTATAATTACTTAGGGCTAGGTATAAGTCGCTTCCTTTCACCCTTACACTGCTAACACCTACACCATTACCTCCTAGACCTGCTGTATTATTATCTAAGAGTCTGAATAGATTAGACTGTTGTGTATTGGTTAGTATCATCTCGCCTGCATTCACTCTAGCTAAGTTATGGTCACCAACGGTCTTACTACCTTGAAAAATACCGCCTTGGCTAAACTTCTTTAACTGTGATATTGTACTAATCATCACTGCTGTCCCTGCGGTGATTGCAGCTGCCCATCCCCAGAATCCTAATTTTGCCTCTTGTGCTGTTGCTTGTGCAAAACCTAAGATAGTCTGGCCTATCGCCTGTAAGACTAGGGCTGTTTTGGCAGCGTCTCCTTTCACACCTAATTCTTGCATAGTTTCTCCTAGGTATGATAGACTTGCACCTAACTTCTCTGCACTATTTGTCTGTTTATTAGTTAGTGCCTCCTTTAAGGCTTTTACATTATCTATCATCTTATTTATACCGCTACTCTCAAAACTACCTAAGCTATCCTTAACCTTCTGTAGTTCCTTAAAACTATCGACTGATTTCTGTAGCTCCTCAGTAAGTTTAGTAAGTGCTGAGTAATCAAGTCCCTTTAGTTCTAAACTTCTACCTAGTTCCTGTCCTAACTGTCTAGCCTTGTCTAATAGTGGTTGTAGTAGTTTATTGCCGGCTTCCTGTTCGTCCTTTGCCTGTTGGTCTAGGTTCTTGTTATAGATATTCAGATACTTCTCCTGTGCTACTTGGATTGCAGCCCGTCTTTCCTTCTCAATATCCTTAAGCAGTTCACTATTGCCGTGTGCCTTCTCTACCAGTGCTGCACTCTTCCTGTTTATCGCATCTATTTCGTCTTGTAGGTCGGCTTGTCTGAACTGTTCTAATTTGGTATAGTAGTCGTCAATTAGTTTAAGCTGATTATCAAGTGCCCCCTGTGATTTGATGGTATTGTTAACCTTGTCGGAATTATATGCACTGGTAATCTGTTCCTCACTGTTCTTCCTTGTGTTCTTCTCGTTGGTAATATGGTCGGTCTCAATAGTCTGCTTGACACTTGCTTGGTCTCCTGCTATCTTCTCGGCTGTCCTCTTTCTTTCCTGTTCTGCTTTCTTTGCTGCTGCCTCTGCCTCTGCGATAGCTTTCTCCCTAGCTTTCTTGATTTCATCTGCTTTTTTAAGTGCCTCCTTGGTATTCTGTTCCCTTAGCTGCCTTTCTGCTGTATAGCTTGCATTCAGTTCATTCTCATACTCGTCTGTACCCTTCGTTAGTAGTTTCAGTCTTTTATGATGGTATTCTACCTCAGATTTCAAGTTTTGACCGTGCTTGGCTACATATCGGGCGTGTTCCTTGTCGAGTGCCTCTAATTGTGACTTCCTAGACTTCTCCTGTGCTGCCTGCTGTTGGTTTAGTAGTTCTCTGTTTGCACCTACTTGGTAGTTCTTGGAAAAATTATAACCGTCCCTCAGTATCTTACCTGCATTTTCAACCAGACCCTCAAAGTTACCATGTAGGAGGTCATTAATTACGCTGGCTGCAGCTTTAAAGGGGGTTATGATGTACTGTAAGACTGAATTACCTACACCCATTATCACAACCTTTAGCTTATTGAAACTGCTACCTAGGTTATTAAGCTGTGGGAAAGTCTTTTTAAACCAACCTACGATGTCTTCCCAGTGTGATATAAGGCTGGAAACTGCTGTAATCAACAGACCTATACCAATACTAGACAGGGCGACTTTTAAACCCTTAGCTGCCACACTTCCAGCCCTCTGTGCTATTGTTAAACCTTCTGTTGCAGTTGTAGCCCCGACCGTTGCTGTAGAGTTTGCTGTTTGTGCTGCTGTCTGTTCATCTGTTACTGCTACCCCTGCTTGTCGTACTGTATTATTTGCTACCGCTGCCGTTGTATTAGCAGTTATTGCACTACTATTGGCTGTCTGTGATAGGGTATTAGCTGAGATTGCCGTCGTGTTGTTTGCCTGTTCTATTCCTACTAGCCTTAAGAGTGCATGATAAGCCCTGTATGTACCGCTAGCTTGATTCATAAAGGTATTCTGAAGCTGAGTTATACCGTTCAGAACACTCATAGCACCAGCAAGTTTAGTAAGGGTCTCTTTTGCATCCTCAGATTCTACTCCAAACAAAGCCAAACTACCAGCTACAGTCTGAAAAATACCTATACCTGTACCTGCAACATCTAGGGCAGCACTTAAACCTCTGGTATCATTTGCAAAGCCACTAATCACACCACGAGCATCTCCCATAGCGTCCATAATACTACCTGCACGGGCGGCAAGTTGTTGGAATTTCTCACTTGCAGGGTCTACACCATTTAGTAGCATCTGGCTCAGCTCACCCTGTATCGCTTTTAGTTCCTGCTTAATATTACCACTACTAGACTTAAATACAGTCTCAGTATTACCTACTTCACTTTTTACTTTATCTATAATGGACTTAAACTGTTTATCATCAAGTCTTATTTTGGTTACTAAATCTTGTGCCATATTCCTTCGCTTTCTGTTTAAGTCTTTCTATGTCCTCTTTGGTTGGTAGTGGGTCATTATCTCCTGCCTTGTCTACTAAGTCATCCCAACCTAGGGGCATGAATTTCCGTGGGTTATTTTCTTTTGTACCACCCCATACTTTGGCAGATGTAAAAATAGTCTGTCTTGCTATTTCCCAGTCATCCATCCTAGCACGATATAAGTTTTTAACTAAGATGTGTAGCTCTAACATACTCATCCTGTCTAGTACATACTCTGGGGATAGATTACCTTGATATACTAAGATACTAAATACATCTGCCATACTTAGTTTTTTCCCTTATCCTCCTCACCTTTCTTAGTGTCATCCTTACCCTTAAACTCTGCTTGTCTTGCTAATTCTGCTTTCATGAACTCTGTATAGACGGTAAAGATACTAGGGTCTTCATCTATGCTGTCTAAGAGTTTATCAAATGTAAGGTCAGTGTCTTTGTTACCAGCTAAGATACAACAATACAGGAATAGGTACTGGTCGCTAAGTGTATCTAGGCTAAATAACTTACTAGCTGCTGCCTCAAATAACATCATTGCACGTACTGAGTAGACTAGCTTATATTCCTTGTTGTTAATAGTTACTGTATTCATGATTGTATTAAAAAATTATTGGGCTACCTACTACACCCTTGTTAGTTTTGGATATAATAGGTATAGCCCTGTTTCATTATTATTTCTTTTATGCTGTTGCTACCTTCTTAAGTGCGCCTACACCTGTAAAAGTAGCAGAAAATGTAGCGTTATCCTCATTTGGTGCACTACACTCTAGGGATGTAATTAATACCTTGCCTGTATATGTGCCAGTAGTTGAAGGAACCCAACCGCCTTTAGTTACCTCATCTGCCTTAGTCTTATAGTTCTTCTCTAGGGCAAAGACTGCATCTATAGGGGTCTGTGCTGTCATTATATCAAAGAGTTGTTCAAAGCCTACACCTTCACCATCATTAGACATTAGGTTTTCAGTTGACATCTCCCAGCTGATTTTGCCTGCCTGTGCTGATACCCACTTACCGCCACTGTCCTTAGATGTAGTTTCTGTAGTATCTTGGCTAATTGAAAGACTGTGACTAGTTGCAAAAGCGATAGATTTACCATTAATAAAAAGCATTAGGTCACGTCCTTTTGTTACACTTGCCATATTATGTTATTTGTTTTTTATGTTTACTGTTATACTAAGTAGCTGTAGAAATGTGTCTTCCCTGTATTCCTCGCTAGTGTCTTGTAGTTCTAGGTCTGTTATTTCAAGTCCCCCTATAGTTCTACCTTGGCTTGCTAATAAGACATCTATTACCTTACTGCATATTCCTAGCCCCTGTCTATAATCACTGCTAGCTACTATAAAAGACATTCTAACCTGTGTATCATAAACCAGCTTATCTTTATTAGTGCTAGGTGTTAGTCCGTCCCTTCGATATACAATGAAAGGGAAACTAGTACCTTTATCAGCGACTAGTGGATATACCTTACTTCCTACTTGCCTACTTATATCCTCGTCTTGTAGTAGGATAGATTTAACTACCCTTCCTAATTCTAAACTCTCCATTACTTCTTATTCCATATCTTATCAATAGACTCAGAAAATAACCTACCCATAGAGTCCTCAACTTCTGACATCTTAGCCTGTACAGTGGGTTGGAAAAAACTATGTCGCTTATGAACACCCCTACTAGCACCTGCCTTTGTACGTCTCAGCTGTGTACCAAGTTCCCAAAATTTTAAGCGAAAATCAGCCATGATATGCACCTTAGCCGTCTCACTATCTTTACTTGGCTTACTGTACTTGATACCAGACTCTAGCGTTTTACCGTTCCACCAGTTAGGACGATTATAGCCCTTGGTTACTGTTCTGAGACTCTGTTTAGCTGCCTTAACTAGTATATCACTACCTTTTTTCAGTGCCATATTCTTAGCCTTAGTCTGTTCACGTCCTGTTAGTTCTGTGAATTTCTTAACCAGCTCTTCCGCCCCTGTTAGTTCTAAGTTGTCGTTATTCATTGATTAGCTCTGTTTCTATTACCTTCTTTTGTTGGGCTGGTACTGGAATGACACTTAAGACCCTGTACTTCTTATCCTTGTACATTATATAGTCTGTGTGTTCCTGTATTTTAACGTACTGCCAAACTTCAAAAGTAACTTGATAGGTATAGACTAGTTCATCACATACTACCTCTCTAGCCCCTGTCTTATAACCTACATTTGCTCTAGTAGTTGTTAATAGGCGGTGGTGATTAGTAGTACCTCCGAAATCGTCTTGTATTATTTCAGTCCGATAAATTGCTATGGTGTCTCTTAGTAGTCCTGTTCTCATTGCTGTACCTTTTCCTTTCCGCCTGTAAATTTCTTACTGTAATTCTTGTATAAGTCTAGTAAGTAGGTTAGACTATAGGGTAGCTCTGTGTGACTACTAAAAGCTATAGATTCACGGTTAGCGTATAAGTTTGCTGTTAGAATTAATATAGATTGAACTAGGGGAGGCGGTAATGTAGTCCTCCCACTAGCTATTAAGATATTTTCTAACTTATCGTCTATATGTCGTTCTACTGCTAATTCCGCTGCTTGTTCTAGGTCACATAAGTACTCATCGTCTTCATGAAAACTTGAATCTATGTTAAGATGTTTTTTTAGTTGCTGTAAGTTTACGTACATATAGAAACTTAGTTAACTAATTAGACTGCGAATGTACCAAACTGGAAAGCCTCCGGTCTGATAAGTGCTGCATCAAAGTAAGCATTAACTACTAAGCGAATCATACCATTAACCGCCTGAGTGTAGTTATCAACGACAATATCCAGACCGCCCCAACTTCCAATAGCTAGGTTACTGAAATCACCTACTACAAAAGTCTTAGCCTCTACGTTTGATGTTGAGAAAACAGGTGTACCGTCAAGCGTACCATCCATATAAGCAAGTTGTGCAGTACCCTTAGAACCCTTCATCATGTTACGGAAACTAGCACGTGCAGAAGGACTAGCAATATAAGAAATACCACCTAGTACATTAGCCTCTTCTACCTTTGCCTCAAGACCTACCAAGCCCTCAAAATCAGTAACCTTAGTAGGAGTCTTACCGTTGAAGATACCTGCTGGCTGATTTGCTGTTTTCCCAGCCTTACCTAAGATTGTAGACTCTAGCTTAGAATTAATTGCATTAATTAAGTCCTGCCTAATTGCATTCTCTACACCTACTGAATCCTGCGCAAGTAACATCTTAGAAATATCAACATAAGCCGTCAAACGCTTTGGAGTGAGAGTTACATTATTAAACAGTACATTGCCGTCTGTAGCTGCTGCTGTCTCACCTGCCCAGTTCACATTAGAGCCTGTCATTACTGGAATCTGTGCGCTATTAGTCAAGCCAGTATAGAACTTTGCACCTGCCTGTACTAGAACATTCTTTGCACGGAGAGGCTCGATAATATCGTATAAGTCTGTTGCTACTACATCTGCACCCTCTGAGGCAACTGTTACGGCTGCACGTGTTTCCATGGTTGGGATATAAATCTGACCTACAGTATTAAGACCTGCTGCCCTCATTTCCTTCATACCCTCATTACAAACTGCTGCCGTTACATTATCGAGCTGTCTGTTTTCTGCTACGTTACGGATTGCTCTAAGTAAACTAAATCTCTGTTCTTTCATCGTATTAATATTAATATGTTTGTGTGTTCGTGCTGAGCGTGTTTCTTCTTTATCTTCCTTATCTTCACCCTCAACATCGTTATCCTTGTCCTTATCCTCGTCTACTACTTCCTCATCAGACTTCTCTACAGTCTCTTCCTGTACTTCTTTATCTTCCTCGTCCTCTGTGTCAGTGTTTTTCTTTTCTACTTCTTCCTGTGTTGGTACTTCTTCCTGTACCTCCTCATCAGTCTTCTCTACAGTCTCTTCCTGTAATTCTTTCTTTTTTTCGTCCTGCATTTCTCTTAGTTGGTTAAGTTTATCTAGTGTCCTCTGACTAACTGAGGTACTACTATAAGCTGGATTCCAAACAGGGGAGACATCATGTAACTCATCAATCTTAAGTATCTCCCTGTATTGCCGTCCGTCTGTTCCTGTCGTCCATACCTCGCTACCTTCATCTGTGCTAACTGTAAAAGCGAAACTGCTACTATCAATGTCACCACGTCTAAGGTATTCTAGTAATTCATTCCCCAGATCCGTATTAGGTGCTGTGAAGGTATATTTAAGTCCTCGTTCGTCTAGCTGTAATTGTAGGCTACCTGTACCATTCTTAGACCTTGCTAGTACCTTGTCTTGGTCGTGGTTAAATAGGCAAAATACATCAGACCTCATTAGTACTTCCTCAGTGATTGCAGCAGGGTTAATAGTCTCATAAAATCCTAGGTCTTCACTTTGGCTGTTAAAAACTACTGCATAACCTTCTACTGTTCTACTGTCTTGACTTACTACTGGGGTACTTTTGGTTGCACGTACTTCTATGTTGTTATCCTTCCTCATCTGTACTACTTGTTAGGTTTGTCTTACTTACATCATTATAGGCTAGGTTGTGACTGTCTCCATTTTCAACTGGGTTATATCCTAACTGTTTTCTAACTTCATTGATACTTAGGACACCCATACTAAGAAGACTGTTATAGTACCCTGCTAGTTCTGCCTTGTTCGTTCTCAGTATTGCAGTTTCATCTAAGCCTATTTCTAATCCTGTACCGCCTGTTAGTTTCCTGTTTAGTTCCTCCTCTATCATCACAATATAGGGGTTAAGCGTGTAAGTAAGGTATTGTAAGTTAGATTCACCAACACTACTATAACTACTCTTGCTTAAGTCGCCTAGTAGTACAGGGCTGATATTAAAAAATCGTGCTATATCAACTACACTAAAATTTCTAGACTCTAACATCTGAGCATCTGAGCCGTTAATACTGATTGGCTGATAATCCATATTTACAGGCAGCACCACTACACCGCCTCCTTGATTACCTTGCCCAAATGTAGACCGCCAATTAGTAGATATTGCCTGCTTTTGTTCCTCACTTAGATTACTGTGCACCTTGATTATACCGTTCAAGTTACAACCATTGCTAAAAAAATTCTCTGCTACCTGCTCTGTTTGCTGTGCTATATTGAGACTTCTAGCTGCATGACTCAGAACACTAATACCCTGTACACCGTCAACACTGTACCTAAGAAAATGTAGAATCTCACTAGGTTGTATCTGTCTAGCACCAATGTACGAACATGTATAGTATAGGGTGTTATCTTCCTTTCTATAATTACACTGTACATCATCAGCTGGTAAGTATCTAAGTCCTACTACATCCTTACCCTTTTTCTCAATTAGTACATAAGCGTTACCCTTTAATAAGACTGACTGTACTATATTCTTAAGTAGTGTATAGCGTGTCATCCTATTGTTAGTAAAAATGTCATAAAGTGGGTGTTTGTCTAGTAAGTCTGTCCCCTTTGTATTCTTTGCCTTGACTTGAATAGGTAGGGTAGCAATTGAATCACTAATAAGGTTAACTGCACAATAGACCGCACTAAGACTCATAGCACTGCCAGACTGATAACCAAAGCCCCATCCTAGACTTTCTGATAAGTTAGGGTTATAAAAGGGTTGACCTCGTTTTTCTGGCTTGTCCCTACTTATATTTATACCTAGTATTTTCATAGTAGTTAAAAATTAAATCCTGTTATTTCGTTATTATATCGTGGCTGTTCTAAATATTTACCTAGTGCATTTAATGTAGAGTGTACACCGTCTATCTTACGTTCGCTGTTATTATTCTGCTTAACAGGTTTGATATTACCGTTACTGTCTTCCATGATTTCACAATTACCAAACATCCAACCTGTTATTAAGTTTTTATCTAGCTTGAGTGTGCCATTACGTGCTATCATTTCCAAGTGCCTAGTAGGTCTATTCATGCTGCCTGTAGTTTGGCTGTATGGTTGGCAGTTAAATCCTAGTTCTGTTAGCTTAATAATTGCCATTGTACTCTGCCACTGGTCATAACTGATACACTCAATAGGTAAAGTCTTGTTTATAGCCTGTATGTCTTCAATTATCCTGTTATAATCTACTACATTGCCTTCTGTGATATTTAGATAACCTAGTCCTTGCCAAAATTTATACTTATCCCTGTTGCTACTCTCACTTAGGGCAGACTGTGGCAAGTAGTACCAAGACTTAGAGTAGATTGTATTGTCGGTTGGTATTACTAAGGTCATTGCAGTAATATCACTAGTCGAAGATAAATCTAACCCTAAGTAGCCTGTACACCCTTGAAATTTTGGGTCTTGTAGGTCTATATGTGTCATTGAGTCCTGTATATATCTACTAGGAATCCACTCACCCCTTTCATTACTACACCAAATATTCATTAACTTAGTCTTATAGTTAGTGAGTAATAAAGGGCTATTCTTTGCTTTCCTTAGTTCAGATTGTAAGTAAGATTCTGTAACAGTTAAGCCTAGGTTTGGTTGACACTTTACCCAGTTTTTAGGGTCTTCTATGTCGTCTTCCTTGTCTAGTGTATAGATAGCTGAAAATATACTATCATCTTCTGCCTTACCTTCTAAGATACTTATAAATGTACTTCTTAAGGTGTAGCATGGATTAGACATATCAAAGCCTGCTGTAGTAATATATAACTGTAGGGGCTGAGTTCTCATACCTGTACTACTAGTTAAGACATTTGCAGTATTATTAGATTTGGCTGCGTGGTACTCATCTAGACAAAAAGCAGAACAGTTTAGACCGTCCAATTTATCAGCCTCACTACTCACGCACTTCATAGTAGACTTAGTAAGGGGAAACTTAATAGAATCCCTGTAATAGTTAAAGTACTTACCCTTCTTGTCTATACTACTGATAAAATTCTTAGACATCGTGAAAGCTAGCTGTGCCTGTGAGTAACTATTGGCTGCAAAAATTACTTGTGCTTCGCTTTCTCCATCTGCTATTAGGTGATATAACATAAGACCAGCTGCTAGTGTAGACTTTCCACATTTTCGGGCAACTTCTATATAGACTTCCCTAACTACCCTAGTATTATCTGAACACCACTTAAAGCCGTATATACTTGCTACTACCCATTTCTGCCATTCCTGCAATACTAAGGGCTTACCTGCAAATTTACCTGTAGACTGTGGTAGCTTTTGTAAGAAATTAACTACCTTATCAACTGCCTTAGAATCAAAGTACCTATCTTCTTTGTCAAACCAGCTTAGGTATCTAGAACAAGCAAGACGAACATACTCACACGCTACTACCTTACCGCCTAAGACATCCCTAGCATAAGATTTGTACTTCTCATCTATCATTGTGTTATCCTAGTATTAAAGGTTCTGGGTAGCCTGTCTTGTAATTATAGGCTAGTACTTCCTCCCTATTAGTAAGTCTTTTAACGGCTTCTATATGAGTTTCTGTAGTATTTAAGCAGTCTGTAGCGTAAATTTCTATAAGACCTAACAATTTTTTCCACTGTGCTAAAGGATAGGTAAATGTGTGACCGTGATAAATCTTGGTCATCGTCTCCTTGCCTAACTGTTCATGTGCTAAGAGTGCTGCATATAAAATACACCTTTCCTGTTTATCTAGCCACATCTTTAGACTACCAACCTTGAAACTATTAATCTCATCTGAACTGTCATAATATCGTATGTCATAAATCTTCTGTTCTATTGCAGTCTGTAGTAGTTCTTCTGGGGTTGGCTCTCTATGTTCCTCTACTATATCTTCTTGTTGGTCAGTAGTTGGGTTTTCTTCTATTACTTGCCATCCTGCTTGTACTAGTTCTTCCTCAGTTGGGTTAATTACTGTCTTACCGTCTATTTCCAAGTAACCGTTAAATAGGTGTCCTTCTTTTATATATCTTTTCATACCTTATAATGATTGACTACCAAACTCTAATACCGTACCAATGATAGTAACAGTGTAGATATGATTTGGTAAGATTATAAATGTACGTGGTAGTTTGATGTTAGAAGGTAGACTTATTCTAGGTGCTGTTCTTCCAGTCTTAAATCTAAATCCGTACTCATCTAGGAAAGGGCTGTTAGGGTCTGGCTGTAAGGTGATATTTAGACTTTCTACCTCTTCCCACTCATGAAACTCACCGCTCCTAATTGTTACTGTAGTCTCTGTTGGTTGGTGTCTTACTTCCTTACTTCTACCATCTACACCATTTCTACCATCTACACCATTTTTACCGTCTACACCTTTTACATATAGTCTGGTCTTCTTATACGTCTTCTTTGCCCTGTCATAGTTATATACATAGTAGTCACATCCTACATAAGGGCATTTTTGGGTTAAGTCATCCTGTACCCTAGATAAACCTTCTGTTAATTTCTGGTCTACTTGTGATAATTTTTCATCTGCCTTAGTACTGACTTTCTCAATACCTGCATTAATCTTATCATCCAACCTACTACTTACATCACGCTCTATCTTCTCACCTACATTACCTAAGACCTCATCATCATCTACTACTAAGTCACTGTCAATATAATAATCTGTGGTTCTAGTATAGTCTGTTCCTGTGGTGGGATTGTTTAGCTTATACTGCAATACGCCACGTCCCATGTTTTTAAGGTCATTCCACACTAAGATTACCTCATTATTCTCATTCAGACCGTTATAAGTAGTTCCAAATGTAGGGTTGACGGTAAAGAAAGTGATAGCACCGTCTTGTTCATAATCTGGTATAGTTAATTTTATACTACTACCCTTATATATGTGTTTCATTTATTCACCTGTTAATTTCTTTATAAAATCTTCTGCCGTCTCTTCCTGTACTTGTTCGGGTTTTGTCTCTATCTTACTGTTGCTAAGTGGTGATAGTCCCAGCTCCTTAGTACATTTGAGAATTTGGATTTGATAAGAGTTTTGAATCATTAATAAGGAGTGTTTGTTCCAATTACCGTATCTGTCCTTAATAAGTAGTCCATCTTCTTTTATCTTATCCTTGCAACTATAAAACATTTCTAGAGACTCAGTAAGGAGATTTAGTGTGCCTTTCCATTCTGGCTTAACTTCCCCATACTCAGCAATCAGAAACTTATAGACGGTAAAGATATAATCCTGCACAGACTCCCTAATATCTGGATATAGTTGCTGTATCTTTTTCTTTGTTATCATTGTTTTTCCTGTATTCTTTGGTCTAAGAATAAGTAGTATAAGACTGCATAGAACATATTAACAGAGTATGTATTACCAGCTTGTTTATATAGCTGCGTATCACTTACCCCTGCACTTCTTGCTAATTTAACATCCTCCTCTCTGAACCCCTGTAGTAAGAATGATTCAGTAGGTGTTATTTTTCTTAGGTCTGCTGTCTTATAATCTACACTACTATCCCTGTTCCCTGTTTGTATATAATCTAAGGTATAATAGTTTCCCATTGAAGCCCTCCTATCTGATTTACAAGTGAGAGTAGCTGCAATGTCTCTATCAAACTTAGGCACTGTTCTGTATGTTGTATTTTCACCTAGTATATAAGACCTGTAACTAGGAGATTTAGATAGGTTATACTTAGGGTCTACAGTTGGCTTTAGAATATCACGTACCTTAGTCTGTGTAGTAAGTGACCAATCCTTAGAGTAGTCCCTGTTAAATGTATTCTTAACTACCGTACTGTTAAATGTGAAACTTGGGAGACTCTTAGTAGTAGCAAAGATAATAAGCCTGTTTCTATTTTGGGCTAACTTATAATCTGCTGCATTAAATAAGTCCCAGTATACAGTGTAACCTAGATTCTCTAACGAGGTCTTGATTGTCCTAAATGTGTTACCCTTGTCATGTGTAGTCAATCCCCTTACATTCTCTAATAATATATAAGGTATCGGTTTCCCTTGTTGTAGTTTAACCTCTAAGATGTGTAATATCTCATAAAATAGCGTTCCCCTTGGGTCTAACATACCTGCTCTCTTCCCTGCACTACTAAAGGTCTGACATGGAAAACCACCACTAAGCAAATCTATATCTAAACTCCTTGTCTGTTCATCCTTTGTCTGATTCCATTCTATTAGGTCTCCCATGGATAAACTATACTTGTGGCTTGGATGGATTGCTCTGTAGGTCTTTATTGCGTGCTTGTCTATCTCACTGTAGGCTATGGTTGAAATACTAGTACCAAAATCCTTGTATAATAGTTCTGCAGCCCTACTAAGTCCTCCTATACCTGCAAATAGTTCTAAGTGGTTAATCATATCTTCTCTATTATTACACGCTTATATATTGTCTTATTTCCTAGCTTTGGATTGTTTAGCTTATCTACTACCCTAAATTGACTGCTACAGTGCTTAGTCATGAAATTTACAGGGACACCCATCCTACCTTTATAGTCGCTTGGTATATTCTTAACCTTGTCTACATTGATAGCTGGATAGTTACTGTAAGTTGGGTAGTCTGTTGGGTTATATGTAGCTGTTAGTTCTAGTTCTGGTCTGCTCACTTGTAAAGTAGTAAACCATGTCACGTTACCCATGTCTTCTATCGTACCGCTAGGGGTTGTAAAATATCTAAGTGTTGTGTAACCTAAACTTAAATGACCTGCCTTAAACATTGGAAAGATATTACTATAGGTTACTGCATTAAAACATCCTACTACTATAAAATCCTTGTCCTTGACAGTGTCTATAAAATCCCTAAACAAGCTAAAGGGTGGGTTTGTAATTACTATGTCACAATCCTTTAATATATCCAAACTAACTGGACTATTATAACTACCATCTCCACTTACTACTGTCTTTACTGTCTGTCCCTTGATATAATCTAATCTATATGTACTGTTCGGATTGTAGTGTGTAGCTGTTAGTCCCTTTAGTCCAAGCCTCTTATAGTTGGTTGTAAAGTAAGACCAAAACATACTATCCACGCTGTCACAATTACAGTACACCTTTTTATCCTTTAAATATGGTAGGTAATGTTCTAGTTCCTTCTCTATGTCTTCTATCCTTGTGTAGTATTCATCATTCTTTGCTTGCTTTGCGTTATTTAAGCTAGTATTACTCATTATATAATTTTTCTAGTAGATTTAATGAACGCTTAACCAGCTCACACTTCATTCTATGGTAGTCGTCTGTGGGTAAGTCGTCTGTCATGTAGGAACGGCTTGCAAACATTATATACCTCATTCGCTTTTCTAACATATCTTCTACACCTATTCTATATGCTAAGAGGTAGATATGATAGCCTGCTCTTTCTAAGTTTGTTAAGGTCTGTATCGCTTGTTCCTCCTTACCTGTTAACATATCTAAGCTAGGTAAGTAATGTATATCTTCTCCCCCTTGTCCTGTATCTAAGTGGGGTGTAGTTGGGTCTGTAATGTCGCCTAGGTATAAAAATTCTAAATCACCTCTACAACTCTTACACCCATTATAATAAGTCCAAACCCCATCTACTAGGTTTAATATTGGTCTCTTGTAGTCTAGCCTTAAACAGTCTAAGACTTCATCTAATGTTCTTGTCATAATCTCAAAATGTGTTAAAAATTACCCTCCCATGTGCAAATAAAACTGGGGTGGGGTAAAACGTTGATAGCCAAATAGTTAGGTAGGGGCGGGGGTATAAAGTGCTTAAAATCAAACTGTTACACTTTACTCTCTGCCTCACCCCAATAATAACTACCTGACTTTATACTTCAACCTAGTACTGTACATCACTAGGCATTAAATTCTTCTTCTTTGGGTTGTGGGTAGCGTGGTGACATTCCCTACATAAACTTTGGAGGTTGTCTAAGTCATACGCTAGTCTATCTCTTTCAACTGGATTACTAGTAGACATAAAACTAATTAAATGGTGTACGTCTTGAGCAACTCGGATTACACCAGCCTTAAGACAACATTCGCATAAGGGTTTCTGTCTTAGCTTTTCCTCCCTTAGTTGTTTCCATGTCGTGCTACTATATATTGCCTGTCGTTCTGCTTTTCGTTTGGCACTATAAGAATCTTTGTTTGTATTCTTTGGTGACCTGTATATTGTTGGCATAATTGTTTAGTATTGTTAGTTCTCAGTCTGTAGTAGTAAAGTGGTAAGGGCTAATATCACTACTAACCCCTACCGATTATGACATTAAACTATTACAGATTGAAAACAATAAATTAATTTCTTTCTTACTTATTAGGATTCTAGGGCTTCTTAACTGCAATATTACACATTACCTATTATCCTCTCTACTTATTAGGATTTTAGGGCTTGTGACTTGCAATATTGTACACTAGAATACCCTAAAGTCTAACCAGCTTTTCTTAGGTAGTTGTCGTCTTTCTGTCGCCTGCTTAAACCTTTCTAGTACTTCCTCCTTAGTTAGTTCCTGTACATCATTGTCTAGGGTTGCACGTTCTATCTCTTCACCCTTCTTATCTAATACTGACTTCTCTATATTCTTCTTCATTGCTGCTGTCCTCCTTGATTAAAGTTTATCCCACTTGCCACTAAGACCTAATAGACTGTTCTGTATCTTAATGTTGTCCTCTTTCTCATCACCTGTTAACCCTAGACTTCTTAACATAGGGTCTGATTGGTAAGGGTCTGATTGATTAGTAGTAGTTGTTGGGGTTGGATTGCATGGGGTATTATCTACAGGCTCATCTACAATACCTGCTAACTTCTTCCTCCTTGTCTCTAATACCATATCCCAAAACATATCATTACTACGACCGTCAAAGGTATATAGGCTTAAACGCTTAGACTCATCATTATACCTAACATTCTCTAAGGTAGATAAAAACTTCTCCCTAGCCTGTTCCTTCTCCTCCTTCTTACTTAGCTTAACTGTATCATCCTTCTTAATAGTCTCCTTTGGTTTGCTAGGTAAGATTGTTTCCCTGTTATCCTGTACATCACCGAATAACTCCTTTTCAAGTTGACGGCTATACTCCCTTCTAGCCTCTTCTGTCATTGTCTCAGTCTGATTTAATACTACTGCTGTCATATCTATTTAATGTTTTAGGTCCTAGGTTGAATACTAAGACGGTTAATTATTATGTTGTCCTTATTTTCTAAGTAATGTCCTTATTTTCTAAGTAATGTCCTTATTTTCTAAGTAATGTCCTTATTTTCTAAGTAATGTCCTTATTTTCTAAGTAATGTCCTTATTTTCTAAGTTACCCTAGTAGAAGGCTGTTTTATCCTAACTTACTACATATCAGTTAGTTATGTGATATTTGGCTAATTCTAGGCTTTATACTAGGTTTCTAGGGTGTCCTTATTTTCGCATTACTGTATATAATAGGTATCTTATATATACCTATACAGATACATATACGGACACACTACTACTAACGTTAAAGACGTAGTAGTGAGTCCTTTATCTTTAATTAATAGGCGCGCGCTTGGGTCGCTCGCCTATCTATCTTATATTCAATACTTTAGAAATCTCCCATTAACTTAGCGAAATCAAATTTAAGGTTACATAGTGGGTTAGTGTCTTCCAGTTTAGTAGGTTTTACCTCTTCCACTACAGGCTTGTCCTTCTTTTCTAAGTCTTCACCTTCTACCTTGTCCTTATTTTCTAAGTCTTCATTAATGTTAGGGGTTAGACTACTTAGGAATTTATCAAGCCCTACTATATCATTCAATGTAGGTTTAGGTGTAGACTGTAATTCCGTCTTTGCCTCTTTCTCATACTCACTAGGCAGGTATGTATTCTTATCGTTCATTGTTTTACTTAATGAACTTTCTTTCAATACCTTACAAATCCTATCCTTACTAATCTTATACCCTTTCCCTTTCAATAGGTCTAGGTTCTGTCTTACTGTCTGCATAGGATTTATTAGGTGTTTCAGTTCATCATCACCTAATCTATCACTTATCCCTTTATCTTTACAGTAATTATATAGGCTTGCTCTACCTACTTCAATTCCCTTAGCTTTCAGTTGTTCTAAGTTTTCCTGTATGCTTAATCTAGTGTTATACAGGCTTTCTATTTTTACATAATCTACTGTCTTCATATTTTTACCGTTCATTGTATTTTCGTTCAATGTTTTACTTATTGAATTCTAATGAACTTTCCTATTGTTTTAATGTCCCTTCCCTTTTATAGTTTAGGGTTGGAACTGGTTAATTATTTTCTGTATTCTATCCTTGCTAACCTTATACCCCTGCCCCTTGATGTTCTCTAGATTTTTACGTACACTTAGGTTAGGGTTGATTAGCTTTCTTAGGTCATCATCGGTTAGCTTATATACTATACCTCTATCTTTACAATATCTATAAAGGGTATCATCGCTTACCTCTACACCGTTTTTCTTAAGTACCTCTAAGTTATCCTTTACTGTCAAGTCTGGATTATAATACAAGTCGATTAGGTGGTAGTTCCATTCCTTTGTACCTGTTCTAATATCAGCCATCATCTTAGCCCGTTCATATTTTCCATAGTACTTAGGATTTACTACTAGTTTTTTCTCGTGGTAGTCGTCCTTCATTGCTTTTCTAACTGCCTCCCTGCTTTCCTCGTATTCCGTTTGTAGTATGTCTAATTCCTTCTTCATGGTCTTCTTAACAATACTCACTAGACAATCAATAGTTAGGGTATCATCTGAGTTATCAAAGAAACGTTCACGGTCTATGTACAAGTTATATAGTAGTTCTTCTGAGGTTGTATCATTCTTTATTAGTCGTCTCAGTCTTGCATAGTTGTTAAGTTTTGCCCTTCTATGCTCACCGTCAACATACTTCACTGGCTTATCATTTTCCCACCTAAAATAAAGTTGATAGTATCCGTGTCTTTCGCTAACTAATCTATACTTCTCACCGTCCTTAAAGTCTATCTGTGTTCTATAGTAGTATTCATAGACCTTACTGTACTTTGCGACTACTTGATTATAGCTTAGTAGTTTCAAGTCCCCCACTAACTGCTTATCTAGGGTTATCTTTGTATCTTTTTCCTCCTCCTGTAACAGTCTTAGTAGTTCATCAAAATATCCCCCTATATCTTTCAGCCCATACACATAACCACTAATATAAGATTCTCCTTCCTGTGTTGTGCCGTTAAAATATTGGTCTCCCCTTGTTCCGCACCTATCCTGTATTCTTTCTCCTGTTTCCTTTTCTATCTGGTTATGTAGTGCCTCAGATACTGCCTTATGTTCATTCCTTGCTAGTATCTTATCCATTACATAAACCATTCTGAACTTACGTTTTTCAGGCTTATCGGAGAATGTTGTATAGGTAAAGGTAGGCTGGCAGGATAACATACTAAGAAAAGCTGGTATATGTGTAAAGGCTGTCTCGTCTATATCAATACTCACTACTTGGCTACCTTCCCAATAATCAGACCTCTTAACACATCTTTTCATATAGCCGTCCTTTTCTGTTGGCATGGTATAGTACTGTTTTCCGCTACAGGTCTGAATAAATACCTTTCTTCCTTCCTTGTATTTATAGAGTCCGCAAAATGTATAGCCGTTCATGATATACCCTAGTAGCCCTTCAACTGTTAGGGTCATCTTCTTAAATCTCATACTTTCTGTTACACCTAGTTCAGCCATCTTCTTACGGTCATTCATAACTGCACTAATTGCCTCATCTTTACTGTTATACCCTTGCTTACTTAGGGATACAGTTACCTTAAAATTCTTGTCTTCCTTCATTTTTGTAATAGTTTAATAGTCCATTGTTCCCCTAGTCCACATCGAAGGGGTAGTATCAAAGCAGATATGGATTAAGTCCTGCCTTATACACTAGGGGATTGCTCAACAATAGATTAAGTTCGTTGAGACTTGAAGATTGGAGAATAATTTTTAATCGTTCATTGTTTTACTTAATGAACTTTATTAAACTTCTACCCCCATCATACACTTAAAAGCTCTCAGTACCCCTAGCCTTATCGAAAAGTAGTGCCTAGGTGGTTTTTATCCTCCTTACACACTAGGGGCTGTTTTACATCTATATCTGTACTATAGTCGATGTTTTAAGGAGTAGCATAGTAGTAGAATTTGGAGTTATATTTAGACTACTATACTAACCCTGTCTTTATAAGTTGCCCTATAAAAACCTGTCATTGCTAGGGGCTGGGCAGACAACCATTTAATCCTAGCTTTACTGTTTGTCACTCTAAGCTATCATCTATCATCACTGACCGACAACCCACTTAGTCAGCACGTACTATATCGACACGAACACTCACTACTCACCTTGCTCAGACTATATAATATTATACAGTGGTTTTCCGTGTGTCGTCCTTTTCCGTGCTTAGACATTGGGTAGTATCTATCATCACTGACCGACTACCTCGCTACTTTACATTCAATTAACAAAAGCTGTAAATTGCTTTGTTTGAAATATGAGAGTTCCTAGTGTCTTATCGAAAAGTAGTGACCTTATTACAGACACGCACTAGGATTTATATTATTAATTTACACTGACTATCTTATATCCATTTAGTCGCTTTAATACACCCATACAGCAAAGTCTAACATAATCTGTACTTTTAATAGGTAGTCTAAGCCCCTGTAATACATCTAGTTCAGTTTCATATCTACCTACTTCCATGTTCCTACTGTCAAATACTATATACTTTTTCATGAGTTTACTGTTTAATTCTGTCCTGTACCTTACTTTTTTCCATTGCCTTAGACTTCAATACTAAGACCTTTTGGAACTTTGCTTGTGCTATGTCTTTCTCTACCTTCAACATTTCACATCGTAAATTAAGACCTGCCCCAAGTATTAATAGAACACCGCCTACAATACTTAATACTTTATTACTCTTCATAGTTTATTATTGTTTAGTTATTATTTAGTATATCTCCATCCATAACCGCCAGCTGACTTACCTTTACCTCTTGCAACTATTGAAATATTACTCTTATATATTCCTGTACTTAAACCTGCCTCCTTTAAACTTGGATAGGTTGCAATAATTAACCCAGTCTTCATATCTAGCTGTTGGATAGGTTTAGATTTACCTTTAGCCACTCTTTCGATTCTAGTTCCGTAGTTAGCATTATATTTATTCGTACACCATTCTAGATTAGCTACTGAGTTATTACGTGGGTTTTCGTCTTTGTGGTTAATTATTGTTTTACTTTGGTCATTGTTAGGTATGAAGGTCTGTGCTACTAACCTATGTACTAGTTTTCTGGTCTTCTTAGTTTTATCATTATTGGCACTTGTTAAGTCTACCCTTGCATAACCTTGAGTGTTGTAGAATGGTTTTAATATTCTACCTGTCTTCAAATTCCTAACATTACCTTTACTACTCACCTCGTACTTAACATTATCAGTACAGGTAATAGGTTTCCATGTCTCTTTAGTATTTTTCATTTCTGTTTGTGTTTTTCCTATCCTGCCAGTGGGACAAAAATAGACCTGTTAATAATTTAATGTCATTGTTACTATTACTTGCTAGATTTCTGAAACGACAAAAACAAGCAAACAATAATTATAAAATGTTCGCACATACGCACGTACTTCTACTAATAAGAGATTTAGCCATTTCCCAGCCTAAAATTGGGGGGCAACTTGAGGCGGTGGGTGGGGTTTGTAGTGTTTTTCATGGTTTTTCTGCCCCACATACCCCCATATCCCCCACACACCTAAAAAACCTTCCAACTTTCTAGGTACTTGGTGTTAACGGTCTGATTATCAATACTTTATATAATCAACCCTTTTATCCTGTGTTTTTCGTGTAACTATCTGATTTAATGTAAGTTATGGTATAGACATGAAAAAAGGACAAACATACATCACTGTACATCTGCCCTCTTGTTATATCTAGGTTGGGTGGGTTAACTTTCCTGTATTATGTCTCTGATTGTCAATAACCTACTCATCATCATATCAGCCCTTACCACTATGTCCCCCACCTTATTAATAGAGTCTGGGTTAAGTTTCTGATAATATCCAATCAGTGCATCAATACTTATATCATTATCTATCAACCACTTAGCAACATCCCCCAGTCTTCCCTTACTTCTTTCAATCCTTCCTAACAATCTATCATAGTCTACGTTCAATGTCTCATGTCGCTTAGTTTGTGCAGTGGTGGGGGGATTTTCTACTGCCTTGCCCCTTATCTTCCCCAGCTCCTTAGTAATCATTTTAATCTTATCACTAGTAGTAAGGTGGGTGTAGATAGTTTTAATCATATTGTCGTCTGTATGTCCTGTTAGGTAGCATAGTTTATCTGGACTTATACCTTCATTGAGTTTCTGAGTAATAAATGTATGTCTTGCACAGTGGGAACTAATCTTATTGTAAGCTGGTTCTGTAATCTCTTTATCCTGTGCGTTTCTATATGTAATCTGTCTGTCAATTCCTGCTAATCTAGTTATCTCTTTTATTGCATGGTTATAGTAACTATTATTATTACCAATCTTAGCAATATCCACAAGAAACTTAGCAGTATTGTATTTCTCTGCAAACCATACTATATAATCATTTACTTGTATTAGTGCAGCCTCTTTACCTTGGCTCTTCTTAGTCTTTAGTTCATAGAATTTCAGCCCTTCTACCTCAACCACTCTAACTTTATCAGTTGGCTGTTTGGTTAGGTATAATAGCAATACAGAAAGGTCACTAACTCTAAGTCCTGTTTTACACTGCAATACGAATATATCCCTATACTCGCTTAACTGCCTACCCCTAAGACTAAGTGGGTACTTTGGATTAATACTACCGTCTTCTTGCCTTGGTAGAATAGGTTTCAAGTCGTATTTATCCGCAAGTTGAAAGGTCAGTAGTTCAATAGCCTTAAGTTCATCTACTGTAAGCGCAAATTTACCCTTTTCTGGTCTAATGTCTTTCTTTTTATTATACGCCACACCTCCCCCAATGTTATACTTTAGATATGGTTCTTCAACTGCTAGGACTTTATTAACTAGTCTAACAATCAACCCAACTTTAACGTTAATCTGTGCTTTGCTATCTCCCTTCTCAGATAGATACTTCGTATAGGCATTTATTCCACTCTGCTTAAACACTTCAAAGCTATCTAGGCTCTTCTCTTTCAGATAATCAGTATAACTATTAAGTCTAGATATATAAGTCTTTCTAGTATCTGAATTATTAGGGTACAAATAATGAAACGCACTCTCTATCAAGTCTTTAGCTGAATCTCCCATACCTACTAAATATTTACTAAGTGAAATAAAGTTTAATGTTTCTGTTTCGTGGGTGCAAATGTAGTCTAAATATTCTGAAATCTTATCTTTCACTTCATTAATTTTATTATTAGCTATCTGATTATTGTAGTTATCTAGTCTACCCTGCAGGTTACTAACTACTGCTTGTTGAAATTTTTTATCCCACTGACTAGCTAGCACTTTTACACCTAATGGGATTTTATGCTGCTTTCCATCTATTCTAGCAATACAATAAATACTAGTAGGTCTAACTGCTTTGCGGTCTCTAATGTTAAAAGACACACCTAGGTTTAACTGTCCTTCTATAATACACATAACTTACTTGTTCTTAATTTCGTTCTTAATTTCGTTCTTAAAATCGTGGTTAAATACCCATTTTAAGTCCTTTTTCAGTGTACTATAGAAAAACCGACTAGATTAACCTTTTCTCTATAACTGATTGATTAACAGCTATATAAAAGAAAATAAGGACTACTTCACAGTAGCCCCCATTTATAATACAAAAACATTATGAAATAATTTATTTCGCGAACAAGATTATCATTTAATAATTATGGCTCATGTCGCACGTTTACAAGTGCGGCACTTGCGTTCACAGTACCGCTCGCACTGTACGCGAATGTCATAACCTAACATCGCACCGAGGATGAAGTCCTCCTCTGGTGAGAGCTGGTTGAGGGGTTTGGTCACCATCAGCCGGATGGCGTCAAGGCATTCCTTACGTCCAAAGAACAGGTTCATGCGGTCGCGCCCCACCGGCTGAATGATGTAAGGGATATTCTGATGTTCGAGACGGAGCGTGGCGAACGATTCGTACTTCTTGTTGCAAGTGTACAGAACCATCTGTCGGACACCCTTCTTGAACTCGTAGATGTGATTCATCAACACTTTCATGTCGGCGGTCATCATATCTGTCATCATAGTTTATCCCTTTCGAAATGGTTATTATGTAAGCACTAAATCTCAATATTTCTTACAATGATGGCTTGATAGCTTCCAGCCATGCGTCAATGCGAGCCTCTGTCTGGTCGTCTTCGTTTACCTCGTCCAAAGCAAGACCTACGAACGCACCGTCAACAACAGCCTCGCTGTCATCGAATGTGTAGCCGTCTGTTGATACGCCTGGGAGGATATTTGCGCCCTGTGCTGCATCATAGATTTCCTTCATGGCACCACAGAATGTATCAGAATAGCTTTCAGCATCACCACAGCCAAAGAGTGCTACGGTCTTGCCGGTGAGGTCAGCACCTTTCAGTACGTTAATACCATCATACCAATCGTCCTGCAGTTCGCCTGCACCCCAGGTAGAAGTGCCGAGAATCAGGTTGTCATTCTCTGCCACTACTTCTGCAGAGAAGTCTGCCACGTTAATAGCTTCAACGCCGAGTTTCTCAGCGATGGTATTTGCAATGCTTTCGCATGTACCGGTTGATGAACCGTAAACAACAATTGTCTTCTTCATATTTCTGTTACTGATTTAAATTCTTGTTTTATTATTCTTTACGGTTGCAAAGATACAATGAAAAACTATTACTTGCAATACCTAAAAGTAGTGGTTTGTGCAAAATACCTACTTTTAGGGAGTGGTTTCTTTCACTTTACAAACTTCTTGCCGTTTCTTATGTATATTCCTTTAGGAAGTTCTGACAGGGAAGTCCCCACATAACGCCCGTCCGGCAGGTAGATGCGCTCGTCTGTCCCTCCTTTGTCATCAAGCTCCTTGATGCCCATTGCCTTTCTGCGCAGCACCTCATGCAGCCCGGCAACAACATCAATCTGCCCATAGCCGTAAAGATTATTGGGGTAATTGAGTGACACATCATAGCGTGTGCAGGTCTTGGAGAATATGTCCAGGCAGTCGGCAGGTGTCAGTGTAGGGTCAGCCTGCAGCCATAGCGCAATAGCACCTGCCACTACAGGTGCCGACATTGATGTGCCTGCATTGGCATTCCATGCATAGGTGCGACCGCCATAGGTGAAGTGGCGCACATCACTCTGTACAGATTCGTTTATATTCTTCGGGTTGTTGATGAAGAATGTGCTGTAAGATGAAATGATGTTCTGCCCCGGAGCCATCACGTCAGGCTTTATGCGTCCGTCAAAGGTGGGTCCCATGGCAGAGAAAGGTGTGCGAACACCATTCTGTCCACTGTCATATACCTTCTTTACACCCAGATAGTTGATGAACTGCGTACGGTAGCCTGTTGCGCCAACACAAATGACATCAGGCGAACTGGATGGGGAAAAGACCGTATAGCTGCAATCTCCTGCATCAAGTCCTGGGTCAAGTTCCTTGGGAAACATGTATCCTGACATGCGATAGAGCTCGATGTCAGCTTCCCTGCCCATCACCTGAAGTGAGACGTGCATACCACTGCCGACACCCGAAGTACTGCTGAGCTGGAAGTCATAGGCTGTCTCGTCATGGTCATAGCTGTTAGGATAAGCCAGTACTTGCCAGACATACTTCTTCCCGTCTATCACGGTAGAATCCGTAAAGAGGGAGTCCTGTGCATTGCAGACAGCAGCCGTTGAGACGTCAATCTTCGTAGGAGAGTCCACCTTATTATATATGGTTATGCGGAATGTAAACGGCTGTCTGGACTTGGCTGTACAGCTTGCACGGTTCGGATTGCCCATGAGAAACGCCCCGGCACGCTCCTTTCCTGCAGGTTTATGTATGTAGGTATGTTTTGCACCGTCATTCCCGGCAGAAGAGACGATGATATGTCCGGGACCTGTCAGCTTGGCAAGCAGTTCATAATACAGCTGGTCGTAACCATGGAAATCCTGATGTCCTCCCTCGCTGAAGTTGATTACGCAAGGTTGGTGTTGGCGGTCGGCATAGTCAAAGATATACTTGAAACCGAGTGCATCGGTGGCGTAAGTGTATTTATAATAGTCCTTCGGGTCAATCAGGTCGGCATTGTCTGCGGCATTGTCAACCAATACCAGGTCGGCATCGTAAGCCACACCACGATAAGGAGAAACCACACCGTTTCCTTCAGCTCCGCTGCCTGCAGCAATACCCGCTGTATGTGTGCCGTGCGTCTGTGTGTCACCGTCTACTGGATGTCCCAGCTGCAGCAAGGCTTCCTCGCCCACGTAGTCGCGACCCACATACAGGTTGGAACCGATCGTGTCACGTGACAGCTGGTCCCACATCGCCTTGATGCGATAGCGACCCATATCGGTTGAATAGAAGTTCGGATGTGTCAGGTCAAAACCAATATCCTGTACGCCCACGACAACACCACGTCCTGTATAAGTCTCTGGCAGTCCTTCGCCCGTATAGGCAGGTTCTGCATTGACAACCAATCGTGTGGTGTCCATCTGTATGCTGCATCGTCTGCCCGTCTCGATTCTGTTTACCTGCCGGTTACAGGACAAAGCTCCGAGCCTGCTGAGTGGTATGGCTGCAATACTGATATTCCCCATGCGAGCCAGTTCCTTGCAACCATGACGGCGTAGCACCTCAACAGCATCGCCGTCAATGCGCACAAAAGCTGTCAGCAGCCTGTTGTCAGCCTGCCCACGGGTAAGCTGTCTGGCTGTCAGTGTGGAGGTCATAGCCTCACGTACAAAGGGCGACATCTTCTCATAGCGTGGGCGCTGGGCACTGAGAGCGTGAGAAGCGAGTATAAAAAGGAGGGAGTATATGAAACGGTACATTCGCTTTTTCCTAATAGGGTTAAATGTGAACAGCATGGCAGAGTCTGCTATGTATTCATTTGCAAAGGAACAAAAAATAAATGACTTCTGCAAGAAAAGCGGATTTGTCCATAGTCAGTGAGAATATGCTGGGGGTATGTCGTTATCTTATCTGACTGGGACTTGATACCAATGCCAGTAATGCGATCATTAACGGTTGGTAAGATGATTGCAATGGCTGGCGATATTATTATGGCAAGCAGTGAGGATATATAAATCAGTCAACAGAGCACATTTTACCCCATATCTCTAAGTTTGAAATTCTCTCTACTCCAAGATACTGCGAAATTCTACTTACCAAAGTAGAGCCAGAATGTTCTTTTTGTAAGAATAAAATCAAACATAGAAAATTACAGATGCTTAATAGCATTGTAACTAAGCCTTAATTGATATGCAACTAAGGCTTAATTGAACGCTTAAAGGGCGTTAGTTGGAACGCAATTAAGCACTGATAATTTTGCAGCTTTGCAACAGGTTGGTAGTCTGATGGTTGCATGCTTGTGTTTTGTGGTGTCTGTTTGTGATTAAAAGAATATTTTGGTTCATCCGTTAAATGCGTGGACACTTCTCGTACAGCTTTATCGGAAGAACCGAAGTTATTTATTAAACAAAAAGCATAGCCAAGACGGTCTTGGCTACCTACTTTATTATCACCCTCCGATGCAGAAAACCTTTTCATGTTAATACTTTGAAATCCGCAGACAACGGGTTGAAAAATCATGACATAATTTCGGGTAAAATATCTACAAACAAAGGAAAAAACATGTGTAAAAAGCAAGTTCGCAACCAACAGTAAATCAATCAGTTATAAAGCAGTGCAAGAAAAGGTGCTTAATTGGACTTCAAAAGGGCGTTAGTTAGACCTCAAAAGGGCATCTATTGCAAGTCAATTGGGCGTCTTTTCAAAGCCAAGAGACCATGTGTTAGCTTTGAACTACATGAAAATAGTTTACAATCATTGATTGATATGGGAATAAGTTGTTTGTTGAAGATGGAGGACATAGTATTTGTTTTCTGCATTTATTATCTTGTGCTTTACCTCTTTTTATGAGACCGTCTGATCTTGGATAGTCATATTAAAGAGGTGGATAAGCCTTTGTTCTGTTTCCAATCTACGCATTTAACGGAAGAACCATATTTTTCAGTAAATTATATAAATATATTTCAAAGTCTTAAATCAGCTGTTTTAAAGTCGTTTTCATATCCTTAAAAGAGCTGTTATGTGTCTACACTGTGACGAATGTTTATCTCATTATCAGGCAATAATAGTTTTTCTTGATATATAGCTGAATCCTAAACTTGAGTAAACCGGCTTTATCTTAATTGTGTTTTTCTGATGAGCAGACTTGTTCCCTGTTTAAATAAGCATAGAGAAGAAATAGATGATAGATGAGTGAAAAACACACGAATGGTTGAATGTTTTAACCATTGTTTTCCGCAGCATAGACTTGACAAAAAAGAGGTTTAACTTTTTTTAAAAATAAATTGTCATGTGGACGTTTAAAAAGATTTAACTTTGCGATTGTAAAACCTAAAATAGTTTTTTTTACCTAAGTATACTTAAAGCCTATGTACCTAAAAAGAAAAAGGACTACGAGCTTGTTGATGGTGGCTTTGTTCAGTACAAGTTTACTGCATGCCAACATTACGTATGAAGCGAATGCAGCTGTTGTTCAACAGCAGTCTGTATGTAAGGGAGTTGTTGTAGACAACAATGGAGATCCTGTTATCGGTGCCTCTATTGTAGTTGTAAGTAATGGACAGAAGAAGGGAGGGATAACTGACCTTGACGGTAAGTTCGAAATTTCGGGTGTAGCCTCTGGTTCGACCATCACCATTTCATACGTGGGATACAAGACCCAGCAGGTGGTGTGGAACGGTAAGGACCTCACCGTGACAATGCAGGAGAGCAGTGAAATGCTCGACAATGTCGTGGTTGTCGGTTATGGTACCCAGAAGAAGGTAAACCTTACCGGTGCTGTCTCTGTCGTATCTTCAAAGGCACTTGAGTCACGTCCTGTAACGAGCGTTGCCCAGGCATTGCAGGGCGAGGTTCCCGGTTTGAACTTCAGTGTCGGTAATTCGGGCGGTTCACTCAACAGTCGTATGAGCATGAACATCCGTGGTATCGGTACCATCGGTTCAGGTTCAAACGCAGCTCCTCTCGTTCTTATCGACGGTTCTGAGGGTGATTTGTACTCAATCTCTCCGAACGATATTGAGAGTATCTCTGTATTGAAGGATGCTTCTTCAAGTGCTATCTATGGTTCACGTGCGGCATTCGGTGTAATCCTTGTTACTACAAAGAGCGGTAAGGATTCACGTATGAACGTGTCTTACAACGGTAATGTACGTTTCTCAACAGCAACTCAGATTCCAGAGATGCCGAACTCATACGACTTCGCACGTTATTGGAACGACGCTGCTGCCAACAGTGGTGCACCTGCTCCTTTCAGTCAGGCAATGCTGGACAAAATCAAGAACCATATAAACGGTACTCCGAAACCGGGTGATGAGGTGACAACTACATGGGCTGGTTACGATGCCAATGAGCCTTGGAGTATGTACACAGGGTCTTGGGACAATACCGACTGGTTCAAGGAGATGTATAAATCAGGTGTTCCTTCTACCGAGCATAACGTTGCCCTCAGTGGTGGCGGTGGCAAGGTGAACTATTATCTTAGCGGTGCTGTCCTCAACCAGCGTGGTCTTATCCGTCATGGGAAAGACGAACTCACACGTTACAACTTCTCTGGTAAGATTACTGCCAACCTGAAGGATTGGTTCACAGTTACCTATAATACGAAGTGGGTACGTGAGGACTACAGCCGTCCGTCTTACATGACAGGACTCTTCTTCCATAATATTGCCCGTCGTTGGCCGACTAACCCTGTTTACGATCCAAACGGACACTATGTTCATGGTAATGAGATTCTTCAGATGGAGAACGGTGGTCTTGACAATACACAGCAGGACAAGCTCTACCAGCAGTTAGCTCTCGAGTTCAGACCACTCAAGGGTTGGAAGATCCGTCTGGAGGGTAACTACAATACCGTTAATTACCACAATCATTGGGATGTATTGCCTATCTACTACTATGACCAGAAGCAGAAACCGATAGCAGCTGCATGGAGTGGTGGCTACGCTGCAGGTAAGTCTGATGTAGGTGAGAGAATGTCAAAGAACAACTATTACAATGGTCGTTTCTTCACAGAGTATATGTTCACACTGAACGATAAGCATGACTTTAAGTTCCTGGCAGGTTTGGATATGGAGTCTAACCGTTACACTTCTCTTGGTGCTGCACGTGCTGACCTGATCAGTCCATTGGTTCCATCACTCAACAATGCTACTCACAAGGATGTAAGACCAAGTTTCTCTAACACTCAGTGGGCAACGATGGGTGTATTCGGTCGTGTCAACTACGCATATGACTCACGTTACCTTGCAGAGTTCTCAATCCGTCGTGATGGTTCTTCACGCTTTATCGGTGATAAGACATGGAGTACTTTCCCATCATTCGCATTGGGTTGGAATATTGCTAACGAAGAGTTCTTCAAGCCATTGACAAAGACTGTTAATACACTTAAACTTCGTGCTACCTACGGTGCTTTGGGTAACACTAATATTAAAGCACTCTATCCTTGGTTCTTGAGTCAGCCAGCAAGTGCTTCTGCTTCTTCATGGCTTGTTAACGGTGAGCGTGTGAATATCTCTAATGTTCCGGGACTGGTTTCACCTAACCTGACTTGGGAGAGCGTTCGCTCATGGAATATCGGTCTTGACTTCGGTATGTTCAACAACAGATTGCAGGGTACTTTCGACTACTTCGTTCGTACAACGAAGGATATGGTAGGTCCTGCTCCTGTCAAACCTTCTATCTTGGGTGCTACACAGCCAGCTGAGAACAATAGTGATATGCGTTCTAATGGTTGGGACTTAGAGGTTAGATGGCGTGATAGAATTGGTCAGGTTGGCTATGGTATCAAGCTCGTTCTTTCTGATGACTTCCAGACAATTACACGTTACTACAATCCAAACCGTCTGCTTTCAGAGTGGTGCGAAGGCAAGCGCATGGGTGACATCTACGGTTATGAAGTAGAGGGTATTGCACAGTCAAACGAACAGATGAACGAATGGCTGGCTAACAACAGACCTTCATGGGGCTCTAACTGGGCGGCTGGTGACGTTATGTATAAGGACTTGAACGGTGACAAGAAGGTGAACAGCGGTAAGGGCACTTATGACGATATGGGTGACTTGCGCAAGATTGGTAACTCATTGCCACGCTATCGTTTCGGTATTACTTTGGATGCTAACTGGAAGGGATTCGACTTCCTTATCTTTATGCAGGGTGTTGGTAAGCGCGACTTCTGGGATTCTTCTCCTTACAGCGTAGGTGCAAATACTGGTATGTGGCAGGCTGCAGGTTTCAAGGAGCACTTAGATTACTGGCGTCCGGCAACAGACACCAACTTCGGTCCTAATCCTAACGGCTTCTACCCACGTCCTCTCTTTGGTCAGGGTTCCAAGAACTTCCAGACAAGTGACCGTTACTTGCAGAATGCAGCTTACATGAGAATCAAGAACATACAGATTGGTTACACACTTCCTATTGCTATTGCAAGCAAGATCGGTGCAAACCGTGTTCGTTTCTACTTCTCTGCAGAGAACCTTGCAACATTCACACAGATGAACAAAATCTTTGACCCAGAGGCTACTGGTGGTGACTGGGGACCTGGTAAGCTCTACCCACTCCAGAGAACAGTCTCTTTCGGTTTAAATCTTAACTTTTAATTCGTAGCAATTATGAAACATATCATTTCAAATATATTAAAGGGAGGATTGCCTATTCTTTGCTTAGGCATGACGGTTACGTCATGTAATGATTTTCTTGACAGACCGCCACTTGACCAAGTTCCTCCTTCTTCCTATTATCTGACAGCAGATCAGTTAGGCACATTCCCTATCAATTACTATACTTCTATTTTCCCAAACAACAGTGGATGGTGGGCTGGTGTAGCAACATTCGATGATGGAACAGATAACCAGGCTGCAAGAGGTGGTAACACTTCAATGTTCTTACAGGATCAGTGGAAAGTTCCTACATCTGGCGGTATCGGTATGAACAACATTCGTAACGTCAATAAGTTTATTAATGAGAATGAGCCGAAGATTGCTGAAGGCAAGGTATCTGGTGATGCGAATCTTATCACCCAGTATATGGGTGAGGCATATTTCATCAGGGCTATGCTCTATTACGATAAGCTCCAGGCTTATGGAGACTTCCCTATTCTGTTGACAGAACTTAAGGTTGAAGATGACCTTGTTACGCCGAATAAGCGTCAGCCTCGTAACCTTGTAGCCCGTCAGATACTCTCTGATATGGACAAGGCGATTGAGAAGCTGCAGGTGGATTTTGCCAAGAAGGTACGTATCAACAAGTATGCAGCTCTGGCTATGAAATCAAGAATTGCACTTTATGAGGCAACATTTGAGAAGTATCACAGAGGAACTGGTCGTGTGCCTGGTGATGCTAACTGGCCAGGTAAGAATAAGGAATGGAACAAGAGCTTCACTATCAATCAGGATGATGAGGTAAACTTTTTCCTTGATCAGGCTATTGACGCTGCCAAGAAGGTTTGCGATGCAGTTCCATTGAAAACTAAGAACAGTCATGTAATGAATCCAAGTATCGTTGGACTGTACAATGGATGGAATGCATACTACGATATGTTTGCCAGCCCAGACCTGTCTAAGTATCCGGAGGTGTTGTTGTGGCGTCAGTTCAATTCAGATATTAACGTGGCTCACCTCACATCAAACAAACTTCGTGGCGGTGCTGCAACAGGTTGGACACGCGGTCTCGTTGAGTCATTCCTTATGAAGAACGGTCTGCCAATCTATGCTGCCAGCTCTGGTTATAATGGCGATACCACGATTGACATGGTTAAGAAGGACCGTGACGAACGTCTGCAGCTCTTCCTCTTTGGTGAGTCTGATGTACTCGGTATTGACCAAAAGAGCATTGACCTTGTGAACGAGAAGCGTCCTGCCGGTACTGCACCTATTGACAAAATCAAGTTCAATGTTGCTGGTCTCTTTGCAACCGACCAGGCATGTAGGGATGTCACCGGCTATCGTCAGCGTAAGTTCTATAACTATGATCCTGCAATGCAGTTAGGTCAGACCTTCTCAGATGTTGACGGTCAGATTATCATCCGTGTAGAGGAAGCTATGCTCAATTACATCGAGGCTTCTTATCTCCGTAAAGGTTCATTAGATGCAACTGCAACAGGTTATTGGACAGCTTTGCGTGAACGTGCTGGTATTACTGCTCCTATCTCAACAACCATTGCTGCAACTGATATGACCAAGGAGGCTGATGTTAATCGTCCTTCTTACGACTGGGCAGCATTCTCTGCAGGCAAGCCTGTTGACGCTACGCTCTATTCTATTCGTCGTGAGCGTCGCAGCGAGTTTGCTGGTGAGGGTCTGCGCAATGATGACCTTATTCGTTGGGCATCTTTGGATCAGGTGAAGAATTACCAGGTTGAGGGTATTAACTTCTGGGATCAGACCTATCAGAATCCTTCTTTCGTAAATGATAAGGGTGTAAGTCTGATTATTGCTGATGGTGGTGATAAGGCTACGATGTCATCCAAGGACATTTCAAAGTATATCCATCCTTATCAGATTCAGAAGAACAACAATATTCTCTATAATGGTTATACCTTCTATCAGGCTCACTATCTGTATCCATTCTCTTATCAGGAGATGCAGCTCTGTTCACCTGATGGTACTGCAGAGAACTCTAACTTGTATCAGAATATCAACTGGCCGGTTGAGGCTAATGGTGAAGCTCTGAAATAGGGTTATACCGGATAAAGTATAATCAAGTATAAATCATATGATGACAAGAGGGTGTATCAAGAAATTGGTACACCCTCGTTATTTTGTTACAGTCAATAGAGACCTTGTCAATCATAGGAAGGATGTACTGGAATGGTATTCCGAAGTCTGCCATATTGTTAGAGGCAGTGCATGTTTTTATGGTTCTTTCGTTAAAAGCGTGGATGCTTTTCGTATAGTTTTAACGGAAGAACCTTTTTTGTGATTGAAAAATGTTTCTAAAAGGAGAGTGTTTCCTGTTTTTATTTGTATCTTTGCCATGTCTGTTGTTGAAATTGCTGCACTAAGGTAAGTGAATTTTACGACATGGCAGAATTCTAAACAGCTTATAGCTGTCTAGATATGTAAAGATACTTAAAAAAGAATGTGATTTTAAGGTTAAATTGAAAAGTCTTAGTATGGAAGTAAAAAGATGCGATTATGTTTCAGTCTTGGAAATAGCTCAATATCTTTGTGGAGAAATACAAAAAAATTTGATGTCAAGACATGTGAGAGAAATTAGGAATTTGCTTTCTTCTTATAGCAAAGGGAAAGAAGTTACTCAAAGGGCATTAGGATTAATGAAACCTTTAGGAAGATCTTTAGTGTTAGCTAATCCCTCTTATTCACCTTTACTCTCAGCTGCAATTTCAGACAGAATAGAAGGTCGTATGAAAGCATACGATAAGTGGAAAGGACTTGTATCAGCAGGACGGTCTTGGGATCATAAGAAAGAAATACAGAGACTTCAAGGGGATAAACATTGGTCTTGCGACAAGAGTAAACATATATTGTTTTTTTATGATTTATGGTCGAATATACATTATGGATTTATTGGAAAAGCTGCTGGCTTTACAGAATGGGAATTGACAGCTGGAGCTGGGGTTGCACAGCTGAAAGACAATAATCGGACTTTTACTTCATGGACTTCCCAATACTTTCAAAATAGGTTTAGAAACATTGGGGATGCGGACTTTCTCGCAGCTTTTGATGATGCGAGTGACAATGAAGCTATCAAAATTGGCTTTAGGCTATATGATAGATTTGGAAGAACACCTTCCTTGCTAACGGCTCAATCTATTTTAAGTGAAATGTATAAATCCTATCAGAATAATGGACTCATAAATATCAAAAAATGCCCAAATCATTAAAATTCTTTCCTATTGCGCTTGTCATTTTGCTTTTTGGATGTGAAAGCAATGATATGCCGTCAGATCATCAGATGTCAGATAATTTCTATCTCCATGAGTCTGCATTTGAGCGATTGAAGAATATCTCTTTAAAGTACGGTAATTTTCATTATCCTCCCTATGATGAAACAGATAGCTCCGCCTGTGCTGTTTCAGCTAAAGATAAGAAAGAACTGGATTCCTTGATAAGGAAAACTGGTGTTATCCGAGTGTCTTGTGATGATAGTACAGAAGTATGTATGCTTTTTCATACGTGGGGACTTTCAGTCAGCGGAGGGTATAAGGAATATGTCTATACTCCGTATATCGAGGATAATATAAAGAAATATAACAAAGAGGTTGCCTCAGATTCAACTACTGAGATGTATATCGTACAAAAGATTACGGAGGAGGATTTGAATCAAGTTGCGCAAAGGTATTCTGTAAATTTAGAGTTATATCGTCCTATAAAAACTGCTTGGTATATACATCTCAGCCGGGAGAATTGATACTTGGGATACATCTTGATGCTGCAACCTATGACTTCCTGGAAATTATTTTCATGATAATAAGAATTTCTTTTCATGAAGAAAAATATTTTTTTTCATGAAAAGAAATATTTTTTTTCGTGAAGATAATTTGCTGATCGCTATTGGGAAGGGCATGTCTGATCGTCTTATCAGTTGTTTACATTGTCTTGCAAGGATAGCGACTGGTCACCCTTACATGGCTCATAAGTGATACCCATGTAAGGATGTTGGTACAAGACAGCCCCTTGCTTATTCCATTGACTCCACAGTCACATCCTTGAATTCAGACATGAAACTGAGAAGATGGCTTTGATAGCTCTTGCGTTTGAGCTTCATTTCCATCGTCACAAGGTAGTAATGACCAGAGGAAGTGTTTTTGCGTTGCATCTCGTAGGAATAGATTATCACCTCTTTGTCACGCAGTCGTTGCAGTACAAGCTGGATATTTTCCTCTTTCGGTGAACTGAATGTTACGTTTATATTGCGTGTGCCGAAGTGCTGCAGGATGAAATAGAGTGCTTCCAGACAAAGAAGGACAAGGACGGTTGCGGCAATAGACAGCACATACATGCCTGCACCGGTAGTCATACCGATGGCGGATGTCACCCAAAGACCTGCTGCTGTGGTAAGTCCTCGTACCACATGTTTCTGAAAGATAATCGTTCCTGCACCAATGAAACCGATACCCGTTACTACCTGTGAGGCGATACGGCTGGGGTCGAGCGACACCTGTTCGTAATGTCCTAACACGCCGTCAAAGCCGAATTGTGACAGAATCATAAACAGAGCACTGCCTAATGCCACGAGAAAATGTGTTCGGAAGCCGGCTTCCTTCGCACGATATTCTCGTTCCAGACCAATGACACCACCCAGCATGGCGGCTATGAACAGCCGCAGCATGAATTCATAAGTTATCATGTTCATGTTCTTACTCCTTATACATTAATTAATAGATTGTTATCGCAAAAATACAAAAAACTTTACGCTTCCCGCTCTTTTCTTCCTTAAAATTACTTTTTTAGTGAATGAAATCCTCTGTTCCTTGGAAATAGATTCGTACCTTTGCTTGCATAAACGCTAAAGTCAATGTTATGACAGAGAAGGAAAAACAGCAGCAGGGGATGCTTTATCAGGCAAATGATCCGGAGGTTCTGAAGGACCTTTATCGCTGTGAGAATGAATGTTATGAAATCAATCAGATACCACCATCACGCAGGGAGGAGCGTATGGAACGCCTGGGGAAGCTGTTTGGTAAGGCTGGCGAAGGGATGTTTATCGTGGCTCCGTTCTTCTGTGACTATGGTTATAATATAGAAGTCGGTGAGAATTTCTTTGCTAATACCAACTGTGTAATCCTTGATGAGGCTAAGGTGACATTCGGTGACAATGTCTTTATTGCGCCTAACTGTTCTTTCTATACAGCCGGGCATCCTCTTGATGTTGGACAGCGGAACAGGAAGATAGAGTATGCCCTGCCCATTCACGTGGGCAATAATGTGTGGATTGGTGGCAACGTTGTCGTTGTCCCGGGTGTTACGATAGGCGATAATACCACGATTGGTGCCGGATCAGTCGTTACACATGACATTCCGAGTGGTGTCCTGGCTGCGGGTAATCCCTGTAAAGTCATAAGAAAGATTGAAGGGTAGGGGTGTTCCTCCTTAGTGGTTCAGACGGTCTTTTATAGTAGACAGTATCATATAGTCTAAGGATATTCGGCAAGAAAACATAAAAGGCAGATTCTAAAAACCATCAAAAGTGATTTTAGAGTCTGCCTGAAAGAATGTTCATGAACTATATCGGAATATATTAGGATAAACTCAGATAGACGCTTTACCGTATGGAAAAGTACAATATAACCTTTGTCGGAAAGCTCATTCTCTGGCAGTTGCTGCTCTTTATGGCAATAGCAACATTGCAGAGTCCCCCCTCCGCCTTGCTGCAAGCTGGATTTTGGGTTCAGACATGTTCTCAAGAGATATTTAATCCCTTTTAAAAATATCCCTTGTGTACACTTTCTCCTTCACATCATCGAGGCATTTGTCATAGCGGTTTGCGATGATGGCATGGCAACGTTGCTTGAAAGCAGAAAGGTTGTTGACAACAAGGCTGCCGAAGAAGGTGGCACCGTCCTCGAGTGTAGGCTCATAGATGATGACTTGTGCGCCCTTTGCCTTGATACGCTTCATGACTCCCTGAATGGAACTCTGGCGGAAATTGTCGCTGTTTGACTTCATGGTGAGCCGGTAGACACCGATAATACACTCTTTTTCTTCTTCGGGGCTATAGTCGCCGCGGTCGTAATAATCATAATATCCGGCTGTGTGCAACACCTGGTCAGCAATGAAATCCTTGCGTGTGCGGTTGCTTTCAACGATAGCCTGAATGAGGTTCTCGGGCACGTCTGCATAGTTGGCAAGCAACTGTTTGGTGTCCTTAGGCAGGCAATAGCCACCATAACCGAAAGAGGGGTTGTTGTAGAAGGAGCCGATACGTGGGTCAAGACAGACGCCTTGAATGATGTTTGACGTGTCAAGTCCTTTCACTTCAGCGTAAGTATCCAGTTCGTTGAAGTAGCTTACACGCAGTGCAAGGTAAGTGTTGGCAAAGAGTTTCACCGCCTCTGCCTCCGTCAAGCCCATAAAGAGGGTAGGGATGTCCTCTTTGATAGCACCTTCTTGCAATAACCGGGCAAAGAGATGGGCTGCATGGTCAAGTCGCTCATCGCCTTCAGGACGTCCGACAATAATACGGCTCGGGTAAAGGTTGTCATAAAGTGCCTTGCTTTCACGCAGGAACTCCGGCGCAAAAAGAATGTTGTTGCATTGGTATCTGGCTCTGATATTCTCCGTGTAGCCCACAGGGATAGTAGACTTAATCACCATGACTGCTTCGGGGTTCACCTTCATTACCACTTCGATGACCTCCTCAACATGGCGTGTGTCAAAGTAATTCTTTACCGGGTCATAGTTGGTAGGAGTGGCAATAACGACGAAGTCAGCATCTCTATAAGCCGCCTCAGCATCCAATGTGGCGGTGAGGTTCAGTTCCTTCTCTGCCAAATACTGTTCAATATAATCATCTTGGATAGGCGAACGGCGGTTATTGATCAGTTCAACCTTCTCCTTTACCACGTCAACAGCCGTCACATGATGGTGCTGGCTCAGCAGTGTGGCAATGCTGAGACCGACATAGCCAGTCCCGGCAACAGCTATCTTTAAGTCTTTAATATCCTTGTTCATTGTCTTGTTCAGATTGTTTGCAAAGATACGTATTTCTGTTTGAATAAGATAATGGATAGGGATAAAACCTTACTAAAATCCTTTATGTCTCTGTTTTGCTTTTCAGCTGTTTCTTCAGCGTTCTTTTTTCGTTGCTCGAAAAGCTGGCTATTTTGCATTGGTAATATTCAAGGAAGTAGACATTGCTCATCTGTCTTTACTGGTGTCCGATAAAACTATTCCATGTAAGTTAGCCATTAGTGCCTTACTATATACTATTATAATGACCATAATCAACCTCTCTTCCCGTTTTCTGCCGATGTGTTGTTGCCCAGCACATGTGGTGTTGTTGGTAAACACCAATGGTGTTGGGTGCTGAATATCTTGCAAAGTGTTGTCGGGGAAGAAGCAACTTGTTGTTAGAGAAGAGCAGTACTACCCAAAAAGCAAACAAGACTTAACCTAAACCAAGTGGTAAGTCTCCTCAAATGGTCGGCGGTAACGTGCTCCCCAGACACCATCCGGCATGCGGACACCGCAGGTAATAACCATATTTATCTCTGTATTGTAAGGCAGATCCAGGGCTTTCTTGACCATCCGACTGTCGAAGCCTTCAAGCGGACATGTGTCATACCCGGCTTCACTCATAGCTAACATGAAAGTCTGAACAGCCAAGGCACAGCTCTTGTGTACGCTGACACGCATATCACCTTCGCTTACCTGACGTATTATCGGACGGAAAAGACCAATGGATTGTACCAATATCTTTCGGACAAGTCCCCACAAACCGAAGCCGCGCGAATAGATAAAAGGTATCATTTTCGTGTAATATAGTTCCAGTTTCTTGATACGTTTCTCCTGTTTTTCGGCAGGGCTGTAGTTCTTGATGTTTCCCTTTTCAAATGCAAGTGCAGCCTCCGCATGTTGCTTATACTGGTCCTGTCGGGTTACAAACACAACCATTTGCTGTGCTGAACGTGCTGTCAGTTGGTCCAGGCATGCTGGTGCCAGCTTCTCCAGCACTTTCTTGTCAGTTACATGATAAGCCTCCCAAAGCTGCATGTTGGAACTTGTCGGAGCCAATGTTGCCTGTTCAATACATTTCCTTACAACAGCATTGTCGAGTGGCTTGGCTGGGTCGAAATGTCTGACAGCCCTTCTGTGGTTTAAAATTTCTTGTAAGCTCATGATTTCTAAGTTTTGGTTTGACTAAACAGTAGCAAAGTATATGCCATCATTCTCACCCTGTTCAATGACAGATTGCGGTTCGGTAGGGTTATATTCCATCTGTTGTTTAGAACTGTTTTGATACGTAGAAGGATAAAAAGCAAAGTCCCAGGCAACGGAGAGGTTGCCCGGGACTCTATGACAGGACTAATGTTTATCATGTTTCCGGATAAAAGTTTATCCTATCCACAGTGGAAGTACTGGCGTACCAGCTTCTCCATCATCATCTCCTTGCCCTCAATTTCCTGCCGCAGTGTACGGTCATTGAACGAGCGGAGCTGTTTGATGATACCATCAATCATGGCAGGAGAGAATACATCATATTCCTCATAAACCTTGCGTTGACGTTCCAGACAGTCAGCTGAAGCCGCACAGCTGTCAGGTAACTGAGCCAATGTAGCATAGCGTTCGGCATTCTTCGGGTCGTGGATGTCACCGTCAGCAAAGGTTCTTTCAGCCTCGGCTTCAGCATTCTCCATCTCAAACCCATGGCGGCAGGCAACACAAAGACCAGCCAAGAGCTGATAGATGTCAGCCGAAGCATCCGGAGAACGCATCTCAACGGTCTGCTTGATAGAGTAATCACGAGCAGTAAGCGGCTCGATATTATTAGCCTTATGGCACATATCTTCACCAGAAGTCCAGCCCAATGGAACACGTACAAGTACTGAACGGTTGCTCATGCCCCAGCATACATTCGTCGGAGCTTCCTGATGTGGGACAAGACGGAAGTAAGAGGTAGGATTCTTGTTGCCAAAGGCAGTGATACTCTCAGCTAAATCCATCATGCCGGCAATGGCACGACGGGCATCCACTGACAGCTTTCCGCCATCAAGCATCATGTTCTTTCCGTCCTTCATGATACGCATGTGGATGTGCATACCTGAACCAGCTTTGCCCACAGTAATCTTTGGAGCGAAGGTAACATCAAGTCCTTCCTCATAACCCAAGCTGCGGATAATCCACTTGGCAAGGAGCAGCTGTTCTGCACATTCATTAGCAGCAACTGGCAGGAACTCTATTTCATTCTGTTCATAGCAGCGTCCGTTCTCAACGAAGTTACCCACCTCGGAATGTCCGTATTTAATCTTTCCGCCACACTCGGCAATCAGCTGCATGGCACGCATACGGAAGTCATTGCCTTTAGAGAAAGGAGAACTCTCGTGATAGCCGTGCTGGTCGTCAGCAGGGAACACTCCCTCGTCCTCTCTGATTACATAGTATTCCAGCTCGCCCATAGCATGGAACTCCATACCTGTTACCTTGTTGAAGGCTGCCATAGCCTTGTGGAGTGTATGTTCCGGGGATGAAGCCAATGGATTACCGTCACGGTCAAAGAAAGAGCAGAGCATACAGAGTGTAGGAATCTCCGAGAATGGGTCAACAAAAGCAGTAGAGAAGCGTGGCATGACATAGAGGTCACTGCTTCCTGCAGCGATGAAACTGAAGAGTGAAGAGCCGTCAACACGTTCTCCACTTGTTAGAATCGTCTCCAAGTACTCGGGGGTGTGGAGCATGAAGTTCAATGTCTTCAATCGTCCGTCACCGGCAGGATACATGAAGTTGACCATTCTGATGTTCAGGTCGCTGACTACCTGCTTGATGTCATCTTTTGTAAACTTGCATGCTTCTTTGCCCAAATGTGCTTCCAGCCTGTTGGCTGAATGCTTGAAAAGGTTATTCTCCATTGTTGTAGGTTTTTATAAGTTAGTATTTGATTATGTGGACAAAAATACATATTAATTTTATTATTCGCAATTATTTTCCGTACAATTTTTCATCACCTCATTATCAATGAGATACCTGTCTTTTTCATTTTGCATTACTTTCTGGTTCATCAAGGACTTTATGTTAGATTTTTCTTTGTACTTTTGCATTATGGGATGAATAAACAAAGGAATCTTGTAATAATGGAAAGTAGAAGAATATTATCAGAAGGACGTACTGTATGTAAGGCTGGGGCAGATGATTTTTCTCTCGTAATGGAACTTATACAGCAGGGAAAAAAGAAGATGATAAAGGCAGGCAACCCTCATCAGTGGTCGGCAAACTATCCGGCTAAGGAAACCATAGAGGGGGATATAGGGCAAGGCGACTGTTACCTGCTTTGTGAAAAGGGCATGCCAATAGCAACATTCGTATTCAAGCCGGGTCCCGAACCTAATTATCGGCGCATCGACAATGGCAGCTGGCTTGATAGCCAACCTTATTATGTTATCCATCGTGTGGCATCTGTTGATGGGGTTCATGGTGTCATGGCAGACATTGTCCGCTATTGTTCGGCCTTTACATCCTCTATCCGTATTGATACGCATGCTGCCAACCGACCCATGCTGGCGGCTTTGTCCCGTTTGGGATTCGTTTACTGTGGTATGATCTATGTTGAGGATGGCAGCAGTCGTCAGGCTTACCAGCTGCTTACGTAGCTGTTCTGCCATTTTGTTCCTGTTGTTTTCTAACCATTTAAACCGTCTTTACGTTCTTGTTTTCCTCTCTTTTCACCTTTTCCAAGGTCTTTTTTATGTTTCAAAAGGGGCAGTTCCGGGAATTATTTTCATGAAAAGAAATAATTATTTTCATGAAGAAAAATATTTCTTTTCGTGAAGAAAAATATTTCTTTTCATGAAAATAACTTGTGTCAGTGTGTTAGTACAGATACGAAAGGCTGTTGCGCACAATGATGATACGCATTCTTTGTGATAGAATCTCTTGTCGGTATGGAAACAAAAGAATATCTTTGCAGGATGAAATACTGAATTTTCAGCGTCGTTACGACTCTGTCAGTAAGCTATTATATTATGATTAATTTCACTGTTATTATACTGCTTTGCCTGTTTGCCCTTGGTGTATCGCTTTTGGTGGGTAACAGGAAGAAGAATGAGAAAAAGGAAGATGTAACAGGCATAGAGGGTGCTTACAAAAAGAACTGGCATGTCTTTTTCTGGCAGTCCCTGCGTGTATTGGCTTTCGCTTTTATGACATTCTTTTTGTTGATAACGATGCTTATCTTTTATGAAGAGGATGACACGTGTGATGCCTTCTTTTGGTTAATCTGGTTTATGGCCGTTGCATGGTTCATCTCGATACCCATTGCCATTGTTTACATCTGTTCCATAGTCCAGGCAGTCAGGCAACGTAATCATATGAATAATATCTTTCTGGGGCTTCATAGTTTCAATATCTTACAGCTGTTGTGCGTTGCAGTATTTGCTGTTATCCTGCAAAAAGAGTGTACTGCTGAGGCTATGGAGACTGACTTCAAGGCAAATGAGAAAAATATAACACAACTGATTCATACGACACGAAGCTGGCTGGCTGACAGTACTGGATTCTCTGTGGAGTATTCAAAGCATGGAGAACTGACGGACTGGGGTGTTACTTCCGGGAAAGAGATTGATTGCCAAGATGGGTATGGGGAAACAGATGAATTGCAGGAAAAGGAATTGTGGAAGATAGGGTTAAGTCTGGAACGTTTGGATTCTGTTCGCTCAGCCTTGCAGAAGATGGGCTACCGTGGTTTGACTATCAGTAGAGATGAAGTGATAGGCGACTATACTGAAATTATCTATGGCAAGGATGGCGGAATGGAGTTTGACTGCCAGATATATGATAAACCACTCACCGACTCGCTTTTGCAGGAGCTGAAAAGCCGTCCCGACCTTGTTGTCTACAACCGTAATGTCGTATTCAGATGCATGGAATTCACAGGCGACTATTCTGTTTTCCCTGGAAAAGAATCCTATTTGGAAAAACGTGTAAAGTCAAAGCATAAATAGTTTGTTATAAGGGTTGCACGAACACAGATATTATGAGCTGTAGATGCTTATAGAAAAAACGCCCTCATCAGCCCGCAGTGATGAAAAATCAGCGGACGGATGAGGGCGTTCTTCGTGAAATTGTTTCCGAATAGTGTGGATGTTTTGCCAATCAGCAGATTACAGGATGATAGTTTGTTTGTTCTTTTACAACACATATCTTAAATGGTTGAAAACCATAACCAAAGATTTGTCCCGTCATTCTGACAAAGGCATCAGGCTTTATCTTTATAAAATTGCAGCTGACAACAATTTAGAAACACCTGTATTCCCAAAAAGATGTGCTTTCTTGACAAGAAGGCAGTCAAGACTTAGAGCTGTCGCCGTTAATCATTGGTATGTTACTTCTAAAGCCTGATTGTTTTACAGTCGGCTCTTCTCGGCATTGCCTGCACCCGTTCCCTTGTACTTGCTTCGCTTTGCATTGAAGTTATAGGTAACGGTCAGTGAAACAGAACGGTAATAGGTGTTGCAGTCCTTGTCCATCGTGGTACCATAACCGTTAAGAGCCCATCGCTCCCGCATGGAGTCAAAGATGTCGTTTGCAGAAATGGAAAATATGAGGCGTTCGTTGCAGAATGACTTGCGTAAAGCCAGGTTCAGGCTTGCAAAGCCGTTTACTTTCTGGAAGCCGTCGTAAAGTCTTGTGCGCGTCCGGAAGTGCAACCTGCCCATGAAGGTCTTGGAGAAGGCAAACTGGTTGAGCAAAGAGAACGTTACTGCAGGTTTGTTCTTCACCAGCGAGCCATCATCATCCGGTGCATGGAAGTTCTGTTGCAGGTAGCTTACTTCTGCCGTAGGCTGATACCATTTGAACTTAGGAGAGGCGACGACAGAGGCATAGTACAGCTCTGAATGGTCATAGTTGTAGGCTGCGGTAAAGGCAATAGCCTTGTTCTGGTATAATCCACGTGTCCAGATTATCGCATCCTTGTAGTATTTATAGCCGGCAGAAATGTTCAGCCAGCTATACACGCCGTTTACTTCTATGTTGTGTATCTGTTCCGGGCGCAGTTCCGGGTTGCCCCCTTCATAGCCGTAGCGGTTGTTGTATTGTACGAAATTGCGCAGGGAACGGTAGCTCGGACGGTTGATTTTGTTGCTGTAATTAAGCTGGAGCGACCACTTCCCGTTGTTCCATGCCAGTGACGCAGAAGGGAAGAAGTTACTGTAACGCCGGCTGGCATCGTCCTGTTTAGTCCCGAAGGAGTAATAGTCTGACACTACATGCTCGTATCTTAGTCCTGCACTAAGCGAGAACTTGCCTAAAGGAAGGCTGTAATCTGCAAAAACAGCCTGGTTCCTTTCCTTGATGTCAGTCTCCGAGGATGCTACAATCTGCTCTTTATTGGTGAAGTTTCCCCAGGAGTTGGTATAGCTGAACTCCGTTCCCCAGTTCAGATTACCACGCCATAGCGGATATTCAAAGACAAGTTTTCCTGCCCAGAGATGACTGCGCTGGTTGCCAGAAGAGTGTACTTCACGGCTGGAAAGCTGGTCGGAGTGCTCTGTCTGGGCATGGTTTTCCTTAAACCTCATGGCTACATAGGATGCGTTGAAGTCTATTCCGAGTTTTCCGAGTCTGCCAACATAATACACATCAGCCTGATGACGGGCAGGAGTACGTATCTCAACATTCCCTTTCTGTGTTATCGTTCCTTCTGACATGCCGTTTTTGTAGATATTCTGAACACCATCCATTGTTCCGTCCATGCGGTAATTGGTGTAGAAACGGTAAGAGGCACCGATTGAGTTGCTGTCATTGAACAGGTAAGAAGTACCAATGCGTTCGGAAAGGGCATTGTGCCTGCCCTTATAATTGATGTGCTGTCGAATATCAACATCATCTCCGTTTGCGTGTATCTGAGAGTGAAGGTCGTTGTTCTCCTGCTGTAGATAGTTCATCCAGTAGAGGCTGTTGAACAGCTCCAGACGCTTTGTCCGATAAGTCAGCTTGGTCGATTCCGAGCCAGTCCACCATCCATTGTATTCCACATTGGCATCATTACGAAAGCTGAAGCCTTCATCCTGCCTGCGAATGGTTTTGATGCGGATGACGGACTGTACCTGTGCATCATACTGTGAGCCGGGACTTGTGATGACATCCACACTCTTGATGTTGTCAGACTTGAGTTCCGTCAGTTCCTTCATGTCACTTATCTTGCGGTTGTTGATATAGATAAGCGGTGTTCCCTTGGCAAAGACCTGCACACTGTTGCCGCTTGTCGTCACACGGGGAAGCTGTGCCAGTACGTCCATGGCACTGCCCATCTTTGCCAACAGTGAGTGTTCAATGTCAATTGTCATGCCTCCCCGTGTCATCTTGTATTGTGGTCGGACGGTCTTGACGGTCACTCCTTTCAGCTGTAAGGCATCGGGTGCAAGCTGGATAGTGCCTGCATTCTCGGTTGGGAAGGTTCGGTAAACGGTCTTGTAGCCCACGTAGCTGATGCGTGCAATGACCTTTGCCGGCTCGTAAGGCACTACGAACACACCGCTTTCATTGCTCACTCCACCAGCAACGGCACTGGAGTCGACTACTGATAACAGCAGTACATTGGCGTAAGGTACGGGTTGCCCGGTTTCATCAACGACCTTTCCCGTCAGATGTCGCTTTGTCTTGTGCGTGCATTCCACCATGATTGTATTCCCACGGTGTGTCATCCGTATGGGATAGAAGCCTATCAGCTGCTGGATGGCATCGGTAACACGCTGGTTCTTGATGCTGGTTGTAACACGGAAGTCCTCCAGTTCGTCATAAATAAAGTTGATTGTGTAACGGTTTTGCAGGCTGTTGAGTTCTTTCAACGCCTGTGCCATGGAGACATTGTTGTACTGTCGGGTGATGCGCTGGGCATGCAGTTGTAAGCTCAGAACGCAAAGCATGGATATAATATACTTTCTCATAGTTCTTTTCAATAGTTGGAGATAACTACAGTCGGCTCTTCTCTGCATTACCTGCACCTGTTCCCTTGTACTTGCTTCGTTTTGCATTGAAGTTATAGGTGAGAGTGATTCCTATGCGGCGTATGCAGTTATAGCAGTCCTTGGTATTGATAACATTCTGTCCATACTGCGTCCATGCGTCCCGTTTTGTCTTGAAGAGATCTATGGCATATACATTAAGAAGCAGCGCCTTGTGCAGGAAGGAGAGAGTGTATCCCACATCAACGGTACCAGATGCCTTGGTTTTTACGAAGTCTGTACAGACCTCGGAATTATATTTCATGTCCAAAGTTATAAAGCTGTTGGTCGAAAGGATAAGTTTGGTATTCATCTTTATGCTGACAAATGGGTCTTGTAGGTCTTCTGTACTTCCATACTTTCGTGTATTGAAGAATGGCTTAAGGAAGTCAATCTCCAATGTAGGTTGATACCATCCGAACTTAGGTGAAGCTACAAAGGAGGTTGAGAGGCTCTGTGTATGGTGAAAGTTCTGGTTTTGTATAAGTGCTATTTCCTTTCCGTCATAGAGCCTTGACGTGTAGGCAATGGCATCCTTATTGTAAGAATAATCTATGTCCAGACTTAGCCAGCTGTGTACTATGCTGAATCCGATACTGTGATTTATGGTTGGTCGCAGATAGGGGTTGCCGGCTTCATAGGTGAACCGATTGACATATTGAACGTTGCTTCTTAGGTCTCTATAGGAAGGGCGGCTGATGTGTTTAGCATAGTTCATCTGTAGAGACCACTTGTCTTTATTCCAGGAAACAGAAAGGTTGGGGAACCAGTCATGATAAGTGCGGCTTGGTTCATCCTCCTTTATGCCGAAAGAGCGGTAGAGTGCCGATGTGTACTCATAGCGTAATCCTGCCTCAACTGTCCAATTTCCCAATGGCAGTGAATAGTCAATAAAAGGTGCAATGTTTTTTTCTACAACAGTGTTGTCCGATGCGTCGACATATTTCTCCGGGTTATTATAGATGGAATGGGAGTGGGTATTTGTCGTTTCGGTCCCAATTTCTGCTTTTCCTTTACCAATGGGATAGCTGAGAATGAGCTTGGATGCCAACATTCTTATATGTCGTTCATTCTCTGTATTCACTTTGCGGGAGGGCAGATCGTCGCTGTTTTCTGTCCAGTTATCCCTGCGTCCGTCTTTCTTCCATATACCTGTACCATTGAAGACAATGTCCATTTTCCCTACTTTTCCTATATAGTAAAGGTTGGCGGTATGGTCAGGACCGTTGAAGATGTCTATATTAAGATTCTGCTGGATAATTCCTGTCAAAACATTATCTTTCCATACCTTCTGGTAGTTGTTCACACATTCTCCTTTTCCTACTATAGACTTGACCAGCGAATAGGAAGCACCAATAGAATGTTTTGGTGTAATATCATAACTGAAACCGGCTTTGGGGAGGAAGAACGAGGCTCGGAAATCAGTATTGGCAAGCTGTTCTTGGTAAATGGTATGGTCTGGGAGAAGCAGTTTGCTGCTGACAGTATTGCGTTCACCCTCATATCGTGTAGAGCTTGTGACATCTGTAAAAACTTCAAGTCCGCCTTTTCTGTATTTCACATTAACTTCCTCAAAACCGCCCCACTTGCTGTTGTTCTTGGCATTTACTGCTGTCATTACGCTCAGTCCGTCAGCTTTTATCCCTTTTGTATGGATGCGGATAACTGATTGAACAGACGCATTGTACTGTGCGCCTGGGTTTGTTAGAATCTCAATGTTTTTTATTTCAGTGGATTTTAAGGTTGTGAGTTCCTGCTTGTCACGTATTAGTCGGTTGTCAATGTAGATTTCCGGTGAACCTTTGGCAAAAATAGTAACACCTCCATTAGCATCAACATTTACACGAGGCAACTGTGCTAAAACGTCATTTGCGGTACCCATCTTTGCCAACAGTGAGTGTTCAATGTCGATTGTCATGCCTCCCCGTGTCATCTTGTATTGTGGTCGGACGGTCTTGACGGTCACTCCTTTCAGCTGTAAGGCATCGGGTGCAAGCTGGATAGTGCCTGCATTCTCGGTTGAGAAGGTTCGGTAAACGGTCTTGTAGCCCACGTAGCTGATGCGTGCAATGACCTTTGCCGGCTCGTAAGGCACTACGAACACACCGCTTTCATTGCTCACTCCACCAGCAACGGCACTGGAGTCGACTACTGACAGCAGCAGTACATTGGCGTAAGGTACGGGTTGCCCGGTTTCATCAACGACCTTTCCCGTCAGATGTCGCTTTGTCTTGTGCGTGCATTCCACCATGATTGTATTCCCACGGTGTGTCATCCGTATGGGATAGAAGCCTATCAGCTGCTGGATGGCATCGGTAACACGCTGGTTCTTGATGCTGGTTGTAACACGGAAGTCCTCCAGTTCGTCATAAATGAAGTTGATTGTGTAACGGTTTTGCAGGCTGTTGAGTTCTTTCAACGCCTGTGCCATGGAGACATTGTTGTACTGTCGGGTGATGCGCTGGGCTGATGCTCCACACATAATGGTGAGGAGCACGAGCGTTGTTAATAACCTTTTCATAGCTTTATTCTATTGTCAGGGTGTTGTCGGAATAGGTAAGGTTCACACGGTCAAAGGCATTCAGCAGTTCAATGTTCTGCTGGAGAGATGCCTGTTTGTCCCATTTGAAGAAAAGCCGCATATGGGTTGCGCCCGGGTTCAGTACTTTCACCTCTGCATGATAGTACTGAGCCATAGTATCGACGATGGTCTTCAGTGAAACATTCTCAAAGACAACCGGCTGCATGGGGATGCTGTCTTTCTGTGGAAGAAGCGTGCGTGTAAGGCTGTCAATGACAGCTTTACGTTGTTCCCGTATCTGTTTTAATGAGTCGGCTACGGTTGTCCGCTGTATCTGTGGCTGTGGATTGATTGGCTGTTTGTTACCGAAGAAAGGCAGAATACCCAACTGTACGGTTGCTGCAAAGGCAAGTCCTGATGCAAAGACAATGCCTGCGATAGAAGCTGCTATCTTCATTCTGCTGCGCTGTTGTGGTACAGAGTGCTGGGCAGAGAAGTGTTCCCACTCTTCCTCTACGTTCACTTCTCCAGCTTCATTACGTATCATGGCACGCTTGGTCATGGCTAAATCCTGCACAAAGATACGAATCTCCTCGTCGGCAAGCAGTGTTTCAATCTGCTCATCGGTATATTTTTCGGGATGTTCCTGCATGTCAAGGAACTGTATCCTTTTCTCTTCTGACTGGCTCTTGTTCATTGTCGTGCTTGTTTTAGTTGTTCTTTGACGGTGTCGATAGCTGCTGAAAGATGATGATAGACTGTCACCCGACTCACGTCCAGTTCGTCTGCAATGCGCTGGAAAGGTAGTCCTTGCAGATGTCGAAGACGAAGAATTTGGCGACGGATGGGCGGTTCAAGAAGTTCGATGATGCTCATCAACTGGTCGAGCAGTTCGTTGTCCTGTTCGGAAAGGACAGTCTCTGCGTCTGCCAGAAGCAGCTTCGCCGTCCGTTCGCGTATGTCTTTATGCGCAATGATGTTCAGACAACGGTTGCGGACAGCCCTCACAAGGTAGCCTTCTTCCGTCTCTGGCAGCAGTATAATCTGCTCACTTAGTACGTGGGCAAATACCTCACTTACCACGTCCCTGCACTCGTCACGGTCGTAGAGAATACTCTTTGCTACCCGAAACATCGGTTGATAATAATGCTTGAACAGCCTTTCTATGTCGGTCTTTTCATGCTTCATACACTATTCTTACAGTTCAACAACTGAAAATGTAAAGCAGAACAATGATTTTTTTGTATTAGATTGCAAAGATAATTACTTTGTTGCAATTAATGTCTTTTTCTAAGAGAGTTTCTTCCGTTTTACTGTTGGAAGCTAAAAAGGCTTTGTCTTCTGAATATATTTGGATGTGATCTGTTGTCATCCTGTTGTCAATTCATTGTCATCTACGCCTGAAACGCATGCATCTCATGTCTGTTGTTCGTAGAACTTATGTTTGTTGGCTGTTAAGGTGATGTCCATTTAATATATTTTCTGAATTCTAATGTCACCTTTATAAAATAGTTTTCTTACCTTTGCACGACATATTTAAATGAAAAAGCGAATGAAGAAGATAACTTTTCTCCTTGTTATGTTGGCATCTGTGCTGGCATTCAGTTCATGTAGTCATTCTGAGACCTATGCTGATCAGTTGGAACGGGAAAATAATGCAATCCATGCTTTCATAGTCAAAAAGGGTATCAACGTAATCAGTGAGGAGCAGTTTACTAAACAGGGAAATACAACTGACACAACAAAGAACCAGTATGTTCTCTTCTCCAATACAGGTGTGTATATGCAGATTGTGGAGAAAGGTACGGGTGAAACCATTAAAAAAGGAGAGACGGCAACAGTCCTCTGTCGTTTTACAGAGCGGAACCTTCTCAGGGACACGCTGCAGCTGTCTAATCAGTTCCTCATCTTCGGTGCTAAGGTTGACAAGATGTCAGTAACAAACACAAGTGGAACCTATACGGCTTCATTTGACCCGTCTTCCAGCGTGATGTATGATGCCTATAAGAGTACGTCAGTGCCAGCAGGATGGCTGGTGCCAATGCCCTATGTCGGTATTGGCAGGTTGACTTCAGCTGCCTCTAAGCTGTCGCACGTGAGACTTATTATCCCTTCACAGCAGGGACATATCAATGCCACACGGGCGGTTTATCCGAGCTTTTTTGATTTGACCTTCCAGAGAGGACTCTGATAGAAAGGTGATAAAGTAAAAAGGTAAGAAAACAAGAAAGTAAAAGGGGCGATTCCCTTCAAACATATTTTTAGGTATGACGCTTATCAAATCTATTTCCGGCATCCGTGGTACTATCGGAGGTCGTGCGGGAGACACACTGAACCCGCTGGACATTGTTAAATTCGTTTCAGCATACGCCACTTTCATTGCGCGTAAGCATCCCGGAAAGAAGCTGAAGATTGTTGTTGGTCGTGATGCACGTATCTCTGGTCCTATGGTCAAGAACGTTGTATGCGGTACGCTGATGGGAATTGGTGCTGATGTTGTGAACATCGGACTGGCAACAACTCCTACAACTGAGCTGGCTGTACGTATGAGCGGTGCGGATGGTGGTATCATCATCACAGCTTCTCACAATCCACGTCACTGGAATGCCCTGAAACTTCTGAACGAGGAGGGTGAGTTCCTTACAGCAGCTGATGGTGCTGAGGTGTTGGATATTGCTGACCGTGAGGATTTTGAATATGCTGACGTGGATGGTATGGGTAGCTATGTTGACGACGATTCGTTTGACGAGCGTCATATAGAAGAGGTGATGAACCTTGAATTGCTCGATCTTGAGGCTGTCAAGAACCGTAAGTTCCGTGTCGTAGTTGATGCTATCAACTCTGTCGGTGGTGTCATTCTGCCTAAACTTCTCGACCGTTTAGGTGTTGAGTATAAGTTCCTTAACGGTGATGCTACGGGCGACTTCTCTCACAATCCAGAACCGATTGCACAGAACCTCACAGGTATTATGGACGAGGTTTCCAAGGGTGGCTATGACCTGGGTATCGTTGTTGACCCGGATGTCGACCGTCTTGCATTCATTCAGGAGGATGGTCAGATGTATGGTGAGGAGTACACACTCGTTACAGTGGCTGATTATATCCTCGAACACGTGAAAGGCAATACCGTAAGCAACCTCTCGTCAACTCGTGCATTGCGTGATGTAACCGAGAAACACGGCGGTAAGTATTATGCTTCCGCTGTCGGTGAGGTGAATGTTACCACGAAGATGAAGGAAGTGGGTGCCGTTATCGGTGGTGAAGGCAATGGTGGTGTCATCTATCCTGACAGCCATTACGGTCGCGATGCTCTCGTTGGTATTGCGCTCTTCCTCAGCTCTTTGGCACAGAAAGGGATGAAGGCAAGCGAGCTTCGCAAGACATTCCCAGAGTATTTCATTGCGAAGAACCGTATCGACCTTACAGCTGATACTGATGTTGATGCAATTCTCGTACGTGTGAAAGAACTTTACGGACAGGAGAAGGATGTACAGGTAACTGATATCGACGGTGTCAAGCTCGATTTCCCTGATGCCTGGGTCCACCTCCGCAAGTCAAACACAGAACCTATCATCCGTGTCTACAGCGAGGCTAACACGATGGAGGCAGCCGATGCGTTGGGTAAGAAACTGATGCAGGTAGTTTACGATATGCAGTAAACTTAACCTTGTTGTAAAACAGAAGAGGATGCTTTGGGTATGTCACGAAGCATCCTCTTTTTCGTTGACAGCCTTTTGGTTCCATCTTTCAGCACAGTATCTGTATCTGAATCAGGTGAGTTGTAAAGAGCAAGGAAGTCAGGTTTTATAAACCGATATAGGCTCTTCTGTTCTTGTGTTCAGCCGTAACACAAGTTGTGTTTACTACCGACACGCTCCGTGCGGACCTATAACACGAAAGGAAAAAGTGTGGAATTGCAATGCGAAGATGAGTCGTCAGGCGTTTTTTTGGAATATTATATGTATCTTTGCGGTATCATCCATTAAAAGAGGAGGAAACGAGTATGAAATATCCTATCGGTATACAGAGTTATGAAAGTTTAAGAGAAGAAAACTATGTGTATGTTGACAAGACTGAAATGATATTTGAACTGGCTAAAAGGGGAAAGTATTATTTCCTTAGCCGTCCTCGTCGTTTTGGCAAGAGTCTGCTCGTTTCCACGATCGAAGCCTATTTCTCGGGACGTAAGGAATTGTTCAAGGGCTTGGCAATAGATGAACTGGAAACAAAGTGGGAATGTCATCCAGTATTGCATCTTGACCTTAATACGGAGCGTTATAACACTGTTGAGTCCTTGACTGATAAGCTGGAAGCTAATCTTAATGACTGGGAACAGTTGTATGGAAAGAACCCTGTTGCAAAGTCTTTTGCTACCCGTTTCGAGTATGTCATCCGATATGCTTACGAAAAGACAGGGCACTCTGTGGTGATTCTTGTGGATGAGTATGATAAGCCGATGTTGCAGGCTATCGGCAATGAAGAGCTGCAAAACGAATACCGTGGGATACTTAAAGGATTTTATGGTGCACTGAAGTCGCAGGATCGTTATATACGTTTCGCACTGCTTACGGGTGTTACGAAGTTCGGGAAAGTGAGTGTGTTCAGCGATTTGAACAACCTGCAGGACCTCTCAATGGATGAGAGATACCAGGCTCTTTGTGGTATGACAGAGGACGAAGTTGTGCGCTATTTCGGTGAACCCATCCGTGCGTTGGCTGTCAAGAACAAGCAGAGTGAAGAAGAAACGCTTGCCAGATTGAAGAAGCGTTACGATGGCTATCATTTTGTAGAGAATGGTATCGGTATCTATAATCCATTCAGCCTGTTGAATACCTTTGAGCGGTTGCAGTTTGGCAGCTACTGGTTTGAGACGGGTACACCAACCTATCTTGTGGAACTGTTGAAGCGTGATGACTATGTTCTGCCACATCTGACCGAAGAGGTATCTACGGCTGATGTTCTGAACAGTATTGACGTGGTTTCCAATAATCCGATTCCTGTGATTTATCAGAGCGGTTATCTTACCATCAAGGAATATGATGCTGAGTTCGGTGAATATACTTTGGGCTTCCCCAATGAGGAAGTGGAAGAGGGGTTCATGCGCTATCTTCTCCCTTATTATACTGGTTTGCACGATGTGGCAACTCCTTTCTCGATGAGTCAGTTCATTGGCGACCTCCGTTCAGGTCGTCCTGAACAGTTTATGCAACGGATGGCGGCACTCTTCGCAGATACGGACTATAAGATTGTAGGTAATTCTGAACTCTATTTCCAGAATGCTTTTTATCTTGTGGCAAAGATGATGGGCTTTTATACAAAGGTGGAACGAACGACCAGTAACGGGCGGATGGACCTGACGATAGAGACCAAGGATTATGTCTATATCGTAGAGTTCAAACTGGATGGTTCGGCTGATGCAGCTTTGCAGCAGATCGATGAAAAGGGTTATGACAAACCATTCTCAATGGATAAACGCCGCCTCTATAAGATTGGTGTGAACTTCTCTTTGGAGAAACGTTGCATTGATGCGTGGAAGATAGCACCTGCAGTGTAAGTGATAATCTACTGTTAAATATCAGATAATCAATTGTTTGTTCCTTATCTATTTACCGTCAGTATCAGTCAGTTTTCGTCCGTAGTGGGGAAGTAAAGTGATACTCTCCAATATATTTTTACGCCTTTTTGTTTGCTTTTATCTGTTTTCTTTCTAACTTTGTATCGATAGTTACAAAGCCTAATGTATCAGTGCTTTTCGGTAAGCATGTCACGCATAAGTTAGTTTTTGGTGTCTTACAGTATATTATACAATGGTAAATTAAACCTCTCTTCCCATCTTCAGCCGTGGTGTTGTTGGTAAACACCAATCGTGTTGATGCTGAACACCAATGGTGTTGAGCACTAAACATGTTGCAATGTGTTGCCGATTTGGGGACAATTTGTAGTCAGGAAGAGCTGTTACTACCCAAGGTGAATAAAACTTCTTTGATTAAAAGAGGATTGCTCTACCAACGTCAATATGATATCATCAATTTAAAAGAGGTTCTGTATAGGCGAGTATGCTATTATAGTTTTATCGGACAACAAAGATAATGTTTATATCATTTACTCTTGTATATATTTGGAAAATAGCAGTTAAGATGGATAAAGCAAAGATGATTTGTGTAGCCTTATGTGCGATGCCACTTCCTGTTGCAGCACAGACAGATTCAGTCTCAAAGGGTGTTCATCTGCAGGAGGTGGTTGTTGCAGGTGATATGGTGAAGCGGGAGGTGGACTATATCAACTGTATTCCTACTCCGAAACAACGAAAGCATGCCCATTCTGGATTCGAGCTTGTAAGGAATATGATGCTGGCAGGTGTGAGTGTGGATGCTGGGAATGGTGTCATTACGACGCCAGCTGGCATTGCGACGCTGTACATCAACGGCAGTAAGGCTTCTGTGAGAGAGATAACTACGTTACGTCCAAAGGATATCCTTCGTGTTGAATACTATGATATGCCTACGGGAAAGTATGCCAATGACAAGGCAGTGATGAACTATATTGTCAGGAATTACACTTCGGGTGGTTACACACAGGTGGATGCTATGCAGGGAGTGGGCTATCTGAAGGGCGACTATAACCTTATATCGAAGTACAGTCTTGGGCATTATAATGTGAATCTCTGGGCAGGTTCCAGTGTACAGAACCCTAAGGTTTACAGTGAGAGTACGACGGATTATCTGCTGGATAACCCTATCCGAAAGCAGGAGTCATCGTATGATACAGACTTAAAGGCTGTTGGACGTTATGTTGATGCCAGTATTAGTCGGAGGACGGAGCGTACAACGTGGATGCTTAGAGGCGGTATTGAGGTCAGCACAAGCCGTGATGATGTTCTGAAAGGAAGTTTGGTATATACTGGTTATACTGCTCCGTTGGTGTTTGCCAATAATGTCCTTGAGCGTGACAAGACGGTAAAGCCTTCTTTGTTTCTTTATTATAACCGGAATTTCAAGGGCGGAAAGAGCTTTGAATGTTCGTTGAATGGTTATTATGCACGCAATACTTATAAGCGTAATACTCTCGAAGACAGAGCGTTCGTGAGTGATGTGAATGAGGATTATACATATCTAAACTTCCATACAAGCTACATGCTTCCTCTTCCTAAGGAAAATAATCTGACGTTTAGCCTGATTGAATTTCTGAAGATAAGCCAAGATGAGTATAGAGGTAGCTCTCCGAGCCTGCAGCATCTGCGTACTTCTGAATCCTTGTTCTTTGTTGATTACACGAAGCGGTGGGGTAGGAAGCTGATGTTAGTAGTGCGTCCTGGTGTGTCTTTCCTTGCTTACAAGCTGCGTGGAGAACAACAGGTGACGCATTTTGCTCCACGTTTTCATACAATGTTCTCGTGGAGTCCAGCTAAGCAGCAGGCTTTACAGCTGTTCTTTGCATTAGGAAATACGTTCCCGACATTAAACACCGTTAACGCAGCAGAGCAGCAGATAGATCGTGTCTTGGTGCGTCGTGGCAATCCGACGATGGACAATTCCACGCTGCTTGGTCCTGCTTTGACCTACACGCTCAACTTCAAGAAATGGTCAGCACTGCTGTCTGCCAATTATGAATATATGAGTAATGCCATAGCCAATGTATATCTAAGGGACAATGATAGGCTGATTAATACCTATTCGAGTGATACACGTTATCATCAGTGCCAGCTGTTGCTGTCTGCAACATGGAAACCAGTGAGTGATTTCAATGTGAAATGGGATGGTGGCTATGAGTATTACTGTGTGACGGGAGCAGCTGACGAACGCTTAGGATGCTGTTATGCACGTCTGGGAGCGAATTACTTCCTGGGCGACTTTTCGCTGTCAGCCTCTGCACGGACAGCCCGCAAGGATTTAGTAGGGTGTCAGGAGCAGATACACCTTCCGTTCTGTTATGATTTATCAGGAGAGTGGAGTCACGGAAATCTGTCGGTAGTTGTTACTACAAGAAATCCCTTTATGCAGGGAAATGAGCGTAGGCGGAGTTTTATTGCACCTAACTACCAGTTCTTCGGGCGTAAGGTCAGTGAGCTGGATAATTCCTTTGCTTCTGTAAAAGTTGCCTATTCGCTTGACTATGGCAAAAAGGTCAACCGTTCTCCTAAATACGAATCGAAGGCTGCAGAGAGTTCTATCCTGAAGTGAATAATAAGTATTGGGTAAGGCTGCTTGCTGTCTTCTTCTTATTAGGAGTTAGCATATAAATCAATTGTGGAGTTCCTCTGAATCAATTATTAGCAAAGGATGGTTTTTGTAATATTCGTGTCCGATAAACCTTTTCCCATATAGCTTAGTTATCAGTGTCTTACTGTATAAAAGTATAATGATAATAATAACCCTTTATTTCCATCTTCAGTCGTGGTGTTGTTGGTTAACACCAATCGTGCTGAGGCTTAACACCAATGGTGCTGAGTACTAAACACGTTGCAATATGTTCCCAATTTGGGTTTAAGTTTTATCAGATTGTGTAATTTTTTGTGATAAAGAAAACTGCCTGCGGAAAGCCTCCTTAGTGACGCTTTACCGTAGGCAGAATTATACAGAATATGCTTTGACGTTATTTGCGTTTAATCCATTTCAGGATAGTTGGGTCTTTCAACTTTTTGTCTTCCGCAAGAAGTACCATCTTGGAAACAATCTCCACGGTCTTCGGATCTTCATCCATAAAGGGGAGATAGAGTTTGCCACGATGCTGACTGTGTACAGGGATGATAGGAATCTCTACGCCACCAACCTGCCGGACATTGCCCGAACCGAGATGGATGGTGTAGTCGGCAAGCGAGCCTTTGACGTGGATGAAATTGTCTGAAACCGTCACATTGCTGAATTTCATCAGTTCGGCAGTGCATTCAATAATGGCTGCACGGAGTTCCTTTGTTGAGCTTCCTGTCTCCGGGTCTACACCACCAACGAAGGCGATGCTGACCGTCATATCTACATCACGCATCACTTCACTGTAGAGAATCGGGTCAATATCGGCTATCTTCAGTCGCTTGTAAGTGCGTGTAGACGAGAAGCATACATATTCAATGGCAGGTGCTTCCACATCAGCTGGTGTGAACCAGTCAGCCTGTGCATAAAGTTCAACGGAGATTCCTTGGCGATAGAACACCTTGCGTAGTCCTCCTTCGTAGTCAGCACTCCATCCACGGCTGCGCAATGCAGCGGCAGCTTGTTTCACCTGAATCTGATACCCGCTGTAACGACGTGACTCGTCCTGTTCTGCTTCGTCAGGTGTCGGGATGTAAATCTCACGGAATATCTGTTTGAAGGATTGTACAATCTTCTTGCTGAAGACGAAGCGTTGCCACGCTGCCCACGTGCTGTCAGCATAGAGTTGCTGGGCGTGGATAATGGTAATGGGTTCGTCGGCTTTCATCTTCTGGATACCATTGAGGGTCTCCAAACCATCATCGGTATAGAAGCCTGTGGTTGTACCTTGTCGGAGTAGTAGCAAACGGAACATCGGACTGACGATAGGATTCTGTGCAATCATTTTCACATCCTGTGGCTGCAATGGCGTCTGCTGTATCATCATATCCTCCAGCATCGCCCGTGCACGCTTCCTCTGCTTCGTCCATTCCCTGCTCATTGCAGCAATACTGAGGTAGTCAGGATGCTTCTTGATTTTTGCCGGTACGCTCTTCAGCACCTTCTCACCCTGCTGGATGATGAGCTTATTGGTACCATCCTCTGCCAACTGCAGTTTCAGCATATATCCCTCCACAGCAATTCCCTGTAAGTAGGCTGCGTTGTCAGTCACCTGTTGACCTTCCATGCGCCACGCCAGCTGCATCGGGTCAGCATATCCTGCGCCACGGGCAAGGTTCAACAGGGCAATCTTACACACTCGCTTTTCAGAAGCCTGGCGCTGTGAGCCGTATTGCTTGGATTCCTTCAAGAAGGCTTGTATAAGTTGATAACGGTTCTGCAATGCCTTGTCGCTCTTATCCGGGAGTAGTCCCAGTGAGCAGATGGCATCCTTATTGCGCTTAGTGTGAATCTGTTCCGTAATCGTAGCTTCGTCTATCTTGCCCAAAGCCGTGTCTGCAAAGCGGCGTGCCCGACTGTGGTAATTGCTGTTTCCGATGTATCGTGCAGCCTTGTAGAAAAGCTCGAAATGCTTTTCTCCAACCACTGTATAAGCCTCGTGGAAGAGATTTTCGTCAAAGGCTCCATCGGCAAGATCGTCCGGGTCGAGGTCAGTATAGAGTGCTATTGTTGCTCTCTTCTCGTCTGCTTCCATCTCCTTGGTATGTGCAATGAAGTAGTAATAGGCAAGGTCGAAGCCCTCCCAGTTGAGGTACGCTTTGATAAACGGAACCCATTGCGGTGCAAAGTAGGCCAGCTCTAACAGTCTGTCGTCTTTGATAGCCTTGAGTATCTCAGGCTTGTCAGTGTCCAGTGGGAATGTATGTTCAATGATGGTTGTCAGTATAGCCCGCTTTTCAGTGCCGTAGCTGTTTGCTATCAGATGGTCTTTGCCCAGTGCCTTCATAGCCGTAACCATATATTCAGCACCTTGTAAGGTCATTGCATGATTACAGCGTGAGATGATTTTGGAGACTGGTGTCGGTGCGTTGAGGCGCGTCATTTCAACCTTGAAGAGGTGTTGGGCAATCTTACCAATTACTCTTCGCAGGTTCTCGTAGGTTTCTTTGCCGTAACGTGCGTCAAACACTTCTTTATCTTCATATCTAAGTATTAGTCGATAACCTTTCTTGTCATAAATGACATCTGCTTTATAGCATAGTGTTTTTCCTGCGTCTGTCAATAGCATTTCCATGAAGGCATCATCGGACAGTCCTCCTTGGAGGTTGAGACGGGAAAGAATCAGTGGATCAACAGTGTAGTATGAATAATAACTCTGGGTCTTGAGGCGAGCCAAGGGAGTATATTTGTTATACATAGCTACTGTTATGTCAGCCAAGAGTTTAAACTCCTCCTCGGTTCTCCAATACTTTTGTACATATTCGTTTACGGTACAATAGAGGTCGCTTTGGAATACATACTCTGTCTCAATTGTTTTATAATCTTCGTATCTCTTGTATTCATTGTTTGGACAATGGAAGTATATCAGTGTGAGAAGTGTGTATGCCTGACGGAAGAGCAAGGAAGGATTGCGTGTTTCTAAATCTTTGAGCAGAACCTTTATGATAGTTTGGAAGTTCCATCCATACTTCCACTCTTCAATACTTTCCTTACCTTTAAAGGGGTAGTTTTCTGCATCAAGTACAACCATGTGTGTCGTATATGTATCTTTGAGTATGTCAAGCATCAGATAGATACCTAACAGATCCTCGTCCTTGAGCGGATGTTCTGCAAGAAAACCTTTCCAGAGTTCGGGATAAGGAAGGGTGTCAAGTGTTTCCTCGTCAGATGTAAAGTAAAGATGACCGTCACCAATTGTTTCCATGCTTCCCCAACAGCTCTTGTACTCCTTGTCAGCATTAGCTTCGATAATCTTTTCCAGGTCAGTGTATAGCTTGCGCAGTTCGTCAATGGTGTAGGTAAAGACAGAGCCTGCATCTGCACGGTTCTTGCCGGTAACCTTATTGAGCACCTTGCCTAAGAAAGATTGCGTTTTGCCCTCAGTCAGGAAGGGATCGGTAAGTGTTGTTGCCGGTATTTCGCCAATCTTGTACAGCCCGTAACCACCTTCTGCGCCGGGGTAGGTCATCGGTACGGCAATGGTTTCGTCTTTGCTTGTAGGAGCAAAGTCCTTTTCAAGCTGTTTGTTGCCCTCTTTTAGTTCAGTCAAGGCAGCAGAAATGTAGTCTCCCTTAGTAGTCTGCAGGCGTTCGTATGATGCTTTCAGCTGTTCGTAAGGTAACTTAAGGAGTACACGCACAGCCTTGCTGCGTGTATCAGAGACCTTGGAATTCAGTTTCTTCTCAATCTCCTTGATGTCGGTTGTGGTGAAGTCTTCCTTGGAGAAGAAACGCAAGAGGAATTCAAAGCCCTCTTTCTCGTAGCCAAAGATATTCTTGATAAGGAACTGACGACGTGCTTCAGGGCTGCCTAATGGGTAATATTCCTTCATAAATGTGTATAAAGGCATCTTGTTTTCCTCCTCATCGCAATAGGAATAATAATTTATAAAGTGCACTCCCCAGTTAGGTATCTTCTCAAGAAGGATGTGGTCAATGCTTTCTTGTGTCTTCAGTTGGCAGGCAAGAATCCAAAGGGTATTGATGAAGTGCTCACGCTTAAGACGGACTTTGAACCATTCAAAGCCTTTGAAGGTGAAGTCAGTTTTGTTTTTAACCTCCTTCTCCCATTTTGCAATCTCCTCAAATATCTTTTGGAAAAGCTCACGTTTTTTACCCGAAACAGAGTCAACCTTTCCATATTCATACTTGTCCTCTCTGGCTACCTTACTTAAATGCTCAATGAAGAAAGCCTTTGTGAAAGGTTCATCCAGATGATTTGCAAAGAATTCAAAGTGCTCGGTAACCTTGAAATGTCTGGAACGTTCAAGATAATAGATGGCTGCAATACGATTCTGAAGTGGGGCGTCGCCATCAATTAATTGTAAGGCATCACGCTGTGCCACCTTGAAGTCCTCAGCACCAGCAGTATATAAAGCTATATATACGAGGAGTGCATTCGGTCCTGCGTAGGCTTTTGCTCGCTCTTCTGGATGGGAAAGGAAAAGACGGATACCCTCGAAGATGGTCTTGATATCTTTGTCAGAAACAGAATCGTAGCCGATTCCTACCCACGTCTGTACAGACCGTCTGACAGAGCTGTAACGCATAAGACCTTCTTCGGCAATGACCTCAACCATCCGTTTATAGAATGTCAGACTGTATTCGTTACCGCATTCTACGATGCTCTGGCGCAGTCCTTCCTGCAGTTTTGCAGCCTTCAACACGTTCAGAAGGAGCGTGTGCAGCTCTTCGTTATTGTTGGATTCTATGGCTGTGATAAGGTTGTCTGTGAGGATACCGACGTTATTTTCGCTGGTCAACACCTCTTTTACGGCTTCTATAGTCTCCGGTTTCCCCTGCTGGATGGCAGCGGTAAGTATAGGAGAATATGAAAAGTAGAAATCTGTAACGTCAGGATATTGCCCACGGATGAGCTCATCAAGCGTGATCCCGAAGGCAGCTGCAGCAAAGAAGGAGCGCATTATATCAGATATATCACTTGCCCACTCCTGCAAATCAATGTCATCTCTCACGTCTATACGATAGATTCCTTTCGTGTGGGAAAGGTCTTTGAGCTGGTTCAGATGCAGTTCTAAAAGCTCAGAAAAGTTTTCGGGAAGGATGTGGGGAAGGTTTGCACCTGCGGAAAGAAGTTCCTCTATCGTACGGAAGGGGAATTCTTCATTGTCGTCACCATTATAAAAAAGATTCAGGATATAACAGAACTGATAGTTTTTCTCCTTGCATCGTTCTACAAGTCTCTTCTCCCATATATTGCATTTGGAGATATTGATGCGCTCTATATATTGCCGACAGTGTTCCTGTAGTTCTTCCTTTGTTTTCATATTCTATTTTTCAGTAGTTTGTAAGACTGTAAGTGCTTCGGCCTTCAAGGTGTGGAAGGTCTGGCTGGTCTTATTGGTTGATAATTTATTGTTAAGTTTTTATGTGCTGATTCTATGTATTATACATCCCAGCGTAACATTTAGAAATAAAGTCCTGTGAGCATTGTGAGTCGGAGAAAGACGATTTCTGTTCCTTGACAGAGCTTGATGGGAGCATCCCATAGAGTTACTTCTTCACCATTGATGAATACTCTGAAGAGCCCGTCATCGTATGCCTGCTTTGTTCGCTGCATCGCTTTCTCCAGTGTGTCGTGGTTTTCACCATAGTTCTCAGCAAAGCGGATGCGCCCTTCTTCAGCCTGTGCTGCTATCTCGCTGATGGACAATGCCCGGTTTTCTTTTGATGTCTGTGCTTCTGTTAAGCCTTGTTGGGTTAATGTGTAGAGTAGGGCGGCAAGTGTATTGACGGTTTTGGCAATCTCTACAGGTCGCCTGCCCAGTTCCTTTCTGCTGCCCAGCTTCTTTTGTATAATGTATATTTCCATTTTGTTTAGGTATTCCATTCTCTTTGCAAATATAGGGAATAATCAGCAAACAAATGAATCTTATCTGCAAAATACTATTATAATTTTCCTATGAGACGACGTTTCGTAGCACTTTACTTCAGTAGGGAAAAGATGTATCGGACACCAGTGTTTCTTTATCTTTTTGCAACAAATCGATAGAAGTTTCCTTGGATGCCATTGTTTGAAGTTTATTTACATGATTCATTGCCAATCTCGTTTGAATAACTGCTAAAATAAGGTTTAGTTCTTACGTGTGTAAATGGCATTCAGGCAGGTTGTTATGACTTCGTGAAGCTGATGGGTGCTTAATAGGGTCTCAATTAAGGCTTAGTTGGACTTCAATTAAGCCTCTTTTGGACTTCAATTAAGCCTCAATTAGAAGGCCTTTTAGCATCTATGAATTTCTGGGAGAGGAAAATCATGACAAAAGCTGGCCGAATTCAGCTATATGCTCATAATTTTCTGTTGAGTGATTTGATACTATTAGTATTGCAGTAATCTTATTCTGTTATGCAACAGTATGTACTGTCTTGCCAGATTACATTTTTCGGCTTGTTCTGCTGAAGTATGTATAAAAAGAAAAAGCGGAAACCTTTTTAAAAGGATTTCCGCTTAGTTTTTGAAGGGTGGAGGGTGGGACTCGAACCCACGACATTCAGAACCACAATCTGACGCTCTAACCAACTGAACTACATCCACCGTGTTGGCTATTTCTTTTTAGCGAGTGCAAAGGTACGGGTTTTATTTGGAACGACCAAATGTTTCCCGTACTTTTTTATTGTTTTTCCTTATTTTGCGGGAGCTGCAGGTGCTTTCGGAGCCTGTGTGTTACCACCCTGTGCTGCAGGAGCAGCCTGTTTCTGCTGGCTTGCGCCGAAGTTAGGCAGGTTGTTAGGGTTGGTAGTGTTGCTCTCGGTTGCAGCTTTTTCAATAACACTTTCATCGGTACTTGCTGATGGCGCAACGATAGTACTTGCAACGCTGATGACAACCATGGCGATAGCCAGACCCCATGTTGTCTTCTCGATGAAGTCAGTTGTCTTGCGAACTCCCATGATAGCATTAGATGATGAGAAGTTTGATGAAAGACCGCCGCCCTTTGATTCCTGGATCAATACAACACCGATCATCAAGAGTGCTGCAATCACGATAAGGATTACGAATAACGTGTACATTTTCTTGTCTTATTTTTTATTGTTATTTATTATCAATTTCTCCAAAAAACGTATTTGGTCTGCAAAGTAACGATTTTTTTTCGGATATACCAAATTTAATCGCCTAATTATTTCCAATGCCTTTGAATATCGACCTTGTTTGATATAAATCCTTGCCAATGTCTCTGTGAAATAGCCAGTATCCTCATTCTCAGCTTCTTCATTGTCGTCAGTCTCTTCAGGTTCGTATTCTGTTTCCTCTTGTAAAGTGATTTTACCTCCTTCGTTGAAGATGAAGTCATCAATGAGCTCCTGACCTTTCAGCTGTGGTGTAACCTCCTGCTGTTGTTTACTTTCGCTTTCCAGTAGATATGCAACATAGTCCACTGTGGCATCAGCAGGTGTTGGCTTTCGTCTTCCCTCTGTTTCCTGCGCTGTTTCTTCACCTTCGGGGATCTGCTCCAGGAAGTTGTCGATAAGTGAACTGGTGCGGTCTTCTTTTTTTTCTGCAGCTTCCTCGATGTTGGTAGGAGCTGTTTGTCTTCCAGTCTGTTTGTACTCTGATACCAGTTGATAATGCGCTTCTTCAACGAGTTTGAAGAGGATGCTGCGGTCAGATATGTAGACAGCAGCACGGCGCAATTCGTCATCGAAGGTGGAATCGTGAAGCAGGAAGAGGTTCTGCAACAACAGGATACGTGCAGGCTGATAGTAGGGATAGAGCGCAAGCATACCCCGGAGGTCGTATAAGGTCTCCTTGTTCAGATTCTCTGGATGCTTGATGAGATAGGCTATATCCATAGGGCAATAGGCGTTTATAGGCGTTGAAAAGAGGTTGTGAGTGTTGAAAAGGGTTTGTAAGCGAGGATAAGGATGCTAAGTGAGGGTCAGCGATGGTATGCCAAGGTGATACTGATGGCAGATTACCAGTTGGCAACAGTCGCATTGAATATCTGGTCCGTAAGGTCTTTTACCATCTGTGTAACGAGTTCCTCCTGTACCGAATTCAAGCTCCGGCTTGTTTCATAGCTTGAGGTGGCAGTGAACTGTCTCTCGAAATCTTCACGGTGATTCGTGTTGTTTGTAAAGCGTACGTTGACAGTAATGGAAAGTTCTGTCTGTGCAGAGTATCCTTCGCTTGATACGCTCTTGTTGCGTTGCTGGTACTGGGTAATCTCACCTTCAATCTTCATGTCGCCGTTGCGTTTTACCTGTTGCAGGCGGGTGTGATTGGCAAATACATCCTTTAACTGGTTGTTGAACATTGGACCCATTGGTCCCCATACGTAAGTGGAACGGATGGGGAATTCAGCTATTTGTATGGTGTGTACCTTATTATAATCAATACTTGCACCATTAAATTTATAGGACACGCTGCAAGCTGCCAGTAAAAACAGGCAGGTGGCTGTCACACCCCATGTCAGCGGGCGGATTGATGTGAGTTTCTTTCCTATCTTCATCGTATAATAAGAGAAATAGCGTTCCCTTTCGTAGCTTTTGTTTTAATCTTTGTCTAAACCGTATTGTCTGATACGGCGATAGAGTGTGCGGTCACTGATACCTAACTCCAGTGCTGCCTTCTTCCTGTTGCCGTTGTTGCGTTCCAATGCTTTTTCGACCAGCTGCTTGCCGATGTCATTCAGGTTGAGTGTTTCCGGTTCTGAAATCTCTTCTGCTTCGGCCTCTTCAACCTGTTCGATAGTTCCTGATGGATTGATAGCTTGCTTGTTCGAGGTGGCGGGAAGGTTGGAGACAGCTGGTGGGGCAGGCTGGAAGCCACTTGCACCGTTAAGTTGTCTGCTTTCTTCCAACTGCTTGCGGACATTGTTGAGATCACGACGTAAGTCGCTTACATTGCCTCTCAATTCATAGAGAATCTTGTAGAGAAGTTCACGTTCGCTCTCATAACTGTGTGAGCCGCTGCCTTGTATGGTAGCGAGCTGTGTGCTGTCTTGGTCACGTGGAATGAAGTGTAACAGTGTTTCTGCATCAATCTCACGTTTCTCACTGAGAACAGACATCTGCTCGGTGATGTTCTTCAGCTGGCGGACGTTACCCGGCCATTTGTATTGTAACAGAATCTGGCGTGCTTCATCCGTGAGTGTAATCTTTGGCAAGCGGTACTTCTCAGCCATCTGCATGGCAAAGAGGCGGAAGAGAAGTACGATGTCCTCGCCACGGTCACGAAGTGGCGGCATCTGGATAGGTATCGTGTTAAGGCGGTAGAACAGGTCCTCACGGAACTTGCCTTCGCTGATTGCCTTACGCATATTTACATTGGTTGCTGCCACGATACGCACATCGGTCTTGCGGATTTCCTGTCCTCCCACACGGATATATTCACCTGTTTCGAGCACACGAAGCAGGCGGGCCTGTGTAGCCATAGGCAGTTCGCCAACCTCATCAAGGAATATTGTGCCCTTGTTTGCTATACCAAAATAGCCTTCACTCTCACCGATAGCACCAGTAAAAGAACCCTTCTCGTGTCCGAAAAGCTCGCTGTCAATGGTTCCTTCGGGTATGGAACCGCAGTTGATGGCAAAGTATTTCTCACGACGGCGAGGAGAGTTGTCGTGGATGACACGAGGGATGATCTCCTTGCCGACACCGCTTTCACCAATAATCAGCACGGACAAATCAGTGGGTGCCACCTGCAAGGCGACATCCAGAGCACGATTCAGCGCATCGTTGTTACCGACGATGTTATATCGTTGTTTGGTTCTCTGTAATTCGGTTGTATTCATTTAACTGACAAAATTACCTATTTTATTTGAAAAAGCTGCAACTTTGGCAGACTTTAACAACTTTCTCAAGTAGCAAAGGGTTGTGAATTCTGAACCTTTTTATTACCTTTGCGTTCACTTAGCAATTACTTTCTAATATGAAAAGAACATTTTTTCTATCTCTTTTAGCTGTCTTCTCAATGTTTGTTTATGCACAGACAGCATTGGAAGATGTGCCCGTTGAGTGTATTAAACCTAACTTCCGTGCAGGGCAGACAATAGCTTTTAACTACTCATCCGAGAACTCAATTCGCAGTACCAATGGTAAGGAAATAAACTATGATGTCTATGGTGTTCTTGGTTCAGTTACTAACAGAATGAGCTTACAGGATGTCAGGAAGTTTTTTGGTTCCGTTGTCGCTGATGGAAACTTCACGCTGGAGGTAAAAGAGGCTACACCTTATTCTTATGTGATGGACTTGAAGATTGGAGAAATTCATGGGTATAAAACGGAAAGAGAAAGCGAAATGAATGAAGTGTTAGATGATATGGCTGAATTCTTCCGCTCTTCTCATATTACACTTACTTTTACTACGGATATGAGTTCTTGGATCTTTACGGACTCTGACGAACTCCCTTCTCTATTTTATGATTTCAATAAGCAGATAGGAACGACTCTTCTGGGGACTGAAAGTGAGTTCGGGGACAAGGAGACCTTTATGAAAAAGGCTCGAGAAGATAATAATGGAAATAATATGTTACGGGGTTTCTTTGCTGTTTTCTGTCCAGGAATATTCCGTCTTCCTGCGTTTTATAATAATGGCTTCCAGCGAGGTCATATAGAGGTTGGTGCACCATTGTCAGGGAAGAGTAAGAAAGAACAGTATGTAGTGCAGGATACAAGCGTGGATAGCTTGGGCAGCATTGTACAGAAAATAAAATTCTGTTATTATCTTGACCAGTTTGATGAGTGGGGTAAGATTTCTGATAGGCTTGAAAAAGATCCTAACTTTGATGTGGATAAGTATATGCAGAAGCAGGAAGCTGTCACCAAGGTTTCAAAAGATGTCTATCCTGTGTGTGTTGATATAAGCAGAAATGTGGATGCTGATGGTTGGATAAACAGTTATGATTGTACGATCACTGTCAGTAAAAATAATACTGTTGCAACATTCACGGAACGGTTGCGTCGTAAGTAACTTTCTCTGAATATTATGGTTTTATGTTTAAACAGTTTTTCCAAATGAAATATATCCATTTACCACTTCGTCTTGTCTTTTTTGCATTAATGCTTTGCAACACCAGTCTGGTATCGAATGCACAAAGTAAGTTCCGTCCGCAGTTGGTGGTCGGTCAGGAGATTATCTATGATTTTACCAATATGTGGAGTTGTACATCTACGGCTGACGGTCAGAAGATTACAAACCGTTTTGCTAAATGTAGTCCGAGCTTTGAGGAAGGACTTGATATTGAAAAGTATTATGATACGAAGAAAGACAGCGTGCATACAAGTTTTGCCGTTAAAGTCGTACATGTATCACCTTATGGTGTCACATTAAGTTTACGTTTACTGGAACCTTATAACGACAAGAATTCTGAAGAAATGAGTGAGGAGGATGGGGAAAGAGAGAAGCAGGAAAAGATGTTTGAAGATTCTATTTCGAGCCTTTTGGGTTCTCATCCTGTTCTTGTAACCTATACTTCGGCAATGGATAGTTATATTGTTAGTAATAACTTGGAGTTGGCATCACATCTATATCAACTTGAACAAAGATTTTATAAGAAAATAGTAAAGCCTTTTCAGTATGCTTTGATATATGCCCATCCTGATGGTGTTTATCTTCTCAACACAGGTGTTGTCGAAAAAGGTTCTGTATTCTTAGAGATGTTCCAGACATTCTGTCCTGCTATTGAGCTTGTAGTAGATGCTATGCGTAAATCCTATACTATAGGAACGACGGTGAAAGGAAAACCGCTGGATGGCAGCAATCGGAAGGCTGAGTATCAAAAGGTAGTGGCTTCTTTGACCAAGGATGGCTTTTCACAAAGGATAGAGGGCAAACGATATGTAAGAGAGGAGGCTTTTGATGACTCCGACCAGTACAGTGAATGCTTCCTGTATGATGCTGACAGCTTTGTAGAGGAGGAAGACTCTGCTGTGGTTACGGATGGTAACTATGACTTTGAAACGGATACTGCAGGTTCTGTCTCGGTTGATGATTATGTAGATGCAGATTCTATATATAATAATGAGGATGCTCCAAAGAAACCTAAGATTATTTCTGTCAAGGAGAATGACAGACCTTGGTGTACTGTTTCCCAGCTACGTATGAGCCTTACAGGAATCATTAAAGAATATACAGTCAATACTACAGTCAGCCTCCGTGATGCGGTCTGGGTTCGCCGTCTGCGCCTTGTAGGGCGGACGAAGTAAGAATGCTTATTTGTTACGCTTCTCCAGCTTGATAAGCAGTAAGCCGATAGCTGTCCAGATGAGTTCGCGGATGCGGACAAGCAGAGCAACAAAGACACCTGCGCTGGCGGTAAGTCCCAAACCGGTAATAGACATGAGGAAGCCTCCTTCACGGCCACCTAACTGCAGGGGGATGAAGAAAAGCATATTGGCAAACAGAGAGGTGAAGGCAAGAATGAGAATACAGTCAAAGTAATTGACCGATGGGAGAAGGACCAGCAGGATGAAGAAAATCTCCAATGCACTGCAGAGTCGGCAGGATAATTCGAGCAGAACAACCGTAAGGAACGTGCGAGGGTTCTGATTGTGGAGCGAAGCTATCTGTGTGTCAATCCTGTCGAGTTCTTCTTTGTGATTCGCCACAAACGGCTCTGCCCACTTCTTTATGAAAGGAATATGGCGTACAAGGTTCATCACACGGATTGCCAGCCCTTTCTTATAGCCTGTGAGAAAGAACCAGATGGCAGATACACAGAACGCAAAGGTCAGTGTCAGCATCATTCCCATAAAGAGATTGACAGGCTGTGTGAGGATATAAAGGAAGATGGAAATGAGCCAGAACCAGAAATGGCTGAAGATGTGGGTCATGGCATACAGCACGACAGATGAAGTAGCACGTTCAGTCCCGATCTTTGGTGTCAGTTCCATGATGCGGTAAGGTTCGCCACCCATCAGTCCACCAGGAGTTGCATAGTTAAGTGCAAATCCCGACACGGTAACCTTATAGAGCCAGTGGAATGAAATGCTTTTCCGTTCTTCCTGATTCTTGGTCTGACTGCGTATAATGGTGAACCATGCTGCTGTGTTGAAGATATAAAGGAATGCCCACAGCACCACTACTGCAAAAAACCAGTAGCCGGCATGCTGGATCTTCTGCCATGCGTCAGCGAAGTCGAGTTGTGTCACCATGATGATGAGTACAACCAAGCCGAAGATGAAAAAGATGTTTTGATATTTCTTGTTCATGAACTTCCTTAATCAATATTAGTACTGTCTGGTAAACATTTCACGCATAAGTCGGTCTTTAGCATCTTATAACACTATAATAATGAATCCATCTTCCGTTTTCAACCGATGTGTTGTTGCTCTGCACATGTGTTGTTGGTGGTAAACACCAATAGTGTCGGCTGTTGAATACCTTGCAATATATTGCCGGGGAAGAAGCAGCTTGTTGTCAGGACGGAGTTGTATTACCAAAAGCAAACAAACCTTATTTGGTTAGGTGGCTTACTTTTCCAAAGACAATACGATATTATCTATTGAGCATACTCTGTTCAAGTTTTATCAGACGGCAATAAATCAATGTCTGTCAATAAGCAAGGGAGACACGCTTAATGTGTCTCCTTTGTGTTATGATGTTCACCATGTGGCGTGCGGTCATCGCGTTTGCGTGGTATGGCAAAACGTACCTTGTCGCTCTCGTCCCTCTTTTCCTTGTAAAGTTTTGGAAGCGGATTGCCCATTGGCTCTTCATATTCTGCACGGTTGCGGAAGATGTCAATGGCAAGGTAGATTGCATGACGGAACGGAAGTTCGTCAGCAATGCCTTTTCCTGCCAGTGACAGACTGTCAGGAATCTCTGCAGAAGTACGGACAAGAGGCAGTCCTGCTGTATAACTGATGCCATTGCATGCTGTGAGTGTGCGGAATGGTGCCAGTCCCTGCTCGTAATACATTGCCAGTATGCCGTCAAACTGTTCTGCATTGTTGCAGCCAAAGAATGTGTCGGCAGGGTAGGGACCGAAAGCCTGTATGCCATTGTCAACAAGCTCTTCGATAGCCGGAGAGATAATTTCCTGTTCTTCAGAACCTAACAGACCGTTGTCACCAGCCTTCGGGTTCAAGCCGAGTACGGCAATGCGTGGACATGACAGGCGGAAGTCACGACGCAGGCTCTGGAAGAGAGCGTTTGCATTATTGACAATGCTTGGCTTTGAGATTGACTCTGCCACTTGGCGCAGTGGGAGGTTACGGGTAGCGAGGGCAACGCGCAGTCCTTCATTGATGAGGATAGACAGCCCTGTTCCTTCCGATTCAAGATGATCCTCGATGTATCGGCTCTGACCGCTGAAGTGGAATTGTTCGTTATTATCAATAGGAGCAGTCACCAGAACATCAAACAGCCCTTGTTGATAATCCTCCAAAGCGCAGTCAACAGCTCTCAGACCAGCGGTACCTGACTCCTCAGAAGCTACACCCAGTTCCACCTTGATTTCATCATCGAATACCGGCAACAGGTTGAGTCGTCCCTGCTGTGCTTCCCTTGCATCCTTGATGATGGTGAAGTTTGCTTCAATATCCAGTGCGTTACGATGATACGTGGCTACTTTCGGTGAACCATAGACGATGGGAGTACAAATCTCCAGCATCTCTGGCTCGGCAAAGGTCTTGAAGATAAGTTCATATCCAATGCCATTAGTGTCTCCGTGTGTGATAGCTACACGGACTTTTCTATTCTCGTTCATATATTTATATCTTGTATTATTATACTATGTTCGGTTTCCTTTTTAAACTTTCTCATCCTTTCATCTTTCTTACCCTTTTACCTTTTTACCTTTTCTTCCTCTTTCCTCCTCAATCTTCTTTGCTGTAGAGAGCAAACCGCAGGCTGCAAAAATGTCCTGTCCGCGGCTGGCACGGATAGTTGTGAAGACCCCGTGTTGTGTCAGATAGTTTCTGAATTTCTCCATCTTGTGGTCGTCAACACCCTGCAGCGGGATGTCAGGGATAGGATGGAAGCGGATAAGATTGATGCGGCAGTCCAGTCCTTTAAGCAGTTGCACGATGGCTTTCGCATGCTCCTCGCTGTCATTAAAGTCCTTGAAGACAATGTATTCAAACGATAGACGGCGTTGATGGGAGAAATCGTAATTGCGGAGTAACTCAACAATGCTCTCGATAGACATGCCCTTTTCTGCCGGCATCAGCTCTGTGCGTTGGTCGTGCAGGGGGGTGTGCATACTGATTGCAACGTGACAGTCGCTCTCTTCGAGGAATCGTTTCAGTTTCCCTTTGACGCCGACACTGCTTACCGTGATGCGCTTTGGCGACCAGCCGTAGCCGAAGTCAGCTGTCATAACTTCTGTGGTACGCAATACATTGTCAAGATTATCCATCGGTTCACCCTGTCCCATGAAGACAATATTCGTCAGTTTGTCACGTTCAGGGAGTGAATAAATCTGATTGAGAATGTCAGTAGCTGACAGGCTGCCTTCAAAACCCTGCTTTCCTGTCTGGCAGAAAAGGCAGTTCATCTTGCATCCCACCTGTGAAGAAACACAGAGTGTGGCACGGTCTTCGTCTGGTATATACACCGTTTCGACAAACTTACCGCTATCAGTAGGGAAGAGGTATTTGATGGTTCCATCCTTAGAGTGCTGTGCGTCGATAGGCTCTTTGCAGCCAATAGCATATTCAGCAGCGAGTTTCTCTCTGTTCGCTTTCGAGATGTTTGTCATCTCATCAATGCTTTTCACATGCTGTGTATAGAGCCATTTGGCTATCTGTCCGCCTGTAAAGGCTGGCATTCCGAGCGACTTGGCAACCTCTTTCAGCTCGCCAAGTGTCATCCCCAACAAATACTTCTTTGCTGTTTCCATTCTCGTTCTCAATGTTTTGTTGCTGCAAAGATAACGAAAAAATAGCTAATATTCGTGTTTTCCTTTCTTTTTTGAGTGTCGGGGTCATTAAAGGAAAAAGAGGGTGTGTCAAAACTTTAATGAACATGCTTTCTTTCAAATCTGAGTTTTGACGTACCCTCTTTCCTGTTGTGCTGCATTATGGTTTGTCAAAACGAGACTTCATGGCAGCGAAACGTTCGTGAACATCGAAATCGAAATAATCAAAATTGGAACTAGGGATGTTTTGGGAGATTTCTTTCTCAACAGTATCAATGCTACCACAGTATGTTTGGTCTATACACCCTGTATCATACATAGCTTTTATTTTCGGTAGAAGTTCTGAAGCACGTAAGTCAATTAAGTTAGAGGTTAAATGTGCAGCGAGCACACCATCAATATATTGTACTTCTGGCAGTTTCTCTATAGCAAAGGAGATGAGGTCGTCGAACCATTCTATACATGCCGGCTTCAGTTCTGGTTGTCTGAATGCTATTAGTGACATAGTTTCAGGCACATGAGCTTTACCGAACGAATACAGTCCAGGCTCTTTCATGAAATTGAGTAACTTGTTAAAACGGTCAGCTGTTGTTAATTTATATAAAGTTGGAACAAAAACTGCATCAGCACTGTCGCTAAAATGATAATCAAGGAAGTCTTGGGATTGTCTGAGACATTCTAATACCAAGTCAAGACTGCTTTCGTTGTTCCCGACTTCTCCTAACAGCATGATGGAAGAAGCAAGTATTCCGTTATAGTTTCCATCATCAAAACCGGCAGGAATGTTACCATTACTTGTTATTGTCATGACATAGCGGATGATTTCTTCTAAGTCCGAACGTAGTTCTTCCTTTGGCAGGGCAAGGATTCGGTTGATTAATGAATCTTCTAACCATAAGGAATTTTCCGGCTTGTTCAGTTCCTCTACAAGCCATTCGTTATGTACGTTCAAGGTTTCGGAATACCGTTGGGGCTTGTAGGTGTACTTTGTATTCATGCCGTAGGTAGGATGTTTCATGTATTTACTATCATCGTCTATCCAACTACTTTCAGGAACAATGTATTTGAAGTCATTACCATAAGCCTGTTTCAGTTTGGGAAGATACTTACTGGCATTGTACTGGTCGGTAGCCACAAGAAAGTGCTTGCCATCTTTACCAAATTCGTACTCAATGAGTGGTACGTCTTCAGTGTCTTCTTCCAGCATATACTTTGTGAGTTTGAAACTATCGTCTGGGGCTATGTCAATCTCTTCTGCAAAGTCTACGGCACCATAAACAATGTTATGTGCTTCCTCGTAACTGCATTCTTCTAATTCATTGGTCTTGCTGAGACATTCCAGCATATAGTCGAACTCTTCTTTTTCCGTTCTCAGCTTATATATAGAGTTTTTCACCCCTATGCAATAGGTGTCTACGAGATAGCATGCAAAGCTGATTTTACCGCCAGTATGCAATCTGGAAACTACGACATAACCTTCTCCGATGTCAAATAAATGAGAATCTCGATAGCATTTCCCAATTTGCAAAGTCCTGGCTCTTGTCTGCATGAACTTCTCTGGTGAAAGAAACTGTTGTCCACCTTTGTTTGTTTTCTTCTTCTTAGGCATATACTTTTCTTTTTATTTGTAGTTCATTTATAATACTTTAAGCTGTTTCCATGCCATTCCCCCCGTTGTTTCCTAAATGTTTTCAGCCATAAATGACTGCTGGTTCGGGGGTAGGATGTTCATACTCATGAATCAAAAATAAGAAAAAAGATATAATTCCAAGGCTAACAGCTAAAAAAATATCCGATGCCAATGTATTTTTATGTATCTTTCTTCAGTTATATAGCACAACCGTTTGGCTTGAGAAGGGTGTCTACAGAATATTACAAAGGCTTTGTAATCTCTCTACAAGCCGCTTGTAATCTTTCTACAAAGCCTTTGTAATGTTCTGTAATGCCACCTTTACCATTCCCGTTCGTCCTTGTAATTATCGAAACTGGCTCCTTCTGCGTATCCGTAAGCTATGAAGATGCTGTTAATATATTCCTGTTCAGCTGGTGTTATGCCTTTTTTGCCATTGCGGCGAACATAGTAAGAGCCGTTCCCGAAGTGCCTGACGAGCGCACCTCGAATCCTTGCAATATCGGCTGCCAGTACTTTGTCGAACGTATGTTCCATGCCGTAAGCTATGCGTACAATACGGTCTGCCTTGTAGTAGTCACAGTTTTCTCCACTGCTAACAGATGGATTTACGCATTGTACGATTTTCTCTTTATTGATGTTTTCACATGCAACTATCTGGTGCAGGCACGTCTTTGCCTTCTTGCATGTTGTGTTATAGCATAGAAGGTAGTGTTTCGGTGCATCTTGATATATGTTCTTGCTTTCCATTTCGTTTGTAGTTTTGTGAAATCTTATATTATTCTCGGTTTTATCTTTTCATGTATGGGAGTTCCAGAGTACAAAAGTAATAAATTCATCTTGTATTCGGACGGATATATAGCAATAATCTTTCAGAATGTCGGAGTATTTGTTAAGGTGGCTTAATAGTAGCAGGCAGGCATACTGAAGCTGTAAAATGATGTTAAAAACAATCCCTAATCGTTTGCGATATGACTACTTTGTCCTATCTTTGTAACACCTGAGAAAAATTGAAAAGATTTCTATAAAAGAAAGAATTGTAAAGGTGACTAATTAGTAGATAGTAGATTGGGGGCGTAACACGGACGTCGGTTAATACTGGAAAGTGATATGCCCCCATTACAAAAGACGCAGGATGAACAAAGTAAAGACGATTTTCCGCCTCCTTTTAGGGGCATTTATGACCTATGCCGGTGTGTCACATCTGACGTTCAACCGCTTGGAGTTTGTGGCGCAGGTGCCCATGTGGCTTCGTTTCTCAGACAGATTTACCGACTTTGTGGTTCTCTCTTCCGGCGTGGTGGAGATTGCATTGGGGCTGAGTATGCTCTTCTTATACAAGCATAAGGCGGTTGTGGGAGCGTTGCTCGCTCTTTTCTTCGTGCTTATCTTCCCTGGAAACCTCAATCAGTATTTCTATCATATTGATTCTTTCGGACTGAATACTGACAGTGCACGCCTTATCCGACTCTTCTTCCAGCCTGTACTGATTGCGTGGGCATTGTGGTCTACAGGTGGATGGCAGGTTTGCAAGGAATGGATTTCAAAGTTAAGAAGTAAGTCATAGGGATTAGGAATAGACTTTGGAGGGGTTGAAACGTTTTCAGTTGATACTTTTCAAGTCTATGGCAGATGATGTTTCAAAATTTGATATATAGCTTTTACGGCATATAAAAAATATAGTATTGTAGAATTTAAATAGTAAAGAATTATGGCAACAGTTTATGATTTTAATCTGAAAGACAAGAAAGGTAATGAGGTAAGCCTCGAGACATACAAGGGTAAGGTGCTCCTTATCGTCAATACAGCAACAGGTTGTGGCTTCACTCCACAGTATGAGGAGTTGGAGGAAATGTACCGCAGTCTGAAGGAGAAGGGTCTTGAGATTCTTGATGTTCCATGTGACCAGTTCGGTCATCAGGCACCAGGTACAGACGAGGAGATTCATGAGTTCTGTACAGCAAAGTTCGGTACTGACTTCCCACAGTTCAAGAAGAGCGAGGTAAACGGTGCTAACGAGCTTCCTCTCTACACATGGTTGAAGAGCGAGAAGGGCTATGCTGGCGGTGCTTATGAGGAGAAGTTGGCTGCTATCATGGAGGACCTTTACAACAAGGCAAACACAGAGCCACGCAAGCAGAACGACATCCAGTGGAACTTCACTAAGTTCCTCGTTAACCGCAATGGTGAGGTTGTTGCACGCTTCGAGCCAACAGTTGACCTCAAGGAGGTTCAGAAGGCTGTTGAGGCTGCGCTCTAATAAGTACTGACATACCTCTCCTGTTGGGGAAAACCGCATAGTTTGCTGATTGGCAGAAGGCATGGTATTCCGTCTGAAAGGCTGTGTGGATATGGGAAAATGGCAATGGAAACTTGATGAATAAGTTTCTGTTGCCTTTTTTCTATTCTCACCTGAGTGTACGGAACACCTCGGTATAGCTGTAGTCTGCTAATGAGCCACGCTGTCCGAATGATTGGTTGATAATAGGACATACGACCAACATGTGCCTTTCCAATTTAGGAAATATTCCTTCAATAATGGTGAATTTATCGGATATTATTTGTACATTTGCCATTGTCCGTTGTTTATATTAATATCTAAGTTAAAGGTCTATATGACAAAAGAAGACTTATTACTATGGGGAGAAAAGACGGTTCAGCTATATAATAAGATAGCAGACGACCGTGGTAGGGAAAATACTCCTGCATTCTATACTCAATCTGATTTAAACAAAATGATAGGAGTAGATTCTGTTGATATTTTAATAGCGGGTATTAACCCAGGGTCTGGTGGTACTTACCAGCAAATGATTGAGAATCCAAATTGGGGAATAAGCTCAGCTACGGGGATGACAGCAGAACAACTAATATCAGGGAACTTCGGTAGAGACCCTCTGCATGAGAACTGTACAAGCTGGAGTCGTCATCGCACTTGGCCTTATTTTATGAGATTAAAGAGCTACTTTAAGGATATAGAGGGACCTAATATTCTTGATGATGAAAGTAGATTTGTCTTGACAAATGCTACTTTCTTCAACACTGTTAAAGAGAAAGAATTGGACCAATCACTGTTAAAGGCAACGTTCCCACAGACAATAGATTTAGTCAGAAGAGTTAAGCCCAAGATGATAGTCTGGTTAAGTGGAAGAAAGGTATTTAACAGATTGGTCTCTATCTCAATAGATGGCTTTTCTTTTGTGTGCGTTAAAAAACATAACCCGATAATGGCGCATATATATATGGGCACATTTAATGGAATACCATGCTTTGGTGTTCCCCATCCTTCTGCACCCCTAACAACAGAAGAAAGAACTCTAATCGCTAAATTCTTTTCTTATGTTTATAATTATAAAAGTATTGAAGAGATTGATCTTAATGGTTTGGAGTCTTTCTGTATAAATGAAATCCAAGCATATCATAAACGTTTAAATGGGAAGAAAGCTGTTTCTGTAAAAAGCAATATTCATATAAAAAATATAGAACAATCTATCCTCGAAAAGAAAAAAAGCTATATTTACAATAATGGAAATAGGATACGCAAAGATGAAAATGCCCAATATGGAATTACAATCGCTAATGGTTGTATTTTTGTTCGTCAAGCTTATGAAGATAAGCATAAGGAACCTCAAATAAATCCTAATGATGGCGTTGTCATAGAGAAACTAAAAGGAAAAGGGTATAAAAGCAGGGATAAATGGCTTGGTTTTCGGAAACTTACGGACTTTGGTAGCACTGAGGAGGAAATAGAACAGAATGTTATAAAAGAGATTGATGACCTATTTGAGCTATTGGATGTTTAATTTATACTATTGTTATGGAAGAAGTTTTCTTGTTGTCTGTAAGACTAATATCTACCGATAAGGAAAGTGAACAAATTGTAGAGAGACTTAAACTTGATGGAATATCTTGTTCGGAGGATGCCGACACTGTTCTTTTGAGTATAGTCTTAGTGTCTTCAGAGGATAGCTTGAAGTATCTTGATGTGTCTTCATTGGTTCAAGATCATAGACAGAAATTGGTTCTTCTCCAGACTTCTGGAGTGTTCGATGTTGGTGAACAGCATTTTTTCAATGCAATACTCTCGTTTCATCAGAATGATGATGCTTACAGTCAAATAAAGTCTTTCTTATATTGTTCTTATAATTTTATTGAGTTTCATTCGTTAATATCTGTTGATTTCTGTGATTTTTATTCCATTATAAATGGACGAAATATAATCTCTATGCAGCGATATGTTTATGCAACAGACGTAGAAGAGGCTTTGTCTCAATTGAAGTACGATAGTACCAACAAGCAGGATAAGTATATTTATGCTATCAGGGGAGCACAAAGTATAGAAGAGGAAGGAAGACTGTTGAAAGCATTTGCCAAGCATATATCAGCAAAACTATGTAGTGATGATTTCAGATTTAACATTGTATCTGGAGGAACAAGACAAGTCGTGTTACTGACAGCAACTCCTTATTGATTAATAATAAATGGTGTCCAGTAAAACAAATGGAAAGTTTTACATGTCCTTGTTTGTTGATAATACAGGCACATTTAGCCAGTGAGGGTTTACTTTTTGTTTTAAACAGTAATCGTTACTGAAAATCATTATTAGAGTGACTTTTAGCTGATAGTTCAGAGAGTAATACTACAGCTGATACCTTTATAGGTCTTCTTTGTTGTAACAAATTGGAGCAGAAAAGTTCTGTTAGATATTGCATAATACAAAGTAAACCCTTTTCTTTTTGATTTATGTTCGTCATTCCTTTGCAGACTGAAATAAAAGCATTAATTTTGTAGGCATAAAAAGAAAAGCAAATGCAGGCAATGATTTTTGCAGCCGGACTCGGTACACGTTTGAAACCACTTACTGACACAATGCCAAAAGCATTGGTAAGGGTGGGAGGTGCGCCACTACTTGAGCATGTTGTCAGAAGGTTGATAGATGCTGGATGCAGTCGTATGGTTGTCAATGTGCATCATTTTGCTGACCAGATAACAGACTATTTGGATGCGCACAACTATGGAGTGGATATCCATGTGTCTGATGAAACAGAGCAGCTCCTTGATACTGGTGGTGGTATCAAGCGAGCTGCTTCGCTTTTTGATCAGCATCAGCCAGTGCTGATTCATAATGTTGACATATTAAGTAATGTGGATTTGGCTGCCTTCTATCGTCATTCTCAGGAGGCAAAGGCTGATGCTATGCTGCTGGTAAGCCGTCGGATTACCCAGCGCTACTTAGTGTTTGACAGCAATATGCGCTTAGTAGGTTGGACGAATGTGGATACAGGTGAGGTGAAGTCGCCTCATGCCGAGATACGTCAGCTGCATTTTGTTTCGCCAACAGAGGAAGATAGTTCTTATTATCAGAACAACTGCTACCTCTGTGCCTTCTCAGGTATTCACGTACTGGCATCCTCTGCGGTGCAGGCTGTTGAAGCTGTTGATGCGGAGAAGTTCCCGATTATGGACTTCTATCTCAACAATTGCGACAGACTTGATATCCGTGGAGAACTGAAAACCGACCTTCATCTGCTTGATGTAGGCAAACTTGACAGCTTGCAAGCTGCTGAAGACTTTATAGCAAATTCAGAGTATCGAAACTCCAAGACGGAGAACTGATATTCTTTAAATACATTCATTTACATGCAACAGAAGATTATCATTTTGGATTTCGGCTCACAGACAACACAGCTTATCGGCCGTCGTGTGCGTGAGTTGGATACCTTCTGCGAGATCCTCCCTTACAACAAGTTCCCGAAGGATGACCCGTCGGTGATTGGTGTAATCCTTTCTGGTTCACCTTATTCCGTACATGACCCGGAGGCTTTCAAGGTAGACCTCAGTCAGTTCGTCGGTAAGATTCCGGTTCTCGGTATCTGTTATGGTGCTCAGTACCTTTCCTATTCAAATGGGGGTAAGGTGGAGCAGACGGGTACACGTGAGTATGGTCGTGCCAATCTGGAGACTATCAACCTTGAGAACCGTCTCTTTGCAGGCTTTGAGAAAGGCTCGCAGGTGTGGATGAGTCACAGTGATACGATTACAGCAATCCCAGAGGATTATGAGATTATTGCCTCTACCGGTGACGTTAAGTATGCTGCCTTTGCGTCAAAGACACAGCCTGTTTGGGCTGTCCAGTTCCATCCGGAGGTTTACCACTCATTGCAAGGCAAGCAGCTGCTGGAGAACTTTGTCGTGAATATCTGCGGTAGCAAGCAGGAGTGGAGTGCAGCTTCATTCGTTGAGAGTGCTGTTCAGGAAATTCGCGAGCAGGTGGGTAGCGACCGTGTTATCCTTGGTCTTTCCGGCGGTGTTGACTCTTCTGTATGTGCAGTATTGCTTAACAAGGCAATCGGCAAGAACCTTACTTGTATCTTCGTAGACCACGGTATGCTTCGCAAGAACGAGTTTACGAAGGTGTTGGAGGCTTATAAGGTACTTGGACTGAACGTAATCGGTGTTGATGCTTCAGACAAGTTCTTCAAGGATCTTGAAGGAGTAACCGACCCAGAGCAGAAGCGTAAGATTATCGGTCGCGACTTCGTTGAGGTGTTCAATGCTGAGGCAAAGAAGATTACGGATGCCAAGTGGCTTGCACAGGGTACGATTTACCCGGACCGTATTGAGAGTCTGAGCATTACAGGTATGGTTATCAAGAGTCACCATAACGTGGGTGGTCTTCCAGAGGAGATGCATCTTCAGCTCTGTGAGCCACTTCGTTGGCTTTTCAAGGATGAGGTTCGCCGTGTAGGTTATGAGCTTGGAATGCCTGAGCGGCTCATCAAGCGTCACCCGTTCCCAGGTCCTGGGCTTGCTGTCCGAATCTTGGGAGACGTCACCCGAGATAAGGTTCGTATCCTTCAGGATGCTGATGATATTTACATCGAGAAGATGCACGGTTACACAATGCCTGACGGTACAAGCCTTTACGACCATGTCTGGCAGGCTGGTACGGTACTGCTCTCTTCCATCCGTTCGGTAGGAGTGATGGGTGATGAGCGCACCTATGAGCACCCGGTTGCACTTCGTGCCGTTACATCAATGGATGCTATGACAGCCGACTGGGCACACCTCCCTTACGATTTCATGGCAGATGTTTCCAATGAAATCATCCGTAAGGTGAAGGGAGTCAACCGTGTATGTTACGATATCTCTTCAAAACCACCTTCAACAATCGAGTGGGAGTAAGATAGAAAACAGACAAAATAGAAGGACAGGGGCGCAAAAGTGCGTCCCTGTTTTTCTTTATGTAATATTATATAGGAGTAAGAGAGGACAGGCTGTTGGCTTGTATGTTAGCTGCAAAATGCTGTTTGTAGTGTTGATAATCAGCGCATAAATCCTCGTATGAGTTGACAGGTTCTGTCTTGATTTCTTGTCTGCTGCGAATTATTTTCGTGAAAAGAAATATTTTTCTTCATGAAAGTAAATATTTCTTTTCATGAAAATAATTCTTTCTTTTCATGAAAATGATTCGCCAGCATTACCTTGTTTGCTGTAGGAATGATAATGTCAGTGAATAGGAGAAGGTGAGTCCTGTCGCTTCTATAGGCTGATATAGGGAAGACATCTGATGTTATTTCATGGTTGTCAGATGATGAACAATGATACAGGCTATAGTGGCTGGTAATAAAAAAGTCCGAAGGCTCATTACGAATCTTCGGACTTGTTGTGTTTGTTTTTCAGAGAGTTGCTTACTTGTTTTTCAGCAAGTCGCGAATCTCAGAGAGCAGTTTCTCCTCGTTAGTAGGCTCTGGTTCTGGTGCTGGAGCAGCTGGCTCCTCTTCTTTCTTTTTAGAGAGCTTGTTGATGCCCTTTACCATTAAGAACACACAGAATGCGATGATGAGGAAGTCAAGCAATGTCTGCAGGAAGTTACCATAGTTGATGGTTGCCGGTTCTGCAGCAGCCATACCAGCAATATCCACTGAAGGCAGTGTCCATTTCAAGTCAGTGAACTTAACGCCACCGATAAGCCATCCGATAGGAGGCATGATGATGTCGTCAACGATAGATGAAACGATCTTGCCGAATGCACCACCGATGATTACACCGACAGCCATGTCAATGGCATTACCCTTTACTGCAAATTCCTTGAATTCTTGAATAAGTTTGCTCATAATTATTGTTGTTAATTTGTTTGTTTACCCTGTGCTTCTATATCCTAAATACCTTCCTTTTGTCATATAGACGTTGCAATCTTGGTTTATAGCGTTGCATCTAACTCGCCTATGTGCGTGACATGTGTCTTTTTTTATAATATTTAATACGCAAAGCGTCTGCAAAAATAAAAAAAAAATTGTATCTTTGCAATCGTAACAAAGAAAATGTTTCATTAGGAGGTAAAAAGAAAATCGTTTTTATAAACTTTCATAAATAAATCAAAGTAAAATGGTAAATGTAGCTATTAACGGCTTTGGCCGTATTGGTCGTCTCGCATTCCGTCAGATGTTCGAGGCTGAAGGTTATGAGGTTGTTGCAATCAACGACTTGACAAGTCCTAAGATGCTCGCACATCTGTTGAAGTATGATACCGCTCAGGGTGGCTTCGCTGGCAAGTTCGGTGAGGGTAAGCACACTGTAGAGGCTACTGAGAATTCAATCATCGTTGATGGTAAGGAAATCAAGATCTCTGCTGAGATGGACGCTGCTAACTGCCCATGGGCTGCTAACAACGTAGACGTAGTTCTCGAGTGTACTGGTTTCTACACATCTAAGGAGAAGGCTTCAGCTCACCTCAAGGCAGGTGCTAAGAAGGTAGTTATCTCTGCTCCGGCAGGTAACGATCTTCCTACTGTTGTTTTCAATACAAACCACAAGACTCTGACTGCAGCTGACACTGTTATCTCTGCAGCTTCTTGTACGACAAACTGCTTGGCTCCTATGGCAGCTGCTTTGAACGGTTACGCTCCAATCCAGTCAGGTATCATGTCAACAATCCACGCTTACACAGGCGACCAGATGATCCTCGACGGTCCACAGCGCAAGGGCGACCTCCGTCGTTCACGTGCAGGTGCTTGTAACATCGTTCCTAACTCAACTGGTGCTGCTAAGGCTATCGGTCTCGTTATCCCAGAGTTGAACGGTAAGTTGATTGGTTCTGCACAGCGCGTTCCAACTCCAACAGGTTCTACAACAATCCTCGTTGCTGTTGTTAAGGGCAAGGATGTTACTGTTGAGGGTATCAATGCTGCAATGAAGGCAGCTACAACTGAGAGCTTCGGTTACACTGAGGATCAGATTGTTTCTTCTGACATCATCGGTATGCGCTTCGGTTCATTGTTCGATGCAACTCAGACAATGGTAAGCAAGATTGACGACGATACATATCAGGTACAGGTTGTTTCTTGGTATGACAATGAGAACTCTTACACTTCTCAGATGGTTCGTACAATCAAGTACTTCGCAGAGTTGAAGTAATACCAACCGAAAGGTCATCTGCAATCCTCTCTTGCGTAGAGAGTCATTGACGGATAAAATAATAGTCCCTGTCAGCTTGCTGGCAGGGATTTTTTTGTTATCTTTGCGACATGAAGAACGAACATACAGGTGAGGGAACGGCTGCAGGCGCAGCTTTCGGTAAGCGTATGATAACCATTCTTGGACCTACCGCCTCGGGTAAGACCGACCTTGCTGCGCATCTGGCAGCCCGTCTCGGTGCTGAAATCATCAGTGCTGACAGCCGTCAGGTGTATCGTGGCATGGACATCGGTACAGGAAAGGACTTGGCTGATTATACGGTTGAGGGGCATACGGTGCCTTATCACCTTATAGATATATGTGAACCCGGGACGAAATATAACCTCTTTCGCTATCAGCAGGACTTCCTTGACTGTTATGAAGATATACGGAATAGGGGAGTGTTGCCTATTCTCTGTGGCGGTACAGGTCTTTATATTGAGGCGGTACTGAAGGGTTATAGCCTTTCACCAGTGCCGCAGAATCCTGGACTTCGCAAAGCGTTGGAGGATAAGTCGCTTGAGGAACTGACAGCAATGCTCGTTGAGCTGAAGGCAAAGAATCATTCCGTCATGCACAATAAGACGGATGTTGACTCCTGTCAGCGTGCTATCCGAGCAATAGAGATTGAAACCTATAACCTCACAAAGCCAACGGAAGAACGGCAATGCCCGCCGATTGACTCATTGATAATCGGTGTGGACATCGACCGTGAGGCACGAAGGCGGAAGATAACAAGCCGTCTGAAGGCTCGTCTTGAAGAGGGGATGATAGCCGAGATAGCCGGACTTCTGAAGCGGGGCATCCCTGCAGAGGACTTGATTTACTATGGTCTGGAGTATAAGTTCGTGACAGAGCATCTCATCGGGAAGCTGTCCTACGACGAGATGTTCCGACAGTTAGAGATTGCCATTCATCAGTTTGCCAAGCGGCAGATGACATGGTTCCGTGGTATGGAGCGTCGTGGCTTTACGATACATTGGGTAAATGCTGCGCAGAAGATGGAAGATAAAGTAGAAGAAATAATGAACTTATGGTAGAGGAAGGAAGATGGGGCATCATTTATTGCCCTAAAGGCGGATTGCTTATCAATCCTGTAAAGCGTTGGGAGCAGGCAGAACGCTGTCTGCAGGAGCACAACATACAGTATGATATGGTGCAGAGCGAGAATCCCCGAAGTGTGGAACGGCTGGTGCGTATGCTGATTGGCAATGGTTACAAGACCATCATCATCTACGGCGGAGACTCGGCACTGAACGATGCAGTCAATTATCTTATGCTCTTAGAGCCTGAAGAGCGTGAGCGTATTACGTTGGGTGTAATTCCGAATGGAGTACTGAATGACTTTGCCCACTTCTGGGGTTTTGATGAATCACGTCTGGAACAGACCGTCGGATGGCTCAAGCAGAAGCGTGTAAGACGGATAGATATTGGTTGTATTCGCTATGAGAACAGGAAGAACGAACGCTGTCGTCGGTATTTCCTTAACTGTGTGAACATTGGTATGGTGGCAAGTATCATGAGCCTGCGCCGCCGTATGCGCCACCTTTTCATATCCCGTACCGTTTCCTTTCTCCTCTCCTGTTTCCTACTTCTGTTCCAGCGTATGGACTATATGATGTCACTGAAAATCAATACTGACAGTATCAAACGGCGTCTGATGACGGTTTGTATAGGCAATGCGCAGGGCTATGGTCAGACACCGAACGCCGTTCCCTATAACGGACTGTTGGATGTCTCCATTGTCTCTCAGCCAAAGATGCTGCAGGCAATGGAAGGAATGTATCTCTTGATGCGGGATAAGATATTGAATCATCGCAGCGTAATGCCTTACAGAACAGCGGAAATGAATGCACAGATAGCCACGCATACGCCTGTCAGCATTGATGGCCGGCTCCTGAACGGTACACCTGTCGGCACGTTCACGGTTAGCGTGGAGAAAGAAGTAATTAACTTTATCATACCAAGTTAAACAGTATATATATAATGTTTGACGTGATATGCAATCGTGTATCACGTCATTTTTATGATGTTATGTGGTATTATTATCTTTCTGTATGTATAGGGTATGATGCAGGTTTTAGGTTTTGTAGTATGAAGAAATATTTGTAGTACTCTTTTATATCATCTGTATTGCCCTTTATCGTGTAGATATAATAAAGTACACTCTCCTGCACCTACAACGTCTCAAATCGCCCCATTTACCCTCCTATGTGACATTATCGGCTCAAACACCATTCAAACGCCCCTCGAATGTAACGCAAATGTAACACGATTGTAACATTTCGTTTTGCATCTCATTCACCCTCCAATATTCTATAACTCTCTGATATACAAACAATCTAATCACGTCCACCCATACATTGTATTTACACATTTTGTTTTACCCCCCTTAGGAAGAGGGGGAGACTCAGATAGAGCCTCTCCCTCTTTGCTTAAAATTAATCAGCCTAATAGTTTCCTCCTTGTCTTATATGGTTGTCTAATTTTCTTTTCCTCGTCCTCGCTTTTGACTGTAACTGTTTATGAGAGGGGTGAGTATTTAGTTCCTAAAAACTAAGCCATCACCAAAGCTATCAATAATCACAGGCTTGTCACGGTTGACAGTGCCTGCAAGCAATGACTTACTAAGGTCATTCAGCACGTAACGCTGGATAGCTCGTTTGACAGGACGTGCTCCGAACTCTGGATCATAGCCAACTTCAGAAAGATAGTTGATGGCTGGGTCAGTCCATTGAAGTTCAATACCCTGTGGCGTAAGCATCTCCTTGACTCTCTCAAGTTGCAGACGAACAACACCACCAATCTGCTCCTTTGTTAGTGGCAAGAACATGATAGTCTCGTCGATACGGTTGAGGAACTCCGGTCGGATGGTCTTTTTCAACATATCCATTACTTCAAGTTTTGTCTTGTCGATTACTTCCTCACGGTTAGCATCGTTAAGATGTTCAAACTGTTGCTGGATATATTGTGAACCAAGGTTAGACGTCATGATGATAATCGTATTCTTGAAGTTCACCGTTCGTCCCTTATTGTCTGTCAGGTGACCATCGTCCAATACCTGCAAGAGGATGTTGAACACATCCGGGTGTGCCTTTTCAATCTCATCGAAGAGCACGACAGAGTAAGGCTTACGGCGTACAGCCTCGGTAAGCTGACCGCCCTCGTCATAACCGACGTATCCTGGAGGAGCACCGATAAGGCGCGTCACACAGAACTTCTCTTGATACTCGCTCATGTCGATTCGGGTCATCATTGACTCGTCATTGAAGAGATAGTCAGCCAATGCCTTTGCCAATTCGGTCTTACCTGTACCCGTAGTACCTAAGAATATGAAAGAAGCAATAGGCTTCTTCGGGTCTTGCAAGCCAGCACGTGAGCGTCGAACAGCATCTGCTACGGCCGTGATAGCCTCGTCCTGTCCGATGACACGCTTGTGCAGTTCATCCTCTAAGTGAAGCAGTTTGTCCTTCTCGCTCTGCAACATTCGTGTGACAGGAATACCCGTCCAGCGACTTACAACCTCTGCGATATCGTCTGACGTAACCTCCTCGCGTACCATTGCCTGTCCATCCTGTGTCGCCTGCAACTGCTGTTGGATGTTCTTGATGTCGTCTTCCAATTGCTTCAGTCGTGAGTATCTAATCTCGGCAACACGTTCATAATTACCCTCACGCTCGGCGCGGTCAGCCTCATACTTGAGCTGTTCTATCTCCTGCTTGTCCTGCTGAATCTTATTTACCAGTCCACGCTCACCTTCCCATTTAGCACGGAAGCCATGTTCCTGCTCCTTGAGTTCGGCAATCTCCTTGTCAAGTTGTGTGATTTTTTCCGTATCATTCTCACGCTTGATAGCCTCCCGCTCAATCTCAAGCTGCTTCAATCTGCGACTGATTTCATCCAGTTCCTCTGGTACAGAGTCACGCTCCATCCGCAGCTTTGCAGCAGCCTCATCCATCAGGTCGATAGCCTTGTCAGGCAGGAAACGGTCTGAGATATAACGCTCAGACAGCTTGACTGCTGCAATACAGGCATCGTCTTGGATACGTACCTTGTGATGATTCTCATACCGTTCCTTCAATCCACGGAGGATAGAGATGGCATCCAGCTCGTCAGGTTCATCCACCATGACAGTCTGGAAACGGCGTTCCAGTGCCTTGTCTTTCTCGAAGTACTTCTGATATTCGTTCAGAGTTGTCGCACCGATAGCTCTCAATTCTCCACGTGCCAATGCTGGCTTTAGGATATTAGCTGCATCCATTGCACCCTCACCACCGCCTGCTCCGACCAGTGTATGGATCTCATCAATGAAGAGAATGATGTTGCCATCAGCCTGCATTACTTCTTTGATAACGCTCTTCAGACGCTCCTCAAACTCACCTTTATACTTAGCTCCAGCGAGCAAGGCACCCATATCTAATGAATAGAGCTGCTTATGCTTCAGGTTTTCTGGTACATCACCACGGACGATTCGTTCTGCCAGTCCCTCAACAATGGCAGTCTTACCTGTACCCGGCTCACCAATAAGAATAGGGTTGTTCTTTGTGCGACGGGAGAGAATCTGCAATACCCGACGGATTTCCTCATCACGACCAATCACGGGGTCGAGCTTTCCGGCACGTGCATCTTCTACAAGATTGCGTGCGTATTTCTGTAGCGACTGATAGTTTTCGTCACCACTCTGCGTCTGCACCTTCTGTCCCTGTCTGAGGTCATTGATGGAAGCTGTCATTTCCTTCTCTGTACACCCCGCATCTTTCAGAATACGGCTTGCTGTTGAGTTCACGGCAAGCAAGGCGAGCAGCATCGGTTCGACGCTGACGAATTCGTCACCCATCTTCTGTGAAATCTCCATAGTGCGCTGTATCACCTGGTTGGTGTCTGACGAGAGGTAAGGCTCACCTCCCGAAACTTTCGGCAGGTGTCCCATCTCATTTTGAACAGCATTCTCTACAGCCACTGTGTTCACGCCCAGTTTTTGGAAGACGTAGTTTGTAACGTCCTTTCCTTTATCCATTACACCTGCGAGTATGTGCAATGGCTCAATGGTTTGCTGTCCGTTACGCTGTGCAATGTTTATCGCACTCTGAACAGCCTCTTGTGCTTTGATTGTAAATTTCTCAAATGTCATCGTATAATCTCCTTTCTTTAGTTCCTTTTTCTTGATAGTAGGGTTGGGAACTTATTGTTAATTTTATTTCTATAGGCTATATTTCAAACCTTGTGCCTATAGTATGTTGGTGACAAAGTGGCATCTGTTGTGGACAGAATGGCAGTCTTTGCCTTCATGGAAAGGAGGGGTGGGAGACGTAGGAAAATAGTTTTCTACGCTCAGCTCTTTTGCTGTTTTAGGTAGATAAACTCACTGACATAGATGCTAATGCCCCAAAGAATGTAGAAAATTCTTTCATAAGGCATATTCGATTGTTGCATCCAAAGATAAATGTAGTAGAGTAAGGATAAGGAGGAAGTAGCTAAAAAGATGTATTTTCGTTTCTTGTTTCCTCCGAATATTGAGGATGAAATTATAAAACTAATAACATAGAGCAAGGTGCTATAAAGGTATAGTATACCTGTTCCCACATCGTGACCATTCCTGAAGATAATTTGTACAAAACTTACTCCAAGGATATAGATTACAGTGAAAACAGATATTGATACAGCTTTATTCATGTGTCTGATTGAGCCTTATTGTTCAAATTCTCCTTCATATAGTTGTGAAGAAGGTGGGTAAACTCATAGTTCTTCAGTCCCCACTTTGGAGCGATGAGAAGGTCAGGAGGACTCTGGCTGACGAAACGTTCGAGCACAAGGTCGGGGCGAAGAAGGCGGATGTATGCAGCAATGAGCTTGATATACTCTTCAACTGTATAAAGATGAAAGGGATTCTCAGCGTACATCTTTGCAAGACGGGTACCACGGATAATCTGCAGCTGATGGATCTTCAGCGTTGTTAGTGGAAGAGAAGAGATGATTGGTGCTTGTCTTAGGCTCTCTTCGGCATCTTCACCAGGTAGTCCGAGGATGATATGTGCACCAACACGTATGCCACGTCGGGCAGTCTCCTCAATAGTCTTGCGAGCACAAGCAAAGTCATGCCCACGATTGACGAGTCGTAGCGTTTCATCATTGCAGGTTTCAACACCATATTCAACGATGAGAAAGGTGCGGCGGTTGAGTTCTTCAAAGTAGTCTAAGAGGTCGTCATTGATGCAGTCGGGACGTGTACCAATCACGAGTCCGACGACATCTTCCACGGCAAGTGCCTCTTCATAGAGTTTCTTGACGTGGTCGTTTGTGCCGTATGTGTTGGTATAGGCTTGAAAATAAGCAAGATATTTCATCTCAGGGTATTTCCCAGAGAAGAATCGTTTGCCGTCTTCAAGCTGTTGAGTTACGCTTTTCCCATTATCACAATAGGCAGGATTAAAGGTTTGATTATTGCAGTAGATGCAACCACCACGCCCTATTCTTCCGTCTCGGTTAGGACAGGTAAAGCCTGCGTTGACCGATATTTTCTGTACTTTATAGGGGAATTGGGAGCGGAGCCATTTCCCGAAGTCGCAATAATATTGTTCCATTCTTTTGCAAATATACAGAATATTTTATATTTTTGTGCTGTTAAAACTTGAATTTATGAAACGAATATTACTTATGTGTGCAACAGTGCTGACCGCACTTCAGTTGATGGCTGGAGAGCCCATCTCTTTGAAAGACATCACCAATGGCGTTTTTGCAGCTAAGCGTATCTCGGGTGTTAATCCTCTTGAGGGAACTTCGGAGTATGCACAGATTTCGGCTGACAGGCGGCAGGTAGTTAAGTATTCCTTTAAGACGGGTAGTCCTACAGGAGTTATCTTTGACCTTGCTGATGCTAAAGGCGAACAATTAAGTTCATTTGATGATTATCGGATTTCGACTGATGGAAGTCGACTGTTGTTGCAGACGAATACAAACCGTATCTATCGTCGCTCGTTCACAGCAGACTTCTATCTTTATGATGTGAAGACCAAACAGTTGACGAAGCTGTCCAAAGCAGGTGCGGAACAGATACCTACCTTCTCGCCGGATGGCAGGCAGATTGCTTATGTCCATCAGAATAATATTTACATTACAGATGGTGAGAATACAAAGCAGGTTACTACGGACGGTGAGTTCAATAAAGTAATCAACGGTTTGCCTGACTGGGTGAACGAAGAGGAGTTCGGCTTTAACAATGCTCTTGCCTGGAGCGCAGACAGCAAGACGCTGAGCTGGATAAGGTATGACGAGAGTGAGGTAAAAACTTTCACTCTGCAGTTTTATAAAGGCTCTCATCCTACGTTGGAAAAGTTTGATACTTATCCCGGAGATTACAGCTATAAGTATCCGAAGGCAGGTGAAGCAAACTCAAAGGTGAGTGCGTGGTCTTATAATTTGACAGATGGTGCGGTGCGTAAGTATGACTTGCCATTGGCTGCTGATGGTTATATCCCACGCGTCAAGACTACTTTTGATGCGAACAGAATTATCCTTTATACAATGAATCGTCATCAGGATGAGTTGAACCTCTATGCTGCTAATCCGCTTACGGGTGCTTGTAAGTTGCTGATTAAGGAGAGTGTGTCTAAGTATGTCAAGGAAGAAGCGATGGAAGGTATAAGTATTATGAAGGACTATATCCTTTTGCCTTCAGACCGTGACGGCTATATGCACCTCTATCTATACAATAAGGATGGAAAATTTTTACGTCAGATTGATAAAGGAAACTATGACGTGACTGATATTTACGGATATGATGAGAAGACCGGTAATACTTACTTTCAGGCTGCAGCCCGCAAACCGGTGCAGCGTGAGATATATGTTGCTGACAAGAAGGGTAAGCTGACTTGTCTTTCTGCTCGTGCTGGTTGGAATGTGGCTTCGTTCTCTGGTGATTACAAATACTTCCTCAACACGTGGAGTGACAGCAATCATCCGTACGTCTATGCCATTTATGACAACAAGGGAAAGGAGGTGCGTGAGGTCCTTAATAATGATGAACTGCAGTCAAAGATGGCGAAGTATGGTAACGGTGGTGTTGAGTTCTTCACGTTTACAACCTCTGAAGGTGTGAAGCTCAATGGCTGGATGGTGAAGCCGGCTGACTTTGATGCAACCAAGAAGTATCCTGTTATTATGCACCAGTATAGCGGTCCGGGCAGTCAGCAGGTGGTTGACAACTGGAGCGTTGGTTCAATGGGTACAGGTGGAATGTATGATTACTACCTGGCTCAGAAGGGTTATATCGTTGTTACTGTAGATGGAAGAGGAACCGGTGCACGTGGAGCAGAGTTCGAGAAGTGTACTTATCTGAAACTTGGTGATCTTGAGTCGAAAGATCAGGTTGAGGCAGCTTTGTGGCTGGGTAAGCAGAGTTATGTCGATGCTTCACGTATCGGAATCTGGGGATGGAGCTTCGGTGGCTTCAATACCTTGATGAGTATGAGCGAAGGTCGTAATGCATTCAAGGCTGGTGTTGCTATTGCCCCACCGACTGACTGGCGTTTCTATGATACAGTCTATACCGAACGTTATATGCGTACACCACAGGAGAATGCTACAGGTTATGCTATCAACCCGATTAACCGTGCCGGGAAACTACACGGCAAGTTGTTGATTTGTCACGGTACGGTGGACGATAACGTTCATCCACAGAACGCCTTTGAATATTCAGAAGCATTGGTTCAGGCAGATAAGGATTTCAAGGAGAATCTTTACACCAACCGTAATCACGGAATCTATGGTGGAAATACACGTCATCATCTGTTGAGACAGGTTGCTGAATGGTTTATGGAGAACTTGTAATATGCTGTTCTGAACTGTATATAAAGAACTCGGGCGCTGAACTATCATGTTCAGTGCCCGAGTTTTGATTTTATAGGTTTCTTCCTGTTTTATTCTTTCTTTTCTTTTTTGCTTCAATAGAAAGAATACGGGGAGAGGAGTTGGTTGATAATCCCAAGTCGGTTCATTAAATCACAGCATACATCGAATCTTATTAATTTTTACTAGTGTCTGACAACCCTTTTCCCATATACTTTATTCATTAGTGTCCTAATTATATATTGTTGTAATGACCTTAATAAACTTCTCTTCCCATTTCCTACCGATGTGTTGTTGCCCATCACACATGGTGTTGTTGGTAAACACGTATGGTGCTGTTGGTAAACACACATGGTGTTGTGTGCTTAATACGTGACAATGCGTTACTGGAATAGAAGCATCTTGTTGATAGAAAAGAGTTGTGTTACTGGATATCAATAAATTAAAAGAGTTTCCGTATGGGAAAGTATATTGTTTGTAGTTATGTCAGACAGTAATAATAAAGAAAAAATCGGACACTGATCATGTTAATCCTGTATCCGATTTTTTATATCTAATTCTCCTAAACGTGCTCTTTATCCGAAGAGACGCTTAAAGAAACACTTTTTTTAGGCTTTTCTTCTGTTGTAAAACTCTCCGTTTGTGTAGAGCTTGTTGTTCCAAATGCCTCTGTTTGGGTAGAACTTGTTTCTTCAGTGATAATCTCCTTTTCAGTAGTTGAGTTCTCTTTTGGTATATCTTCTCCCTCGATGATGCCGGCAACACCCCATTGAACAGCAAGCGTTTTGGCATCTTCACGGGCAGTGTTCTCATCAATCTCATACTGTTCACAGATTAATTCCACAAGATTGTCAACTGTAAAGGAATCCATCTTCTGCACCTCTTCCCACAGATATGCAGAGCTTTCATTCATAGATATAATATTGCTGAAGTCGATGTTTTCGTCTCCTTCAGCAACGATGATATGTTCTCCGCATACTTCACGGAGGTTAAAACCATTTTTTACTTTCATTCTTATTGGTTGTTTGTTTTATAGTCAAAGTAGTATTGGTGGATCTAAATCGGACCGAAGAGCGGAATCCATAGACGCCGATAGACACCGAGAAGGTATCTGCGGATAGGGAGAAGTCGCATCCAAAAGAAACTGTACAGCTTCCATTTCCGCCCGTCAGTACGGTCTATTTGTGTCCGTCCCTTACGGTAGAATCCGATTACACTTCCTACTATGTCCTCTTTTTTACAGTGTTCAACGGCAAGGTTACCGTCACCCCGTAATGTTACGTTGTCGCCTTCTATCCTGTCAATACGGTGAAGAACATAGTGGTGTGGGGCTATCTCTGCCAGGACAGGGTCGCCTGCTTTCACCGTTGTTGGCTTTCTTAGCAGCGCCTTGTCACGGTCGTTTTCCAGAAAAGGACGCATGGAATAACCACGAAGACGCAGCGTGACGGTATGCCCTTCTTTCAGCATCTTGACAACTTCAGGCAGGAAGTCAGCATTGGCAAACTGAACTTCAGAAGTAGTAAGGATGGTTTTTGACATAAGTCTTATTTTTGTAAGTCGTGTCCTTTCGTTACGGCTTGATAGCATACTTCAGCCGCTTCCTGGTTGGGTAAGCAGTGTAAAGTGAATATTCTGCCTGTCTCCACAATCTTTGTTATTGTATCACAGATGCCGTTGTAAATCTCCGAATCCCATTTCATGCTGGAGCAAGAGGGCAGGAGAGAGGCAAAGGCAGAGATAGGGTTTAGTTTCTCAACCGAGTTTTCTGTTGCACGGTCAATACGTGTGATAGCCCCTAAGCGTGCCTTTACATTACGGTAGCATGGTGTCTTACCACTCCATGGGCTGCCATAAATCCACGCTTCGTTGTCAATGATTCTCACAATAGGATTGTCATCATTCATGAGGTCACTGCCCGGAATATAACGTAGCCACATGCTGACCTGTGTAGACTTGCCTGTCCCACTCTTTGCGATGAAGGCATATCCATAGTCGTTGTTACGAACGAGAGAAGCATGAATCAGCAATGTTTTCTTGTGTGCACCGGCAAAGGCAAAGATGAGCATCAGTGCATTGTTAAGTCCGAAAGTGCGCATGTTCATGTTGCCGTTGAGTGCACATCGACAGTCAGAGAAGTCTTTGTTGCTCTGTACCAGGCAGCAGTCGGCACCGTTAATGTCCTTGATGACATACTGATAGCTGCCGTCATCCACACGATCAACAATCGTATCACCATTCCCTGTGTCAAAAGCCCGGATACGCTGCCTTCTTTCCTTGGGGATAGGTTGAAGCGTATCGTCGACAGTCAGTCGGAAAAAGAGTTTGTCTGAAACCTCGCTGACTCTGAAAGGTTCAAAGGAGGGTAACAGGTGCATTCCATTGACGTTTGTGTCACGGAAGATAATCTGTAGGTCAAAGTCAGCTACTCTAAAGTTATTTATTTCCATCTTTTGCTGCTTGTGCTTTCTTCGACTTTACCACTGTTTTTTTACTTACTTGTGGTTCTGTGTATGAAGTAATATCGTCCGGCTTAATTGTATTGTAGCTGAACTGATTCTCAGAAACAGGCTTGATAAAGTATTTCTTCTTGGCTTTCTCGTACCTGTTCTTTAGTTTCACATATTTCTTCATTGCACTCTTCTCGTTTTCTGCAAACATAGTAATACAGGTCGGATAGCTTACCAGACCATTGCTCTGCAGATAAGAACGAAGCTGATAAGAGTAATCCTCACGGTTGGCAAGGAAGTGTGTGCGGTCGTCTACAAGGTAAGCATCAACCTTCTGTATATTAGTCATATAGACCGTTGAGTCGTTGAAAGAAGCTGCAAAGCCGAACATGTAGACCTTTGCGGGCTTGTATCCTTTTGCGTTGCTGTTATTTACCCATCCCAGCAGAAGTGCTGTGATAATTAATACCTGGCGAAGTTTCATCATTTATTATAAATATCTTAACTGTGTTAATGTTATTGTCCTAAGTAAGCCTTCAATACCTTACTGTTGGTTTGTTGGCGCAGACGTCGAATAGCCTTTTCCTTTATCTGTCTTACCCGTTCACGCGTAAGGTTGTATTTACTGCCTATTTCCTCCAGCGTCATTTCACGTTGGTTGATTCCGAAGTAAGCCTCTATCACTTTCTTTTCCCTGTCTTCAAGAATTTGTAAGGCTCGTCCAATCTCCTCACGCAGACTCTCTTCAACCAGTCTCCTGTCAGTAGAGGGAGTGTTGTCATTGGGAATGACATCAAGTAGGCTGCTTTGTTCGTCATCATAGAACGGGGCATCTACTGATACATGGCGTGAGTTGACTTTCATTGCGTCAACAATCTTTTCTTCTGGGATGTCAGTGTTCTGTGCAATCTCGTCAATGCTTGGGCGACGCTCATTCTCCTGCTCGAACTGGTTTAATACCTTGTTGATTTTGTTGACAGAACTGACCTGGTTCAGCGGCAGGCGGATGATGCGGCTCTGTTCTGCGATAGCTTGCAGGATACTCTGCCTAATCCACCATACAGCGTATGATATGAACTTGAAGCCACGGGTTTCATCAAACTTTTCTGCAGCCTTGATCAATCCTAAGTTACCCTCGTTGATAAGGTCGGGCAGGGACAGTCCCTGGTTCTGATACTGCTTTGCGACTGAGACAACGAAACGCAGATTGGCTTTTGTCAGGCGTTCTAAAGCCTTTCGGTCACCTTTCCGTATTCGTTGAGCAAGTTCTACTTCCTCTTCAATACTAATCATTTCTTCGTGACCGATTTCTTGCAGATACTTGTCGAGAGAGGCACTCTCCCGATTTGTAATCGATTTTGTGATTTTCAATTGTCTCATGTGCGTGGCATTATGTAAAGTGACGGCAAATTTACACAAATTCAATGAGTTGAACAAATAAAAAGGTGAAAAAGTAGCCTTGGGGATATACTGATTTTAAGTTTCTTATTAAGTTTTTAGAGTACAGTCTGTTTACTGCCAACCAGCCGTCAGATATTTGCACAAGTATTAGCAATCGCAGGTAATGATGTTGCCAAGATTTGGTATAATGAATCTCTCTTCCCGTTTTTTAGGTTCTTCCGTTAAATGCGTAGATTGGAAACAGAATAAAGGCTTATACATCTGCATGGTATGACTATCCAAAATCAGACGGTCTCACAAAAAGGGATAAAGCACAAGATAAAAATGCAGAAAAGGCAAACAGACACCATGTCTTTCCGCCTTCAACAAACAACTTATTCCCATATCAACCAATGTTTGTAAACTATTTTCATGCAATTCAAAACCAATACATGGTCTATTGGCTTCTAAAAGACGCCCAATTGACTTGCAATAGATGCCCTTTTGAGGTCTAACTAACGCCCTTTTGAAGTCCAATTAAGCACCTTTTCTTGCACTGCTTTATAACCAACTGATTTACTGTTGGTTGCAAACTTGCTTTTTACACGTATTTTTGCCTTTATCTGTAGGTGTTTTATCCGAAATTATGTCATGATTTTTCAATCTGTTGCCTGCTGTTTCAAAGTATTGATATGAAAAGGTTTTCTGCATCGGAAGACAATAATAAAGTAGGTAGCCAAGACCGTCTTGGCTATGTTTATATTTAATAAATAACTTCGGCTCATCCGTTAAAGCTATACGAAAAACATCCACGCATTTAACGGATAAACCTTTTTATGCACCAGTTTCAAGGCTGTGTGTGAATAGATGTAGTGTAAATCTAAAAAATACAATATTAGGGAATAATTAAAGGTTTTTGTTTATCTTTGTTCCATTATTCACAATTTTAAAAGAAATCGCTTATGAAAGTATTTTCCTTATGTATGTTCATTGCCGTTCCTTATATGTTGGGTGTATCATCGGCAATGGCACAGTTTAATATCAAGAAAACAGTCAGTGGTACTGCAGTTTAACCTTAAACAGAACGTTAATATGAAAAAGAAAACAACGGCAATCATCGTGATGATGTTGTGTCTTACTGCACAGTATGCAGAGGCCTTTAAGATAACTGCCAAGAAAGCTCCTGTACCTGAAAGTGATGATAATACAACACTTTGGTTTATTCTTGCTTTTGGTGGAGTGATCCTTTTGATATTCTTATACAATAATTGGTCCAAGATCAAGTCATTCTTCAGTTTTATTAGTGGTAGTTTCCGTGTGGATAAAAGCACTGACTTGAGTGAAGAACAGCAGCGTAAAATCCTTCTTAGTGGTGTTTTTTCAGCTCAGAAGGGAGCTTTTATGAATGTTGTCAAGACAGGGATAGACAGGGGTGACCGGCAGGGTATCTTTGTAAAGGGTTGGGGAATAACGGATAAGGGGTCTGCATTAGATAAACTTGAGTATCTGAAGTTGAAAGGCACACGTCGTTACTTCCGCCAAGTGGTGGAGTCTCTGAAACTTAAGAACAAGCAGGATATCAAACAATATATATCCTCTTCCTTTGAAGAAGAGGAAGATATGTGTAACTGTTGGGAGCAGGTTCAATTAGCCTTTGAGTCTATAGGACCACTGCTTAAAGAAGGAATGATAAAAGATGAGGCGGATTTTGCACGCATAGGAGCAGATGCCTGGGATGCCGGCAGACTTGTTTTCATGGCAAGATTGTGTCGTGAGCATGATTATATTGATGATGAAACAATGTGGAAATACATTGATTCGGCAGACGAAATAGCCCATCATTCGCTCACATCCTGGGAAGATTTTGGAAAGAGTTACATCATCGGGCGTTGTCTGTGGTGTGGTACTGCCAACTATTTTGAGGTGATGGCTGGACATGCTAAGCGTATGTACTCAAAGGCAGAGAGTCCTTGGAAGAGTTTTTCCTTTTGAAAGTAAAGTCGTTTTAGGAATATACTGATGAAAGATAACAATAGTATCAAAGATGAAAAGTATTATGAAGAAAAAAGCATTGATTTGCATGGCACTGATGTTGTGCATGGTTGCACAAGAGGCAATGGCATTAAGAATTCGTATTAAAGTTCCTTCAGGTTCATCTGGTGATGAAAACGGTGTGGTTAATTGGATTATTTTTGCAGTTGTTGCTGTGATTATTTTGGTTGGAGCATATTACTATCTGGGCGAATTTAAAACCACTTTACGCTTGGTTTTTGGTGGAATGCGTGTGGATAGTAAGACGACATTGAGCAAGGACCAGCAGCGTAAGATTCTTTTGAGTGCTCCCTATTCTGTCCAAAGCAAGTTGCTGATGAACAGTGTTAAGACAGGAATGCAGAAGGAAGAACGCTATTTTACTCTGAGTAAAGAGTGGGATATATGGAATCATGAAACAGCTACCCGTGTTCTGAACGAACAGAAGGTAGCTGGAGTAAACCGCTACTTCGAGCACATTGCTGAGGCTTTCAAGCTCAAAGAGCAGCAGGCTGTACAGCAGTATCTTGACAACACCTTTGTACTTAAAGAGGATGCACAGGCATGTGGAAAGCAGATAGAGTATGCTTTTAAGGAAGTTGGCAATTTGGTTAAGTTGGGAATCATAAGGGATGATGCTGACTTTGTCCGTATCGGTGCAGCTGCCTGGGATGCTTCCCGCTTGGTTTATTTGGCAAGATTGTGCTTTGAATCAAAGTATATCAGTGAAGAGGAGATGTGGCAGTTTGTAGATGCAGCAGATGAAATGGCACATAAGTCAATTACTTCCTGGGAAGATTATGGTAAGAGTTATCTGATTGGATGCGTTCTTTGGGGCGGTGGACGGCTCCAGGTTAAGATGCAGTCGCGTGAAATCAAGAAGTTGACGGATAACCCAAAGAGTCTCTGGAATAGCATCCCATTTGCTAAGTAAGGCGTCTTGTTGAGAAAGATTGATAACATTGCAGGTTCTGATAACATCTCCCTTGATGTGTTTTCTCTCCGTCAGACAGGCTGTTCTGGCCTTCTTATTGGTGAGCATGACGAACTGTCCGACTGAAAGGGGTGGCAAAAAGATGCTTCGTTAAAGAGGAAAATAGAATGAGCTGACTGCTTTCTTGAATTGAATCTTTCAGCATGGGTTCAAGAATCTGCCATATAATAACCCCCATCCTTGCACTGACAGGCAAAGGATGGGGGATTTTATGCGTCAGCTTTTCAGCTGGAAATTACCTGATGTTAGTCCGCAAGAGGTACAGCGAAGTAAGCCTTTTTGCCAGTAGGGTAGATACCCTGTATGTAGAGAACAGGGTCCTTGCTGGTTGAAGCCTTTCTCACGAGGTTCTGCAGGTCGTCGATGCTCTTCACCATGTTGTCGTTTACATTCTGAATGATGAAGCCACGGTTGATGCCGGCAGACTTCAATGCGCCGCTGTTAACCTTCAGGACTTCAAGACCATAGCTGATGTTCAGCTGTTTCTTCAAGGTATCAGAAACCGGACGGTACTGACCACCGAGGACATCAATGTCAGCCTGCTCGATTACCTTTGTCGTACCCTGTGCATTCTTCAGTGTGATAGTCTTTGCAAGCTCTTTCTTGTTACGGATGTAGGTCACGGTAGCCTTATCGCCCGGACGCTTGCTGTTGAGTGCCTGCTGAAGCTCTGACATGCGTGTCACCTTCTGTCCGTCGAACTTGGTAATTACGTCACCCTTCATCAAGCCTAAAGCAGCACCATTGCCTTCCTCAGACACTTCGCTGACATAAACACCTTCGTTTGTGCCGAGGTCAGTGTTCTTGCCCTCTTCCTTCTGTGCGTTGATGAAATTCAGGACATCACCACCCTGGATGCCGAGCATTACACGCTGTACGCTACCATATTTCTTTATGTCATCAACCACCTTGTTCATAATGGTTGTAGGGATAGCAAAGCCGTAGCCGCTGTATGCACCAGTCTGTGAGTAAAGCATGGCATTGATACCTACCAGTTCACCCTGTGTGTTGACCAATGCACCACCAGAGTTACCTTGGTTGATGGCAGCGTCAGTCTGAATAAAGCTCTCGATGCCATTGCGTGTCGCCCCCAAGCCACGTGACTTTGCACTTACGATACCTGCGGTAACAGTAGAGTTGAGGTTATAAGGGTTGCCGACTGCAATTACCCATTCACCTACTTTCAGATTGTCAGAGTCACCGATGGACATGGTGGGGAGGTTTGTAGCATTCACCTTCAGTAGGGCAAGGTCTGTCTGTTTGTCAGTTCCGACGATGCGGGCAGAGAATTCGCGGTTGTCGTTCAGTGTGACAGTCAATTCGTCAGCACCCTCAACAACGTGGTTGTTGGTTACGATGTAGCCGTCAGATGAAATGATGACGCCGCTTCCCGTAGCCTCTCTCTTTGGAGTCTGTACCTGCTGGCGGCGTGATCCGCCGTTGCCAGGGTTGCCGAAGAATCCAAATGGGTCGAAGAAACCTCCGAATGGGCCTTCCTGAACTTCAACGGTCTTAGTCTTTGAGTTCTGCACGTACTTGATATGCACTACTGCAGGCAGAGCCTTTGCGGCAGCATAAGTAAGGTCAACAGGCTGACCGGGAGCTACGACAGGTGCCTCGGCTGCATAGACTTTGATAAAGGCACCAGTAGAAAAGGCAAGGGCAGTAACACATGCTGCGCCTACCAGATACTTTGATAAATTCTTCATATACATAATTATTTGTTCGTTGATTTCGTTTATGTGTCAAGTCGTCATTATTTATAAATGTCTCGCTGACATCTTTCAAGATGCAAATATAGACGCAAAAATCGTAAAACCGCCATTTTGTCAGTTATCTTTATCCGATTTTAACAATTCGTTTTTGCTCCTTAACGGCTCTTAATCAGAAGTGCGGATAAATTTACATTCGTTCAGTTTATGTGTTTCTTTTGTTTTCATCTCGTACATTTCGACCTGTATGGGTGGTATGATGAAAGGAAAAGATGGACGTATTACCGCAATTCTGATGCCTGACGGGATAGCAGTGATACGTTTTCTGACAGACTGTCATTCTCCGACCATGTCATTTGCAGGCATGATGTTGGCTTCTTGATTTACAGTGTGGGGAATTATTTTCATGAAAAGAAATATTTATTTTCACGAACAAAAATATTTTTTTTCATGAAAAGAAATGTTTATCTTCATGAAAAGAATCCTGTCAAGGTATGGTCTGGTGAACGTAAAGTATAGTGCTGCAGCTTGTAAACCATAGGTTTGAAAGGTGCGAAGAGCCCGTTTTGCAGCCTGCTGTTGTAGGAAGAGGTTGTGAAAAGTCCCATTGTGTATAAAAAACATGGATGAAGCACCTTCTGTTTATAAAATGTTTTGTAACTTTGTCTTTCATAATCTGTATTCACATGGGTTGTTGATTTAAGAATCTATCTATAATGTTATGTTTGTTTCTTCTACATTCTTCTGCTTTGTTTTTATAATTCTATTTGTACTTTTGGCATTTCTGCTTCTTCTGCTTTTGAATAAGAAGTTGCGTAAGTCTTGGCAGGATTATTTCAGGGATTTGTCTTATCGTAGATTGAAATCGAGTTGTGTAAGATGGAATGGCAGGGTATATTGGACTTTCACTGTCAATACGAGGCATCCTCTTCAGGCTTTTGTCTGGGCTGTCATCTTGGTTGTAGCTTTATATGTCAACTTCTTCACGTCTGGCACAAAATATAGTTTAGTAGCGCATTCCTTGACAGAGTTGACATGGGATGTGTGGGTTACACTGTTGTTCTTCGTGTTAGTCTTTGTATGCCTGATGTATAATGTCTACCTCGGTCTTGTTCGTGACTGGGCTGTAGGCATTGTGATGCGTGCTGATAGTTTTACCATAGAGTATAGAAGTGGGAAAAGTGAGGAACATTCTTATTCTGAGATAAAGAAAATAAAATTCAAGCTGTGGGATTCAGGCGGTGATGTCAAGAAAAACTTTTTCCCGATTTTTTATTTTTATGATGTTACCCGGAAATTAATATGTAAGGGAGAGGTGATTGATAAGGAAAGTTATCTGCTTGTTTCCCGTGAGCTTAAGATGCATGGTCTTTCTTACATTGAACCGGATGATACAATGGAGACTTTTGACGACCCTCCCATGCTACATGGTAGATGCAGGAAATGACGGAAGGGTATAGATGTAATGACTGTACGGCTAAGGATGATTATATGTTTTGCCATGTTATGTGTTTCATGGCTCTTTACTTAGATAATCAGTGAAATATTTTGGCTTTTCCATGTTTTCCATTATCTTTGCATTTTAATAAGGCAGTGTTCCGGCTCTGTCGCTGGCATCTGTAATGGATGCGAGAGGAAAGTCCGGGCAGCATAGGGCATCCTGCTTCCGAAAATAGAAGCTATTGGTGACAGTAGATGTAGGCAGAAGAAAATAACCGCCATTCAGCAATGTGTGGTAAGGGTGAGAAGGTGGTGTAAGAGACTACCGGCAGGCGGGCGATCGTCTGGCTGTGCCGTTCAGGAGCTGCAAGTTCATGTAAACCGTTGTTTGAGGGCTGCCCGCCCGAGCGTATGCACAACGGAGGGTAGAATGCTTTAATTGCAGGGTGACCTGCAATATAGATAAATGACAGGCGTCTTCCTATTATCGAAAGATGAGGAAGAGACAGAACCCGGCTTATAGGAGCACTGTTTTATTTTTCTTTCATTCATGCCGTCTTCCCATATTCTGTTTGGAATGATGCGGGGGTAGGGGGTATGGCTTTTATGGATAAAAACTTTGGATAGTCATGAAAGATTTAGAAGAGCGGTATGTTACTGTGCTGGACGATTTTCAGCATACGGTAGAAAACAGAATCAGAAACCATAAGGATGAGGCTGGTTTCCCACAGCTGCCAGCCAATGTCAGTGAGGAGGAACTTTCGGATTATCTCTTCGATTATCAGGCAGCTCTGGACAGCGAGGGTACGGAACGTTCGCGTTATACGATTGCTGGTATTCTGCTTTGCCTGCCAATATTGGTCATGTCGGGATTTCCGGATGACTCGTTGCCTTTCGAGGGGGTGTTGAATGTGCTGGTGGCTATCGGTGTGGGGCTGATACTCTTCCTTCTTTATAGAGTGTTGATGAAGGCTTTGGTTCGTAGTAAGATTCGCCGTGCAAACCGTGATTATCCGGAAGCAAAGGCTTATGTTGACCGTGTGCTGGCTTTCAAGTAAGTGTCGTTAAAAAGTTAATAGTTTATGGAATTACCTGATTTGCAGAAATATAAGGACAAGTTCACCCAGCAGGGATTCTTTGATAAGATACAGCGTATTGCAAAGCGTGCTGGTGCGAAACTGGTTTATGTGGCATTGATTCTGTATTATATGATACAGAGTGACAAGGTGTCATTGAAGGATAAGGCTATTATTATCGGTGCTTTGGGCTATCTCATTTCGCCGCTTGATGTTGTGCCGGATGCTATTCCTATCGCTGGACTTACGGATGACCTTACTGTTTTGCTTTACGCATTGGGCAAGGTGTGGACGTCTGTTGACGATGAAATGAAGGAGCAGGCACATGAAAAGCTGTCGAAGTGGTTTGATGATGATGAGGTCAACATTGCAGAAGATCTTTTTGCAGAAGACACTACTGATACACCCGTTTGATGGTGAAGGAGGTTCTTATGTGGCAGTATGTAGTCTTGGGCATAGTACTTCTTTCGGCTTTAGGATATGTTGTTTATCGGATATGGCAGTCATTTCAGGCGGCAAGTGACCCTTGTCACGGCTGTTCAGGTTGTGCCATTCATGACCAGTTGAAGGCGAAGCAGAAACTGGAGGGGCGCAAGAAGCCAGTTTGTTTCAAGTAGTTCTCTGTGAAGTTATTTGTCAAAACAAACACTTCCGTAACTATTTTGTCCGATGTTTCATGAGAAGTTCTTGAAATGGTTTTGGAAAAGAGTTCACACAATTTTTCTCGAAAAAAAAGTTCTTGAAATGTTTGGTTAAACCGATTTTATTGATTATCTTTGCACTCGCAAATCACAAATATGCTTTGCAGATAATAATGGTGCTTGGGCCGGGAGGTTAGGCAATGGTCTGCAAAACCATGTAGAGCGGTTCGATTCCGCTAGGCACCTCAAAGAAGACTCTCAATTATGAGAGTCTTTTTATATCCATTTCATTCTTCTCCTGGAAGATAAAGTTTATATTTATGAAGTGGTTTAAACTAATAGGGGTATTCAATTTAATAGTCTGCTAATACTTTTTCTTCCAGGGAATGGGGATGCTGATCTTTCTTGTCTTATCCAATCCCAAACAGCTCAACTTCAAACACCAGTGTGGAGAAAGCTGGAATTTCACCGTCACGCTTCGTGCCATATCCATCCTGATAAGGGATGTGGATACGCCAATGGTCACCCTTGCGCATGGCACAGAGCGCAATCTGGAAGCCTGTGATAAGTTCGTTTACACGGAAAGCCTCGGGGATTCCTCTCTGCCAGCTGTCATCGAACACCTTGCCTGATATGAGACTGCCACGATAATGACAGGTGACAATGGAGCGTGCAGAGACTTTTCCTTCACCAGTACCTTCCTTTATCACTTCGTAGAGAATACCATGCGGTAGAGTTCTGATTCCGTCTTTCTGACTTAGTTCCTTGAGATACTCTTCGTTCTTTAACTTGTATTCCTGCTTCTTTCCCATACACCTTATATTATATTAATAGCCGCAAAATTAGCTAATATCTTTTGAATTCACAATTAATTCAATTACTTTTGCTTCGGCATAGTATTTGTTTCACAGTCAATAAACGAATGATATGAATTTTGATAGAACAGAGAATGATACACGTCGGGCAGAGCTGATTCGTGTACTGGAACATTCGATAGAGCGTTTGTCGCTGGCAGAACTGGAGGCTTTGTATTACGACCTTGTGGCCAAGGACTATATTCGGGAGTAGGTGGAATGCAGTTAATGGATAACTGGAACAAGGAGATTCTTCGCCTTGCTATTCCCTCTATCATTAGTAATGTGACGGTTCCACTGTTGGGACTTGTGGATCTGGCGGTGGTGGGGCATATTGGTAATGAGGCATATATCAGTGCGATTGCAGTCGGTTCGATGATATTCAATGTGATGTACTGGCTGTTAGGCTTTCTTCGTATGGGTACGAGCGGAATGACATCGCAGGCGTGTGGACGGCAAGACGGGCAGGAATGTGTGGATATTCTTGTTCGTACACTGATAATAGGTGTAGGTATAGGCTTGTTGTTTATCGTGGCACAGCGTGGAATAGAATGGGGGATGCTTCGGCTGATGAATACGCCAGAAGGCTCTTGGCAGTTTGTTGCTGCCTATTTCAGAATTGTTATATGGGGGGCACCTGCAATGTTGGGACTTTATGGTCTGACTGGATGGTTTATTGGAATGCAGGACACCCGTACACCGATGGTGGTAGCAGTGTTGCAGAATGTGGTCAATATCCTTGCTTCCCTATTCTTCGTTTTTGTGTTTAACTGGAAGATAAGTGGTGTTGCAGGAGGTACAGTTCTGGCTCAATGGACAGGTTTTATCGTGTCCTTGTTTGCGGTATATAGGCGGATGAAGAAGGAAGGTGAACTGGAATTGGTAACTGGTCAAAATATTTGTGCGGGTCTGCAGATGACCTTCAGGCATATACTGACAGTGAAGAGTGGATGGGGAGAGTTCTTCCGTGTGAATAAGGATATCTTCCTGCGCACTCTTTGTCTGGTGGCTGTGAACTTCTTTTTTACCTCAGCTGGTGGAAAGCAGGGCGCAATGATGCTGGCAGTCAATACGTTGTTGATGACGTTGTTCACGCTTTTCTCTTATATGATGGATGGTTTTGCATATGCTGGTGAGGCACTCAGTGGTAAATTCTACGGTGCAAGAGACATGGCAGGGCTACGTATAACGGTTCGTCGATTGTTTGGCTTTGGTATCATTATGGTATTGATGTTCACGGCGGTTTACGTCTTTGGAGGTGTCGGTTTCCTACATCTTCTCACGGATGATACGGCAGTTGTGACAGCAGCACGTCCCTATCTGTTCTGGGCTTATTTGATACCCGTGGCAGGAATGGCTGCTTTCGTGCTGGATGGAGTCTTTATTGGGTTAACAGCAACCAAGGGAATGTTATTCTCAACAGCTGTGGCAATGGTAACATTCTTCGCAGTTTATTATCTGCTTTGGGGTAGTTTTGGTAACAATGCATTATGGATAGCCTTTCTGTCGTTTCTTTTTATGAGGGGAGTGGCTTCTGTTCTGTGGGCACGTCGGTACTCGACGATATTTTAATGTGTTTCGGAAAAATAACGAGGAGGATATGTTTAGTCTTAGGGCCAATATCTAAAAGAAAAACAGATATTAGTTTGCGGTTATCAGAAAATAGTTGTATTTTTGCAAAGAATATATTTCGACCGATGAAATAAGGATAGAAGCTCCTTTGTTTTCGTTCGTTTTTATTTTGCTAAAATTAATGTTGATAGTTGACTACACGTTATTTATTTAAATGAAAAAGATTATTTTCTCCCTCATAGTTACGGCTATGATTATGACCATGACGGGATGTGGCTCAAGTAAGGGCTTTACTTACTTAGAGAATGCTGATTCTATTAGCCTTGCTGCTTCACGTGGCTTGTATGATGCACGCATCATGCCAAAAGACGAATTGACGATTACGGTAAACACTACCGATCCTGATGCTGCGGCTCCTTTTAATTTACAGGTGCGCAATCAGTTGGGTAGTGGCAAGCAGGTTGGATCTGGTGGCGGTTCTTTGCAAGGTTATCTGGTTGATAACTCTGGTTTCATCAATTTCCCTGTCATTGGTAAGATTCATGTCAGTGGCTTGACCAAGCCTGAGTGTGAAGACCTGATCAAGAGCAAGATTCAGCCATATCTGGCTCGTACGGAGAATCCAATCGTAACAGTTCGTATGAGTAGTTATCATGTGACGGTTCTCGGTGAAGTGGGCAGCCCTGGTGTTATCCCGGTTTCAACGGAGAAGATGAGCGTGATGGAAGCTATAGCACAGGCCGGTGACCTTGGAGTTTACGGTAAGCGTAATAACATTATGTTGATTCGTGAGGATGCTACGGGTGAGAAGCATGTTGTACGTTTGAATCTCAACGATGCAAACCTGTTGAATTCACCTTATTATTATCTTCAGCAGAATGATGTCCTTTATATTGAACCAAATACTGTAAAGGCTAAGAACTCTGGTATTGGTAGTTCTACTACCCTTTGGTTCTCGTTCATTGGCATTGTGACATCAGTTGCTTCACTGCTGGTAAACGTGTTGAGAAAGTAATATTCTGTCCTTGGAGACTGTTACAAAGGTCCTCCTGTGGATAAAACATAAGTGGAATGAGAATATCTTTGACATCCATGTCTTGGATAGTAACCTTTGAGGGACTATCAGAAAGAGAGGGTGTGAGAGATGTTCTCTTTTTTCAAATACGGTAAAGGATTGTATTAGGGATATGTGTTGTATAGCTGAATACATCAGGGGAAGCGTGAAAGTTCCCTATCCTAATCAGATGCTTGGAACGCCTTGCATGAGGAGGCAGGTACAGATACAGGAGTTTTGATAGCAATTTTCTCTACAAATGGGATAGCCTGCAAAAGAGATAGACTAATTTAAAAGTAAAAGATAGACAGAAATCTTATTAATGGAAAAGAACATTCATGAAGATTGCGGTGTGGCAATGATCCGATTGCTGAAGCCGCTGGAGTATTATCAGGAGAAGTATGGCACGTGGATGTATGCACTCAACAAGCTCTATCTGATGATGGAGAAACAGCATAACCGTGGGCAGGAGGGAGCAGGTCTTGCTTCCGTAAAGCTGGCTTCTGTGCCTGGTAATGAATATATGTTCCGTGAGCGGGCAGAGGGCAAAAATGCTGTCTCTGAAATCTTTGCCAACGTTCATAAGCATTACAAAGACTTCTCGCAGGAGCAGTTGTATGATGTTTCTTTTGCAAAAACGAATCTTCCCTTTGCGGGAGAACTTTATATGGGCCACCTCCGGTACTCAACTACCGGCAAGAGTGGCCTTTCTTATGTCCATCCCTTCCTGCGCCGGAACAACTGGAAAGCAAAGAATCTCTGTATGTGTGGCAACTTCAATATGACCAACATCGGTGATGTCTTCGACAAGCTGACTGCGCAGGGACAGTGTCCGCGTATCTACAGCGACACTTATATCCTGTTGGAACTGATGGGGCACAGACTTGACCGTGAGGTGGAACGTAACTTTGTTGATGCGCAGAAGTTAGGGCTGGAGAACCGTGCGATAACAAACTACATTGAAGAGAATGTACAGATGAGTAATGTCCTCAAGACCACGATGCAGTACTTTGATGGCGGTTACGTTATCTGTGGGCTGACTGGTTCGGGTGAGATGTTCTCTATCCGTGACCCGTGGGCAATCCGTCCGGCTTTCTACTATAAGAATGATGAGATTGTTGTTCTGGCAAGTGAACGCCCGGTTCTGCAGACCACTTTCGATCTTGAGTGTGACGATATTCAGGAGTTGAAGCCTGGGCAGGCTCTGATTGTCAATAAGCGTGGTGAGTTCTCATTACAGCAGATTCTCGAACCTAAGACTTATTCTGCATGTTCGTTCGAACGCATCTACTTCTCCCGTGGCTCAGACCGTGATATATATAAGGAACGGGAGACGCTTGGACGGCAGCTGACCGAGCCTGTGTTGAAAGCAGTTGGTTATGACACCAAGCATACCGTTCTGTCGTATATCCCCAACACGGCAGAGGTTGCTTTCTATGGTCTCGTCCATGGTTTCAAGGAATGGATTGATAAGAAAAAGGTGGAACAGATAGCCGCTTTAGGTCCTAATGCTTCAGCAGAGGAAGTCTATCGTGTCATTCATCAGGATGTACGCTCGGAGAAGGTGGCATGGAAGGATATTAAGTTGCGTACTTTCATTACTGAGGGTAATTCCCGGAACGACCTTGCGTCACACGTATATGATGTAACGTATGAGTGCATCAAGCCCTATGAGGATAATCTTGTCATCATAGATGATTCTATTGTTCGTGGTACAACACTGCGTGAGAGTATTCTCCGCATCCTCGACCGCCTACATCCTAAGAAGATAGTTGTTGTATCCAGTGCACCACAGATTCGCTTCCCCGACTACTATGGAATTGATATGTCAAGTCCTGAAGAGTTCTGTGTCTTCCGTGCTGTTATCGAGCTGATTCGTGAACGTGGAATGGAAAGTCTCCTTCATGAAATCTATGCGAATTGCAAGAAGGAGCTGGAAAAGTCCAAGGGAGAGCCTGTGTTCAATGCTATCCGTGCCATTTACAAGCCTTTTACGGTGGAAGAAATCAATCGTAAGATTATAGATATGCTGCGTCCAGAGGGCATGACGACTCCTGTCGAACTTGTTTTCCAGAGCGTGGAAGGCTTGCATAATGCTATTCCCAACCATCCTGGTGACTGGTATTTCACAGGAAACTATCCGACTCCAGGTGGCATGAGGCTTGTCAATGAAGCCTTCATCAAATATTATGAGCGTGAGCATCCGCATGCTGCAGAAGCCGAATAATCGCTTGACTGTTAATTATTATCATGATGATAAATAATTATTTTCATGAAAGAAAATATTTCTTTTCACGAAAGAAAATATTTATTTTCATGAAAAGAATTTGGAAACAATCAATCCAACAATACTATAAGCAATGAGGAACGTAACTTTAGTCCTAAGTGACGGAACAAAATTCCATGGAAAGTCGTTTGGATACGATACCCCGGTGGCTGGTGAAGTAGTCTTCAATACAGCTATGATGGGTTATCCAGAGAGCTTGACAGACCCTTCATACGCAGGTCAGCTGATTACAATGACCTTCCCGTTGGTGGGTAACTATGGAGTGCCACCATTTACCATTGAGGAAAGTGGCATCCCAACCTTCATGGAGAGTGATAAAATCTATGCCTCAGCCTTGATCGTGTCTGACTATACAGAGGAGCATTCCCACTGGAATGCCGTGGAGAGTCTGGCTGACTGGCTGAAGCGTGAACACGTACCGGGCATTACTGGTATTGATACACGTGAGCTCACCAAGGTGCTGCGTGAGCATGGAGTGATGATGGGTAAGATACTCTTTGATGATGAACCAGATAATATTCCTGAGGCTGACTACGAGGGTGTAAACTTCGTAGATCGTGTTTCAACAAAGGAGATTATCCGCTACAATGAGGGTGCTGGTAAGAAGGTTGTACTTGTTGACTGTGGTGTAAAAGCCAATATTATCCGCTCACTTATTACCAGAGGTGTTGAGGTTATCCGAGTGCCTTGGAACTATGATTATACAGGAATGGACTATGATGGCCTTTTTCTTGGCAACGGACCTGGCGATCCTGATATGTGCAACGATGCTGTTGAAGTCATCCGCAAGCAGATGTGTTTGAGTAAGAAACCAATCTGTGGTATCTGCATGGGTAACCAGTTACTGTCAAAGGCAGCAGGAGCAAAGATTTACAAGCTGAAATACGGTCATCGTGGACACAATCAGCCAGTGCGCATGGTGGGTACGGACAAGTGTTACATTACCTCACAGAATCATGGTTATGCAGTTGATGCAACAACTCTGGACAAGGATTGGCAGGAACTTTTCGTCAACATGAACGATGGAAGTAATGAAGGAATCCGCCACAAGGAGAATCCTTGGTTTACCTCTCAGTTCCATCCAGAGGCTTGCTCTGGTCCGGTTGATACTTACTTTATGTTTGATAAATTCGTAGAAACACTGAAATAATGAAAGACGAGTCAATAAAGAAAGTCCTGATACTTGGTTCAGGCGCATTGAAGATTGGTGAGGCAGGTGAGTTTGATTACTCTGGTTCACAGGCGTTGAAGGCGTTGCATGAGGAAGGTGTTTCTACGGTTCTGATCAATCCAAACATTGCTACGGTACAAACATCCGAAGGTGTTGCGGACCAGATTTACTTCCTTCCTGTTCAGCCTTATTTTGTTGAGCGTGTCATAGAGAAGGAACGCCCTGATGGTATCCTACTGTCTTTCGGAGGACAGACTGCATTGAACTGTGGTGTTGAACTGGATAAGACAGGAGTTTTGCAGAAGTATAATGTAAAGGTTTTGGGAACTCCGGTCAAGGCAATCATGGATACTGAGGACCGTGAACTCTTTGTGGAGCGGTTGGATGAGATTGATGTAAAGACCATCAAGAGTGAGGCTTGTGAGGATATTCAGCAGGCACGTATGGCTGCCAAGAACCTCGGTTATCCTGTCATCGTTCGTGCAGCATACGCATTGGGCGGTCTTGGCAGTGGCTTTGCTGATAACGAAGAAGAGTTGAATACACTCTGTGAAAAGGCTTTCTCCTTCTCTCCACAGGTGCTGGTTGAGAAGAGTCTGAAGGGTTGGAAAGAAATTGAATATGAAGTTGTACGTGACCGTTATGACAATTGTATCACGGTTTGTAACATGGAGAACTTCGATCCGCTTGGAATTCATACAGGTGAGTCTATCGTTATTGCACCGTCTCAGACGCTTTCAAACAGCGAGTATCACAAGTTGCGTGCACTGTCTATCAAGATTGTTCGCCATATTGGTATTGTCGGTGAATGTAATGTTCAGTATGCTTTCGACCCGGAGAGCGAGGACTATCGTGTTATTGAGGTCAATGCCCGTCTGTCACGTTCTTCAGCTCTTGCCAGCAAGGCGACAGGATATCCGCTTGCTTTCGTTGCAGCCAAGCTGGGTATGGGCTACGGGCTCTTTGAATTGAAGAATTCTGTAACAAAGACAACCTCAGCTTTCTTTGAACCGGCACTCGACTATGTAGTCTGCAAGATTCCACGTTGGGACCTCAGTAAATTCCGTGGCGTTGATAAGGAGTTAGGTTCAAGTATGAAGTCTGTCGGTGAGGTAATGGCTATTGGCCGTAACTTTGAGGAGGCTATTCAGAAAGGTCTTCGCATGATAGGGCAGGGTATGCACGGCTTTGTTGAGAACAAAGAGTTACAGATTGACGACCTTGATGCAGCCCTGCGTGAGCCGACTGACAAGCGTGTATTCCTTATTTCCAAGGCAATGCACAAGGGATATACGGTTGACCAGATTCACGATCTGACTAAGATTGACCGTTGGTTCCTCAACAAACTCAAGCATATTATTGACATTGATGAGGAGCTGAAGCGTAAGAATATCAATACTCTTGATAAAGAACTCCTGCGAACAGCCAAGGTTTATGGCTTTACCGACTTCCAGATTGCACGCGCTGTAGGCTTGGAAGAGGAATGTCAGAACATGCACCAGGCGATGAGGATTGTCCGTCGTTTACGCAAGGGCTTTGGCATTCTTCCCGTTGTCAAGCAGATTGATACGCTGGCAGCAGAGTATCCGGCACAGACCAATTACCTCTATGTTACCTATGCTGGCGTAGCTTCTGACATAACCTTCTCTAATGACCGTAACTCGGTTATCGTACTCGGTTCAGGTGCTTACCGCATTGGTAGTTCTGTTGAGTTTGACTGGTGTGGTGTTCAGGCATTGAATACAATTCGCCGTCAGGGTTATCGCTCTATTATGATTAATTATAATCCAGAGACTGTTTCAACGGATTACGACATGTGCGACCGTCTCTACTTTGATGAGTTGACCTTTGAGCGTGTAATGGATATTATTGATGCAGAGAATCCACATGGTGTGATTGTGTCAACTGGTGGTCAGATTCCTAACAATCTTGCGATGTATCTTGATGAGGAGAATGTGCCTATTCTTGGAACATCAGCAAAGGATATTGATAATGCTGAAGACCGTGCCAAGTTCTCATCTATGCTCACGGAGAACGGTATCAACCAGCCTGAATGGAGCGCACTGACAAGCATGGACGACATTGATAAGTTTGTCGACCGTGTCGGTTTCCCTGTTCTTGTCCGTCCGTCTTATGTCCTTTCAGGTGCTGCGATGAACATCTGTTCTAACAAAGACGAGCTTACCCGCTTCCTTCAGCTGGCAGCTAATGTCAGTGTTGACCACCCTGTTGTGGTAAGTAAGTTCATTGAATATGCCAAGGAGATTGAAATGGACGCTGTTGCACAGGACGGTGAGATTATGGCATACGCTATTTCTGAACATATTGAGTTTGCCGGTGTTCACTCTGGTGATGCTACAATCCAGTTCCCACCGCAGAAGCTCTATGTTGAGACGATGCGCCGTATCAAGCGCATCAGCCGTCAGATAGCAAAGAAACTGCATATTAACGGACCGTTCAATATTCAGTTCATGGCACGTGACAATGATATTCTTGTTATCGAGTGTAACCTCCGTGCGAGCCGTTCATTCCCATTCGTAAGTAAGGTTTTGAAGCTCAATCTCATAGACTTGGCCACGAAGATTATGCTCGGTGCGCCTGTCGAGAAGCCTAACAAGAACCTCTTTGACCTTGATTATGTGGGTATTAAGGCTTCCCAGTTCTCTTTCAACCGCTTGCAGAAAGCTGATCCGGTGCTGGGTGTTGATATGAGTTCTACAGGCGAAGTCGGCTGTTTGGGCGATGATACCTCAACTGCCTTGTTGAAATCAATGCTCTCAGTGGGGCATCGTATTCCGAAGAAGACTATCCTACTCTCGACAGGTGGTGCAAAGCAGAAGGCTGAAATGCTTGATGCTGCAAAGATGTTGAAGCAGCATGGCTATGAACTTTATGCAACAGTTGGTACGTCAAAGTATCTCACAGAGAATGGTATAGAGAACACACTTGTCTATATGCCTTCAGATGAAGGACAGCAGCCACAGGCTCTTGACCTCCTGCACGAGAAGAAGATTGACATGGTGGTGAATATGCCAAAGGACCTTACTCCACGTGAGTTGACCAATGGTTACAAGATTCGCCGTGCAGCCATTGATCTCAATGTTCCGCTGATTACGAACAGCCGACTGGCAAGTGCTTTTATCTCGGCCTTCTGCAATGTCAGCTTGGATGACATTGATATCAAGGCTTGGGGAGAATATTAATAGCTCTTGGAGTTGAAGGAGCCAAGGGAGTTAGAAAGAGTTACGGTAACAGCAGGCATTTTAGTTGCTTCCTATAAGCTACAATATTTTTTGGTTAACTCCCTTGGCTTCCTCAAATGGAATCGGGAGAATAGTCTTGACAGCTTCTGACTTCCCTGACTCCTTGAACTTCCTCCAGACATCTTAACTCCTTAAAAAATGAAACTACATTCTATGATGTTGTTGCCTTTAGGTTTTGTGGCTATGGCAGCAACGGCATTCTCTTCCTGTTCCGGCTGTTCGTCACGTGGAGTAGGGCATTATGATACAACACAGATTGACACAATGATTGCAGTCGACCTCGATAGTGCCTCATCTGGTGACGGGACATACGTCTCTTCATGGACCTATCTCAACGATTCTGCTATTGCCAAGATGCAGAGTGCACCGAACAAGAAGTCGCAGATAACAGCTTCCAATCGTATGACCATCCGTGTCCGTTATCTTGGACGTGTGGGTGTAGAGGTGTGTATGATTCTCGGCGATGGAGAGCAGTTTGCAGGCAATAGTTATGACACAACCAACTTCGTCCGTGTCTATGCACATGGGGATGAGGTGGGACGCTTCACTTATAAGCCTGGTGTCAGTAAGCAGACAGACTCTGCTTTTGTCCAGAATCCTGAAGCCTTTGTTGATTGTCTTCGTAAGAACAGCTCCCTCAAGATAGAGACAACCACCTTTACCAGTGGGACGCTTGTTTATAGTTTTGATGCTATAGCTGCGTTGGCAAAGAGGAAATAGAATTCTGAATACTATGTTTTACAGTGAAGGACGGTGGTAGTAAGAATCATCTTGTCAGTCGGTAAGATTTGTTTTCATAGGACTTGATAAATATTTTTTTGTTGTCTGATAAAACTTAAATAGTCGTTCCTTAAAAAGCCCATTTTGTCGAAAAGTCAACCAAAACTGACTTTTCGATGATAGTTTTTGTAAAGCACAAAAGAGCTCTCATAGCTCTTCTGAAGTTATATGCTGCAGCTGCCAGCATTATATTCATAGCATCCCCTTTCACACCTTTATAAAAGTTGCGAGATAATCTGTAATCACTTTTAAGATGTCCTATGGTAGGCTCTATTCCTGCCCGCTTGCAAAACAGTTTGTGTTTCTTTTTCTTTTGATAGTAACTATCTTTGTCTTTAGGGGCTTGTGGTATGAGTATTTTTGTTGTTCCAACCAGATCTGTTCCTCTATATCCTCTGTCTCCTGCCAAGTTATCAATGCGCTTGCCTGTCATTCTTTCGGTTTGTTGTAAGGATGCTTCTATGGTATGCCCATCATATTCATTCCTAAAAGAAACGGCAGCAAGAATAATTCCTGATAGCGAACGGATAAAGGAAGCTTTGTTGCCAAACTCATACTTCTTATGTTCCTTACCCTTACTGATGCATTGTACTTCAGGCTCGTGAAGAGAATATATCTTATTACGACTGTTACGTTTTTGAGAAAGGACCTTATAGAAGAGCTCAAACATCTTTTCATAGCCTTTCCTGTCAGGAAGATTACGGTCAGGTTCTCTGACCAAACGACCGGCTATGGTGCGCAGACTCCGGTCAGCCTTGACAGCCTTCCTGTGACTCCTGGGGTGATTGCGAAAACGTTGGTTGCGAGAGATTGCTTTCAGTGTCCTTTGGTAGCTCTGACGTAAAGGAAGTTTCTTCTCACGAACGATTTTGAGCACTCGATTGATTATCTTTTTATGCAACTTCGCATCCGTTGGGTAAGTGATATTCTTCTCCTGTACCGTAGAATCTATAAAAGCTGTGTTAAAATGATCCTCATTATCATTCTCAGTATTGACACGGATGCTCTCAGCAAGAATGACTTCAATTCCTTCTTCGCCTATACGATTGCGGAAGTGAACCAAATCAGAAGCTTCGCAAGGTTCTTTAGGAAGAAACTCCAGTTGACCACAGAAATACTGATAATAAGCATTTTCACTCCACTGTAAAACAACACTTTCGTCAGAGATATTACGCAAGTGTTTCAAGATTAAAAGTCCGCACATCAAACGAATAGGATGCGCAGGGCGACCATTTGTACTACAATACAAACGAGAGAAGGAGTCTTCAAATCTACGCCAGTTGATTTTATTACCAAGCGTATAAAGGGGGTGATTGTGATTGAGCATATCCTCTAAGGAAGAGAATAATGATAATTGATTAGAGGTCCTTTTTAACATATATTTCTGCAAGTTTTATACTGTAAAGGTACAAAAACTTGCAGAAATATACAAATAAATAGAGAGATAATTAACTGTAAATCAGTATAATATAATGTATTTAAGGAACGACTAAATAGCTTACTCTTCCATGCTTTCATTTAAGTAGATAACATTTGTATCGTCTTTGGGAAAGTAAGCCTCTTTTATCAGATAAGTCTTGTTTGGGTAATAGAACTCTTTTCTAACAACAAGTTGCTTCTGCTTCAGCAATATATGGCAATGTATTTAGCACTCAGCACCATTGGTGTTTACTAACAACACCAATGGTGCTGAGCAACAACACATTGGTAGAATATGGAATAATAGGATTATTATAATGATATATAGTAAGGTTCTAATAACTATCTTATAAGGGAAAGTCTTATCAGTCGGTGAGATTTATTTTCATATAACGTAATAGATATACAACGTATCGCCGTGAAGCGTAGTTCATACAGCTTCACGGCGATACGTTGTTTTAATGTGCATATCCTTCTTCATAATCTCTTTCCATTTCGCTTTCATTCTTAAGTTTTCCTTTCCGGAATTTCTGAATGAGCGGTGTAGAATGTCCTTCATAGAAGCGATGCTTATCGTAGGCAAAGGCAATCTTTGCCTGTGAGTCCCAACCATATACAAAACTTGCTAAGTCTGCATCTTTAAGCATCTTGTCCCTATAGAATATGTGATAAAGATCTGCTCCGTAATCGCCGGTATCAGTACCATTATCGTAGACTACTTTTTCGGTCAGACAGATAGAAGTCAGAGGAGCAAAACTTTTAGGGTCGGCACCCAGTACAACCAGGTTCCGCCAATAGACATTTTTTGTATCAGTAATCCAATCTGTGAGATAATCTATATAGGAAAGTTTCAGCGTATCAACTCCGTCTGGCATCTTCAGCAAGTTCCTGGTATAGACACCAGCATTATCCTTGTAAAAATCGGAAGCATCCGTTAATGTAGATAATTTATCATAGTCTTTCACATCTGTGAGTATATCCATATAGTAAATACCATTCTTGTCCTTACCTATAGGCTCATAGTCTTCGATAAGGTTGAAAGTGGCAGCATCAGCCCCTTTAATGATTTTGTTTTTGTAATACACCTGACGGCTGTCATGTGCATACGTGTCATTTATGGGTGAAAAAGACTTATAATCACCCAAAGAAACTTTCAGGACTCCGTAAAAATCAACCTTTGTATCTATATAATAGGCGTAATTCTTGTCTATACACCAATGTTCATCTTTAAGTCGGAATGATTTATAATCTGATACACAGAAAGGGAGTCCAGAGGTATAATAATCTTTTCCGTCACGTGCTATCTGATCATTGACCATCACAAATGTCTTTGGTTTTGCTCCCTCTAAGACATATCCTCTATAATAGACGTGGTTTTTGTCTGTTGCATAATCTGTGTTCTTTTCCATGACCTGGAATGTTGCAGCGTCAGCCCCTTCAAGAGGTTCAAATGCATAATATACCCGGAACTTATCCCATCCATAAGACCGGTGCCCATAATCCTTGTAAGTGAACGGGTCTGCTCCTTTAGGTCGTGCATTTGCAAGTGGACTGATGTAAAGGAGGTTACTACAGATAATGATATAGAACGGAACTGTTGCTATGATATAGAATAGATAAGGATTCTTGTAGTGTAGTGCTATCTTACGCGAAAAGATTAGTAGTGGCAGGAGGTAAATCGGGTAGGGTAATACGAATAATGCCATGGTAAGTCTTATGGTATTTGATACCCATAAAACCTCAGCACCAGAGAGTGCAGTTTTAAACAATATTATAGCTGCTACCGGCCAAACCAGCAACAGGAGAAAAAGGACTTGACAGAAGGATTTTTCAACTGTTGTCAATTTTCCTCCCATTATTTTCTCTATCCATGAGAGCTCATAGTCTGTTTCATTCATCTGAAAAAATGCTTTAATTCTTACTACCAGATTGCAGCCGCTGTTTAATCTATAAATTATGTGCAATGATTTTGCGTTCAGATTGTCAGGTACTGCTTTATTCTGCAAACTTATATAAAATTCTGCAATTATACATCAGTTGGGTAAAGATTTTCTTTCTTTTCTGGTAAAAAGCGTGTTGGTGTCAGCGATTCTTTGTCAGTGGCTGCCACATTATGTTTTTTGGTATAATAATCCAGCATGGAACGGTGCACGAAGAGTAAGGCTTTACTTGATTTCATGTGTTTATATACGATACGAAGCAGGGAAACACAAGCTGTGCTTCCCTGCTTCATAATGATAGATATGTTTTCCCTGTTCTGCCGACAAGCTGCATTATTCAGGTGAATACTTTGTATTGATTATACCTTCAGAGGTTCTGCAACTGTTTCTTTTAATTGCTTTTCAGCAGTTGCTCCGACAGTGTATTTATCTCCTCCTGCATAGAAACGATGGTGTGCTTCTTCCTGACGAGGAGCAGAGAAGTTGCTGACACGCTTCATGTAGCCGATGATGCGAGTGAGATAATCAACGTTTGTTGAATGGCAATGCGGACATTCGTGTAGGTAACGCTTGTCAATATGACCGCAGTCGTTGCAGACAGTGTTGGGTATATTGAATGTAAAATAGTTGCATCCTTCCTGTGCGGCAACACGCAGAAGCTGGCGATACTGTGGCTCAGAGAGGTGTTCCTCGAGGTTTATGTGAAGTGCTGAACCACCCGTCAGATGCTCGATGTAAGGTGCACCGTGCAGCTTGAACTTGTCGAGAATTGTCAGTGAGTTGTCTTCTACACGATAGAAATAGCTGTTGTAACAGTTTCGAGGAACGAAGTATCCATCCTCGTGGTCCCATTTCGCATGTTTTACTCCCACATTCTCGGCAGGAATCATCTCACAGTTGAACATTGCTTCCTTGGTGCGGAAAGCCTTGTTCTGTGTCTCGATGAGCCCGAGGACAGTCTGCACGAACTTTTTGTAGTCTTCATTAGGAGTAATGTCAAGTCCCATGAATTCTGCTGCTTCCACAAGACCGTTGATACCAATGGTGAGGTATTGGCGGTCAATGTTGATGTACCCAGCATCAAAGAGTGGCAACATGTGATTGTGCATAAGTTCTTTAAGGTTCTCATTGTAAGCCAACTGGACCTTATGACACAATTCGATGACATGGTTTAAATATTCCTTGTAGTCAAGGTTGTGGTTGACAGCATACTGGATGCAGCGATTGAGGTTGATGGTTAGTACACTCTTTGAACCTGTTGAAACGCCACCAGCTCCGAGAGTATAGGAGAAGCCATTGTCTTGGATTTCATTGCGCAGGCGGCAGCATGAACTGAGTGAGTCAGCATTGTCACTCATATAGGTGAAGAAGCTATGTCCTTCTGAGTACATCTTGGCTGCAAAGTCGCCCCATTCTTCATCCTTGCAGTCGCCGTTTTCGGCTAAAAGTGCCATTGTTTCAACCGGGAAGGTTAGGACAGTCTTGAGACGTTCCTGGTTGAACCAGCTCATGAAACGTTTCTGTAACCATGACAGACTCTCCCAATCGGGCTGCGAACCATCAGGAAAATAGAAGTTGCCAAAGAGCGACTCGAAGTAAGGGCGGTCGTAATAAGATATGTTCCAGAATACAGCCTGATAGTTGCGGGCACCAGTCGGCTGGTTCAATGAGTAGACAATCTGCTCGAAGTTGTCGGTAATCATCTTGTCTATCGTACGTTTTCTTAGACTGAGGTCTACTACTTCGTCAGCTCGTTTCCAATAGTCCTTACCATATTCTTTCTGAATGAAATAGTTCATGTACATCAAGAACTCAGGTGTGGCGCAGGCACCGGCAAGCATGGATGAAACCATGAATACCATATTGATGAAGCCGCCACAGAAACTCTTCAGATTGGTTGGTGCGGTAGAGTTGCCGCCAATAGAGGTTGTTCCACCGATGAGCCAAGGATACATTGTGATGGAAGCACAGTAGTTGGCGAGGTTTGTCTCATCGTTCTTATATATAAAATGGTGGGTGAGGAGGTCAATATACTCGTCAGCCAAATCCTTGCCATACATTTTCTTGATGCGGTCAACAAGTAAGCGGCGGTTCAGGCGGATGAATCCCTGCTTAGGCAGTTCTCCTATGAGTGTTGCAATGTTCTTGTGTTCAACGTTGGCATTGGCGTCAAACTTTGAGCCCGTTGCAGCGTTCGTGGCTACGCAATAGTCAGAGAGAAACTTCATCTTTTCAAGCGTCTCGCGGTCTTCAGTGTGCTGCTGACGGTAGACGATGAAGCTCTTTGCCACATTGTAGTAGCCCTCTTTCATCAGTGCCATCTCAACCTGGTTCTGAATATCCTCTACCTTGATGTCGTTCTGTATGTCCAGGTCGGAGAGAATTTTCGACACCGTACCTAAATCAGTAGGCTCGTTGACACTCTCGAATGCCTTGAGGATGGCATTCATAATCTTGTCGAGGGAGAATCGTTCCTTCGACCCATCACGTTTGGTGATCGTGAAGTTCTTCATTTCCATTGTTTATGTTTTATACTTTTTTAGGCGTTTATAATCGTTTGTAAGTTGTAAGATAATTTATATTGTGGCTGAGTATAAGTTGTCAGTTTTGGATAACTTTTTTCGTTTTCTTTCTTCCTAAGTTTTCTATTTTGAAAAACTTTATGGTGCAAATTTAAGTAAAAGTATTCATTTCTCAAAGAATAATTTGACTTAAATTTATTGGATAAATTACTCATTAACTGCATTTTTTGAGTGTAAATATCAGTAATATAAAGGTTTAAGACTTATAGTTGTAGTTGAACTTTATTTTAAATATTGATTATGTTTTCAGGATAATATTGAATGTATGGGATGAGAGTTCACGATACACAGGTTTGTTTTATTTTTATTTTGAGGTTTGCGAGACATGATGTTGTCAATGAGTAAGGAGGATTATTTCTTTGATGTTTTTTGTTTTACAAAGATAAAAGGCGTACTTTTGCAGCTCAAAGCGATAAGATTATGACTGATATATCATTGATAGCCTTTGATGCTGATGATACTCTATGGGTGTGTCAGACCTATTTCGAGGCAGTAGAGAAGGCATATTGCGAGCTGCTTGCATCTTATGCTTCTGCGGACGAAATATCGAAAGCCCTCTTTGCTACAGAGACGGCAAATATGCCGCTTTTCGGTTATGGCAGCAAGGCTTTCATGCTTTCTTTGCTGGAGAATGCCACACGGGTGAGTGATGGGTTGTTGACGGCTGAGGAAGTGATGAAGATTATCAATCTGGGCAAAGGGCTGTTGCAGTTGCCAGGTAAACCGATTGAAGGTGTGGAGGAGACGTTGAAACAGTTGCGCAATTCTGGCAAGTATCATTTAGTGGTGTTCACAAAAGGTGAACTGCTTGACCAGGAAAACAAGTTTGACCGTTCAGGGCTGCGTCCCTATTTTGATGACATTGTTGTTGTGTCAGATAAGACCGAGGAGTCCTATTACCGTTTGTGTGAACAGTTTGGTGTGAAGGTTGACCAGTTGTTGATGGTTGGAAACTCTTTCCGTTCGGATATTGAGCCAGTATTGAAACTTGGAGGCTGGACGGCATACATACCTTTCCACACAATATGGCAGCATGAGGTGGTAGATGAATATGATCATTCCCACTTGTTGAAACTTGATGAGTTTACGCAGTTGAAGGGGCTTTTGTAAGGTTTTTATTAGCCTTTTTTGCCTAATTGGGCTAATTAGCCCAGAAAGACTTATAAGAGAATCCCCCATAACATGCCGTCACAAGCAATGTTATGGGGGATTTCTTCGTATCTATATTCCTTCACCTTCGTGAAAGGAATTTATTTTATTCCATAGTCTTCAGTATCTCCTGACAGAGCATATATCCCTTGATCATCATACGAGGAACATGAAACGGTCCCTTGAAGATATTGCCCTTTGCTGGCTGTGCAACTGTTCCGTCACGATGGAGGTAGCCATACCACTCTGGATAGTCTTGGTCAGGGAAGTGGGCGTAGGTCCACTCACTGATTCGCTGATGGCGATAAAGATATTCTTCATCACCAGTTCCAAGGTAAGCATAAAGAGAGGCAATGATAGTCTCGCACTGTGGCCACCAGAACTTCATGTCCTGTGAATAATCCTGTGGCGGGAGATTACGGCAGTCGCAGAAATTGATGATGCCACCGTACTGCTTGTCCCATCCCCAGTCCCATGACCAGTCAAAGATGGTGAGAGCAGTATCGAGCAGTTCCTTGTCCCAGTTGCGCAGCTTTGCTTCCTCCATGATGAACCATGCTGTTTCGATGCAATGACCAGGGTTGATGGTACGTGCAGCGTTGGTGTCAATGAATTCTCCCTTTGGACCAACCGTTTCAAGTAGTGCTTTGAATTCCGGGTGCATGAAATAGCGACGGAGCAATGAGATTGACTCGTCAATCTGCTGGGTCAATGTCAGGTCGTCAATTACCGCACGGAGACGTGACCCTACATTGATGAGAATCATAATGATGGAATGACTCTGCATCTCTACGCCAGCTTCATATTTAGCTGGAAGGAATCCCAGAGTAGAGAGGAAACGCTGTGCGTCATGGAATACCTGCAATGCTCTTTCCGCATAATGCTTGTCGCCCGTAGCCAAAGAGTATTCGGCGAAAGCTATTGCAGCGAATGTCTCTGAGAAAACATAACGACGCTTACGCAATGGCTTTCCTTCAGCTGTGACCTCAAAGTACATGTGTCCGTCCTCATCAAAGCAATATTTCTCGATGAAGTCAATGGTAGATTTGGCTGCATCGAGCCATTCCTGATTCTTCTCTACATTATTATATGCGAAAGAGCAGATGAATGCCCATCGTCCCTGGAACCACACCGACTTTGTTGTGTCCATCAATGAACCGTCACGATTCAGACAGGTGTATATACCGCCATTCTCCTTGTCCCATCCATGGTTCAACCAGAAAGGCATAATGTTGTTTGTAAGGTCGTTCTTGTAGGTCTCAGCCCATGAACGTAAATATTCTTTTTTATCCATAATTTTAGGTGATATAGACAATGTGTTGATTTTCAGATGGATAGTATGATAAACGGGGTGTCTACACTTTTGTATAGCTGTTCTTTACCATTGTGCTTTGGCAAATTTAGGACTAATTTGTCAATTATCCAAAGAAAAGAAATGAAAAATCATTCTTCTTTGTTACAGGTAGTCAGATGTTGTTGAGTTGTTTTGTTGCTATTTTGCGTGTAGTCCTCAGATTATGTTGTTTTACCGAGGGTGTAAATGATTTCGCCAACCCTTGGGCGTTGTCTTGCCAATGCCTGGCAACACCATAAGTATATGGTTAGGGCAATATAACCTGTTGCCATAAAGATCCGTTTCTCCGATAGCTGTTGTGTTATTTTATAGGTGTCTGATATTTTTCCCCATATAAGTTAGTCATGAGAGTCTCTTACTATACCTTGATTATAATGACAATAATAAACCTCTCTTCTCATTTTCTACCGATGTGTTGTTGCCCATCACGTGTGGTGCTGTTAGTAAACACCAATGGTGTTGAGTGCTAAATACAAAGCAATATATTGTCGGGATAGAAGCAGCTTGCTGTCAGGAAAGAGTCTTACTGCCAAAAGATAATTAACCTTGTTTGATGGAGAGGCTTACTTTTCCAAAGTCAATACAGTCTTGTCTATCTAAAAGAGGTTCCGCATCGGAGCGTATGCCATTGAAGTTTTATCGGACACCAATAGTTTATTTCAACACTTTGACAAGGAAGCGGGAGGTGTAGCTTTCCTTGTTCTTGGCAACAACCTCTGGTGTTCCACAGCTCAGCATCCTGCCACCACTGCGGCCACCTTCAGGTCCCATGTCGATGATGTAATCAGCAAGTTTGATGACATCGAGGTTATGTTCGATGATGATGACAGTGTTACCACGGTCAACGAGCTTTTGCAAGACATCCATAAGGATGCGGATATCTTCAAAGTGAAGACCTGTTGTCGGCTCGTCGAGAATGTAAAGTGTCTTACCAGTGTCACGCTTTGCGAGTTCTGTCGCCAGCTTGACACGCTGACTTTCACCGCCTGAAAGGGTGGTGGAGCTCTGTCCGAGCTTGATGTAACCCAGTCCTACATCCTGCAAAGCCTTTATCTTCGGCAGAATCTGTGGTACATTCTCAAAGAATTCTACAGCCATGTTGACCGTCATGTCCAGCACGTCAGCAATGGATTTGCCCTTGAAACGTACCTCAAGAGTCTCTCGGTTATATCGTTTGCCGTGGCAGACCTCGCAAGGTACCATCACATCCGGCAGGAAGTTCATTTCGATGGTTTTATAACCATTGCCGCCACAGGTTTCACAGCGTCCTCCTTTCACGTTGAAAGAGAATCGCCCCGGTTTGTAACCGCGAATCTTGGCTTCGGGAAGATTTACGAATAGTTGGCGTATGTCAGAGAAAACACCTGTGTAAGTTGCAGGGTTACTTCGAGGTGTACGACCAATAGGACTCTGGTCAACATTCACCACTTTGTCTATATTGTCAATACCTTCAATTGTCCCGTAAGGCATCGGACGTTTCAAGGAACGGTAGAAATGCTGTGAAAGAATAGGTTGCAGGGTTTCGTTGATAAGCGTACTCTTGCCCGAACCAGATACGCCGGTAACGACAATCAGCTTGCCAAGTGGGAAGGTTACATCCACATTTTTCAGGTTATTGCCTTTACAGCCAGCGAGCTGAATGAACTTTCCATTACCCTCCCGGCGTTCCTTAGGGATTTCAATAGCACGTTCACCATTCAGGTACTGTGCGGTGAGTGTGTGTGTCTTGAGCATATCCGCAGGCTTACCTTGGAATACAACCTCGCCTCCTTTGCGTCCTGCTTTCGGCCCGATGTCCACAATCCAGTCGGCAGCGTGCATCATGTCTTCGTCGTGTTCAACGACAATCACAGTGTTGCCCATATTGCGCAACTCCTTCAAAGAGTTGATAAGTCGCTCGTTATCACGCTGATGAAGACCTATGGACGGCTCGTCAAGGATGTAAAGTACATTGACAAGTTGAGATCCAATCTGTGTTGCAAGTCGGATGCGCTGGCTCTCACCGCCTGAGAGAGTGGCACTCTGACGGTTCAATGCAAGATAATCAAGTCCCACGTCAAGCAGGAAATCTATGCGTTTGCGGATTTCCTTTACGATTTCAACGGCAATTGTTCGTTGTTTCTCGTTCATGTGTTCCTCAACGTGGTCAATCCACTCTTTCAGTTCGGTAATGTCCATTTCTGCCAGTTCGGCAATATTCTTGTCCCATATTTTATATGACAAAGCCTCACGATTCAGACGGTGTCCGTGACATTCCGGGCATTGTGCTTCGGCAATGAACTGGTCAGCCCACTTCTTTCCTGCCGTAGAGTCATCGTTCTCCATAACGGTACGGAGATACTTAATGATACCATCAAAGGACACGAAATAGTCAGAGGTGGTATGCACAAGTTCCTTGGCAATCTTCAGTTTCTCCAGGGAACCGTATAAAACCTCGTCCATAGCCTCCTTGGGAATATCTTTGACAGGCGTCTTGAGGTTGCATTCATACTTCTTCAACAGTGCATCTATCTGCCAGAAGATCATCTGGTTCTTGTATTTTCCTAAAGGAATAATTGCACCACTATAGATGTCCTGCTTGTCATCCGGAATCACCTTCTTCAAGTCAATCTCATCAATGACACCCAAGCCTTTACAATGTGGACAGGCCCCCTCGGGCGAATTGAATGAAAAGATGTTCGGTGCAGGGTCTTTATAGGCAATGCCCGTGACGGGGTCCATCAGTCGTTTGGAGAAGTATTTGGCTTCATTGCGTTCGTTGTCAAGAATCATGATCAGACCTTCTCCTTGTTTCATGGCAGTCGACACCGTCTTTGCCAGTCGCTCACGTAGTGTGTCGTTCTCCGTGCCACCGAGCTTCATCTTGTCGATAACTACTTCGATGTTATGGTTCTTGTAACGGTCAACCTTCATGCCGCGTGTAAGCTCTTCTATCTTTCCATCCACACGGATGTACAGATAGCCTTTGCGGCGCATCTGCTCAAAGAGTTCACGGTAATGACCTTTGCGGTTGCGGACGAGCGGAGAAAGAATGTATATCTTTTGGTCCTGATAATCGGACATGATCATATCCACCACTTTCTCCTCGGTGTATTTCACCATCTTTTCACCACTCATATAAGAGTACGCTTCGCCTGCACGGGCATAGAGTAAGCGGAGGTAATCATATATCTCGGTGGTTGTGCCGACAGTAGACCGTGGGTTTTTGTTGGTTGTCTTCTGCTCAATGGAGATGACAGGAGATAATCCAGTAATCTTATCCACGTCAGGACGTTCCATGTTTCCAAGGAAGTTGCGGGCGTATGCAGAGAAGGTCTCGATGTAGCGGCGCTGACCTTCAGCGAATATTGTGTCGAAGGCAAGCGAACTCTTTCCCGAACCGGATAGTCCTGTAAAGACGGTGAGTGAGTTGCGTGGGATGGTTATGTCTACATTCTTCAGATTATGCACTCTGGCTCCGAAGACTTCTATCTTTTCGTTCATTGTAGGGTGTCGGGTGTTTAATGTTGGGTGTTGGGTGTTGGGTGTTGATGGAATGTTGGGTGTTGAGTGTTGAATGTTGGGTGCTGGATGTTGATGGATTGCTTAATTTTGCTGGTTGATGATTTTCCGTAATACAGACAAGTAAACACGATTCGTCAATCATAACAAACTAATCATCAACACCCATCACCCATCACCCAACACCCATCACCTCGTGTTCTGTGTATAGCCTCTCAGCAGGTTTACATCTCGTCTGATGCGGAACTCTTTGCCGTCAGCTCCTTTGGCAGTAACGTTGACAAAGTACGTTCCTTGTGCAACGTCTTTTCCTTTGTACTTGCCATCCCAGCCACCGGTAGGGTCGTCCCATTCGTATAGTTTCTGTCCCCAACGATTGAAGATGACAGCTTTAAACTCAACAATACTCTTATAGCCAGGCTTGGCACGATATATGTCATTGATGCCATCCCCGTTGGGAGAGAAAGCATTTGGCATCTGAAGACTGCTCTCGCTGATGGACAAACTGATGGCATTATAGCGTGTGGTATCACCATTGAGAATCTCATACAGCACCACTCTTGTGGTTCCTGCCTCCGTGAAAGTATATTCAGTATTTTTGTCGTAACGTATGAGATAGGCCGATCGTGGGTTACTTTGGTTAAAGAAATGCCACTCGTAATTTGTGGCAGAGTTGTTTGTAGCTGGTGGGTTGGCTGTAAAAGCTACCGTCAATGGAGCCGAACCGGCATAAGTTTCACCAGTAGCTATCGTGTTTGTTTCACCGTTTGCATCGGTATATTTACCTGTTGGCTGGCAGTTCTGTGCCTCTATTGCTATGGTAGACAGCATCGCCAGCATTACTGTAAGTATTCTGATTCGATTTTGTTTCATCCCTGTTGTTCGTTTTATACTTTCTGTAAATAGTACATTCGTGCAAATTTACATATTTTTTCTCATACAAACAAGCAAAAGTACTTACCAGTACAATATATGTAATATGAAGTAGTGTTTTTGCGTTTTTTTCATTCTAACTCCTTTTGGTTACAGAATTCTTTTGTATATTTGCACTTGTAATTTTATTTTGTTGCTGTTTGAAATCAAAAATAAGAGTATGAAAAATTATTTGAAATATCTTCTGTTATTCTTTGCTATGACTTTTAGTTGTAGCGTATTGGCACAAAGTATCCAGTGGCGTGACCAGCATAAAGTGAAGCGTAAGGAAACAATTTTTGGTATCGCAAAGAGTTATGGCGTAACGATACCACAGCTTCTGGATGCTAACCCTGTCATGAAGCAGTCGGGCTACGAATTGAAGAAAGGTGACATTATCTTTGTTCCTTATTCAAAGGAGGGCGACATTCTTCCTGATGGTTCTGTGAGGGGTAAGTCGGACAAGAAGTCTGCTTCAAAGACATCTGTTGCCCAAGCAGCCAAGGCTGTGAATGCAATCCGTGTTGGTGTGATGCTTCCTTTGCATAATCAGGATGGTGATGGAAAGCGTATGGTTGAGTATTATCGTGGTGTACTCTTGGCTCTCAATCAGTTGAAGAGTGAAGGGATAACAACAGACGTGCATGCCTGGAATGTGCCGAAGGGTGCTGATATTCGTACTACGTTACTTGAACCGAACGCATCGAAGTTAGATATTATCTTCGGTCCTCTTTATTCAGAACAGGTAAAACCATTGGCTGATTTCTGTCGTGCCAATGATATAAAGCTCGTCATTCCGTTCTCTATAACGGGCGATGAGGTTGAGACGAACCCTAATATATTCCAGGTTTATCAAACTGATGCTTCGCTCAACAACAAGGCGATTGCTTCTTTTCTGGAGCGTTTCCAAAGAACACACCACCCGGTGTTCATCAACTGCAAGGATCCAAATAGTCTGGTTGGTAATTTCACTGCAACTCTGAGGAAGCAGCTTGACCTACAGAAGATAAAGTATGATTTGACAAGCACCAAGTCTTCAGCGGCAGACTTTTCAAAGCACTTTGATGCCACCCGTCCTAATGTTGTGATTCTCAACTCGGAGAAGAGTCCACAACTCAATGAGGTGTTTGCCAAGCTGGAACAGATGAAGAAGTCACGTCCAGGCATAGCCATCAGTCTTTATGGTTACAACCAGTGGTTTGTTTATCAGGATTATGACCTTGACCAGTTCTTCAAGTATAATACCTATATTCCGTCCACCTATTATTATAATAAGTCTGCCGACAAGACGAAGGATTTGGAAGCAAAGTATATTGAACAGTATGACGAACCTATGTCAAAGCAGTATATTCCACGTATGGCAATTACAGGCTACGACCAGGCACAGTTCTTTGTACGTGGTTTGAAATTACATGGAAAGAACTTCACAGGTACTGCGTCAGAGGTGAAATACCGTCCGTTGCAGACACGTTATAACTTTGTTCGTGTAGGACAGGGCGGATATATCAATGACAACTTCCAGCTGGTTCACTTCAAGACAGACCAGACCATGGAGAACCTTGTCTACTAAGACAAGCGAAGGAGACCTTGTTTAAATGATGAAGAATATAATCTCTATAATATTATTCACTGTCCTGCTTGTGTTGCCGCATACTGCTGCTGCACAAGTGGGACAGCATCGTAACGACCTCTCTATAGGTGTGAATGGTGGTTATGTCCTTTCCAACGTAGGATTCAATCCGAGTGTAACACAGTCACTGCATGGTGGCATAAGTGGTGGATTGAGCGTGCGTTACGTGTGTGAGAGGTATTTCAATACCATCTGTTCAATTTATGGTGAGGTAAACTATGCCTCTGTCGGATGGAAAGAGAAGATTCTGACGGGTACTGACCAGCCGGTAATCAATTCCAATGGTTTGGCAGAGGAGTATTCACGCACGGTCAATTATGTTCAGATTCCTGTCTTTGCACATCTTGCATGGGGACGTGAACATGACGGATTCAGCTTTTTCTTCCAGACTGGTCCACAGATTGGAATCTATCTGAATGAGTCTACTTCTAAGAACTATGATACTCCAAATCTTGCAACTGACGGTACAGGACGAAGCAATGTCACCGTAGCACAGGAATCAATGCCAGTAGAGAAGAAACTTGATTATGGCATTGCAGCAGGTCTGGGCATGGAATACAGCAACCGCCGTGTAGGTCATTTCCTGCTTGAAGCCCGCTATTATTATGGGCTCGGTAATATCTATGGAAGTTCAAAGAAAGACTATTTTGGTAAGTCTAACTATGGTAATATAGTTGTCAAGGCTACCTATCTTTTTGATATAACCAAAACTAAATAAGATAAGCTATGTTTAAAAATCACCCAAAAGGATTGCTTCAAGCAGCCTTCAGTAACATGGGCGAACGCTTCGGTTACTACATTATGAATGCGGTTCTCGCATTATTCTTGTGTTCTAAGTTCGGTCTTTCAGATGAAACGTCAGGTCTGATTGCATCCCTTTTCTTGGCTGCAATCTATGTCATGAGCTTGGTAGGTGGTGTTATTGCTGACCGCACACAAAACTATCAGCGTACTATTGAAAGTGGTCTCGTCGTGATGGCACTGGGGTATGTGGCATTGTCTATCCCTGTTCTCGCTACACCTGAAAATAATTCCTATCTGCTTGCCTTCACTATCTTTGCTTTGGTATTGATTGCAGTTGGTAACGGCTTATTTAAAGGTAATTTACAGGCAATCGTCGGTCAGATGTATGATGATTTTGAGACTGAAGCGGCAAAAGTTTCACCCGAGCGTCTGAAATGGGCGCAGGGACAGCGTGATGCTGGTTTCCAGATTTTCTATGTCTTCATTAATTTGGGTGCATTGGCTGCTCCATTCATAGCTCCTGTATTGCGTAGCTGGTGGCTGGGACGCAATGGTCTGACTTATGATGCAGCTTTACCACAGCTTTGCCATAAGTATATCAATGGTACTATTGGTGACAATCTCAGTAATTTGCAGGAACTTGCAACCAAGGTGGGTGGTAATGCTGCTGATTTAGCATCATTCTGTCCTCATTATCTTGATGTGTTCAATACTGGTGTTCATTATAGCTTTATTGCCAGTGTTGTTACCATGCTCATCTCTCTTGTTATCTTCATGAGCTCAAAGAAACTCTTCCCAATGCCAGGCAAGAAGGAGCAGATAGTCAATGTTGAGTATACCGAGGATGAGAAGGCGTCAATGGCAAAGGAGATTAAACAGCGTATGTATGCTCTTTTTGCTGTATTGGGTATCAGTGTATTCTTTTGGTTCTCATTTCATCAGAATGGTCAGAGCCTTTCTTTCTTCGCACGCGACTTCGTCAATACGGATTCTGTAGCACCGGAGATATGGCAGGCGGTTAACCCGTTCTTTGTAATCTCTCTTACTCCATTGATTATGTGGGTCTTTGCCTATTTCACCAAGAAAGGTAAGCCTATTTCCACACCTCGTAAGATAGCCTACGGTATGGGTATCGCAGGCTTTGCCTATCTCTTCTTAATGGTATTTTCACTGGTTCATAATTATCCTTCAGCTGAGCAGTTTACTTCTCTTGAGCCTGCTGTCCGTGCAACGATGAAGGCTGGTCCGATGATTCTTATCCTCACTTACTTCTTCCTCACCGTTGCTGAGTTGTTTATCTCTCCACTGGGTCTGAGTTTTGTAAGTAAGGTTGCTCCTAAGAATCTTCAGGGACTTTGTCAGGGATTGTGGTTAGGTGCTACAGCTGTTGGTAATGGCTTCCTTTGGATTGGTCCATTGATGTATAACAAGTGGTCAATTTGGACTTGTTGGCTTGTTTTTGCCATCGTATGTGTCATTTCTATGGCTGTTATGTTCGGTATGGTGAAGTGGCTGGAGCGTGTAACGAAGTCTTAACGTGAAATAATTATCTCAATAAGGGATTTACAGCTAATTAATTCTGAATATTTCGGGCATTGTCGATTAATCAATTGAATCCTGACGGGTTTATTAAATATTTGAGTCAATGCTATTAAGAAAGGGGATGTGTCATAACTTATATAGTTGACACATCCCCTTGTTTTGTCCTTATTTTTCAAACGCTCAAATTCAATAGATGCTCAATAGCACTTCAATTAACCCTTAATTGGAGTTCAAAAGATGCCCTTTTGAGGTCTTACTAACGCCCTTTTGACGTCTAACTAAGCACCTTTTCTTGCATGTCTTTATAATAGTTTGATTCATAGATGATTACAAAACAAGGAAAAAAGGCTTTTAAAGCCAGTTTTTGAGCATGGGTGGCAGTGAAATGTGTAAATATATTTCACAGTTTAAGATGGGCTTTTCCACCAATTCGTTAATAGGATAGTTAATCCTATGGTTGGAATATGACACAGTTCATTAGATGTACAGTTGGAGTACTCCGTGAAAGCTCATTGCATTGCTTCAGAAGCTCTATGCAATATAATGGCTACATACTTTATCTATTTTAGCTTTTCAATTAAGTACTTACCCGTCAGACTCTCCTTGCAGCGAGCCACTTCCTCTGGTGTTGCAGCAATTATGAGATGTCCCCCCTTGTCGCCACCGTCGGGACCAAGGTCGATGACGTGGTCGGCACACTTAATGACATCGAGGTTATGTTCAATGACCAGTATACTATGTCCACGGTCAATAAGCGCGTTGAAAGCGTGAAGCAGACGCTGGATGTCGTGGAAATGCAGACCCGTTGTCGGCTCGTCAAAGATGAAGAGTGTTGGTTCCTGCTGTTCCTGTCCGATGAAGTAGGCAAGTTTTACGCGCTGGTTTTCACCGCCGGAGAGGGTTGAGGAACTTTGTCCGAGCTTGATGTAGCCCAGCCCGACATCCTCCAAAGGCTTCAGTCTGTTGACGATTGCCTTGCGCTTATGCTCGCTGAAGAACTGGATTGCCTCTGATACGGTCATGTTCAGTACGTCATTGATATTCTTTCCTTGGAACTGCACGTCAAGGATCTCACGCTTGAAGCGTTGTCCGTGACATTCCTCGCATTCCAGAACAAGGTCTGCCATGAACTGCATCTCCACCGTGATGACACCTGCACCCTTACATTCCTCGCAGCGTCCGCCATCGGTATTGAACGAGAAGTATTGCGGTGTGAAGCCCATCTGTTTTGAGAGTTGCTGCTCCGCAAAGAGCTTTCTTATTTCGTCGTATGCCTTTACGTATGTTGCAGGGTTCGAGCGTGTACTCTTGCCGATAGGGTTCTGGTCTACAAACTCTACGTGTTTTATCTGTTTCCAGTCGCCACTGATGGATGAGTATTCGCCTGGTGTTTCGGCAACCTCGTCCAGGTGACGCTTGAGGGCAGGGTAGAGGATTCCCTTTACGAGGGAGGACTTGCCGCTACCGCTGACTCCCGTCACCACAGTAAGGACGTTCAGGGGAAACTTCACGTCTACTCCCTTGAGATTGTTCATGCGTGCGCCCTTCAGTTCTATTGCCATGTTCCAGGGACGACGACTTACAGGTGTGTCGATAACCTCTGTTCCTGTGAGGTACTTGATGGTGTATGAATGTGGGTACTGTTCCAGTAGTTTCTTTGAAACAGCATTTTTTTTATCCTTGATGGCTCCTTCTATCCGCTTTATATCAGATACTTTACCTTCAAATACAATCTCTCCACCGAGTCGTCCGGCATCTGGTCCGACGTCAATCAGATAATCGGCAGCACACATAATCTCCTCATCGTGCTCCACGACAACCACTGTGTTTCCCAGTGCCTGAAGTTCCTTCAGCACGTGAATGAGGCGGTCGGTATCCCGACTGTGCAAGCCAATGGAAGGCTCGTCAAGTATGTAGAGTGAACCGACGAGGGAAGAACCGAGGGAAGTTGTGAGGTTGATGCGCTGACTCTCACCACCACTGAGCGAGTTCGACTGGCGGTTAAGGGTGAGATAGCCCAGTCCTACATCCAGAAGGAACTGCAGACGGCTCTTTATTTCGGTCATCAGTCGTTTGCTTACCTCCTGCTCATGCTCCGTTAGTTCCAGCCTGTCGAACCATTCCTTGAGATTAATGACTGGCATATCAACAAGGTCGGTGATAGCCATACCGCCTATCTTCACCCATGTTGCCTCCTTTTTCAGCTTCGTGCCGTGGCAGTCTGGACATACCGTCTTACCACGATAGCGGCTGAGCATGACACGGTATTGAATCTTGTACTGGTTTTCCTTTACCATCTGGAAGAAGGTGTCGATACAGATGCGCTCGTGTATATCTTTCTTCCTTTCGCTGGGCAGTCCCTTCCAAAGGCATTCTTTCTCGGTCTTTGTCAGTTCAAAATAAGGTTTGAAGATGGGAAAGTTATCTTTTGCAGCACGTCGGCAGAATTCGTCTTTCCATGTAGCCATCTTATCACCGTGCCAACACTGTACGCATCCATCATAGACAGAAAGAGAGGAATCGGGGATAACCAGTTTCTCGTCAATTCCAATGATGCGTCCGAATCCTTCACAGGTAGGGCAGGCACCGAGGGGGGAATTGAACGAAAACATATTGTCATTAGGTTCTTCAAAACGCATTCCGTCAGCTTCAAAGCGTGTTGAGAAGTCGTAGGTGAGTTTGGCTGGAAGAATCATCAATTGCATGTTGCCGTCGCCTTCATAGAAGGCTGTCTCACAGGAGTCGGTGAGGCGTGTCAGTGTGTCTTTGGAACTGTCAACCGACAGACGGTCAATGACGAGATAGATGTTCTTCGCCTGGTCTTCAGCAGTGCCTTTACTGTCATCGTCGGCTGGGTTCTGTGCAAGCCAGTCTTCTATGCGGATGAAGTCATTGTCCACATAGATGCGGGCATATCCTTCCTGCATTTCCATCTCAAGTTGGTTCTGTATGCTTCGTCCTTCGACAATGTGGAGCGGCGCAAGAATACAGAACTTTGTGCCTTCCGAGTACGTCATCACCTTCTCAATGACGTCTTCAACGGAGTGATGTTTCACTTCTTCGCCAGATACAGGGCTGAAAGTGCGCCCTATGCGAGCATAGAGAAGGCGGAGATATTCATATATTTCGGTAGAAGTGCCCACTGTCGAGCGTGGATTACGTGAGATAACCTTCTGCTCGATGGCAATGGCCGGAGGAAGCCCTTTGATGAAATCTACCTCAGGTTTTGACATTCTGCCTAAGAACTGACGGGCATAAGCCGAAAGACTCTCCACATATCGGCGTTGTCCTTCAGCATAGAGTGTGTCAAAAGCAAGCGATGATTTGCCAGAACCCGATACGCCGGTAATGGCAATGAATTGACCTTGAGGGATTTTTACATCAATATTCTTCAGGTTGTTCACCTTGGCACCTTTTACCTCAATATATTTGTTCATACTTTTCAACTTAATTCTATAATTTATCCTTACAGACTCTTAAAAGAGTTTTAGAGGAATAATGGTAATCTGCAAAATTACAAAAAAACTTTGGTTCTTTCTGATATTTACTTTATATTTGCAGGCAATATTTATTTTTTAAAGAACACAATTATGAGAGTTAAGAAATTATTGGTTATCGCTTTGATAGCCTTCCCTATGATGGGTATGGCACAGAGTTCATACGAGCAGATTGGTGAGTCTGCAAACAGTACACAGTTTGAGAACAAGAGGGTTAATCCAGCTTACCAGCGATGGTTGAGCCAGTACGAAGAGTGTGGTCGTAGAATCAACGAGGTATCTGAGCAGTATCAGCGTGAGGTGGACAAGCGGGGTTATCCAAAAAAGAAGACCGTGAAGGCAAAGATGGAATTGGTAAGCCTGTATATTGACCTCTTGATACAGGAACGTGACTCGCCAGAGTTGAATCAGAATCTTGATATTGATAAAGTTAACAGCAAGATTAGTATGTGGCAGAGTCAGCTTGATGGTCTGGCAGCTTTGTTGAAGAAGATTTAACCAGATGTTATTATCTTATATTGTTGTCCGATAAAACTAAAACAGCATGTTTCACTATATGGAGTCTAAATTTAACAGATAGTATCGTTTTGTCTATGAAATAGTAAGTTGCATAATCAAATGTCTTTTACTTGCTTTGGTAGTACAACTCTTTTCTAACTAAAAGTTGTTCCCATCCCGGCAACATGTTGTAAGGTATTCAGTACTCAACACCATTGGTGTTTACCAATAACACCATATGTGTTTACCAATGGCACCATATGTGATGGGCAAGAGCACATTGGTTGAAAACGGCAAGAGAAGTTCATTGTGGTCTTAATATATTGTGTAATAAGACACTATAGACTAAGTGGTGGGTGTGGAGTATTTATCGGACAGCACTGATTATAATGCGAGAAGAGCTGTATCTGTTCGCAGATACAGCTCTTCTTTTGGTTATCTTACTGCTCTTTTCCATCGGTATTCAGCAGTATTTTCTTTTTTCCAATCCTCGCCTCGAAGTAGGGAGGTTCGTCTCTTAATGAGATACCGTCATAGATGAATGGTGCGACGACAGTGTCCTTTCCGTCAGGAAGTATCAATCCGAGCTTGCCATCCAGCTGTGCTATGAGCGGCATTGTCCGCAGGTCGTCCACGTAGACATAGCATGTGCGCAGGAACTCATATTTAGGTTCAACGAGTGTACGCCCTCTGTGGTCGAGGATGCCGAACTTACCCTTGCGCTCTATCACCTCATGATACTGGATATAAATCTCACGGATAAGGTTCAGGTATCTTACCATCTTGCGCTTGTCGTTGACCAGTGTGACGAGATATTCAAAGGTGTCAGAGTAGTTGGCCATTGCGCGAGCTAATACAATCTTCATGTCCAATCCCTTGATAGCCTTGCGGTTCAGGTCGATGTATCGTGCAATAGCAGTTTCCTTTTCCTTCATAGGCAGGTCTTTCAGATGTTCCTCAAAGCGTAGCATCTGTTGCTTGCTACCGTGCATAGCCTTGATATATCTGTGTATCTGTCGTCCCATCTCCATGCAGACGAAATGGCGAATCTGCTGTTCCTCTATCGGGTCAGCGTATTCCTGGTTGAAGTTATCTTGCGTAATCATGGGCTTTGTCTTTTATTGTTTTTGCCAAAGTTACTGACTTTTCGTTGTTCTACCAAGAATTTACATGACTTTTTTAGTCCCGTTTCCTTACCTCTTTCCCTAAAGGAAGAGCTTGCAATGAGTTGTTTGTGGTGTCTTGCGCAGTAAGGTGGCGGGAATAGCAGTGTAGTAGAGGTTATATCTATGATTTTTAGAGCGTTATAGCGAAATGTCTTTCTCCTCTCGAGTGGAGTAAAGAGGGATTTAGAAATTCAGCTCCACATTCTTGCCAAATGGTGCAAGTGATAGTCCTGCCATCTTGAAGTGCTGTTTGGCAAAAGGGATTCCGATGATTGTGATAGTGAGGAGAATGCCGAATAAGATGTGATTGAGACATGCCCACAATCCACCGAAGATAATCCAGATGATATTGAGTGGAACTGTGATGCAGCCAGAAAGACTTTCACCTTTCTTTACTTCAGCTCCGAAAGGCCACAGGCACAACAGACCGAGCTTGAATGTCTGTAGGGCGGCAGGTATGCCGATGATGGTTATGGCAAGTGCCAAACTGCCGGTGAAGTAACCAATGGCAGCTTCCAAGCCGCCGAATATCCACCAGATGATATTTCCAAGAATACGCATGATTTATTTGTTGATGTATAGACTGTGTGTCTGTTTGAAAGTTTACGAGTTAAGTTTCTGATATATTCTCAGCATGCAAGCAGTATCTGATTCGTCCTTGTCCTGTGGGTGTTTTTGTCTGCTTATTGCTTGTGATGATGTAGCCAATGCTTTGGAAGATTCTTGCTGTATATCAATGCCTGATAACTACATTGCCAGTGTTTGGTGACAAATCATCCTTTCTTTGGAATCCTTCTTCTGAATCCGAAACTTTGGTTGCTTCTGTCTATATTGTTTCTGTGATTTCTTCCAGTGTTTTCCGTTTCTTCTCATTTATAGGACAATCGTCGGCAATGTGTCCGATTGGTATGATGGCGACGGGCTCATAACCTGTATGTGGAAAGGTTTCCTTCAGTTTGGCAACATTGAAGTTGCATACCCAGCAGCTTCCTAAACCACGTTCTGTTGCAGCCAGACAGAGATGCTCTGTAGCAATGGCAACATCAATATCACCATGTTGTTTACCGTCTTCCTGCCGTATCCAGTTTGTTTCAGGCTCTCGCAGGCAGATGAAATAAAGCGGTGCCGACTTGAACCATTCACGGTTGTAGCATTCCTGTAGTTGCTTGCGAGCCTCTTCTGACTTTACAACGAGGAACTTCCACGGCTGTCTGTTGACAGCTGATGGTGCCATACGTGTTACCTCGAGGATATAGTTCAAGTCTTCTTCTGAGACAGGCTCATCAGTATATTTGCGTGCGGAAAATCGCTTTTGGGATAATTCTAAGATGGTCATGATGTGGAAATGGGGAAGTTGCTTTAACCCTTTAGGGAAGGAAAGGATGGGTGTCGGTATGTGAGAGTGGTGGTGATAAGTTGTGATAGGCGATGATAGGGTTGTAGCCCGGTGAGATGTGGAGGGGCTGTCTTGTAGCGGGATGCTTACAGCAGTTCCTCCTTATAATACAGTATCGCTTTGATGGCAATCTGTTCAGCCTCTTCGATGGTACAGTTCAGTCTGCCACCTGATGCGTCAGCATGTCCGCCACCATTGAAGAACTTTGCTGCCATAGGCTGACAGTGAAAACCATTGCAGGAACGAAGACTCACCAATACGGTCTTCGGTTTCTCGGTATCTTCACGTAGTGAGATACTCAGCTTGAGTCCTTTGATCTGCTGCGGAATGTTCACAAGTCCCTCCATGTCACCTTTAATGAAATGGAATTGTGCCATCTCTTCCTTTGTTACCGTATAGTAGGAAGCGTGCAATTCCTCGATGATTTTCATCTTGTTGAGAATAATATGTGCACGCAGGCGGAGAGCATTGGTTGAGTAATTATGGAACACACGGTTATAAATCTCATCCTTGTCAATACCCTTTGTCAGAAGCAGTCCGATAATATAAAATATCTCTGGGCGTGAAGAATTATAGGTGAAACCGCCTGTGTCAGTCATCATACCGCAATAAATGCAGGATGCACACTGCCTTGTCATCTTGTCGAACCCGTCTAATTGGTTGATTAGCCGGAAGACAATCTCACATGTGCTTGACATTTCTGGATGTGAAACCGTCAAAGCATTGTCTGTTTTAGGCTCTAAGTGATGGTCAATAAGCAGGCGAGGGGCTTTGGAAGCCTCAAGTACCTCCTGCATGGCTTCCACTCGTGAGCTTTGGTTGAAGTCGAGGCAGCATACGAGGTCGGCTTCCCTGAAAGCCTTTTCAACCTCCTTGGGGCGTCTGTCGTAGCGGATAACAGAATTATGACCAGGTAGCCAATGCAGGAAATCGGGTGTGGCGTCAGGCATACATACTTTAATATTCGTCTTGCCAATCTGACTCAGATAGTGCATCCATGCCAGTGACGAACCTGTAGCATCACCGTCTGGCGACTTATGGGCGCAGATTACGATGTTTGTTGCATTAGAGAGGAGTGTGCGTAGTGTCGCAATTTCTTCCTGGCTCAGTAGGTTTAATTCCATTATAGCTATAAGCGTTGATAGGGGGATAGGACTGCTATGCCCATCGTGTAGATATGAGATATAAGTGAAAAGCCCTGCCCGTATATCCGTCTTATACCTTAATATATAAAGAGGTATGTGCGGAGAAGCTATGCGGGCAGGGCTAAATGTCAGAATAATTTGGCTGGATAAGTACCTTCGTCAACCAGTGACTGAATCTTGTCAACTACGCTCTGACGGTCGGCAGCATAAGTAACACCAAACCATTTGCTGGTAGTATCGAGTACTTTTACGGTAGATGTGCCATCGTTGATGAGCTTGTTAACCATCAATGGGATGAAATATTCAGACTTTTTGTTCTCCATATTCTTCGGGTCAGAGAGGAACTCCTTGAAGTAAGCCTCGCTGTAATCGAAGTAGTCCGGTGTGAAGCCCCATACGTTCATGGACACTGGTGTGTTCTCATCGACAGCAACCCACTCGCCATTCTCGTCTTTGTACTTGATTTCACCTTCGCGGCGTTCAATCTCTGTGCGCTCAACAACAGTTGTCAGGTTGCCTTCTGCGTCTGTAGAGCAGATGCCACGGGCAACGGTACCATTCTCGCTCAGCGTGTTTCCTACACGGAAACCAACCATTGCATACTTGTCTGTTGCGCCTTCTGGGAGATCAGCAAGGAACTTGCCGATTACCTTGAAGCAATCGCGGTTGTAGAAGTCATCACAGTTGATGACACAGAAAGGTTCCTTGATGACATCCTTTGCCATCAGTACAGCATGATTGGTACCCCATGGCTTCTCACGACCTTCCGGTACAGAGAAACCTTCTGGCAGTGCATCAATGCTCTGGAAAACAAGTTCTGCAGGGATATGACCCTCATACTTTGACAGGACCTGGCTGCGGAACTGCTCCTCGAAGTCCTTGCGGATAACAAAGACAATCTTGCCGAATCCAGCCTGAATAGCGTCATAGATAGAGTAGTCCATGATGGTTTCACCGTTTGGACCCAGTTCGTCGAGCTGCTTCAACCCGCCGTAGCGGCTTCCCATACCTGCCGCAAGAAGTAATAATGTAGGTTTCATTTTTGTTTTAATATTGTTAAACTTTATGATTATTCTGATTGCAAAGGTAACAAAAAGATGGGATATTTTGCTATTTTGAGTTATGAATTATGAGGTTCATCCGACATTTGGAGTGATAACCAATGAATGATACTCAAATTTTGAGATAAAAATCTCTTCATAACCTTCTCATTAATAAATGGATTTAGACTAAATGAAGTGAATTTATAAGTTATAGTAACTCCTGCACTACTAATTAGCACATTATGATTATAATTCTCCGTATATAAAGGGTTTAACATATATGAGCAATGGTGTAAGTAGTTGATTATTAATAACTAATTATTATCACTCCAAATTCCGGAAGACCCAATTATGAGAGTTGAGCTTGAAGTTAGTCGGAATTTAGCAACAAATGAACTGGTGTTTTAGAATGGTCTGGGATTCTTCGGGCAGCCTGTACTGTTGTTCCCGACAGGTTGTCAGGGATGTTCAAATGAAGTTGTTAATATCTGATAAAGAATAACAGAATCTCTGCAAGTCTTTGCTTATCAGAAAAACAGGTACATTCAGCCAGTGGTGGGGCTTAACTTTTTTATATCGAACAGCAACCTTTAAAATCGCTTTTCATCATAAGACAAGGATTATGTGTCCATAAAAATACTCCAATAATCCTTTCAGTCATATCTTTTCTTACAATGATTTGAAGAGAGAACTTTGCTTGTGTCAAGTTCGGGTTGTTCATCATCACTGTCCCTCAATAGTAACCATTCATCATCAATCATCCATCACTTTGTAATGTTTTTTTTATCCCCGGAAAGCGTATAGGTGCTTAATAGCATTCCAATTAAGCCTTACTTGCTGTCCAATAGATGCCCTTTTGAGCTCTAATAGATGCCCTTTTGAAGCCTAATTAAGTACCTTTTCTTTTGCTGTTTTGTAATCAGCTGATTGTCTGTTAGTTATCCGTTTGTTTAAAAAGACTGTTTTATCTCTTTTTTAAGTGGTGACGAAAGCTGTATGTGTAAATATTTTTCAGCAGTTAGTCGCAACTTATTCTATCTTGCAAAACGCTGTTTTTTGCAAATGCGGTTAAGATTGAATGAAGTCAAGGACTTTATTTTGGTTGAGTCTATGCACGGTTTAAAAGGCTTGTGGAGAAAAACGATATTGTGATTGAAGATAAGCTGAAGCATAAGCAGAGATGATAGAATGGTGTTTGTCATGTCCAAGATAAAGTAGTATGTGGCTGTTTCAGATAGTATTTGCACAGTATCTGAGCCAAAAGGCTACGTGTGTGAACAGCATGAATCTTATCCATGGAGACAGGAAAGATTATCGTAAACAGATAAATTTAACAGTAATATCACATTCTTTAGATGATTTGTAAATATCATATTATCATGTAGTTATCAAGTGATTGAAACTTGTTTGAAAGAATTAAGCCTTTGAAAAGTGCCTAAAAAAAGACAGAAAAGTTTGGTCAGTTCACAAAAAAGTAATACCTTTGCACTCGCAAAAACGAAATGAGCACCCTTAGCTCAGTTGGTAGAGCAACTGACTCTTAATCAGTGGGTCTAGGGTTCGAGTCCCTAAGGGTGTACAAGAATAGATTTCTGCCCCAGGTCTTTTCGTTTAGCATGCACCCTTAGCTCAGTTGGTAGAGCAACTGACTCTTAATCAGTGGGTCTAGGGTTCGAGTCCCTAAGGGTGTACAAAAAGGATTTCCAAGACTGGAAATCCTTTTCTATTTTTACTACTTTTCTTGTCCTGTCTGCTGCATAATCCAATTATTTTATGTAAGTTTGCATATTATGACGAAAGAACACCTTAAAGTATATATCGCATTCCTGCTTCTTGCTGTTACCTCTGCTGTGTGGGCTGGTAAAGGAAGTGTGGGGCTTGCTGACTATCCTGAAGGGAAGTGTTATATGTTCCGGCTAATGCTGAAAGATAAGAACGGAACTCCCTTTTCGCTGAATAAACCGGAATATTTCCTGTCAAAAGCATCCATTCTTCGCCGTCAACGTCAGGGCTTGAAGCTCGATTCTACGGATCTTCCGGTGTCGCCCGACTATCTCCAACGAATCAGAAAAGAAGGCGGTAAGATAGTAGCTGTGAGCAAGTGGAATAATTCTGTGCTTGTCCGTGGTGATAATCGGCAGACGCTGGAAGACTTGAAGATACTGCCATTTGTCACCGACTGTAAGCTGGTGTTTACTTCTCCGGATTCAATCCGCCTGTCATCACAACGTGCACGTTATCGTTCTGATTTGCAGATTCTTGATTCTACTGTGCATGACTATTATGGTATGGGTAAGGAACAAATCGAGAATGTGAACGGCAGAAAGCTGCATAACCTTGGCTTTATGGGGCAGGGAATGACTATTGCTGTGCTGGACGCTGGTTTCATGAATGTGGATAAGATGCCTGCTTTCAAGAATGTGAACATACGTGGTACACGCAATTTTGTTGCAGGATATGACGATGATGTCTTTAAAGAGATGGATCATGGCACCAAGACGCTGTCTACTATCGCAATGAATCAGCCCGCCGTTTTTGTGGGTACAGCTCCAAAAGCAGCTTTCTGGCTGTTGCGTACGGAGGAGTATGCTACGGAGAGCTCGGCTGAAGAAGACTTCTGGATTGCAGCTGTTGAGTTTGCTGATTCGGTAGGTGTGGACGTTATCAGCTCTTCCTTGGGTTACCACGGCTTTGACGATAAGTCCTTGAACTATCATTATTCTGATCTGGACGGTTGGACAGCTCCCATATCGAAGGCTGCTTCCCGCCTGGCAGGCAAGGGAATGATTCTTGTCAATAGTGCAGGTAATGATGGCATGGGAGCATGGAAGAAGATTAATGTTCCGGCTGATGCCTGTGACATCCTCACTGTCGGGGCAGTGACTCCTGATAGCTTGAATGCCCCTTTTTCGTCAATTGGTCCTACGGCTGATGGACGTGTAAAGCCTGACGTGATGGGTTATGGCTGTCCGACGAATGTGGTATCAGGCAGGGGATACATTACTCCTGATACTGGAACATCATTTTCCTGTCCGCTCGTTGCGGGCATGGTGGCTTGTTTATGGCAGGCATTTCCACATAAATCAGCGTTGGAGATTATAGAACTTGTACGGCGGGCAGGGAATAATCATAGTAAGCCCGACAATATCATGGGGTATGGTATTCCTGACTTCTGGTCAGCATATCAGTATGCCAGTTCTAACAGACAGGAATGATTTGTTATAATAAGATTTCAGAAAGATGACCAAAGCACTTTCGCTTTATGAACTGAACAGTCTGGTGGCAGATGTTATAAACACTACCATGGCACGTTCTTACTGGGTTGAAGCTGAACTGTCTGAAGCTCGTGAGAACCGTGGTCACTGTTATATGGAACTGATTGAGAAGAACCAAGGAAGTAATGTTCCTGTGGCTCGTGCTTCAGCCAAGTGCTGGAGCAATGTGTGGTCGGTCATCATGCCTTACTTTATGCGTGTTACCGGGCAGCAGATTCATGCAGGTATGAAGGTAATGTTACAGGTCCATGCCCAGTTTCATCCCCAATATGGCTTCTCATGGATAGTAGATGATATTAACCCGGAGTTCACGATGGGTGATATGATCCGCAAACGGCAGGAGATTATACGACAGTTGAAGGCGGAAGGAGTGTTTGAGCTGCAGAAAGAACTTTGCCTTCCGATGTTTTGTCAGCGTATCGCTGTTATCTCCTCAGAGACGGCTGCTGGCTATGGTGACTTCAGTAATCAGTTGGAAACAAACGAGTATGGACTCTGGTTTCATGTAGAACTGTTCTCTGCTGTGATGCAGGGAGACCGAGTGGAACAAAGTATTATAGAAGCATTGAATATGATTAACAGCCGTGAGGATGAGTTTGATTGCGTTGTTATTATCCGAGGAGGTGGAGCAACGGCTGACCTCAGCGGCTTTGACACACTCGCCCTGGCTGAGAACGTGGCGAACTTTCCATTGCCGATTATAACTGGTATCGGGCATGAACGTGACGAGAGCGTGCTGGATATGGTTTCGTTTCTGTGTGTTAAGACACCGACTGCGGCGGCGGCTTATCTCATTGACCAACTTGCTACAACGCTTATGAGAGTTGAGAATGCACAAACTGCGATTATCGAAGGGGTCAGAAGAAAGTTGGAAGTAGAGCAGATGCGTATCCGACATATTGGCACGCATATTCCAGTATTGTTCTCAGTTGTCCGCACAAAGCAGGAAGCTCGGCTCGATGGCTTGTCCCAGCGTCTTGTTGGGAGAATGACAGAGAGTCTGAGTCAGTCTCAGTTCTATCTTAATACGTTGAGACAACGGATGTTGCCAGCAGTACAACGCCATCTTTCCGATGAGTCTCACAAGCTCGATATGCTTGAACAAAGAGCACGGTTGCTCGACCCTTCTCTGCTTCTGAAGCGTGGTTACAGTATTACGTTATACAACGGTAAGACCGTTCGCAGTGCAGAGGAATTAAAGGAAGGTGCTCTGATTACTACGAGATTTGAAACTGGAGAGATTGAAAGTAAGGTGGAACGATTGAAGAAGATGTCCTGAAACACATGGTGACAATAGCGGTTATGGATAATATAAGCCATTCTTTTTTCAAAGAAAACGACATATACAGCTTTTATTCGCAACCCCTAAGCATCTCCATAAACTCTTTAAAATAAGAACAATGAAAGAAATGAAATACGAAGAAGCTGTCCGTCAGCTGGAAACCATCGTCGATAAGATGGAACGTGGTGAACTTGATGTTGACTCTATGGCTGCACAACTGAAGCAGGCACAGGAACTTGTGAAGCTCTGCAAACAGAAGCTAAAGCATACAGACGATGAGATTCAGAAGCTGTTGGGCGACCAATAGTCTCCTGTTTCTATTGTTGAAAGTAATATGTTGTTAATAAATTAAGCAATTGGTTGCATCGTATGATATTTTTGTTTACTTTTGTACATCATTGTCATGAATAATATATTTAATACGCAATAATATGAAGAATATAGATTGGTCGAGCTTAACATTTGGCTATATGCCAACTGATTATAACGTTCGCTGCTACTATCGTAATGGCAAGTGGGGTGAGGTAGAAGTATGTTCAGATGAGTATCTGAAGCTGCACATGGCAGCTACTTGTCTGCACTATGGACAAGAGGCTTTTGAAGGTTTGAAGGCTTATCGTTGCCCAGACGGGAAGGTGCGTGTCTTCCGTGTGGAAGAAAATGCTGCACGCATGCAGCAGACAAGCCGTGGCATAGTAATGCCTGAGGTGCCTACAGAGCTGTTTGTTGAGATGGTCAAGAAGGTTGTTCGCCTTAATCAAGAGTATATCCCACCTTATGAGAGCGGTGCTTCGCTCTATATCCGTCCGCTGTTGATTGGAACATCTGCCCAGGTTGGTGTCCGTCCCGCTGCGGAGTATTGCTTCCTGATCTTCGTCACCCCTGTTGGACCTTACTTCAAGGGTGGTTTCAGTACCAATCCTTATGTCATCATAAGGGATTTTGACCGTGCTGCCCCATTGGGCACAGGTATGTATAAGGTGGGTGGAAACTATGCCGCATCATTGAGAGCTAACCGTCGTGCACATGAACAAGGCTATGCTTCAGAGTTCTATCTTGATGCAAAGGAGAAGAAGTATGTAGATGAATGTGGTGCTGCCAACTTTTTCGGCATTAAAAACGATACCTATATCACACCGAAGTCTACTTCAATCCTTCCCTCTATTACGAACAAGAGTCTGATGCAGATTGCTGAAGACCTTGGTATGAAGGTTGAGCGTCGTCCTGTTTCTGAGGATGAACTGGACAGCTTTGAAGAGGCAGGTGCTTGTGGCACGGCTGCTGTTATCTCTCCGATATCACATCTTGATGATATGGACACTGGTAAGGTCTATAACTTCGGTGATAAGCCGGGACCTTGGTCAACCAGGCTTTATGAGACACTGCGTGGCATCCAGTATGGCACGGTAGAGGACAAGCATGGCTGGATAACGGTTGTAATCGAGTAGTCTTGGGCAAACAATAAGTTTTAATATATGGAGAGCGTGTAAACGCTGCTGTAGCCATATAATACATATCAGGAGTTACATCAAAAACTGGGATTGCCTTAGGCAACAGCTTTGATGCAACTCCTTTTTGTTTTTGGGAGATAATATTTGAATAAGTTTACGCTGATAGAAAATATTTCTTGATCATTACTGTCTGATAAAACTTAAATACCATACGCTCCAATGCGGAATCTATATTCAAATAGATAGCATCGTGTTGTCTTTGGAGAAGTAAGCCCCCTGGTCAAATAAGGTTTGTTTACTTTTGGTAGTATAACTCTTTTCCGACTATAAGTTGCTTCCATCCTTGCAACATATTGCAACGTATTTAGCCCTCAACACCATTGGTGTTTACCAACAACACCATGCGTGATGGGTAACAGCACATCGACAGGAAAAGATAAGAGAGGTTTTTAATTGTCATCAGTAAATTATAGTAAGTTGCCAATGACTAACTTGTATAGAAAAAGACTTATCGGATACCAATACTTCTTCATGATGATTGATAAGGAGATATTTGTGTGTGTTTTATTTGGAATAATAACAATAAATTGGTAAATTTGTAGTCGGAATTATTATTGGTGACTAACGTGTAAAGTGTTTAATTGCTAATTTAAAAAGAAAGAAAATGAATATAACAAAGAAGATGCAGGATGCGTTTAATGCGCAGATAGCAGCAGAAATGTGGTCGTCAAATCTCTACTTACAGATGGCATACTGGTTCCGCAAGGAAGGCTGGAAGGGCTTCTCAAGCTGGATGTACAAGCAGGCAGAGGAGGAGAGGCAGCACGCAATGGACATGGCTCAGTTCGTTCTCCATCGTGGTGGTGAGGTCCTTCTTACCAGTATTGATGCTGTCAAGACCAGCTGGACGGATGCCAAGGAGGCTTTCGTTGACACACTGGCACATGAGCAGAAGGTCACAGAGCTTATCAATCAGTTGGCAGACGTTGCTGATGAGGAGAAGGACCGTGCATCACAGAACTTCATTGCAAAGTACATAGACGAGCAGGTTGAGGAGGAAAGAAACGTTCAGGACATTCTGGATTCTTTCTCTCACTTGTCATTCCATGCTGTTGCACATATTGACAGCAAGCTCGAGCAGCGCCAGTAATATTGAAAGGATATAACAGAAAAAGTGTCAAAGCAAGCAGCTTTGACACTTTTTTTATGCTTTCTATCCTTAGTAACTATGGAAGTCTAAGAAGAATAGACGGTTGTTTTATATGGTTTTGAAAGATTCTAACGCTTGTTCTTGATTAAGTCTTTATTCAGATGGGTGACAAAAATCTGCTGACCACCTTTGCTGAAAACAATTTTATACATACCACCTGTTTTCTCCTTGCATTCGTAGGTATAAGCGAATTGATTGATAATCCAGCATGTGTCATGTTGTGCAGCAAGGTCGATTGACTGATAGAACTCCTTGCTGGGAATGGTGTCAAGAAGCAGTGTGGCTGTGTAGTTACCGCTTGCAACAGTCTCTTCATCAGCTGCTAAACTGACAGAGTCGGGTATGAAAGGAGTCGCCTTCGCTACTTTGTATTTTGGAAAACGAATGGAGGTTATGCTTCGCAGGTCGATGGTAAGTTTTCCATTCTCCATCATCGGTGCAAACTCCTTGGCTGCAACAGTGTCGCCATTGTCACTTCCTTCGATAGGTTTACTTTGATGACAGGATGCAATCGTAATGATTACGAGTGCAATGGCAAAGATAATGGATGCTATTATTCTTGAAAGATTCTTTTTCTTTTCCATTGTTTATTTCTTCTTATCGGTTGAAGGTTTCAGTTTCTCCAATCTTTTCCGGGCTGTCGGGTTGTCAGGATAAAGTGCAACGGCTTTCTCGTAGTTGGCGATAGCCGCCTCAAACATCTCTTCCCGTTCACATTCTTTGCCCATCATGACATACTCTACTGAAAGTCTCTTGAGAAATTCATTCCGTTCAGCTTGTTGTTTCCGAAGCTCTTTGTTCTCGTTGCGTAGCTGGTTGATGATATTCAGTTTCCGTCTGATAAACCGCTTGACAGCAGGTCGTTCGATATCATAACGGCTGTGAATGGCAAGGAAGAAGTTGCGCAGGAAAGCATCGAAGTCGCCTGCGTTGAAAGCACGTGTGGCATCGTAATACTCCTTGTCAGCCTTGCTTTGCTTGAGAGCTGTTGATATGATATTATGGTCGTTATAGTGTCTGGCAAACTGTGTCACTTCACTTCTGACGAATACTTCATTACGGCGAAGTGGTTCCTTGAGTGTGATACCTTCAAGACTCGTGCAGCGTGAGAGGGCAACGTATGCCTGTCCGCCTGCAAAGACACCGCCCGTGAAGTCGATATTTACGTTTTTGAATGTGAGTCCTTGACTCTTATGTACTGTGATTGCCCACGCCAGTTTGATGGGAAATTGCACATAAGTACCAATCTGCTCTTCTTCAATCTTCTGTTCAGCTTCATTGAAGCGATAGCGCACATTCTCCCACATTTCGCGTTGCACCTGCAGGTCATAGCCGTCTTCAGTGTGTACATAGAGGATGCCTGCCTCCTCATCAATGCCGATGATAATGCCTAAAGTTCCGTTTACCCATTGTTTCTCAATGTCATTCTTAATGAACATAATATGTGCTCCCACCTTGAGATTCAGCTCGATAGGGGTAGGGAGACTGCTCTCGGGGAACTCCCCTTTGATTTCGCCTAAGAACATCACCGGGTCACCATTGAGGTTGTCAAGCCCTTGGTTGTTAATCCAGTCTACTGTATCCCGCTTCGTTGATAAGGTGATCGTGAAATTCCCTTCAGGCTTGTTGGCATCTTCCAATCGTGCGCCGACACATGCATTGATGAGGTTGAAATCAGTGTCAGAAACCTGATTGGTGCGTATATGGTCAAGAATGGAGATAAAAGAAGGGTCGTTCTGTCGATAAACCTTGTTCAGCTCTATGCTTACAAGCGGGTAATCCTGAAACACCTTTGCATCAAAGAAATAACTGCTTGCATAATAAGGTTGCAGTAATCGACGGTCCTCTTCCTTTAGTACTGGTTCCAGCTGATATATGTCGCCCACCAGCAGGAGCTGTTTTCCGCCGAATGGTTCACGCATATTGCGATTGTAGATGCGTAGGACTTTGTCGATGAAGTCAATGATGTCAGCTCTGACCATACTGATTTCATCAATGATAATAAGCTCTACCTCGCGCAGAAGTTTACACTTGTCACCATTGTATTTCATCGTACTGCGCAGGTTTCGTGCAGAGTATCGTTTGTCATTGGGGACAAGCGGATAGAAAGGAAGTTTGAAGAAACTGTGCAGCGTACTGCCGCCTGCATTGATGGCTGCAATACCTGTCGGTGCGAGAATAACATGTTTCTTCTTTGTTGTCGCAGAGATATAGCGTAGGAATGTGGACTTTCCTGTTCCTGCCTTGCCCGTCAGAAACAGGGAATTATGGGTGAACTGGATAATCTGGAGTGCTTTCTGCAACTCCGGGTTATCCAGGTCTATTCCATTTATGTCTATGTTTGCTTTCTTCTCTGACATTGAGTTTGGGGCTTGTTAGTCCCTCAATAGTTTATGATTATGCTTCCTTCCGATTCGGTATTTATAATCCAAAGTTCCCAAGTATACTTACGGAAAAAGTGTCATGCTTAAAACTTAGCTTGGAGCCTGTAGTCAATTTGTTTTTCGACAGTAGCTTTCTCGCTTGTTCTCATTGTCTGGTAATTGGATTACCAACGTCTGGTCATTGTATTGCCAGCGGTTGGTAATCTTTCAATTACTTTGAATCTTTACTTTAAATCTCCATGTCTTCAGTACGTGGTCTCTTTGCCTTCTTTATGATCTGCTGTGATTCGTTACCGGAGTTGTTGCCCTGTCGTTCTGGTGCAGGTTGCGGCATTGGCTCTAACATGAAGCCGCCCTCATTCCCTCCTTCATTTCCTTCCACAGGTTCTTCCTCATCATCCTGGTGAAGTCCGTGTCCTGTTGAAAGACCTTGCAGTGAATCTGGCACTTGACGACGAGTCACCGTAGGCTGGCAACCATACATTGACGGGTCTATATCTTCGTCTGGATCCAACTGCCATTTGGCATGATACTTCTGGAAAGCCTTGTCGCGCATCAGACTATAGATAAAGTTTCCACAGATAGGCAATGCTGTCTTTGAGCCTTGACCTAAAGCACCTGTGCGGAAGTGGATGGAGCGGTATTCACCGCCCACCCATGCGCCTACAACGAGGTTGGGACTGACAGCCATGAACCATGCGTCAGAGTGGTTGTTACTTGTTCCCGTCTTGCCACCCCAGTCAGTGTCGCTGAGGGTGTATTGGCGCAGTGCCTGACTTGTGCCGCCGGCTTCATTCACACCGGCTTTCAGCATCTCCTGCATGAGGAAAGCAGTCTTGTAAGGTAATGCTTTCTCGTGGTCTTTTGGTGCAATGTACACTTCGTTTCCATCCTTGTCCAAGATATGTGTTACAACAACTGGCACATGGTATTCACCGTCATTTGCAACTGTACTGTAGGCATTTACCATCTCCAGGAGGTTAACATCGCTGGAGCCGAGTGCCAAGGAAGGTTCTTCATCCATTGGACTCTTGATACCCATGTCCTGTGCTGTACGGATAATATTCTTTATACCCATCTCCTGTCCTAAGCGGACTGCAACGGAGTTGATACTACGAGCAAATGCACTCTTCAACGTGATAGAGTCATTGGAGAACCTGCCATTGGCATTGTGTGGTGTCCATGTCTTCATCTGTCCCGTCTTCTTGTCGGGAACCTGCATGCTTATATACTCGTCACGGCGTTTGTCACATGGAGTAAGTCCCTGGTTGAAAGCCTCTGAATAAACAAAGAGCTTGAATGTTGAACCTGGCTGACGCTGTGCTACAACCTTGTCATACTTCCATGTCTTAAAGTCGATGTCGCCCACCCAAGCACGTACAGCACCGGTCTGCGGCTCCATCGCAACCATTGCACAGTGCATGAACTTCACCATGTATCGGATAGAATCCATTGATGACATCTCTTTTTCTATCTGTCCTTTCTGATAGTCAAAGAGCTTTACCTTGTGTGGTTTGTTGATATAGTACAGAACGCTGTCGGGCTGGTTAGGAAACTTCTGCAGTAGTTTCTTATAGAAAGGCTGTCGCTCGGCTATACTCTCAATGAAGCCGGGAATCTCATTACCTTTTGCATCACGCCAAGGCTGTTGACCACGCCAGTGGTTGTCGAACGAACGCTGTACCTTTTCCATCTGCTTGGTTGCAGCCTGTTCGGCATACTTCTGCATACGGGTGTCAATGGTAGTGTAAATCTTCAGACCGCTGCTATAGAGGTCGTAGCCATTTTCCTTCATCCATTCCTTGAAGTAATCGGAGATGTACTCACGGAAATATTGTGCCTGCCCGTCATAGTTTTCCTCAACGTGTACATCCAGTTTCAACGGAAGCTGAGAGTATGCCGTGTATTCGTTGCGGGGCAGTACGTTGTGCGTAACCATGTTGTATAACACGGTGTTACGGCGTCGGATAGAATTCTTTGGATGCAGAATTGGGTTGTAATAGGTCGTTGCTTTCAGCATACCTACCAATGTTGCAGCCTGGTCAACAGTCAGCTTTGAAGGGTTGGTGTTGAAATAAGTCTTGGCAGCTGTCTTCACTCCAAAAGAGTTGTTGCCAAAATCAACGGTGTTGGCATACATCGTCAGAATCTCTTTTTTGGAATAGATGAGTTCTAACTTTACAGCAATAATCCATTCCTTGCTCTTCATAATGAGCATGCGCAAGCCTGGAACGTGTCCTAAAAGACCAGAGGAATACTGCGTGCGGACACGAAACATATTCTTTGCCAACTGCTGTGTGATGGTTGAAGCTCCACGTCCGCCACCACGGGTCACAGCATCCTTGATTGCACCACCTATGCCCATGAAATCAATTCCATGGTGGCTGTAAAATCGTTCATCCTCTGTGCTGATAAGTGCATTCCAAAAAGCAGAATCTACCTCTTCGTATTTTACAGGTGTACGGTTCTCTTTATAGAATCTACCGATAAGCACGGAATCAGCACTATAGATTTCTGATGCAGCGTAAGTTGGTGGAGTCTTGATTTCAATAAAGCCTGGCGATTTACCAAACAACCAGAGGAAATTGATGTCGACCATACCCAAATATAGGAAGATGGCGACAAAGAAAGACACAATTCCCACTGCTACTTTTGTGTACCAGGCACGACCTTTATAGAGATTAGCATACCAGGGGAAGAAATGAATAATCCCACGGATGATACTCCTAATAAACTTAAAGAATTTCTTTACCATTGATTGACAATCTTCGTGTTGATAATTCTCCTTGTTAGAATTTGCTCTAAACAATCTTTATAAGAAGGCATACTACCTTTATACAAAGGTACTTATTTACTTGTATTCGATAATGTTGTATGGATATAATTTAAGATTTCTTCAACGTTGTCGGGGCTGAACCATCGGAAAGCTACATCTTTTTTGTACCATGTGAGCTGTTTCCGGGCGTATCGCCGTGTGTTACTCTGTATCTTGAATATAGCTTTGTCGAGTGTGGTAAGTCCGTCAAGGTACTCAAAAAGTTCCTTATATCCTACAGTGTTGAGAGAGTTCAACTCACGTTTTGGGTAGACGTGTAGTGCTTCCTCTATCATTCCTTGGTCTATCATCTGTAGGACACGCTGGTTGATTCGGCTGTATAATTCTTCCCGGTCACGGTTCAATCCTATCTTGATGATGTTGAACGGGCGTTTCTTTACGGTATTTGAACGGAAAGAAGTGTATGTTTTTCCTGTCTGTATACAAATCTCAAGCGCATGGATAACACGTCGTTGATTGTTCCTGTCAACTGTTTCCCAGTGCTCTGGGTCAAGTTTTCGTAACAGCTTGCACATCTCTTCCAGCCCTTCTGTTTCCAACCGTTGCATCATTTTTTCCCGTATCTCGGGCAGGATGGTCGGTATGTCGTCAATGCCTTTGCACACAGCATCAATGTACATCATTGAACCACCAGACAGTAATGCGATAGGGGAGTGCTGGGCATTAATAATCTTCAGCACATCCTGTTCATACAGACTTGCTGAATAGTAATCTTCCAAATGGTGGCTGCCAACGAAATAGTGTTGCACACGTTGCTGCTGCTCTGCGGTCGGTGCAGCCGTCCCTATGGGAATCTCTGAGAAAATCTGACGGGAGTCAGCATTGATGACAGGCACACCAAAGTGTTCGGCGATATGGAGAGTAGCCTCTGTTTTGCCAACTCCTGTTGGACCAGTGATGACAATTAAAGTTTTGTCTTGCAAGCTGATGTGGAATGATAAAAAACCTTTTTAAGCTCCTTGAACCAATAGATTGTAACCTAAGGGATGTTATTTGCCGAAGAAAGAATTGGTAGGAGCTGTTAAAAGGATGACAGGTAATTATAGATGTGATAAGCAGCGGTAGGTGGAATAAGTGAAGAAAGACAGTAATAAGCAACGAAAGGCATTACTTTATTCACTTTTCATCAAGTAATTCCCCATCTCTTTAGGGGGAGGGATGGGTGTTTTTTTACTTTATAATACCACGCTCTGAAGTCTCAACAAAGTCAATGATGTACTGGATTTCCGGCGTAACCTGTAATTCGTTCTTGATTTTCTCAATGTTCTCAGCACGAGTGCCAGTTCCATAAAGGATGCGGTAAGCGTTGTGGATAAGCTCAATCAGTTCGTTGGAGAAGCCACGACGACGGAGACCAATAAGATTGATACCCATGTAACGTGCAGGTTCCTTACCTACTATAATATACGGCGGAATATCCATAGAGAAGCGGCTTCCACCCTGTATCATGACATAACCTCCGATATGACAGAACTGATGACAGAGGATATTGGCAGAGATGATGGCATTATCATCAACTGTAACTTCCCCAGCAAACTTCGTCGAATTACCAATGATGTCACCTGAACCTATGACGCAGTCGTGTGCTATATGCACACATTCCATCAGCAGATTGTTGCTCCCAACCTTTGTTGTTCCTTTTGAAGCAGTACCACGTGAGATGGTAACATTCTCACGGATAGAGTTGTTGTCACCGATTTCGCACAGCGTCTCTTCGCCTCTGAACTTCAAATCCTGAGGTTTTGTTGAAATACTGGCACCTGGGAATATCTCGTTGTTATTGCCCAATCGTGCACCAACGTTGATGGTTACACTATTCTGGAATACATTGTTATCGCCGATAACCGTGTTCTTGTCGATATAACAGAACGGACCAATAATATTGTTGTCACCAAGTTTTGCCTCTGGATGAACAAAGGCCAATGGGCTTATCTGGTTCATGATAGTCTTGTGTTATGTTTATTTGTTCTTTACAATCTGGGCGGTAAATGTAGCCTCGGCAACGACATGGTCGCCGACGAACATATAACCCTTCATCGAACTGATGCCATGGCGGACAGGACCAAGAAGTTCGACGCGGAACATGAGGGTGTCACCAGGTACTACTTTCTGGCGGAACTTTACATCATCAATCCTCAAGAAATAGGTTGACCAACGCTCAGGTTCTTCCACCTGTGAGAGCACCAGAAGACCGCCGCACTGTGCCATAGCCTCTACCTGTAATACACCTGGCATGACAGGCTCTTGTGGGAAATGCCCCTGAAAGAAAGGTTCGTTGCTGGTTACATTCTTGATGCCAATGATGCTTGTCGAACCCATTGCGATGACCTTATCCACCAACTGCATTGGATAACGGTGTGGTAGAAGTTCACGAATGCGGATGTTGTCCATCAATGGTTCATCATTCGGGTCATATATAGGTGCCTGCACCTCATGCTTTCGGATTTCCTTACGCATAAGGCGGGCAAACTTGTTGTTGACTGTATGACCGGGACGGGTTGCAATGATACGTCCCTTGATAGGCTTTCCAATCAGTGCCATATCACCGATGATGTCAAGCAACTTATGACGTGTACACTCGTTATCCCATTGCAAAGGCTTGTGCTGGATATAGCCAATATTGTTGGCATCCATGCGGGAAACCTTCAGAAGGTCAGCCAATTGGTCGAGTTTCTCCTGTGAAACCTGCTGTTCATAAATAACAATAGCGTTATCCAGGTCACCACCCTTGATGAGGTTAGCTTGCAGCAATGGCATAATATCACGTACAAAGACGAATGTACGGGCAGGTGCAATCTCTGTTGCATAAGTGTCAATGTCGTCCAATGTTGCAAACTGACTGCTGATGAACTTGGAGTTGAAATTGCACATGGCAGTAATAGAAAACTGCTCGTCAGGAAGAATCGTGATGACAGAACCGTTATCATCCTTGATTTCAATTTTCTTACGAATGATATAGTAGTCCTTTGGTGCATTCTGGTCAACAATACCGACTTCGTTGATTTTGTCAACGTACATAGTTGCAGAACCATCGAGAATAGGAAACTCCGGACCATTAATCTGGATAAGACAGTTGTCAATTCCCATAGCATAGAGGGCTGACATGCCGTGTTCAACCGTGCTGACACGGGCATCACCTTTTGCCAGAACTGTTCCACGCTGTGTGTCAACAACATTCTCAGCAACGGCATCGATGATGGGCTGACCGTCAAGGTCAATTCGTTGAATCTTATAGCCAGTATTTTCTGGGGCGGGATTGAAAGTTACGGTAAGGCTCAATCCTGTGTGAAGTCCCTTTCCGAAAAGAGAAAAGCTCCCCTTCAGTGTTTTCTGCTTAACTGTCTCCATGTATGTTATTTGTTCTTTTTCAATTCTTCAATTTCTTTCTGCAATGCGTTCAACTGCTTGTACATCTCGGGCAGACGCTGGAAAATAGCCTGTGACTTGAAGTAAGGCCGCTGTTCCATCGGTGGAGTACCGATGAGCTGCTGGTTGCTCTTCAGACTGCCAGGCACACCTGACTGTGCGCCGAGGAATACCTTGTCACCGATGGTTATATGTCCGGCAATACCGACCTGGCCGCCGAACATGCACCACTGTCCCACCTTGGTTGAGCCGGCAATGCCCACCTGTGCTGACATGACAGTGTTCTCGCCGATGTCGTTGTTATGCGCAATCTGTACGAGGTTGTCGAGTTTCACACCCTTACGAAGGTATGTGCTGCCCATTGTTGAACGGTCAATGCAGGTGTTGGCACCAATTTCTACGTTGTCCTCAATGGTAACGATGCCAATCTGTGGTATCTTGTCATAGCTGTTAGTCTCTGGGTTTGGTGCAAAGCCGAAGCCGTCAGCACCGACAACACAGCCCGAATGAAGGATGACATTATTGCCAATCCTGCAGCCATGATAGATGCTGGCATTAGGGTAGACGATACAGTTGGTTCCCAACTGTGCGCCGTCCATGATTGTTGCATGGGGATAGACCTGGCAGCCGTCACCCAATGTAACTCCGTCACCGATATATGCAAATGCACCGATATAGACATCCTTGCCGATTGTAGCTTTGGATGATACGAATGCAAGTGAGTCAATACCCTGTCTTTTCGGCTTCATGCTTTCATAGAGCTGCAGCAGCTTTGCCACGCAGTCTCTTGCATTCTTGACGCGGATAAGGGTAGGCTTCGCATCCTTTTCCAGCTGGATGTCCTCATCTACAAGGACGATTGAAGATTCGGTTTCGTATAGATAATGTGTATATTTTGGGTTTGCAAGGAAGGAGATAGCTCCTTTCTTACCTTCTTCGATTTTGGCGAAAGTGTTAATGGTAACGTTCTCATCACCTTCAACACGACCTTGTATGAATTGCGAGATTTGTTTCGCAGAGAATTCCATTTATATAGCCTTTTGTTGATTATTAGTTGTGCAAAGATAGGGAATTTTTATTAGAAACGTTGATAACAGAGGTAATATTTGCATATTTTTTTAGAGAGCAGTTCAATGTTCAGAATCTCTGAGGCTTCGGTTATGTCTTTCAATGTTCCGTCTTTGTAGAGGATGCTGATGTGGTCGTCGAAAGGATTATACATGTCTTTCTGTACACGGTTGACTCCCATGAGGTAATCGCAGTCGGCAATATCCACCTTGTGTCGGTCGGATATCTGTTCCTTGAGCAGTGTGATTTCCTCAGCTGTAGGTTCCTCTTCTCTTACTTCTACTTTGAAGAGTTTTCTGTTGATAATATTTGACGATAAGAGAGCGAGGATCCTGTCCTCATGATGCTGCCACACCTTCAAGGCACTCCATATATCGTTGTCGTCCAGCGCAATATAGTTATCCAGTGCTTCGGAGTGTGACTGGAACGAACGGGCTGTTATGTCCTCATACAGGAAGTAGCGGAGAGCAGGAGAAGCGAAAAGCTCAACGCCTTGTTTTGCCAGTTGCTTGGCACGGCGCAGGGTATTGATAAGAATGTTCTCACAGCCCACAGTGGTCTTGTGCAGGTAAACCTGCCAATACATCAAACGTCGGGAAGTGAGATAATTCTCTATAGAATAGATGCCATTCGATTCTACGACCAGCGTGTCGTCCACCACGTTGAGCATCTTGATGATACGTGCCGAACCGATGTTCCCCTCAGTCACACCTGTGAAGAAACTGTCACGGCGCAAATAGTCAAGCCTGTCCATGTCAAGCTGGCTGGAAATCAGTTGATGGAGGAAAGACTTGGGATATTCATTCTTGAAGATGCTGATGGCAAGGTTCAGCGCACCGTGCATCTCCTGGTTGATACGGTCCATCATCAACAGCGATATTTCTTCGTGTGTAATACCGCTGATGAGCGTATTCTCCAGTACATGAGAGAACGGACCGTGCCCGATGTCGTGCATGAGTATGGCTGCCTGCACAGCCTCTGCCTCACTGTCAAAGACAAAAACTCCTTTTTGTTGCAGCGATACAAGTGCCTCGCTCATGAGATGGAATGTGCCTAACGAGTGTTGGAAGCGGGTGTGTTGTGCGCCCGGATAAACCTCCTGTGTCAGTCCTAACTGTTTGATGCGTGTCAGTCGTTGCATGAGCGGGTGGCGCACAATGTCAAGTAACAATCCACGTGGCATCTTGATAAACCCGAAAACCGGGTCGTTGATTATCTTTGAGTCGGTCATTTTGCCTGTATTATCTTCTTTTTATCATTACTTTGCAAAGATAGCACATAATAACGTAACGGACAAACTTACGCTATTATTTCGGGCGGAAAGCACAGGCTTTCGTTATGTTTTATAGTTTGTCAGTCTTCCCGTCTTCTACAAACAACTTATTCCCATATCAACCAATGTTTGTAAACTATTTTCATACAGTTCAAAACCAATACATGGTCTTTTGGCTTCTAAAAGACGCCCAATTGGCTTGCAATAGATGCCCTTTTGAGGTCTAACTGACGCCCTTTTGAAGTCCAATTAAGCACCTTTTCTTGCGCTACTTTATAACCAACTGATTTACTGTTGGTTGCAAACTTGCTTTTTACACGTATTTTTGCCTTTATCCGTAGGTATTTTACCCGGAATTATGTCATGATTTTTCAATCTGTCGTCTGTCTTTTCAAAGTATTGACATGAAAAGGTTTTCTGCATCGGAGGATGATAATAAAGTAGGTAGCCAAGACCGTCTTGGCTATGTTTTTATTTAATAAATAACTTCGGTTCATCCGTTAAAGCCATACGAAAAGTGTCCACGCATTTAACGGAAGAACCATAATTAGGCTGTAACTAAGAACTAATTGAACCGCAATTAAGGCTTGATTGGGATGTAAACAGGCATTAATAGTTTTACACGTAAGGGATTTGTTTTTAAAAAACATGTTCATTTTTGATTCCATAATCTTTCCCTGTATTACTGTGATTGTGCTGTGTTTTTTTATGATAGGAGGAACTAAAGAGTGTATGTTAAATAAAAAAGCGATGACCTTCGCAGGTGATCGCTCTTAATTCAATAGGTATTAGCCTTTAAAGGTAAAAGATTGTTTTCAGGATAACAGTTACAAAGATATGTCATTTTCCTTTACCATGCAAACTTTTTGTTTATTTTTTTGCACTTCATGATAATGTGTACGAACACATCATGAAAGGAATTGTTCGATATGTGTTTTTGGAACCAATTTTAATACTTTCCAATAGAATTTCTGTTATTCGCAGAATATAATTACCTTTGCATAGCTCTTATGAGTGAATTACCTTTCAATTAAAAAGCTATATCTTCAGTTACTATATTATTAATGAATATGAAGAAAAGAACAATCGTCTTGTTTGGACTACTTTTGATGGTGCTTACAGTTGTTGCTGGCGGCAGAATCAAGGTGGCATGTGTGGGAAACAGTGTGACATGGGGCATGACAATTACTGACAGGGAGAAGTATTGCTACCCGTCACAGTTACAACAGATGTTAGGAGAAGGGTATGAGGTGAGAAATTTCGGACACTCCGGTACTACTTTGCTTTGTCGTGGACATCGCCCTTATGTGAATCAGAAAGAGTATAAGGAGGCGTTGGATTTCAAGGCAGACCTTGTTGTTATTCATCTCGGACTCAATGATACTGACCCACGTAACTGGCCAGAACACAGTGAGGAGTTCAATACAGATTATATCAGTTTGATTGACAGCTTCCGGCAGGCAAATCCTAAGGCAAAGATTTGGATATGCCTTATGACGCCTATTTTTGACCGTCATCCTCGTTTTGAGAGTGGTACACGTGACTGGCATGAGCAGATTCAGAAGCATATACGTCAGGTAGCTAAGGCGGCACGGCTTCCATTGATTGATTTGAATACGCCTTTGTACAGTCGTCCTGACCTTCTTGCTGATGCAATTCATCCGAATGCTGAGGGCGCAAAGATTATCGCCGAGACTGTGTATGGAGCCTTGACCGGCAACTATGGTGGTCTTGCTCTTTCTCCACTTTATACGGATGGCATGGTTGTTCAGCGCAGCAAGCCTGTTATCTTCCGAGGCAAAGCAAATACAGGTGAGACTGTCAGGGTGAATTTCAACGGTCGTACACTCTCAGCCATAGCTGATGGGGCAGGGAAGTGGAGAGTTTCTTTCCCGGCAGAAAAGGCAGGTGGACCTTATCATGCAGTGATAAGTACGAAGAAAGAGAAACTTACAATTAAGGATATATATGTTGGTGAGGTGTGGCTTTGTTCGGGACAATCGAATATGGAATTGCCTGTGAACGCTGTACAGAGCAGAAAACAGGACTTGGACGAAGCTGACAGACAGACTCGCCTGCATCTGTTTAATATGTCTGCCATCTATCCAACAAATGCCGTTGCATGGTCGGCTGCAGCCTGTGACTCAGTAAATCGTCATCAGTACCTTCGTGTCGGACCATGGCGCAACTGCTCCCGTGAGTCATTGAGCGGCTTCTCAGCCGTTGCTTATCACTTTGGTAAGAAGTTGGCTGACAGTCTGCAGGTACCTGTGGGCATCATTTGTAATGCTGTTGGCGGAACGACTACGGAGTCGTGGATTGACCGTAGGACGTTAGAACAGCGTATGCCTGCTATCCTCCGCGACTGGTATCATGGTGATTTCGGTATGAAATGGGCACGAGAGAGGGCGTTGCAGAATGTCAGTGTGAGCAAAAATCCGCTGCAGCGTCATCCCTATGCACCAGCTTATATGTTTGAGGCAGGTATGCTTCCTTTGAAGGGTTATGATGTCAAAGGCGTTGTATGGTATCAAGGTGAATCCAATGCGCACAATATGGAATTACATGAACGGTTATTCCCCATGTTGCAGAAGAGCTGGCGCAGGTTCTTCCACAATCCGGAACTGCCGTTCTATTTCGTACAGCTTTCAAGTTTGAATCGTCCGTCATGGCCACGTTTCCGTGACTCTCAACGTCGTATGGCATCAACACTGCGTAATACATGGATGGCTGTGACAACGGATGTAGGTGACTCCCTGGACGTACATTATACGAACAAGAAGCCTGTTGGTGAGCGGCTTGGTTTGCAGGCATTGCATCATAGTTATGATTACAAGATTGAGTCTGAGGGACCTGTCTGTCATTCGGTGTCGGTGAAGGACAATGGTCTTGAACTTCAGTTCACCCATGCTCAATCGCTGTCTGCCAATGGCAGCCGTCTTGTTGGCTTTGAAGTAGCAGGTGCTGATGGTATCTACTTTCCTGCTGAGGCACAGATAACATCGTCAAACACACTCCTTGTCAGGTCTTCCTCTGTTACACGTCCTCTCTATGTCCGTTATGGCTGGCAACCCTTCACACGTGCCAATCTTGTGAATGAAGCGGGACTGCCATGTAGTACATTCCAATGGAAGGTTAGGAAGTGAACGTTTTAAGTAGTATTTCTCCTTTGTGAATAAAAGGATAATACAAAGCCAGACTGGGTTGCAGTCTGGCTTTGTTGTTTATGAAGACGGACTAAATAATGTATTCCTCTGTATTCTATAATTATAAAGTTGGTAGCTGTCCGATAAAACTTAAGCAATTTGTGTTCTAATGTGGAATCTCTTTTAAACAGATAGCTTTGTGTTGTCTTTAGAAAAGTAGGTCAACTAATCAAAAAAGTCTTGTTTGCTTTCGGTAGTACAACTCTTTTCTAACAACAAGTTACTTACATTCCGACAATATATTGTAAGGTGTTTTGCACTCAACACCACTGGTGTTTACCAACACCACCACGTGTGTTGGGCAGCAGCACGTCAGCTAAAGATGAGCAAAGAGGTTCATTATAAACATTATAATATACATTGTAATATACTAATACATTCATCCACTTTTATGTCAGTCTCTTCGGTCGGAATACTTGGAAGAAATTGGAAAGGGAAACAGATACCGAGCTTATAGGCATTGGTGAGAAGAGGCAGAAAGCGGTCATAATAACCTTTTCCACGACCAAGACGGTTACGTTGCGCATCAAAAGCCATGCCTGGGATGAGTGCGAAATCTATAGACGAAAAGTCGGTGAAGGCTTCACCGGTAGGTTCAAGAATTCCGTAAGTACTTGTCTCAAATGCTTCTGAGCCATGATAGAGGCGGAGTTCCATCTCAGTATCACTGATGACAACGGGAAGTAGAACTGTTTTCCCATCGGTATGGAGCTGCTGGATAAGGTCGTGTGTATAGACCTCATCAGGCAGAGAATTATATAGAAGAACTGTCTTGGATTCCTTCAGACGCGGGTGGCCCAGGACATGCTCAATAATCGGACGGGACTGCTCTATCAGCTCTTCCGTAGAAAACTTTTTTTTACGTGCTCTCACCTCTTTCCGTAGGGCTGCTTTATCAAACTGTTTCATCAACGTCGGGGAGTTGTTTTATGTAAGGAGTCTGTCTGACGATGAGCCTTCTGTTGTGAATTAAGCAACAGGATAGAAGGGCTGCGGAAGACGTTTACAGCAGCCTTTATCGTAGTATCATCTCGGTTCACATATTCTATCCATGCCTGTTCGTCAAGAATGTTATATATGATGCGACTGTTAAGATAGTCTTGTAGGAGCGAGTGTGAACGCATAATCATGAGATTGCGCCGACGCAGTCCATTCTTTTCTGCAAAGTTGACGAAGTCACTCACAAGGTTCTGATGTTCCAGATAGTTAGCCAAAGGCAGCATCTTGCCAAAGCCACTGAGTTTCTTTCTGTTGCTGTCCGTATAATTAAAAGCATATTGGAGTATCAATCCGCTCATTACCGCCTCCTTATAATAAGAGGTTACCTTTGAAGTGTCTTCAGGAACGAATGTGTCAGGTGTAATACCACCACCACCATAGACGATACGTCCATTCTGTGTATGATAGGCTGGGCCTTCGTGTTTGATGCTATCCTGTGAGAAGAATTCACCATGCTGGTAACGTGTGAGAATATCTTTCTCATAATCAGCATTGTCACCAGGTTTGAACGGCTTTTGTATGCAGCGCCCCGATGGAGTGTAATAACGTGCGATAGTCAGTCTTATCAAGCTGCCATCATTAAACTGTATCTGTTGTTGTACCAGTCCTTTACCAAAGGAACGGCGTCCGACAATGACAGCTCGGTCATTGTCCTGCATAGCACCTGCAAAGATTTCTGCAGCCGAAGCTGAGCCCTCATTGATAAGTACTACCATTGGAATATGCTGGTAGCTACCTTTGCCATCGCTACGGTAGTCAATACGAGGGCTCTTTCTTCCCTGCGTGTAAACAATAAGGCGATTCTTGGGCAGGAACTCATTTGACATCTGCACAGCCGACTCCAAGATGCCTCCACCATTATCTCGAAGGTCAATAACTAAATGATCAGCTCCCTGGATGTTCAGTGTCTGTAAAGCTGCAAGCATTTCAGCATATGTACGTTCGCCAAAACTCTTGATGCGGATATAACCTGTAGAGTCGTTGAGCATATAAGTTGCAGAAACACTCTTCACCGCAATGTCGCCACGTGTTACGGTGAACATCTTTACACCTTTCTCACCATACCGTTTAACACCTATCTTTACCTTTGAGTCTTTCGGTCCTTTAAGACGGTGCATAGCCTCCTCGTTGGTTACCTCTTTACCCACAAACGCTTTACCGTTAACACTCACTACCTTGTCACCTGCCAACAGTCCTGCCTTGTCAGCAGGTCCGTCCTTGATGACATTCTGTATTCGTAACGTATCCTGTCGGATATTGAATTCTATTCCCACACCAGAGAAAGAACCCTTCAAATCGTCTGTAGCCAACTGCACATCCTTTGCACTGATATAGACTGAATGTGGATCAAGTTCTGATAGAATCTCTGGGATAGCCTTGTCTACAAGCTCGTCTATATTGACTGAATCGACATACTGATCGTCAATAATATGTAGCAGATTGCTCAGCCGACTGCTACCGCTATTGATGATATTCAGTCGGTTACCAGAGAAATGATTGGCATAGAAAGTACCAATAAGAATACCGATGACAACACAAAGTGCCATCAGCAGTGGCATGAAACGGTTATTCTTGTTTTGATTCATAAAAGCCTCACCCACGCTCTCCCGTATAAGAAAGATGCATTGTCAGGGTGCTCGTTGATTTACTTGTTATACATTGTTCTATTATAAGGCTCGGTTCTAAAGAGGATAAGTGAAAAGAGGAAATCTCAATAAGCCATGGAAGCCATAGGAGGCAAATAGGGTAAATTAGGTTAATGAAGTAAATTAAATTAATTCATCATATTCAGCAATTTAGTCTTGTCAGGCTTATATTTCCAATGCCAAATAACCCTCAATACTTAAAAGCCTACTGGCTAATTATATTCTTTTTCACTCAAGAAAGACTCAACGGGTGCCGTCAAGACTCCTGTATTCCACTTCAATTCCTGCTCGTGTCAGCAGGTCTATACCATCTGTAAGGCGATACTTCTCGGCATAAACAACGCGACGGATACCAGCCTGTATGATAAGTTTTGCACACTCAATGCAAGGCGATGCTGTTACATAAAGCGTTGACCCCTCACTGTTATTACCACTTCGGGCAAGTTTTGTGATAGCATTTGCTTCTGCATGAAGGACATAAGGTTTCGTTACGCCCGTCTCATCTTCACACACGTTCTCGAATCCACTTGGTGTTCCGTTGTAACCATCGCTGATAATCATCTTGTCCTTCACTACCAATGCGCCCACCTGCCGGCGTTTGCAATAGGAATTCTCTGCCCAGATACGTGCCATACGAAGGTAACGATAATCGACAGCAGTCTGTCCTCTCCCTTCTCTAATGGAAGCGGAAGATGTTACTGCTTGCTCAGTAATATGTTCGTTGTTCATTATCTTTATAGGATTTTATAAGCGATGATAAACATGAATAAGCTACGATAGGGGAGAATTAGAGGGGAAAAGCCAGACTATAGCTAACAGCCACACCTTATCCCTTGGAGAGGTCCGAGGAAATTACTGTGTCTTGAGAAGTCCGTCCCTTTCCTTTAACGCATCAATCGTCGGCTCCCCTCCACGGAAACGCTTGTAAAGCGTCATAGGATGTTCAGTTCCTCCACGTGAGAGGATATTATCACGGAAACGCTGGGCAGTAGCAGGATTGAAGATTCCTTCTTTCTTGAATACACTGAAAGCATCAGCGTCAAGAACCTCTGCCCACTTGTAACTGTAATATCCTGCAGCATATCCACCTGCCATAATATGAGAGAACTGTACCGTCATACAGGTATCCATACGCTGCTCATCAATGATAGCTGGTGCCCATGCTTTCTTCTCGAACGGGATAATGTCATCTGTAAACTCATCTTTATGAGTATAGTAAGCCATATCCAACAAGCCGAAGCTGACCTGTCTCAGACAGGCCGTTGCAGCACCGAAATTACGGCTGGTAATAACTTTCTCAATCAGTTCATCAGGCATAGGTTCACCTGTCTGATAATGGAAAGCAAAGGTACGCAGGAACTCTTTTTCTATAGCAAAGTTCTCCATAAACTGCGAAGGAAGTTCTACAAAGTCCCACCATACATTCGTTCCTGACAAACTCTCGAAGCGGGTATTGGCAAATATACCATGTAGAGAATGCCCGAATTCATGCAGGAAAGTCTCCACCTCACCTATTCTCAAAAGTGCCGACTTGTCCTCTGTAGGCTTGGAGAAATTCATCACGAGTGACACATGTGGGCGTACATTCGTACCATCCCGCTCTATCCACTGTCCCTGAAACTCCGTCATCCATGCCCCATCACGCTTTCCTTTGCGTGGATGGAAGTCAACATAAAGTACAGCCAGGTAGCTGCCATCCTTGTCAAACACCTCATACGGCTTCACGTCAGGGTGGTAAACAGGTATCTCCTTATTCTCCTTGAAGCTGATACCATAGAGACGTGTAGCTAAACCGAAGACGCCTTTGATAACATTTCCCAATTCAAGATAAGGGCGAAGCATCTCTGGGTCAAGGTCATATTTCTTCTTCTTCAGCAGCTGGCTGTAATAAGCTACATCCCACTGTTCCATCTTGAAACCGTCACCTTCTTCTTCTCGTGCTAATGCCTCTATTTCTTCACGTTCCTTGATGGCAGTCGGCTTATATGCCCCAATGAGGTCGTTGAGAAGTTTGTACACGTTCTCAACCGTTGTTGCCATACGATGTTTCATCACATAATCGGCAAAAGTATCGTAACCGAGGAGCTGAGCCATTTCACGGCGAAGATTAACCAGACGCTTGCAAAGTTCAAGGTTATTCGTGTCATTATCTTTTATGCAGAGCGTATTGCGTGCCATGTAAAGGTCTTTACGCAGTTCGCGCTGCGTGCTGTACATCATAAACGGACCATAGCTTGGAGCATCCAAAGTGAAGACCCAGCCCTCCATTCCATGCTCTCTTGCAGCTTCCTGCGCAGCCTCACGTGCCGTTTCGGGGAGTCCGTCAAGCTGTTGTTCATCCGTAATATGCAGCGTATAGGCTTTATTCTCTTTCAGCACATTCTGTGAGAACTGCAACGAAAGCATGGATGCCTCTTCCGTGAGCATGCGCAGACGTTCCTTTCCTGCTTCATCAAGCAGTGCACCACTGCGAACAAAACCCTCATAGCTTTTCTCCAGCAGACAGTTCTCTTCTGGTGTCAGCTCACGATGATGCTCATATACATGCTTGACACGCTCGAATATCTTTGGGTTCAAGCTGATGTCATTACTGTGTTTGGTAAGGATTGGACTCATCTTCTGCGCCAATGCGTCCATCTCGTCATTGGTCTCGGCACTGAGCATATTGAAGAATACACTCTCCACACGATTCAGAAGATCATAGTAATGCTTGCGTCCTTTGACCTCATCCTCTGGTATAATCGTGTTCTCAAAGGTGGGTGGTTCTTCAGGATTGTTGATAATCTTCTCAACCTGTTCGTCCTCACGGCGGATACCTTCCATCATTGCCTCCTCGTAGTCGGCAAGCGTGATACGCTCGAATGGTGCCGTGTAGTGCGGTGTATCATAAGGTAGGAAGAAAGGATTTACACGTTCTTTCTTCCCTGATGTATTATCTGTCATTTTCTTTTTGCTTTCTCTTAATTTAAAGTACAAAGATAACTCAAAAAAAGGAGAAACACTATATATAAAGGTGGATTTTAACGCAAATTTGTTTCTTGGTAGAGGAACAGTTGATATTTGGCGAACTCGATAATAATAATGAAGCCAATAAGAAACCCTGGGAACATCTTTCTGTTTTCAGAAATCAGTTGAACAACTATTGCTAATTATCCGATGTCAGCCATTCCCTATCAATATGAATTGTGTCAAAAAAAATCATAGCAAGGAAATCTATTGATGCTTAACTGCATTCAAATTAAGCCTTAATTGACGTGCAAAAGGTGCTTGATTAAGTCCTAAGTAGTGCTTAATTGAAGTCCAATTAGGCACCTATTCTTGCATGACTTTATAATCGTCTGTTCTTCTGATAGTTACGAACACGTTGTTTTGTTCTTGTTTTCTCTGTTTTTAAACAAAAGTGGCAATCATTTATGTAAATATATTTCAAATCCCTCGTACGGGCTTACTCCTTTATATTTCTTCAATAAGTGCTTGTTGGTTTCAAAGGGTTGAGGGGAGGCTGATGTAGAATTGGTTACTACCGTAGCTTCTCCAATTGTGGAACTGTAATGATCCCCCGGCTTATTGTCAGCAGTCCTTCACATTGCAAGTCATTGAGCATGCGAGAGATGTTAAGACGACTTTGGTGCAGCTCATGAGCAAGGTCTTCCATTTTTATCCTAAGAACCTTATGTCCTGCCTGCGTCAGACAGCGGAGACGGAGGAAGCTGACGAACTGCTGGCGAATGTCATCAGACTGCTGTCGCCATGGGATGCGCCCCATGCGTTGTGCCTGCATGGAAATACAGTTGAGAAGGTTCAGACGGAAGATAAGATAATTGTCAAGAAGCCGTAACACCTCAGACTTATCCAATGAAAGCAGGCTACAATCGGTCTGCGCTGTAAAATCCTTGGTGTAACGTTGCATAAGTCCGAAGAAATGTTCAGGTTGGATAACAGCCGGTGCCGACAATTCTTCCTCTATACGATAACGATGGCTGTCAGCATAGCTGACCACACGGAGTGTTCCGCTCATAAGAAAGAAGAGCTGTGTACATTTTTCCTCCTTGCTTACGAGCGGTTTGTCAGCTGCCAGCTTATGAAAACTAAACTTCGTCTGTCCCACGATATCCGATAGTTCGTCAGTGCTTATACCGATGAAAAGAGGTAGTTCGAGGAGTTTATCGTAAAGTTGGAGCATTGTTCAGGGCTTCGGTGATGAATGTTGGGTGATTGTGGAATATCTGGTAAGAGACTACTTCATTCTACTATTTTTCCCTCCATTGACGGACTATACCAGACTTTCAGATTTCCTTTTGTATCTGAATAGATGAAATAAGCCATCAATTCAGGATGACGGTCAAGCAACTTGCATGCTTTCTCAATACCCATCACCATGAATGATGTGGCGTAAGCGTCAGCTGTAGCGCAGTTCTTTGCCAAGACTGTGGCTGAAAGCAGGGAGTGCTGGACAGGATAGCCTGTCTTTGGGTCAATGGTATGAGCGTATTTCTTCCCACCTTTATAATAGAAGTTACGATAGTTCCCACTCGTTGCCATCGCCTTGTCAGTAACGTTCAGAACCGTCTCAAACTCCTGTTTTGTGTTCAGACTGTCTTCCGTCGGCTTCGTGACACCAATCTTCCAAGGCAGCCGTTTTTCACTGTTTCCTTTCGTGACAATCTCACCACCAATCTCAACCATGAAGTTCTCAACACCATTACGAAGCAGGAGACGGGCTATGGCATCCGACCCATAACCCTTGGCAATGGCTGAACAGTCGAGCATTGTGCGGGAATCCTGCTTGCGGATAGTATTGCCAACAAGTTTCACCTTATTATATCCTACAATCTGATGCAGACTGTCAATCTTCTGCTTAGACGGATGCAGACCCGTCTTGAAACCAAAGCCCCACATGTTTACCATTGGTGCAACGGTAATGTCAAAAGCCCCGTCTGTTTCTTTTGAAATCGTTTCAGCCAGCGTGAACACTTCTCTGAACATCTGGTTAACCTTCACAGGCTTGTTCTGGTTCACCTGTGAAATGAGCGATTTAGAGTCAAAAGTAGAGAAAGTCTCATCCACTTTCTTCAGTTCTGCTTCTATCTGAGACTGCAGGTCTTCATCGCTTTGATAGGTAATATTATATACTGTACCAAAGATGAAGCCCTTGTTATGCTGATAAGGCATGGCATGCTGGCGGCGGACAATGACTATCGATCCGATAATCAGCACAAGGAGGAACGGTACCTGCCAATATAATTTTTTCTTATTCATGACGCATTTATTATTGAGTAGTTAAAGATAGGGATTTGTTGTGAAAGAATTGGGAACACACGACTTGTGCGTCCGGCAGACATTATTCATGAACACAAAAGGCGTACATCCCTACAGTATTACTGTCAAGTAAAGACTTTGATATAGCTACTTATATTCAAAAGGCTCTTTGTTACAGCTCAAAAAGGACATTGAATGTGGCGCCAAGCTGCGATGAATCTCCACGACCAAACCCTGGAACATACCATGGTTCACCTATTTCGCCGGCCTTGTGGGCGAGTCGGAGTTTATAGCGGACGGACCATCCCATACGGATAGGTCCCCATATCTTTGCATCCACACCACCAATCAGCTCTGCCCAAAGCTGGTTTCCCTTGCTGTCAAGTGCACCATAGGCTGACTGTGTTCCCCAGATGGGGTCGGCAATGCCCGGACTTAGAACGTCATACTTAAAAGAGGTGTATCCTACTCTGCCACCAACCAGGAAGCGATAGACGTCGTGTTTATCCTTGAGCATATTGAAGTCGCAGCCCACACGTGCATAAGGTGCATTGGTCTTGAAGCATGTCCTGGTTGTTTCATCAGTCTTGTCAGCCTGTCCGATACCTGCTTCGATGATAGGGAAGAACCTGTCCTTGATGTTCAAGCGCAGCAGGGCTTCATACTGGCCGTATGATGCAAGCGAACGCATAGCAGGTCCGACGAGGTCAATGCCCACAGCAACACCTCGGAAGAACGCAACGGTATCTTTCTTCTCCTTCGGCACTGTTGGTCTGCGCTGTGCGTTGGCTCCAGTAGGGAAGAGCAGGAACAGTGCGTTAAGGATTAGTAAAAGTGATAAGTATATGTTCTTTCGTACCATCATAATCAACGTTAGGATTACTGATTTCTATCTTACTTACACGTGTGCCCTTTGCCTTCACAGCAGTAAGTGTATGGAAAAAGGCTGGCGGACAGTCAACACTTTCAAAATGACTCTTGCTCGTCTTTGACACTGTTACAGTGTCAACTGTTGTAACTCCAGCCTTGCTTTTGAAGGCAAAGCGTAACTTGTCACTGTCGGCACTATAGCTCATCGGCAAACTGAACTTCGTCGTATTGACCTGTTTGTTCAACAATACGGTGTCGGATTTATTCTCACGAATTGCTGAAATGGTAAGTGTATCACGCAATGTGTCGCCTTGGACAATGTAATTAGCCCACACACCGTTGTTTATAGGACAGTTTATGTCGGAACAGGAACTTATCCAACATATCCCTCCCAATAGAAGAGTGAACATACTGACTCTTCTTACTGTATGTCTGATCTTTCTATAGTTCATAGTTTACCTATTATCGTCTTTAAATAAAGCAAGCTGATATGCTTTTCGCATATATCATGCGCCTATCTCCAACAGCAAGAGCATTGTATCTCCAACTTATTGTCGAAAAGATTCCCACACAGGGGTAGTCAATATGCACAAAACCTCCTAAAGCATAATAACGCAGGTGAATATGTCCACAATCGGGCGTAATTACAAGCACGCATGCTGTGCATCCCTACTTAAAACACCCACGAAGCAGAAGATTTCTTTTACATTTCCTTCTCAATCTGATAGTCATTTCTTCGAGGATTGCTACGACTGATAAGGTCGCCGATAAAGCCGGCAAGGAAGAGCTGTGTGCCCAGCACCATCGCAACAAGGGCTATAAAGAAAGAAGCATGATTTGATAGCAGGTCGCCATAAACACCATTGATGAGCATTATGGTTTTCTCGACAATGAGCCAAAGAAAGGCAATAAAGCCGATAAGGAACATAAATGACCCCATCAGACCAAACACATGCATTGGTTTCTTACCAAAGTTGGTGAGGAACCAGAGTGTCAACAGGTCAAGATAACCATTAAAGAAACGGTTGATACCAAACTTTGACTTACCATACTTGCGTGCCTGATGGTGCACCACTTTCTCGCCGATGCGTGCAAAGCCAGCCTCCTTGGCAAGATAAGGGATATAACGGTGCATCTCACCATAGACCTCGATATTCTTCACTACGTCATGACGATAAGCCTTCAAACCACAGTTAAAGTCGTGCAGATTATGCACACCACTGATCTTACGTGCCGTAGCATTGAAAAGTTTTGTAGGAATCGTCTTCGTCAACGGGTCATAACGTTTCTGCTTATAGCCACTTACAAGGTCGTACTTCTCCTCCATTATCATACGATAGAGTTCTGGAATCTCATCGGGAGAATCCTGCAAATCGGCATCCATCGTTATGACAACATCACCCTGTGCAGCCTTAAAGCCACAGTAAAGTGCAGGACTCTTGCCATAGTTGCGACGGAACTTGATGGCGTGTACATGCTCGGCATCCTTGCGGTGTAGTTCCTCAATGACATCCCAACTGTTATCCTTGGAACCGTCATTGATGAAGATTATTTCATACGTGAAGCCGTTGGCGTTCATCACGCGTTGAATCCACGCGTGTAATTCTGGTAGACTTTCTTCCTCATTGTAGAGAGGAATGATTACTGATATATCCATGTTCTGAATTAGGAATTTTCAATTAGAAGTCCGGGAATGCTGAATTGGAACTTTTGAGTCAGACATGATGAATTAGTTGAATGATAAATTAAAACATCATTTGCAGCAGACACCCTGAAGTCACAACTGCTGGTTCTTGACTTTCTTAGACATTACTGCCGCTATGAACAACGAATAGACCCCACCCAGCATAACAGCAATGATGAAGCTGCTGGATGCCAAAGAATAAGGCTGGAAAGCCTCTGGCAGCACTGCCATGAACTTTTCATAGGGAATATCCATCATGGCAAGTATCTTTCTTCCCTCACTTCTGGAATAAAGACTTGTAACCATCATAAGCAGTTTCCCGTTGTCAACATAGTGCATATAGAGCCACTGCAGCAGACTGAAAATAATCGCAGCATTGAAGAACACACGAATACAGTAGAACAGACTACGACGAAAGGAAATCACCCCATTACGTCCTTCCTCACGAAATATCTTCAGTCGGTATGCAACGAAGAAGGGGGTCGACAATGACAGCAGCAAACTGAATTGTGCCAGAACTGGCAGAGCAGTCATACCCAGCAAGCATGCAAAACTCGCTACCCAGACGATAGCGAGATAGAAACCATCATAACGGGTATAAGCCGCCAGTTGTTTAAAATCTTCATAAACCATGATACAAAAGTACGGATTAATTATTATAAATAATGTAGAAGGTTACCAAAATTATGTTTTTTTGTTAAAAACGGAAAAAGTTTCGCTCCCTCTTTGCTGATATTAAATAAAATCCGTACCTTTGCACCCGCTTTTACGATGATGGTAAGAGTGTAGAACACGGGCAAGTCTCCTACGACCAGCTCCCTTTGAATCCCCCAGGACGGGAACGTAGCAAGGGCAGAAGGTTGTAGCGGTGCGATAGGAACAGCTTGCCCACCTCGCCTCTTTAGCTCAGTTGGCCAGAGCACGTGATTTGTAATCTCGGGGTCGTTGGTTCGAATCCGACAAGAGGCTCAACGTAATAAGATGACTAAGAACACAGAAGAAGGTATGTCGTGAGGCATACTTTCTTTCGCTTTTATATGCAGCCAGAACATTCTGAAAACTCAAACTTAGTCCCATAGATAAGCCAGATGTTTAAATCCAAACCGGATGTTAACGCCTGGACAGTTCTTGTTTGAGTGACGAGCTGCAACAAATGTGTAGCAGTGCACGTCAAGTTTGCAAGGCTGACAAGATGCCTACAAGGGAATAAAAGATGTCAGGAAACAATACTGCTTAGTAAGAAATTATGTGTGTTGCTGTCTATTGAACTGTTTAGGGTTAAGTTCATTCCTCATTCAATTCATTGAAATATATTGTCGTTCGAATAAGACTTTTCCATATAAGGAGTTCATTAGTGCCTTACTATAATATTGTTATAATAGACGATAACAACCCTTTTTTCTCTTTTCCTGTCGATGTGTTGTTGTCCATCACATGAGGTGTTGTTGTCCATCACGCGATGTGTTGTTGGTAAACACCAATGGTGCTGAGAACTGAATACTTTGCAATATGTTGTCGGGATATAGGCTGCTTGTAGTCAGATAATAGTCATACTACCAAAAGTAAACACAAATTATTTGATTGAGCGAGTTTTTTTTCAAAGCCGATACGATGTTCTCCATTTAAAAGAGCATGGGAGCATATGTTATTTGAGTTTTATTGAACAATAGTATTTGAAATAGATTTTTACAGATGAATGTTTACAACTCATTTTAAATCTGGCTATGCTTACGTAATCCTCTGAGAAAAGGTTGGAAAGTGTCATCTCCTGTTTATCAGTTTTAAAACAGGAAATGCAAGAAAAGTTATAAATTATTTGGTAATATCAGAAAATCTCACTACCTTTGCACTCGCTTTTACTAAAAGCATAGGGAGATCCGCTAGCTCAGCTGGTAGAGCACAACACTTTTAATGTTGGGGTCATGGGTTCGAGCCCCATGCGGATCACATAAAAAGAGAATAGCTTACAAGGCTATTCTCTTTTTCTTTTCTGTATGTTACCATCTTCTTATAGCAAAAAACAGGATGTCATTAGGACATCCTGTTTTATTTTGTCAACTTATATAAAGTTCTCAGAAGTTCCACCAACGTTTTTTCTTGGGTGGTTCATGATCTTCAAATGATTGATGTGCAAAGTTGCGACTTTCCCATGTTTCACGGTTGGTTATCATCTGATAAATTGTCCCCCAGTCTGGTAGTCCGCCTAAGTTGCGGTCATCAATGAACATGTCTACTTTGAGCTTTCTGGAGAAGTGATTGTTATTCTCCTTCTCTTCTTCAGGGTAGTCCTTGTTTACAGCCCAGAAGTCAACGCCATGCGCATGACACCAGTCAACAGCTTCCTGAAGCAGCTCGCCTTCCCTTACGCTCCATAAGATGAGTTGATGTCCATCCTTGATAAGCATTTTCAGTGTATCGGTAGCGAATGGGATTTCGCTACCGATTTTAGGGTATCTATGTTCTACGATGGTTCCATCGAAATCAATTGCAATTGTCATTGTCTGTTTAGATTTATTCTCTTTATATTACATTAGAGATTTATCTCTTTACAGAGTGGTCGTTCTTGTTACCATAGTGACTATTGCTGTAGTTGCCATAATTACCATAGTTTCCATGACCATAGCCAGCTTTTCCATATCTTCCATACTTGCTATAGCCACCATAGCCATAGTAATAGCTGTACTTTCTCTTAGACATGTCAATACCGTTGAGTACGACAGCCATGTTAGGCAACTTGTTTTCGTTTGCAAGTGCGTTGACCAAGTTGAAACTTGATTTTGGCGTGTAGTCGGCACGACACATGTAGATTGAAGCATCAGCAACACGGGAAATCTGAAGAGTATCTGTTACCAGACCAACTGGAGCTGTGTCAATCATGATATAATCATATTTATCTTTCAAGAGGTTGATGATTACATCCAATGACTTGCGGGCAATAAGCTCTGCTGGGTTTGGAGGAATAGGACCAGCCATGAGGAGGTCCAGATTCTTATTGACTCCAGAAGGTAAAATCTGTTCCTGTAACTCTTCAGCTGTCGGTGCATCCTTTACAAGAAGGTTTGTAATACCATGCTTGTGGTCATTGATATCGAAAAGCTCTGCCAGACGTGGACGACGGATGTCAAGACCGATTAAGATTACCTTCTTGCCCAAGAGACCAAAACTGACAGAAAGGTTGGCAGCGATAAAGGTCTTACCTTCACCAGAAGTAGATGATGTGAAGAGGACAACCTTTTGACCCTCTTTCAGCATGAACTGTAAGTTGGTACGTAAAGAACGGAAGATTTCTTCCATCTGGTTATTCTGGTTCTCGTGTACAACGATGTCAGCTTTACCCTTTGCTGTATTGCTTGCGATAGCCACGTCAGCAATAATAGGCAATTTGGTAAGGCGTGCAACATCATCGTGACCTTCAATCTTATAGCGGAAGAACTGCAGGAGAAGTATTACCACTACAGGAATTGCCAAACCGATTAGCAAGGCGATAAGCATGATCATTGTAGAATCAGGACTAATCTTGCCTACGAGCTGTGGGTCATCAATAAGTTTACCTTTATCGGCTGTAGCAGCTAAGGAAATGCTGTTCTCCTCACGTTTCTGAAGCAACATGAGGTACAGGCCAGACTTGACTTCCTGCTGACGATCAATCTGTGTCAGCATACGTTCCTGCTGTGGGGTCTCTGCTACCTGTGCATTAAACTTATTCACCTGTGTCAAGACTGCGTCACGCTGAATCTGCAAGTTCTGGCGTGCTGCTGCAATAGCACGGCGGATGTTACCATTCAGCTCACGGATCTGGATGGTCAAAGGCTCTACTACAGGAGAACTCTCTGAAGCACTGCGGAGCAAACGATTACGCTCAAGAACCAGCTCATTATACTTATTAATCAATGAAGTAGAACTCTGGTCGTCCAATCCTACATTAGATGGAATAACCTGAGAGAGATTACGAGAAGAACTTTCAACTTCCTTTGCAATGGTATTGAAAAGTTCAATTTGTGTTTCTACTTCGGCAAGTTTCAGCTCTGAAGAATTCTGGTTGGCAACAGAGTTACCAGCATTCATCTTCAACTCAACAATACCGTTCTGCTGCTTATAACTCTGCAGCTGACCTTCTGTCTTACCAAGCTCAGCGTTGATTTTCTCCAAACGAGCATTGATAAACTTCTCTGTACGAAGTGCTACAGTATTCTTATCTTCGTTAGCCTGGCGGTTGTAAACAATAGACAATTGCTTGAGGTAGTCGAGAGAACGCTGTGGAACTTCATCTCTAAGTTGCAGCTGTGCGATTGAAGTAGACTTTGCGGTCTGTGCAACCTGAAGTTCACTGGCATACTTGTTGGATGCCATTCTTGGTGAAACAATGCTTACCTTCAGAATCTGTGCTTTTTGCAGGGTATGTCCGTTGTTGGAACTGATTGTGATGATACCGGCACGGGTTGCAATGGTAGCAGGAAGACTTGTTATCTTTCTGTTGATAGAGAAAGGACCTTCGCTGGAGTTCTCATCAGTTGGTACAAAGTATGTTCCGCTTACGTTGTAGGTTAAACTGTCTTTTGTAATCGTCAGATTGATAGGAGCATTCAGTCTGTCCAAATGTGCCTGGTCAACATCAACGTTAAGAGGCTGGTTGCGATAGAGAATGACGTCCTTTACTCTGCCTTGTGTTGCATAGTTGACATACAACTTCAAGTCTCTGATAGCATCTTCTGCAATAGAGTGTGAAGTGAGAATCTCCATCTCATTGTCAATACCCGCTGAGTTTGAAATGATACCGAGGTTTGTCATGTTCTGCAAAGACTGTCCACGTCTGTTGTTACTGTTGTCATCCTTAATCAGCAACTTGGCTGTAGACTGGTACATTGGTGTAGCATATCTGAGATAGATTGCTCCTAAACCACCGAAAATAATCAATGACAGAACGAACCAGTACCAGTTAAGTACAATGGTTCGATAAAGCGCAGCAAAGTCAAAGGACAAATTTCCTTCGTGAACTTCCTGCTCCTTTCCTTGTTCTAATTTTGTTGCTTCTTCCATATTTATTACTTTTATTTATTCTGTAACGGATTAATATAAAGCTATCTACCCTCCTCAGCAAGTCGAAATAGATATTTGCCATAGTTGTTCTTTGCCATAGGCTGAGCTATTTCCTGCAATTTGTCAGCAGAAATCCAACCTTTTTTGTAAGCGATTTCTTCCAGACAGGCAACTTTCAGTCCCTGTCGTTTTTCAATACATTCTATAAAAGTGCTTGCCTCTGCAAGACTGTCATGTGTTCCTGTGTCAAGCCATGCAAAACCACGTTGGAGTGTTTGAACCATCAACGTGTCCTCCTTTAAGTAGCACTGATTGACTGTTGTTATTTCCAGTTCTCCACGTGCAGAAGGCTTTATGTTCTTGGCTACTTCTACAACACTGTTAGGGTAGAAGTAAAGTCCCACAACGGCATAGTTGCTTTTGGGGTGTTCTGGTTTTTCCTCTATGCTGAGACATTTGCCGTCCTTGTCAAATTCAGCAACGCCATATCTTTCCGGGTCGTTTACATAATAGCCGAAGACAGTTGCTTTATTATCCTTCTCTGCTGTTTGTACGCTGTTGTGTAGCATACTGCTAAAACCAGCTCCATAGAAGATGTTGTCACCCAAGACCAGGCACACGGAATCGTCTCCAATAAACTTTTCACCAATTATAAAAGCCTGTGCCAACCCGTCAGGTGACGGTTGTTCGGCATATTCAAAGCGTACGCCAAGGCTGCTACCATCTCCTAACAGACGTTTGAAACCTGGTAGGTCAAAAGGAGTAGAGATAATCAGAATTTCTTTTATTCCCGCCAACATCAAGACTGATATTGGATAGTAAATCATGGGTTTGTCATAAATGGGTATAAGCTGTTTACTTATACCTTTGGTGATAGGGTAAAGGCGTGTACCTGAACCTCCTGCAAGAACTATTCCTTTCATAATAGCGTGGTTGTATTTCTGTTATTTAATTTAGTAGTTACTGTTTATTTTATAGTTTTGGTAACTTAGTGATATGTTCAGACTTAAATAATAAAAGCATCTGGAAAGAGATGTTGCAAAGATATAAAATGGCGATTGGTTGAACCTATCGAAAGCCATTGTGTTGTTGACGAGGAAGAAGAATATTCCCTGTTTTGGACTGATGAATCAGATTTGTATTCTATAAATACAAACACAAATACCATCAGGATTATTTTCAAGATGACAAAGTCTTTGAAGATAACCGCTTCTTTCGTTAAATCATTGTTGCTATACTCTCTCATTGGCAATATTGCATGTCTTGCTTGCAAAGGTAAAAAAAATAATTTAATTAAAAGGTGTGAAAATGAGAAATCATCTACTCAATAGATGTTTTTCATGTTTTTTTATTAACTTTGCAATCGAGTAAAAAATAAAAGTTCATCTTAATAACTTAAAAACTTTAAACAAAAGATATGGGATTCTTATCAAAAATCTTTGGAAAGAATGATACTGTACAGTCAAAGACTGGTGGTATGGAGGACTATATGACACTTGTTCGAGTTTACTTTCAGGCAGTTCTTGCAACTCGTTTAGGTATCAATAATTTAGCAATGCTTCCAGACCTTCGTACATACAAGCAGACATTCCGTGTCCCAACACTGAATAACAAGTTGGGACTGGGTGAAAAAGCAAGTGTGCGAAAAACTATGAAAAATATTTATAATGTTGATGACAACTTCTTTGATGAGATAGATGCAAGCATCAAAAAGAATTGTAAGAAGATGCAGGATGTTCAGCCTTATCTTTATCAATTTCAAGGCTTCACACAGGATCTGATGATGCTGGTTGGTAACCTGATGAAGTTCAAATTGCGTGTTCCAGGTTTTTTCAAGAAGGCAATCTATACGATGACGGAGAAGACGGTAAATGATATTTATGACAAGAACAGCTTCAACGACCCTGGGGTAATCAAGGCTGTAATGTCAGTCCGCCAGTATAATCAGCGTCTTGGTTTCAGCCGTAAGTGGACAACTGATTTTATTTATCAGATTGTTACTTTAGCTAAGAAAGAGCCAAAGCCGTCAGAAGAAGCAGGGGCAAAATAATTAGGTATATATTTGCTTAAATAGAAACTTTAATGTAATTTTGTAGCCAAAACGAATAGATTAGCTATGAATGCAAATGAGAAGATTCTGAATACGTTTGCGACGCGTGCACGTCAGATGATTCTTCAGTATGAAACACTGAAGAAAGAGAATGACGAACTGTACTCGCTTGTCGACCAGCGTGATCAGGAAATAAAGCAGCTTCAAGGAGAGTTGTCTCAGGCGCAGGCTGATTATAATTCGTTGAAAATGGCAAGAATGCTTGAAGTTACGGATGGGGATATGGAAACTGCTCAGAAGCGCATTGCTAAACTCATCCGGGACGTAAATAAGTGCATCACGCTTTTAAGTGAGAAATAAAACAGAATATAATGGCAGACGATAAGCTACATATAAGGTTGCACGTTTATGATGCAGAACTTTCTGTAAACGTCCCACGTGAGGACGAGGAGTTTTATCGTTCGGCAGCCAAACTTGTTACAGACACAATTAATACATATTCCACTCGTTTCAAAGGTAAGAAAGGAGATAAGGATATCTTATATATGGCAATGATAGACATAGCATTACGATATAAGAAGGAAGGTGTACGTAATGACACGGCTCCATTCATTGATATTCTCGGCAAGCTCACTTCTGAAATCGAAGATGCGCTGAAGAAATAACGAGAATATTTAATTAAATCATAAAATAGAATCAATGAGTCCAATAGTAACAGTTGCAATAGCTGTGTTATGCCTTGCGGCAGGTTGTGCTGGTGGATTTGCTATTTTCCGTTATATCTTGACAGGAAAGTACAAAGACACAATGGAAAAAGCAGAGAAAGCTGCAGAGGTTATCAAAGAAAAGAAACTTCTGGAGGTAAAGGAGAAATTTCTTAATAAAAAGAGTGAGCTCGAGAAAGAGGTTCAACAGCGTACATTGAAGATACAGCAGGGTGAGAACCGACTGAAGCAACGTGAAGTTGCTCTGAATCAACGTCAGGAAGACATTAACCGTCGTAAGCAGGATGTTGATCAGCAGCAGCAGCGTGTTGATAATGAGAAGAAGTTACTGCAGATTAAGCAGCAGGATCTTGAGAAGATGCAGGAGCAGGAGAGAATGAAACTCGAGGAGCTCTCTGGTCTTAGTTCTGAAGAAGCAAAGAAGAGATTGATTGAGAGTCTGAAGGATCAGGCAAAACTTGATGCAGCTTCTTATATCAATGAAATTGTCGACGAAGCAAAGTTGAATGCCAATCAGCAGGCTAAAAGGATAGTCATCCAGACTATTCAGCGTGTTGCTACCGAGACTGCTATTGAGAACTCTGTAAGTGTTTTCCATATTGACAGCGATGAGGTAAAGGGACGTATCATTGGTCGTGAGGGTCGTAACATTCGTGCCTTGGAGGCAGCAACAGGTGTTGAAATTGTTGTTGATGATACGCCGGAAGCCATTGTTATTTCAGCTTTTGACCCTGTTCGTCGTGAGGTCTGCCGTTTGGCACTTCACCAGTTGGTTGCTGACGGGCGTATTCATCCTGCACGTATTGAGGAGATTGTTGCAAAGGTTAAGAAACAGCTTGATAATGAAATCATTGAAACAGGTAAGCGTACAGCTATTGATCTCGGCATCCATGGTTTGCATCCAGAGCTTATCCGTATCGTAGGTAAGATGAAGTATCGTTCTTCTTATGGTCAGAATCTCCTGCAGCATGCTCGTGAAACTGCAAATCTCTGTGCTGTCATGGCAAGCGAATTAGGCTTGAACCCAAAGAAGGCAAAGCGTGCCGGATTGTTACATGATATAGGTAAGGTGCCAGATGAGGAAACCGACTTGCCACATGCACTTTATGGTGGCAAGATTGCTGAGAAGTTCAAGGAGAAGCCAGACATCTGTAATGCAATTGCAGCTCACCATGATGAGATTGAGATGACAACACTTCTTGCACCAATAGTACAGGTTTGTGATGCTATTTCCGGTGCTCGTCCTGGTGCCCGTCGCGAGATAGTTGAGGCGTATATCAAGCGTCTGAACGATCTTGAAGCAATTGCAATGAGTTATCCAGGCGTAACTAAGACCTATGCTATCCAGGCTGGTCGTGAGCTTCGTGTCATTGTTGGTGCAGATAAGATGGATGATGCAGAGAGCGAGAAACTTAGTTCAGAGATAGCTGAGAAGATACAGAATGAAATGACTTATCCAGGTCAGGTTAAGATTACAGTAATACGTGAGATTCGTTCTGTTGCTTATGCAAAATAACAATTGATGATTATTTCTAAATACAAAGAAAGAGGGTGTGTCAAAATGTACACATCCTCTTTTTTATGTACAAAGCCCCGACTTTCTCAAGCCAGGGCTTTGCTATTTCCTAAAGTTTTTGTACCTTTAGGCATACAAAAAAATCTCATTATGGCAAAGGTACACTTTCGTTCTTACATACACAATAAAATGATTCTTTTTCCTCAAAGAATTGATAAGGATATTGCAGAAGATGTCCCTGTTCGTCTTCTGAATGCCTTGGTGGATAACCTTATGTTGGATAATGTTTACAAGCTCTACAAGCCCAGTGGACGTAATCCATATCATCCGCAAATGATGCTTAAGGTAGTTCTTTATGCCTATATGAACAACATCTATTCCTGCCGTCGCATGGAGTCGCTTCTCAAGCGAGATGTCCATTTCATCTATCTGGCAGGATATGAACAGCCCGACTTCGCTACCATCAACCGTTTTCGCAATCGTGTGAAAAAGGAAATCAACAATATCTTCACACAGGTCGTATTGATACTTGCAGCCAAAGGTCTGATAAGTCTTGACGTTGAATATATTGATGGCACAAAGATAGAATCGAAAGCCAACAAGTATACTTTCGTTTGGAGAAAAACCGTAGAGAGAAGAACCGTGCCAGGTTGCAGGAACAAATACGCACACTCCTGCTTCAGGTTGACGATGTCATAGCGCAGGACAATGCAGCAAAGAAAGAAGGTGTCGGGTTCACCGCAGACCTGCTCAGTGAGATATCCGAGGAGTTGAACAAGTCTTTGGAATCAGTCCCTGAGCCTGAGACAAAAGAAGAAAAGCAGGCTATAAGAGCCAAGAAGAAACAGCTTAAGGAGCTTGAGAAGAAACGTAACAAACTCCAGGAGTACGACCAGCACCTTGAGATTATGGGCGAGAGGAATTCTTACAGCAAGACTGACTCTGATGCCACGTTTATGCATATGAAGGAGGATGCTGTGCGGAACGGACAAACCAAGCCGGGATATAATCTGCAGATAGCAACGGAGAACCAGTTCATCACCGACTTTGCACTCTATGCCAATCGTACCGATACACTCACACTACCTTCATTCCTGGAGTCTTTCAACTCATGTTACAATCATTATGCCAAGACAGTCGTAGCCGATTCGGGGTATGGTTCCGAGGAGAACTATCTGTTCATGGACACACATAATATTGAAGCTTACGTAAAATACAACTACTTCCACAAAGAGCAGCGTCCACGTTATACACCTAATCCCTTTAGTCCTACAAGTCTCTATTATAACAAGGAACAGGATTTCCACGTCTGTCCGATGGGACAGCACATGAGTCGTATTGGCATAAAGCGTTCCATCAACTCCAATGGGTTCGTTACTTACAGCGTACGTTATCAGGCAGAACGCTGTGAGGGCTGTCCGCTGAGAGGTTCATGCTTCAAAGCAAGAGGAAACAGAATCATAGAAGTAAACCACCAGCTACAGCAATATAAACAAAAGGCAAGAGAACTACTGACCTCTAAAGAAGGCATCAAGCATCGAGGACAAAGGTGCATGGAACCAGAAGCTGTTTTTGGACAAACAAAATATAATAAAGCCTACAAGAGGTTTAGACATTTTGGGAAAGACAAGGTCAATATGGACTTTGCCTTCTTTGCCATTGCGTTTAACATAGGAAAAATGTGCAAAAAAACCAATCTCAAGGAACTAAAAGCCCTTATGGAGGTATTTTTAGTCAACTTTATATGTTACATAGAAGTTCACATAGGCTATTTGAAGCCCAACAAACAATTTTATTTGAAATTAGCAGCATAGCTGCAGTAAATAACGAATTATGCGACAGACGAAATAAAGGGGGATAAAAAAGAGGGGGTATCAATTTTGACACACCCTCTTTCTTTATGCCATTATGGTTTGTCTCATCATTCTTAATTGATTGATGATATAGTACCATATGTCATATTCTTTCGCTTTTATGTTCAAGTCGGTGGTAACATGATTGCCAAGAGTTTATGATGATATACTTGTACCGTTTTGTTATTATAAAGTGCTGTTTAGTAATTTTTTCCCTTATAAATTAGTTGTTAGTCTCTTATTATATACATTATAATGCCCATGATGATTTTATATTCCCATTTCCTATCGGTGTGTTGTTGCCCATCACATGTGGTGATGTTGGTAAGCACCAATGGTGTTGATGGCTAAATACATTGCAATATGTTGTCAGACTGGGAACAATGTTTGGTTAGAAAAGAGTTATACTACTAAAAACAAATAAAGCTGATTTGATTAGGGGCATACTTTTTCAAAGACAATACGATATTATCTATTCAAATGAGATTCCGTATTGGAGACTATACTGTTTTGGGGTTATCGGACACAGCAATAGTAATTATTTAAGGTAATCCCTGCTATTATCCAGCAGTTCGCTGCTGTGTACTTTATATAGAATTTATAAAGATTGAAAGGTTAGAACCGTAAGTTAGGGATGATAGGAGTATAGCCAGATCTGCAATAAGTCGTAAGAGGTCTCTGAAAATCCTATTCCCATTGATAGGGAGTTCATAATCCTCCCTGATCTGGGAAAGTTGATAACTATAGAAACAAAATATTCTCGTCTGTCCGCAAAAACATGCGGACAGACGAGAATATTCTTGTGCCTCTTCAATCAACAGCCAGAACCGTCCAGACGGCAAGAAGCTGCTGGTGCTGAGTCAAGGAAAATCCCTGCTTCTTCTGCTGACAAGGTTACTGTTCCATCCTCCAGAACGAAGCAGGGAATACCTGCATAGCCATGCTCTCTGGCATCATTGAATACAGTGTTGCTGTCACGAAGACGAAGAAACTCCTTAAGATACTTCACGTGTGAACCTATATCGATTACTTCATAACGGTCGTTACCCTCTACATACTTGTCAACAGCTATACAGTCTGGACAAGTGCTCATTCCATAAATTTTAATCATAACTTAATGTTCTAAATCAATTATCCCTGTTCAGGATTGTTTTCGACTGGATTGAACAGACTGTTAAAACTGTTCTGTTGGTCCGTCAATCTGGTTATAAAACTTAAAAATCAATGATTGCAAATCTTGCTTGAATCCACTGTGAATCCTTCTTCAGCAGGCATGAACTTGCCGCGTTCTGTAAGGAAATCAACCAGTTCTGTGGCGTCCATGCCCTCGACAGAACAGGTGTTAAAACGTTCTTCAACCCCGAAATTCTCAATGATAGCCTTTACCAGTTCTTCTTTTGACTTGTAGCTATTGCCCTCCATCATGTGTAGGACATCATGTCCATGTGCCATATTTTCTTTTTTTATCTTATAAATTAATGCTGGGCAAAGAAATATTCTCTGCACGAATTAGGTATCAACAAAAGTTGTGCCATGAATGAAATTAATTAATTTTAATGAATTATAAGCGTTAATATGGCATAATTTAATTACTTTTGTGACTGCTGATAGAATACATTGGCAATATGTCAGTTTTACACCTGACTTTGTGAACGGAAATAGTTGATGTACAGAGAAAAGAATAAATCATATTAAAATATTTGATAATAGACCCGTTTATAATGAATAGATTATTACTTGCTTTCATTGCTGCCATGCTGCTCTTCTCATCATGTGGCACAAATAAGACAGTATCAGAGAGTCTTAACCCTGTCAGATTTTCTGAAGCTCGTAATTATTTTCACATTGGTAATGAAACAAAAGCTGTAATCAAGAAGATACCATCACAGGCTGTTCTTGAGAAAGAGTTTGGTGAGGCGGCTTTCATGGGAAAGGGTGGCGAACCGACGAGAATAGATTTCAGCAGGAATTTTGCAATTGCCTATATCCTCCCTGAAACCAATAGAAAGACTGTTCTTGCTCCTCTCTCGCTAACTGCAAAAGGAAACAGACAGCTTCTTTTGAAGTTTAAGCTGGAACAAGGGAAAGTACAAACCTTTTCCACACAGCCATTCTTCATTATTATTGTTGATAAGAAGTATGCTGGTTATAAGGTAATAGAAAGTCTTTAAAAGAGTCCGCAGAAAATAGAAATAGGATATATTATAATTACAAAAGGATGTTTTCTTCCGTTGTAATTGCTAACGTAAAGGTAGGTAAGCAAAAAAGACAACTCATATCGAGTTGTCTTTTTTGCTTATGTCATAATTGGTGAGCGGAATACGGGAATCGAACCCGCCTCCCAGGCTTGGGAAGCCCGTGCACTACCGATGTGCTAATTCCGCAAATGGAGCCGATACCCGGACTCGAACCGGGGACCTACGCATTACGAATGCGTTGCTCTACCAACTGAGCCATATCGGCGGTATTGCAGTGCAAAGATACATCAAAAAAAACAAACAGCCAAATTTTTGATTTATGAATTTTGATATATCTTGTGGTATGGAATATTGATACCTTGTTGTGGTTATGAGGATAGAACATGATGTTATTACTGTTTGTATCATGATTATTGCTGTTGCACTTCTCTACAGTTTGGCTTGTCAGTATAATTTATAAATACAGCATCTCAGTTCTTTTACATTTTTCTATCTTACGCTTTTATCTGTAGTGCCTGTGAGCTGTTGTTTGGTAGGTATTATAGTGTTACTTTATGCATGAAACTATTGCTAATAATAGGAACGTAAGTGCTTAATATGGCTTATCTAACGGTCGGCTGAGTACCATGAAGAGTTCTGAAGGCATGATGATTTAAAACAGGATAACTGATTGGTTGTAGTAGACGATTGGACGATAAGACAATCATAGGTATAAATTATGGCGTTAAGTCTTGTCTTTTTTCATTATTATTGATAACTTTGTATTTTGTAATGAGTTGCAAATGAACATACAGAAAAGAAACTTCAACAGTCCTTGACACCAATAAAAAACCTGTTCGTATCAAATTCAACAAACAATAACAAAAACCAGATTTAGTTATAGACCTATGAGAAAAATTATCACCCTTCTGTTCCTGACAGTCACGCTTACAGCAGCAGCACAGGACTTTAACCGTTACTTTGAGGATGCAACACTCCGTCTTGATTACATCTTTGCCGGTAACGCGAAGCATCAGACCATCGCAGTTGACGAACTGTCACGTATTCCTCGATGGTATGGTAAGCACGAACGACTGGCAGAAGTACCTGTTGAAGGTAACGGGCAGGTTATTGTCCGTGACCATCGCACACAGAAAGTCATCTATCGTAATTCCTTCTCTACGCTCTTTCAAGAATGGTTGACGTATGATGAAGCGAAGAAACCATCTGGTAAGGCGTTTGAGAATGTCTTTCTTGTGCCTTATCCGAAAGATTCTGCCGATATTACCGTGGAACTGAGAAACAATCGCCGTGAGGTAACGGTGTCGATGACACATACCGTAGCACCACGTGACATCCTTATCCGTCACATCGGCGAACGCTCTGTTACACCATACGAAACACTGCAGAAGGCAGCCGACACAATACGTTGCATTCATATTGCCTATGTAGCAGAAGGATATACAGAGGCTGAAATGTCTAATTTTATAGAGGACTGCCGCACTGCCAACGAAGCTCTTTTTGCTCATGAACCTTTCAAGTCATTGCGTCAGCGTTTCAACGTCGTAGCAGTCAAGTCGCCCTCTGCAGAGAGTGGGACTTCAGAACCTTCCAAGGGCATCTGGAAGAACACGGCTTTACATTCGCATTTCGACACTTTCTATAGTGACCGATACCTTACAACACTGCATCTCAAGGAGCTGCATGACTGGCTGGCAGGTACTCCTTACGAGCATATTATTGTGCTTGTTAATACAGAGAAGTATGGTGGTGGCGGTATACTGAACAGCTACAACCTCTCCATGGTACGCAATTCATATTTCAAGCCGGTTGTCGTTCATGAGTTCGGACATTCCTTTGCAGGGTTGGGTGATGAGTATGCTTATGATCAGGAAGAAATAAACATGTATCCTACTGATGTCGAACCGTGGGAACCTAACCTTACGACTTTGGTGGATTTACATGGTAAATGGGAGAATCTTATTGACAAGAAAACACCTGTTCCTACACCTCAGCCAGCCGATCTTGACAAAGCCAATGCACGTCGTGACAAGTGGAAGGTGGGGGCTTATGAACCTGCAGGCTATTCTCAGCATGGTGTCTATCGCGCTTATCCCGATTGCCGCATGCGTACCAACATGCACCCGGAGTTCTGTCCGGCATGCAGCCTGGGACTGACAAAGCTGATAAAGTTCTATACAGGAGAGTAGGAAAAGCATCTGTTCAGCCTACGTTCCTTATCATTAAGGTTTCATAAAAAGTATTGATATACATGGCTTATGCACTCCCAACAGCATTATTCTGCGAGCGGCATGAGCCGTTTGTTTTGCAAGAACTTACAGACTTTGTCTTTGAGTTAAAGACTAACATTGTGCTATTGTAGACAAAGGGGGCATTATAGTTTTCTTCTAAACACATTAGAACATACACTTTATTTGGTCTGTTAGTGCTATGCTGATGGATAATGTCAGGTTTGTTTCATGAGGAATATAACACGAACAGAGGTGTGCCAAATTATCAGCACACCTCTGTTATTATTTTGCATATATCGTTTTGATACAGTATGGATTATGCTTTTAATAAGCGAAGAGAGGGTAATCCTTCATTGTCTCGTTCACTTTCTCACGTACACGCTTGATAACCTGCTCGTTCTCTGGATCAGCCAAAACCTCGTCAATGAGGTCAGCACAGAGCAACATCATATCTTCCTTGCAACCACGGGTAGTCATGGCTGCTGTGCCAAGACGTAGACCACTTGTCTGGAAAGCTGAACGCTCATCGTATGGTACCTTATTCTTATTGGCTGTGATGTCAGCTGCAACAAGTGCTGTTTCAGCCACCTTACCCGTAAGGTCAGGATACTTCTGGCGCAGGTCGAGCAGCATAGAGTGGTTGTCAGTTCCACCGCTGACAATACTGAAGCCCTTGTCAACAAGTGCCTGTGCAAGGACCGAAGCGTTTTTCTTCACCTGCATTGCATATTCCTTCCAGCTTGGCAAGAGGTTCTCACCGAAGCCTACAGCCTTAGCTGCAATGACATGTTCCAACGGACCGCCCTGGTTTCCTGGGAATACAGCAGAGTTGAAGAGCATAGACATTGGTTTAACGACACCCTTCTTTGTTGTCAAGCCCCAAGGATTATCGAAGTCCTTGCCCATGAGGATAATACCGCCACGAGGACCACGGAGTGTCTTATGGGTTGTAGTGGTAACGATGTGTGCATATTTCACAGGATTGTCAAGCAGACCAGCTGCAATGAGACCTGCCGGGTGAGCCATGTCAACCATCAGCAACGCACCAACTTCGTCAGCAATCTGACGCATACGCTTATAGTCCCATTCACGACTGTAAGCCGAACCTCCACCAATGATGAGCTTTGGTTTGTGTTCACGTGCAAGACGTTCCATCTCATCATAGTCAACACGTCCAGTCTCACGGTTGAGCGTATAGCCTACGTGGTTATAAAGGATACCTGATGTATTTACCTCACTGCCATGAGAGAGGTGACCACCCTGGTCAAGGTCAAGTCCCATGAAGGTGTCGCCAGCTTTCAGCACGGCAAGCAGTACAGCCTGGTTAGCCTGTGCGCCAGAGTGTGGCTGCACGTTGGCATACTCTGCACCAAAGAGCTGCTTAACACGCTCAATAGCAAGTGTTTCAACTTGGTCAACAACCTGACATCCACCATAGTAGCGTTTGCCAGGATAACCTTCTGCATACTTGTTTGTCAGGTAAGATCCCATGGCCTGCATTACTTCGTCACTGACGAAATTCTCTGATGCAATCAGCTCCATACCTTTGAGCTGGCGTTTGTGTTCCATCTCAATAAGGTCAAAAATTTCTTGATCTCTTCTCATGTGTATTGAAATGTTTATGGGGGGCATTTTCAGCAAATGAGCCCCTTGGTTAGTGTTACATTGCAAATATACGAATTAATGTTCTAACTTGCAAGTGTATCAAAAAAATAATGTAACTTTGCATGTACAACAGGCTGTTTGCAGTCTGACTATTTTAAAGCAGTAAACTATATAATATATTAGAAATCAATAAATTATAAGGATAAATATATGAAGCTAAAAGAGTTATTCCAGGCTTACGAGTTTGATGAGATTTACCCGCAGATTGGACTTATGTTTCCGAAAGGTCGCCATCTACGTGCACAATTCTGCAATGCCTACAACTTGTTACTGGAACTGAAGCCGGTGATGTCAAAGAAACAAATCCGTTATCAGCTGATGGAGGATCCCGATTCTAATGAAATGTTCTTTGGTGCTGATGACCGTGATTTCAATGGTCCATGGGAAGTCCTTCTTGGTAAGGAAGTGAAGAAAGACCCGAAAGTTGATCTTACAAGTGAGGAAATGGTTGCCAACTGTTTGCTTAACACAGTTCTGATAGGTCGCCATCCACGTTCATTTGAGAAGGATTATCAAGCTATTGTAAAGTAAACAAACATATTACAATATCTTTTTATAGGCATATAAACAACGAGTTGATAAGTTGAGATGAGCTGAAGGCTTTGAAACCTTCTCGTCAAACAACTTATCAACTCGTTTGCTTTTAATTTGTCAACTAACTGAGTATGGCACTTCTGCAGCTGTTCTATCACGCAACTTGTCAACCCCTCAACTTGACAACTCAATGCTTATTCTCTAATCATCGTGATAATCATCTTGAACCGTTCAGGTGCATTTACAGAGTGATGTGCTCCGCTGGGAATGACAAAACTCTCTCCTGCACTGATTACATGCTTGACTCCTTCAACCGTCAGTTCCATCTTTCCGTCAATGACCTGGATAAAAGCATCAAACGGTGCTGTGTGCTCCGAAAGTCCCTGTCCAGCGTCGAAACTGAACAAGGTGATGCTGCCAGCTTTGCTGTGTACCAGTTCTTTACTTACTACGCCACCTTCCGCATAGTCAATTGCATTGTTGGAGTTAAACACAATCCCTTTTTCTAACTTAGCCATGTACTAATCTATTTAATTTGTTTGTTATATATTATTTTATCGTTGTAATATGCAGTACAAACCAAATGCCAAGAAAGGAAGTGGGAACAAATGTTACTTTTTGTGTGGTACAGTGGCAATTCTGTCATTATATTTTTGAGTCGGAATTGCAGTATTCTTTTGTTGCTGTCTGATATGTGGGACGAAAAATTTGTGGTTCATCCGTTAAATGTGTGGACACTTTTCGTATAGCTTTAGCGGATGAACCGGAGTTATGTGTTAAACAAATAGATAGCCAAGACGGTCTTGGCTACCTACTTTATTATCATCCTCCGACACAGAAAACCTTTTCATGTCAATACTTTGAAACCCGCAGACAAGGGATTGAAAAATCATGACATAATTTCGGATAAAACACCTGCAGATAAAGGCTAAAACACGTATAAAAAGCAAGTTTGCAACCAACAGTAAATCAGTTAGTTATAAAGTAGTGCAAGAAAAGGTGCTTAATTGGACTTCAAAAGGGCGTCAGTTAGACCTCAAAAGGGCATCTATTGCAAGCCAATTGGGCGTCTTTTCAAAGCCAAAAGACCATGTGTTATTTTCTACAATTGATTTTATTATTACAAAAGTAAGTGCTTTTCTCCATTTTTCATTATGAACTCCCAGTATTGGTATTGTAAGATATTCCGATAATCAGTTTGGGTTAAAATATCATTATAAGCTCTGTACCGGTTACTATCGAACGTTAGTAATAGAGCTGTCAAACCTCTCTTACATGAAATAAGATAGCTGTATAGATACTAATCCATGGTCAAAAGCCTTTTGAGAGGTAATCGGCACACTATCAATGCGTTGTCCTTATGGTTTCTTTACAGTAATGTTCCGTTTCAGACCTTCAAATTTTACACGTTTGACAGCTGACCCCTTGAATAACCGACGATAATCTTCAACTGTTAGATTATGCCACTTTTCTTTACTCATATTGAGCAGTTCAGGCTTCGGCTGCAGAGCTGGCTCGGTATTGGGTGTGGCAAAACGGTTCCATGGGCAGGCTGTCTGGCAGCGGTCACAGCCATAGATGGTGTCGCCCATGGCGGTCTTGGCTTCTGCAGACAGTTCTCCACGATTCTCTATCAACTGATAAGACAGACAGCGTTCTGCATGAAAATCTTCACCGGGAATAATCGCTCGGGTAGGGCAGGCGTCAATACAACGGTGGCAACTTCCGCAGCGGTTGGCCATCGGTTCATCATACACATCAACTTCAAACGGCAGGAAAATCTCCCCCAAGAAGAACATTGAACCGGCATGAGGGATAATAAGCTGATGATTACGTCCTATCCAACCAATTCCAGCTTTCTGTGCCCAGTAGCGTTCAAGAACGGGAGCCGTATCGCAGAAACATCCCCACCCCCTCTCTCCTCGAGGAGAGAGGGGAACTTTCTTACCACATTCTTTGATATTCGTCTCGTTATCTTTCGTTCTTGTCTCCCTGTTCAAAGGCTGATTTTCCTCTGTTTCTTGGAAGGAATGGAACTTAGCAGCTATCTTTTCTGCCAACTCTCTCATCTTCACTTTCATCAAATCATGGTAATCCAGTCCGAGGGCATAGGCTGCAATCTGGTATTCCCCTTCGGGCAACTGTTGTGCAGGGGCATAATTAAGAGCGAGGGATACAATGCTTCGCACACCTGGGACAAGAAGACGAGGGTCAAGGCGTTTCTCCAGATAGTTAGCCATGTATGCCATAGATGCTTCTTCACCATTCTCCAACCATTTACGATATTTCTGCGCTACGGCTTCGTCAACAGGTTCAGCCTTGGCTATACCGCATGCGAAAAATCCAAGAGAATGTGCTAAGGATTTGATAACCGATGAGTTACCAAGTCCATAACTATCTCTGGGGGTAGGCAATTTGGCTTGTTCAACAGGTGACATAAGCGGTGAAAGAAAAAACAACATAAATCCTTTCAAGAAGAAAGGACGTTAGAGTAATGATGAATAATACTGAGCAATAGCAGCTAACATGAATGATAATACTATCTGTCTTGAGGATGGGGTAAGGTGGAGTTAAGTTTTAAAGATACGTCCCGGCTGGGTCATCGGGGAAAACTTTGAACGCATACCCCTGTTCCTTGAGCCATTGTAATGATTCGGGGAGGGCAGTGCGGAGCTTGTCAATACTTTTGAGAGAATCATGGAAAGTGATGATAGAACCGTTGCGAGTATATCGTTTAACATTGTTCACGACATCTTCTGCTGTCAGCCACTTGGAGTAATCGCGTGTAACGAGATCCCACATTACAACACGATAGTTCTGCTTTACCCACCAGTAAACTGTATGACGCAGCCATCCATGTGGCGGACGGAAGTAAGGACTGTGGAGTAGGCCATCAGCCTTAGTCACGTCAACGGCATAGGTCAGTGTCCAATGCCTGAAAGAACCAAGATGATGGTAGGTGTGGTTGCCAACCTTATGACCACGACGGATGACCTCTTCGTATAGTTCCGGATGTTTCCTTACATTGTCAGCAACCATGAAGAACATAGCCTTTGCCCCGAATTTGTCAAGTATGTCGAGGATGAGAGGGGTAGCTTCTGGTATCGGACCGTCATCGAATGTTAGATAAACAGAATGATCGTTCTTGTCCATACGCCAAAGAGCATGTGGATAGAAGAGGCGGAGCCAGCGTGCGGGTTGTTCAATTAACATATTATATCAAACTCCTGATCCCTCCCAACAAAGGACAGGGAACAAAGTGAATTGTTGGTTTAATACTCTATAACCTGTTCAACCGATGAGTCTGTCGGACTATGGAGACAGAAGTCAAAGGGAAGAAAAAAGCCGGAGAATGGCAGTCTGTTGAGGACAACCAGATTCCGGCTTTTAGTTATTATTTCTCTTTTAATATTTCAAGAATCTTAATCAAACGAACCATTCAGACTCTGGAACCTCTTGAAGAGGTTGTCAAGCTGGGCTGCATGCTTGTTAGCCCATGTGCGGTCAGTACGTTCGTAGTCGTTAACAAGATTCATCATAATCTGGAAGTGCATTTTACATGAACCTTGAGACATGTTGAAAAAGCGTGGAGAAAGGCTCATGTAGTAGTTTGCATACTGCAGAGAAATCTTCCACAATTCATCATAGAGCTGACGTGCCTTAGCCTTTTCACCCAGCAATGCGTATGCACGAGCCATGTCAGCCGAGCCACTCATATAGCTGACAGGAACATTGTAGGCTGGTACTTCCTTCTCAACTTTCTGCAACACCTTCAATGCCTTAGCCTTCTCACCTTTCTCGATGAGGTGGAGCGCAAGGTCAGCCATCTCGCGGCGGTGCGTGTAACACATACGAGACAATGTCTCATCAATATAGAGTCCTGGCTTGCTGAGACCGCCCCACTTGAAGCGGTTCATCATTACATCGTATGTCTTCTCAGTATCGAAGTTACGCATATTGATGCCATTTGTATTTGTTTCACCCGCTGTTGAGAACGGAGTGATACGATTTACCAGACCTTCCTGGATGAAGTTCTCGCCTAAGTTCATGAAGTTATCTGAACCAACCGTGATTGCTACATAGAGAGGGCGTGTCCAGTTGCAGTTAGCAATCATTTCAAGCATCATCAAATCATTCTTGTACAGTGCCTGCTTTCCTGCCAAAGAGATAACCATACGGTCAGGAATAGAGTCTCCCGGACGCATCATACCACTGCGGCGGACAGCCTCCTTGTCGATAGTCATGTAAATGGTATCGGTAGGGATGACATGAGTCTCTGCATCCTTTGAGCGTACCCAGTACTTGAGAATGTTCTTCAATTCAAATGGTTCGTCACCGAATTGTGCCTTTGCTGTAGCTGGATCCTGCGTGTAGAACTCACGAATCTGCTCCTTGAACTCTGGTGCTATCTGTATATATTCATTCGTACCACTTACATAATCCAGGCGTGACCATGAGATAGGTACACTTGGTGAGTTGTAAGCAGGACGTCGCATCTGGTCAATGTACCAGTCAGTCTGCAGGTAAGAAAGGTTACAGACACGTGTATCCGTGCGTACCCCCTCAACCTCCTGGTTATACCAAAGCGGGAAGGTATCATTGTCACCATTGGTAAAGATGATCGGATTACCCTTCTGTTGTAGTGAGTTAAGGTAGTTCTGACCAAAGTCACGACAGGTGTAACGACCCGAACGGTCATGGTCATCCCATGTCTGTGATGCCATCTGAATAGGCACAAGCAGGCAGGCAAGTGAAATGACTGATGCTGAAAGCACAGGTGCAACCTTCAGCTTACGTGCCCAGTCATAGAGTGCCAATACGCCCAATCCACACCATATTGCGTATGCGTAGAACGAACCAGCATAGGCATAATCACGCTCACGAGGCTGACTTGGAGTCTGGTTCAGATAGATAACGATTGCCAGACCTGTCATGAAGAACAGGAAGAATACCACCCAGAACTGCTGGATACCACGCTTTCCACGCCAAGCCTGCCAGAAGAGACCAAGCAGACCGAGCAATAACGGCAGACAGTAGAATACGTTATGCCCCTTGTTAGCCTTCAAGTCATCAGGCATCAAGTTCTGGTCGCCATAGAGTGCATTGTCAATGAACGAGATACCTGTAATCCAGTTGCCATGCTCTGGCTCGCCGTTACCCTGAATATCGTTCTGACGACCTGCAAAGTTCCACATGAAGTAACGCCAATACATGAAGTTACACTGGTAAGAAAGGAAGAACTTGATGTTTTCCCATTGTGTAGGCATCTTCACACCGTCAACATCATGACCAGTGACACCACCCATCCATTGTTCATATTGGGCAGCATGACCTGGGTCATGCATACGTGGAAAGACCATATTCTGTTCAAACACCTGTGTTGCCTTATGACGAACGAGGAAGTAAGAATCCTTCTCATCCTTGGAAGCCTTCTCCTTACGTTCATAGATTGGTGCACCTTCTTTAAACTTATAGTGCATACCATCCTCTGCTACAGCAGGCTGGCTTGAGTAAGCCTGTCCGTAGAGCAATGGGCGGTCACCATACTGGTCACGGCTCAGATAACTGCCTAAAGTAAAGATGTCCTCTGGTGAGTTCTGGTCCATCGGAGGGTTAGCCGTTGAACGGATAACGATTACTGCGTATGAAGAATAGCCGATAATCAACATCAGCATACACAGCAATGCCGTATTCTTCACACGTGAAGAGATGAGTGCCACACGCTGTTTCTTGCCCTCGCTGTTGAAAGGACGCTGCCACTGGAGCAGTACATAAACAAGGGCAAGCACGACAATACCCGTGAAGAACGCTGTCCAGCCATAGCCATAGAAAGGAATACCTATCAGTGCCAATGCTGCCAGGAACGCAATGTTCTGACGGTAAGTACTCTTGTCCTGATAGGTTTCATAGATAGCCCAGGCAAAAGAAGCGATGAGTAACGCTATATATATAATAGTACCCGTGTTGAACGGCATGCCAAGCGTATTCGTAAAGAACAGCTCGAACCATCCACCTACAGTGATAATGCCTGGAACGACACCATAAAGAACGGCTGCTACGAGAATCACTGAAAGAAGAAGTGCAAAGAGCGAACCTTTCAGATTGGCATCTGGCACCTTCTTATAATAATAAACCAGTACGATGGCTGGAATACAAAGGAGATTGAGCAGGTGCACTCCGATAGACAGACCCGTCATATAGGTAATCAGCACCAACCAACGGTCGGAGTGTGGCTTGTCAGCACTGTCTTCCCACTTCAAGATAAGCCAGAATACAACAGCTGTAAAGGCTGAAGAATAGGCATATACCTCACCTTCAACGGCAGAGAACCAGAATGTGTCGCTGAAAGTATAAATCAGCGCACCGACAAGACCTGCGCCTTCGATAGCAATGGTCTTTGCAAGTGAAGGAGCTTCACCGTCACGGACAATCAGGCGACGTGAAAGGTGGGTAATGGTCCAGAAAAGGAACATGATACACGTTGCAGAAAGCAATGCGCTCATTGTGTTGACCATGCGTGCAACCTCTGTCGGGTCGCTTGCAAAATGTGAGAAGAGATTAGCTGTAAGCATGAAGAATGGTGCCCCCGGGGGGTGTCCAATCTCCAGTTTGTAGCCTGTTGTAATGAATTCGGGACAGTCCCAGAAGCTGGCTGTCGGTTCAATTGTGGAACAATAGACGAATGCTGCAATCAGGAATGCAACCCATCCGACGATGTTGTCCACCAGTCTGAATTGTTTCATTTATACGATTAGAATTTACAGTCTGCCAATCAGTATCAGATAAGCAGAGACATTTTATTTCGAAATAACCGGTGCAAAGATAATAATATTAATCAAAACAGCATAAAGACAAAAGAGAAATTATAATAAAACACGGGGATTTTTAGCAAGTCAATGTCTCCGAGGGGCTTTAATCTGCATGGTTATATCTCTTGCTTTGAATCCAAAACACGCAGAAGACAGCGTTTCATATATTGAAAATACCGCTTGACTAAGTACAAATATTAAGACGGAAGACTAACTGTTGCTGGCTGTTAACACCATAGCAGACCGTTGAAACAAAATTATTTACGTGAAAAGAAATATTTATTTTCATGAAGAAAAATATTTCTTTTCACGTAAATAATTTCTTTTTTTCATGTAAATAATTTGCAGCAATGTGGCTTGTGTATCCATTTTTGTGAATCGTCTACAGATGGAAGAGGCATGTTTTCCTGCCTGACAAAGCTGTTTAACAACTGGAGTACATTAAACAATGCCAGGTCATTTCCCCTCGTGTCCCTCCGTCTGACCAATCTTTCGGTTAGAATTGTCAGCCAACACATCATTGACAATATTGGCAAGCTGCTCCTTCAATTCGTTAATGAATTGTGCAGCATCGTATTTTCTGGCTTCAATATCACGGAGTTTTTTCTCCCATATACCCGTCAGCTCAGCTGATGTAAGGAGTTTCTCGTGAATTGTATCAATGAGGGCAATACCTGTCTCAGTAGCTTCTATGTTCTTCCGTTTACGACGGATATAGTGACGTTTGAAGAGTGTCTCGATGATTCCTGCACGTGATGACGGGCGTCCGATACCGTTCTCCTTCATTGCAGCACGCAAAGTCTCGTCTTCGACAAGTTTGCCCGCTGTTTCCATCGCACGGAGCAGTGAAGCCTCTGTATAGTGCTTCGGAGGGGTTGTCTGCTTTTCAGTGAGGGTAGGAGTGTGCGGACCTGATTCCCCTTTAGTGAAAGTTGGTAGGAGTGCCTCTCCCTCGCCTCCTTTCTGACTGGATAGGGGAGTGGGATGTTCTGTTTGGTGTTCATCTTGCGTAAGAGTCTGCTTGTCACCAGAGTTATCACGGTGTTCACTTCCCTCTCCACTCTGAGAGGAATCGGGAGTGAGGCAGACTCTCCACCCTAAATCCAATATTTCCTTTCCTGACACCTTGAATTCAATCTCATCTACCTTGCCCAATACTGTTGTTGTAGAGAATTTACAATCGGGATAGAACGCAGCGATGAATCGGCGGGCAATGAGGTCATAGACTTTCTGTTCGGCATCTGTCAGTCCTTGTGGCAGAACACCTGTCGGAATGATAGCATGGTGGTCGGTCACCTTCGAAGAGTCGAAAACACGTTTTGTCTTGGGCAATGGCTTGCCGCCTAAAGTCTTCACGATGTCAGCATAGGGCTTTTTACCGGCAAAGGCAACCTGAAAGAGTCCGTTCATTATCTGTGGACACTTCGGATAGATGTCATCCGAGAGAAACTGTGTGTCAACACGTGGATATGTAGTGAGCTTACGCTCGTAGAGTGTCTGAATTGTATTGAGCGTCATCTCGGCAGAGAAACCGAACTTGCGGTTGCAATCCACCTGCAGTGAGGTGAGGTCATAAAGCTGCTTGGGCTGTTCCGCCCCTTTCTTCTTGGTTATACTTATAATGGTGAAAGGCTTTCCTTCAATCGTAGAGAAAGCTTTTTCGCCCTCTTCCTTGGATGTGAATTTACCCTTTGTTGCCGTGAATTGTGTGTCACGATAGACCGTAGCCAGCACCCAATACGGTTCTGGCTTGAAGTTGTCAATCTCTTTCTGGCGCCGTACGATGAGTGCCAGGGTTGGTGTCTGTACACGACCAATAGACAAGACCTGTCCTCTGCCATAGCTGTTGTTGCCATATTTCAAGGTATAAAGGCGTGTGGCGTTCATTCCCAGCAGCCAGTCGCCAATGGCACGGGAAAGTCCTGCAAGGTAAAGCGGTTGATATTGTTCCTGTTCTTTCAGATTGGCAAAGCCTTCACGGATAGCCTCGTCGGTCATGGATGATATCCACAACCGCTTCACCGGACACTTCACACCGGCTTTCTGCATCACCCAACGCTGAATCAATTCACCTTCCTGGCCGGCGTCACCACAGTTGATAATCATCTCAGCAGAATGATAGAGCTTCTCAATGACAGCAAACTGCTTCTTGATGCCTTCGTCCTCAATGAGCTTGATTCCAAACCGCGGTGGTATCATCGGCAGTGCAGCCAGACTCCAATACTTCCAGTTGGTGAAGTAATCATTAGGTTCCTTCAACTCACAAAGGTGGCCGAAAGTCCATGTAACCTGGTAGTTGTTGCCCTCCATGTAACCGTTACAAGGCTTGTTTGCTCCAAGGATTCGGGCTATATCTTTAGCAACGCTGGGTTTCTCTGCTATACAAACTATCATACTTTTCTTTAGATGGTTTCGGGTAGAGGACAGGAAGTTATGAAGTTGAAGGAGTAGGGGGTTATGCTTGTTCCTGCTCTTTTATTCTTGTTCTTCTCTTCCTCTGTTTTGTGGATTATGTTGTCTTCCACAGATGCAAAGGTAAGAAAAATATTCCACAGCAGGATTTATACGTTAATCTTTGAACCTTTTTTCATTTAATTTTGTATCATGGTAGATTATGAGAAACATTTTGATTCAGGTGGCTAAGCATATTAAACAGGTTCTTTTTACAGATATACAGACTGCGCAAGGTGTTTCATTTGTTGTCGTTGAGTAAACGTTAATTTTGTCAAAATAATAAATATAACGTGTTGTTAGGAGAGGATTACAAGTTTTTTTATTAACTTTGCAAGGAGAAACGAAAGATAAAATATAACTGATTTTTAATAAACATATAAGTTATGAAGATTGAAAAAGTACATGCTCGCGAGATTCTTGACTCACGTGGCAATCCAACAGTTGAAGTAGAGGTAACTCTCGAAAATGGTGTAATGGGTCGTGCAAGCGTTCCATCTGGTGCATCTACCGGTGAGAACGAGGCTCTGGAGCTTCGTGATGGTGACAAGAACCGTTTCTTGGGTAAGGGTGTCCTCAAGGCTGTTGAGAACGTAAACAACGTTATCGCTCCTGCATTGAAGGGTGACTGCGTGCTGAACCAGCGTGCAATCGACTACAAGATGCTTGAGCTCGATGGTACTCCAACCAAGAGCAAGCTCGGTGCTAACGCTATCCTCGGTGTTTCTTTGGCTGTAGCTCAGACTGCTGCCAAGGCTCTGAACATTCCTTTGTATCGCTACATCGGTGGTTCTAACACTTACACCCTCCCAGTTCCTATGATGAACATCATCAACGGTGGTGCTCACTCTGACGCTCCTATCGCTTTCCAGGAGTTCATGATTCGTCCGGTAGGTGCTGCAACAGAGAAGGAAGCTATCCGCATGGGTGCTGAGGTATTCCACGCACTTGCTAAACTTCTGAAGAAGCGCGGTCTCTCTACCGCAGTAGGTGATGAGGGTGGTTTCGCTCCTAAGTTTGATGGTATCGAGGATGCACTTGATTCAATCATTCAGTCTATCAAGGACGCAGGTTACGAGCCAGGCAAGGATGTTAAGATTGCTATGGACTGTGCTGCTTCAGAGTTCGCTGTATGCGAGGATGGCAAGTGGTTCTATGACTACCGTCAGTTGAAGAACGGTATGCCTAAGGATCCTAACGGTAAGAAGCTCACTGCTGACGAGCAGATTGCTTACCTTGAGGAGCTTATCACTAAGTATCCTATCGACTCTATCGAGGATGGTCTCGATGAGAACGACTGGGAGAACTGGGTTAAGCTGACATCTACTATCGGTGACCGTTGCCAGCTCGTTGGTGATGACTTGTTCGTTACTAACGTTAAGTTCCTCGAGAAGGGTATCAAGATGGGTGCTGCAAACTCTATCCTTATCAAGGTTAACCAGATTGGTTCATTGACTGAGACTCTCGAAGCTATCGAGATGGCTCACCGTCACGGCTACACATCTGTTACTTCTCACCGTTCAGGCGAGACAGAAGATACAACCATCTCTGACATTGCAGTTGCAACAAACTCTGGTCAGATTAAGACTGGTTCTATGTCTCGTACAGACCGTATGGCTAAGTACAACCAGCTTATCCGTATTGAGGAGGAACTCGGTGCTTGCGCAAAGTACGGCTATACTAAGCTGAAGTAAGTATCTCTCACCACATTATGTGGTTGACAGAATAAAACAAGGGATTGTCTCGCTAAAGGCAATCCCTTTTTAAATGAGAGCCCGATGTTGCTCCTTGTGGATGAAATGATCTTTATTGAAAATCATTATTATAATTTAGTTGATAACAAATTATTTAAGTATCAGGTTTATGTTAGCACCACAAATTGAATATTCTGACCGTGAAGAGCGACTTGAGTTCATACAGGAGCGTTTTCATTGTAAGGCACCATCCTGTGGAGGATGCGGGTCATGCAATCTTCCTGACGGTATGCCTGCTGCAGAATACTTTGCAGATTACATAGATGGTAAGGTTGAATTCGTCAAACTTGCTGCAAAGATATGGGAGTAGGGCTAACTGCTGTATAATCAAGAAGGGATTTTTTGAATGATCGTCAGCCAGTGGCAGCATCATTACCAAGGCTTGGTAATAATAAATGATGAAGAATGTTGACTTTTCCTGATTTGACCAGACACTTTCTTTATTAGTGCTGCATGATAAGAACTTTCTGTATATTTTACTCATCAGTGTCTTACTATATACAATATAATGACAGTGAAGAATCTTTCTTCCCACTCCCTACCAATGTGTTGTTGCTCATCACGCATGGTATTGATGGTAAGCACCAATGGTGCTGGTGGTAAGCACGTGTGGTGTTAGTGGTAAGCACCAATGGTGTTGAGAGCCAAACACCATGCGGTATAAAGTCAACATGTAAGTAGCTTGCTGTCAGAAAAAAGTCATACTACCAAAAGTAAACAAAACATACTTGATGAGGGGACTTACTTTCTCGTGACAATACGACATTACCTGTTTGTTTGTAAGAGATTCTGCATGAGAGAGTATACAGTTTAGGTTTTATCGGACAACAATATTTCTTTATACAAACAGAATCTGTGAGAATTTGTTGTCTATCATTTGTGATGTTATGCTTTAAGAATTCTCTAATGAACTGATATGGTGTCAATAGATTATTAAATAGAAATCTGACTGTTTGATAACTGATGTAGAATTTTATTTTCCTTTCGCTCTTCTATTCATCCTTCTTATAAGAAATCTCTTGTGCAACCTTATCTTTTTAGGATTGCTACATCTTACGACTGATCCCTATCTTTCTCCTATTGATTTGGCTTTGTCCATCCATTAAATCCAATTGGTTTCTTTGTCTTCTTCTGTTTGTACTTGCAAGTTTATGGATAGGATAGCCTTTATAAACGCATGAATCCCGGCTCCAAAAGGAAACCGGGATTATGTTGTTTGTTTGGAATAGTTGTTTTGTTTGTTTCGCTTTATGCTTCTGGCTTTACAGTCTTAGCAGCGTAAACTTCCTCAGAAAGGACTGAAACAGTACTCTTGTTGTACTTGCCCTTGTGGAAGTAAACAACACCGTCTGCAAGTGCATACAATGTGTCGTCCTTACCCTGTGCAACGTTCTCGCCTGGGAAGTGCTTGTTGCCGCGCTGACGAACAATGATGTTACCAGCAACGATCTTCTGACCACCCCAGATCTTAACACCTAAACGCTTTGAAGCTGATTCGCGACCGTTCTTAGAACTACCTACACCTTTTTTATGTGCCATTCTTAAGTCCTCCTTTTTAAGCGTTAATTGATTTAATTTCTACCTGAGTGAAGTGGGTACGATGACCGTTCTTCTTTCTGTAGTCCTTGCGACGTTTCATCTTGAAGACGATTACCTTGTCGCCCTTTACGAGAGGAGCTACAACCTCGGCTACTACCTTTGCGCCCTCAACAGTTGGTGCGCCTACTGTGACTGCTCCGTTGTTGTCAACCAACAGAACCTTGTCAAACTCAACAGCCTTGCCTTCTTCCGCATCCTTGATGTGGTTTACGAAGAGCTTTTTGCCCTCCTCAGCCTTGAACTGCTGACCGTTAATTTCTACAATTGCGTACATTTTAATATTGTAAACGGGTTTGTACCGTTGGGCGGCTGAGCATCTTTCCAGCACTTGTTCTGAGCCCATTACGGCATAATCAGGTGCAAAGTTACTAAAAATTAATGTTATGCAACATAATAATGTGCGATAATTCTATGCTAATTAACAATAATTAGAGCATTGCTATCGTTTCTCTTCTTTGCAAAGTGTTTCTTTATTGATGAACTGAAGAATAATAACTGCTTGCTGTATGCAGCGAAAAATCATACAACAAATTCCATGTTTACCTCTGACAGCAATGTACAAAAGTAAATAGCATTATCTTACAACAAGATTTTTAGTCAGATTTACAACTGACATCAAGGCTGTAACATAGATATTTATCTTGCGTTCTTACAGAACAGCGTGTTCTATGTTGCAGCCTCATTGTTTTTATTTATACGTTATGTCAAAGGGACGGTCGTCCATAATGTCGAGTTGACGCTCATCTTCCTGATAGATGTTATCAATGTCAAACTCATGCTCATTGTGCATCTTCGGTTTACGCTTCATAGTTATGTCCTCCATAGGGCAAGCCACTGCCGCAGGGCATGCCTTTGATGATGAGTGATAGAGGTTGCGGCAATCCCCTGTTTCCTCGGTTACAAATATATAAATTAATTCTGAGATAATTGTCAATAAATAAGAAATATTTATATTCTATCAAGATTACATCTATCAGAAGTCATAGGACTAAAGGAATAAAAAGAAGTGAAGCCATCATCTTTCCTTTGCCGAAATTGGCATTCTTAGAAGAGAACACTGCCAGCTCTCCTTATATCTATTGACAATATATTTGACTCCTGCCTTTTTTACTTATTATAATCCTTTGCTTTATATATGGCTCTCTTCAAACAATCCTTGCTGGAGGCTTTATCTAATGAACGTAGTCAGGTTCTCGTGTCTTTTTACTTTCTCATTCAGTTGCACAGCCTGTCATGCACATTACAAGAAGAAAGCAAGAGTTGTTTGTTGACGGCTAAGATTCTTCAAAAGTGTTTTCTAAGGATTGGTCATGTATTTTGAAATTTGATATTGAGCTTGGATGAATCACAAAAAGGACATTTATTTGCTTATTAAAAAGGAAAATAATAACTTTGCGTTATCAAAATCAACAGTTTATTGTGTTATGGATAATAAAAAGCAACGCAGTGATGAAGAGATGAAATGGAATACGCTCTCTTCCGAACAGCTTATTAACCGCCCCTGGCTGAAGGCACGGCGCGACACTGTCCAGCTGCCCAATGGAAAGGTGTATGATGAGTATTATGTACTTTCGTACCCAACATGGATAAACGTTATCGCCGAGACAGAAGACGGAAATATCATTTTAGAGCGTCAGTACAGGCATGGACTTGGCGTTGTTTCTACAGAAATATGTGCTGGGGTGATGGAAGAAGGAGAAACCCCACTACAGGCTGCACAACGCGAACTGGAAGAAGAAACGGGATATACAGGCGGTGTATGGCAGGAGATAATGACAATTTCTCCCAATCCAAGTACTATGGACAATCTCTGTCATTGTTTCTATGCTCACGGTGTGAAGAAGACGAGCAGGCAGCACCTTGATGATACAGAGGATATTGAGGTGTTACTCTATCCCAAAGAAGAAGTAAAACAAATGCTCCTTCGTGGCGATTTCATTCAGGCATTGATGGTTGCTCCCCTGTGGAAATACTTCTCTATCAACACCTAACCCTTGTACAAAGAAGGGTATATTATTTCCAATCTTTAGAAAATGATAACAAAAGACAGTATCGAAGCAGCCTATTGCTTCTTTCATCAGAAATATCAGGTTTATGCCTTTTCGAACTGCGAACAGCAGAAAGACGACATTGAATATGCCATCAGTTCGTATGTGGAAACTATGAATCCCGACCTCTATGCAAGGCTTGCTGCAGGAAAAGAAGACTTCCTGCTGACACACTCAAGGTTTGCAGAAGACATGAAAGAGGCAATACACAGTCTTACCTTGGAGTAATCGTCACCTCTACATTCTTATATCCCATTGCTTTCAGGAACTGCGTGAACTGCTGTCTGGCATTCTCTTCAGCTGTCTTGATGTTTGCAGCTGTCATACAACGGGCAAGCATCTTCTTGTAAGCACGGTTGTAAAGTTGCTCCCGGTCAGCAGCAGACCAGTTTCCTTTCTCGAAAAATGAGCGCGACTTAGCCTCATCTATAAAGTTAGTGTCAAGCAACTCTATAGGTGGCAGTTTTGCGACAATGACACTGTCGTTCTCAACACGAATCCAATGTGGTTTGGCTTTATGAAGATTAATGCCTAAACGCACAGTCCCATAATAGATGCGGACAAGTTCAGCATCAGAAAAGAAACCACGGCTTATCGTGTCAATGAGTTCTTCATTATTGATAGAAAGGAACTCCCATTGCCCGATGTCTTGTATCTGTCGTATCTGTGTGGGTGTAATGTCAATACGCTGGTCGGCTTCTATACTTATCTCATTGGATGAATTAAGCCATAGGAATAGCCCCGTGCCCAGACAGGCAAGAATGAAAAGCGTGAGCATACGGCTCTTGCGAAATGACAAGATACGTTTAAAAAGACCTTTCTTTTCCGTCTTTTCACCTTTCTTCTGATTCTTTATAATGATATTTTCAGGTGTTTCCTTCTCCATTGTCAATCCTTTTTGTTTACTTCAACCACCTGTCCTAAATCCTTAATTGTAAACTTCTTACGAAAGGATATTGTTATGTCTGCTTCGTTGTATCCCATAGCTGTAAAGATTGGGACAAGTTGCCGGGCAGCACTTTCTTGTGCCCGTTCGATAATTCCCATCTGTGGGATCGAAGCTATTATCTGTTTCCTGCCCTGTGCTTCATAACTTGTCAGCTCGGCATCCGTAAAGTTATGTCTTGTCAGTGCCACATATTGCTTCACCTCTTTATGGTCAATCTTCGTAGATGTAAGTATGATTTTAGGGTCGGGTAGAGTGACGGCAAGTCTTTTTCCTTGTTTTTGAATGTTCTTCTCGCTGAAATCAGACATATCAATATATGCCTTCAAGGTAGCATTCATTGGAATTGCAATGCGCCGGTCACCCAACGGCAGGTTCACGCTGAATTCATGTTTCATGAACGAGCCGGACACTTTCATCTTGTCATCGTGTGTGATAATCTTGTGAATTTGATATTCTGTGGTGTAAAGACGGGAGCATAGCTGCACCTGCGTCACCAATGTCGGAATCGTATCAATGACTTCCGAAGATGGTTCTTCAGTGCTTTTCTTGTCTGTACAGGCTGTTGCCAGCAATGAAAGAAGCGATAAAACGACGATTATCTGTTTCATTCCTATCATATAATTGAATGCTGCAAAGATACGAAAAATAGCCAACATGAAACACTTATACTATGCAAATAAAGGTGAAAGAAGAGGAATGATGTGGGTATGTCAATGTGTTTTCTGAATTTTCTTCATGAAAAAAAATATTTCTTTTCATGATAATAATTATTTCTTTTCATGACAATAATTATTTTTCTTCATGAAAAGAAATTGTAGAGCATATATCAAGTGACGCTTTTACTTCGGTATATTCTTACCTTAGATGCCAAATTATCTTTTCTTGGCAAGCATTGATTTTTATGATAGCCTGGTGTAGGAAGTATAAAAGAAAGAGTCAGGAATTCAACTAACTATCTACTGACAAAGTGCTCTTGCGGATAAGAACACTGACAGTTTACGTAATAAAAATACGATCTTTAGATGTTCAAAAAATCTTATCCGATAATTTATGAGTTGTTTCTCTGCACCATTGCCGTTTTTTTTCGTAATTTTGCAGCATAATTGTATTAAGAAGTATTTGGGACAAACCATATATGGAATCATTAAGAGAGATATTTAGAATCGGCAAAGGTCCATCGAGCAGTCATACGATGGGACCACAGCGTGCAGCTATCATCTTTGCTGAACGTCATCCAGAGGCAGCACGGTTTGATGTTACACTGTTTGGCAGTCTGGCTGCAACAGGCAAGGGACACATGACAGACAAAGCCATCATAGACGTTTTGAAACAGGTAGCACCAGTAGAAATTAAATGGGAACCAGATGTTTTTCTGCCTTACCATCCCAATGGTATGATGTTTCAAGCCTATAGCGGCAGCCAGGAACTGGTAGACGAATGGACTGTCTATAGTGTTGGCGGCGGTGCCCTGTCAGAAGGGAAGGCTAAAGATGATTTTTTTCATCAGCCCACAGTCTACGACATGCACACGCTCAGGGACATCCAGTCTTGGTGTGAACACCATGGACGGGGCTACTGGGAATATGTGAAACAGTGTGAGGATGATGACTTTTGGGATTATCTCCGTGAGGTATGGCATACTATGCAAGCTGCTGTAGAGCGTGGTCTTGACAGTGAGGGAGCATTGCCCGGTCCGTTGAATCTGGCACGAAAAGCTCCCACCTATTATATTAAGGCACGTGGATATAAGCCTTCGTTGCAGAGTCGTGGAATGGTTTATTCATATGCCTTGGCGGTCAGTGAGGAGAATGCGTCGGGTGGTACGATAGTCACTGCACCTACATGTGGTGCCTGTGGCGTTATGCCTGCTGTTCTCTATCATCTGTCAAAAGGACACGAATTCTCTGAAACAAAGATATTGCATGCACTTGCAACGGCTGGTCTCTTTGGCAACATCGTGAAGTACAACGCATCTATCTCTGGCGCAGAGGTAGGCTGCCAGGGAGAGGTTGGCGTGGCTTGTGCAATGGCATCAGCCGCTTCCTGCCAGCTGTTTGGCGGCAGTCCTTCCCAGATTGAATATGCTGCAGAGATGGGACTGGAGCACCACTTGGGCATGACCTGTGACCCTGTCTGCGGTTTGGTACAGATTCCCTGTATTGAGCGCAATGCCTTTGCAGCCTGCCGTGCTTTGGATGCTCAGCTTTATGCGTCGTTCAGTGATGGCAGTCACCGTGTTTCATTCGACCGTGTTGTCGAGGTGATGAAACAGACGGGACACGACATTCCGTCGCTCTATAAGGAGACAAGTGCGGGTGGACTGGCAAAAGATTACCAAATGTAACCCCCTCTTCTTGCTGCTATTAAAGGGGTTGTTCTTTGGCACATCTGACTGATTCCATGTGACAGAATAATGTGGATAGATAATCGTAACGCCCGAGAACCATATTGCCAAGTGTTGGTAAATTAGTTGTCGGGCGTTGGTAATATCTTTATTCGCTAAATAATTTTCAAAAAGCTGGCAAACATTCAATGATAACATACGAACAGGCTTGGCCACTTCTGAGGATATATCCGAACAAATTACTCTTAAATGCGTCTGTGACAAAAGCAGAAGTACTGTTCTGAAAAGGTACAAGATGTAGTCAAGTTGTTGTTTAGCGATATACGACATTGTCAAGTTTAGCCTTTAACAGCTTTCCTATACTCCCCCGGCGACTTTTGGAATTACCTTTCCAGTGATGCGTTTTTCCCTTGAAAGTAATGTCAATGCCAATATTGCCTGCTTTATCGTAAATGGTATAGTACGCATCCTTGTTCTTGAAGCTCACTTTACCGTTTGTCTTATCGTATCTGAAGTCGGGTGACTTGTAAGGAGAATCGACAGGGTAGTATAATTCCACATTACCTTTATCATTTGTAATAGCATAATAGAGCATACGGTCATTGATATTGTAGTAAAGTATAATGTCTTTGTTTACTTTATCCACATGAAACTTGAAATACTCTTTGATATTTTCACTTTCAAGTTCAATGGAAGTTGAAACCGTCTCAACCATCTTTTTGCCATCCCATTCTTTAGTTCTTTCAATATAGATAGGGTCATTCTGGCCGTCAACAGTGTATGAACTTATAAGTTTTGGCTCATTATTCTTTACAATATAGTTGGAGAACTGGTGCCAACAGCAACCGCTTTTCACCATTGTAGATATTATTTCGTTTTCATGGTCGACACTAAACATCCCACAATAATCTTGAGCTAACCTCGTGAAACTATCACTATATACAAAGCCATTCTTTGAAGCCAGATAGATCTGAAAGGAGGGTCCATGATAGCAGCTATTGAATCCATCCATAATCGCAAAGTCTTTCTTGCCGTCAAAATTATAGTCTTTATAGAGTAACACACTGTGTTCTCCATAAGGAATCTCTGCTATGTCTGCCTTTAACTCTCCATCATGAAGGTTGAACGACAGTTCATCGGCATCGACATGGATAAGTTTCTTTTCTGTGACTCGGTCATACACTTCGACCCAGCCTTCAGAAGTTATTTCTGTTGTATCAGAGAAATAAACCTTACCATAATATTGTTTGGAGAAGCCATCAATCTTAAATGTAGCCTGACCAAAGGCAGAATATATCCAGCCTAATAATGCAAGGCAAAGTATAAGCATTCTTTTCATCATCCTATTTTATAAGTTAAGATATTCCTTGTGCGATTAATAGGCTTCTTCCGTTAAATGTGTGGATACCCATCATTATGCTTGTTTAAAAGCTGTCATTATGCATCTTTGTAGTGACCCTAACAGCATTTTTGTTCAAATATTTCAAATCGTGAAATCGAATTGATGCTCTTCTGGCTTTGAAAAGATGCCCAATTGGCTTTGAGAAGACGCCCTTTTGAGGTCTTGTTAACGCCCTTTTGAACCCTAACTAACGCCCTTTTGAAACACGGTTGTGCAAGTCTTTGATTCACTGCAGGTTACAACGTTGCTGAAACCCGTCATTTTTGTACTTCTTTTTGAGCCTGATAGCCGCACGATTGTCAAGATATTTCAAATGCATTTCTTTCGTATCTCACAAGGAAAAGCGAACAGGCGAACAGTTGCAGATATAGATAAAAGGTCTATTGTCACAATGATATGGATTTAGAAATGAAGTACACTTCACTTTGAGGCTATATCCATTATATGCGTAGGCGTCGATGCATTTAACGGAAGAACCATTTATAGGGTATTAATCTTTTGTTAACTTAATATTATGATTTATATTTGCAAACACAATTGGTTCTGTTGACTTTTTTATCCATTTACAGTTTACAATGCTGGTGCATATTCTATATAGAATGTGTGAAAAGAGGATAGGGTAGTAGTTTTGTTTTCTCTTAAAATCCTTACTGCACTAATTAGCCTGTATGGACTTCTATTATGTCAGCGTACTGATATAATCCTACGGGGTATAGAGGAGTCCCCTCTCCTTGACAAGGGAGGGGACAATACTTCTAAATTCTATTTATCATTTCCTCTGGTGAAACAAGTTCTTGTTCACCAGTAGACATATTCTTCAGTGTAATCTTGCCTTCCTGCATTTCTGTTTCGCCTGCAAGAGCAACGAAACCTATGTTTTTTGCGTTGGCATAGCTCATCTGCTTCTTCATCTTCGCCTTGTCAGGGAAGATTTCTGTACGGATGCCAGCCTTTCGTGCGGCTGCAACTATTGGCAGACAGTAGGCTGTTTCCTTCTCACCAAAGTTGATGAAGAGAAGCTGTGTACCCTGTACGCTCTCTTTTGGATAGAGGTCGAGAGTGTTAAGGACATCATAGATACGGTCAGCACCGAAGCTGATACCAACACCGGAGATACCCGGCATGCCAAAGATACCGGTGAGATTGTCATAGCGTCCACCACCAGTAATTGAGCCAATCTGTACATCAAGTGCCTTAACCTCAAAGATGGCACCAGTGTAATAGTTCAGTCCACGTGCCAAGGTAAGGTCAAGTTGTATCTCATTCTTCAGTCCTGAGTTCTTCAATGTATCAAGGATAAAACGGGTTTCTTCAACACCCTTCAGCCCTGTTTCACTCTCCTTCAGAACCTCTGCAATAACATCAAGTTTTTCTTCATTGGTTCCTTCTAACTTAATGATTGGCTGTAACTTTTCTATTGCTTCATCAGAGATACCGTTTCCACGTAACTCTTCGTTTACATTGTCAAGCCCTATCTTGTCAAGTTTGTCAATAGCAACGGTGATGTCAACAATCTTATCCTTCTCGCCAATCACCTCTGCAATACCTGTGAGAATCTTTCTGTTGTTAATCTTTATCTGTACACGTATACCAAACTCGGTGAAGATGGTATCAATTATCTGCATCAGTTCTACCTCATTCAGTAATGAGTCCGAACCAACCACGTCGGCATCACACTGATAAAACTCACGATAACGCCCCTTCTGTGGACGGTCAGCACGCCATACTGGCTGGATCTGATAACGTTTGAAAGGTAACTGCAACTCCTCACGGTGCATCACCACATAGCGGGCAAAGGGCACAGTAAGGTCGTAACGCAAGCCCTTTTCACAGAGTTTAGTCTGCATTTTGAGCGTATTACGCTCCTTGAGTTCGTCATCGCTGACAGACTTCAGGTAATCTCCCGAGTTCAAGATTTTGAAGAGAAGTTTGTCACCTTCTTCACCATACTTGCCCATGAGCGTCTGCAAAGTTTCCATCGCAGGGGTTTCAATCTGCTGAAAACCATAGAGCGCATAGACACGTTTGATAGTATCGAATATGTAATTTCTTTTTGCCATCTCCTCAGGACCGAAGTCACGTGTTCCCTTTGGAATGGAAGGTTTGTTTGCCATTTGTCTTTTTGTTTATTTTTTAGGAAAAAGGAAAGGCTGTAACAAGCGGTTATAAGCTCTGCAATATACTTATAGCCACCTGTCACAGTCTATTAGGAGTTTATAAAACAATCGTCTGCTCACGGTCAGGACCGACTGAAATGATACCGATGCGAGTGTTAAGATAATCCTCGAGGAAAGCAACATAGTCACGGAACTCCTGCGGAAACTCATCCTGTGACTTACATTTCGTCATATCTTTCCTCCAGCCACGGAACTCCTTGTAGATTGGCTTGACGTTATCAATCTCGTAAGGGAACTCCTTTGTCTCGGTTCCGTCTGGCAACTCGTATGCAACACACGCCTTGATGGTCTCGAAGCTGTCAAGAACATCACTCTTCATCATGATAAGTTCAGTCACACCATTTATCATTACTGAATAACGAAGCTGAACAAGGTCAATCCAGCCGCAGCGACGTTCACGTCCTGTCACGGCTCCATATTCATGACCGAGGTCACGGATGTTTTTCCCAGTCTCATCAAAAAGTTCCGTAGGGAATGGACCAGCACCCACACGGGTACAGTAGGCTTTCATGATACCGTAGACATTACCCACTTTGTTAGGACCAATTCCAAGTCCTGTACAAGCACCGGCACATACTGTATTAGATGAAGTGACGAAAGGATAAGAGCCAAAATCTACATCCAACATCGTTCCCTGTGCACCTTCGCAAAGGATGCTCTTGCTGTCACGAAGCAGGCGGTTTATTTCATGTTCGGAGTCAACAAATTTAAACTCCTTCATGTATTCAATACCTTCCAGCCAGAGCTTTTCCGTTTCATCAAAGCATTCAAAGTCAGTCCACCCAAGTGCTTCGAGCATCTTCATGTGTCGCTCCTTGTGGGCAGCATACTTGCGATCGAAGTCACAGAGGATGTCGCCGACACGCAAACCATTACGGCTGATTTTGTCGGTATAGGTAGGACCAATGCCCTTGCCGGTCGTTCCCACCTTATCCTTGCCCTTTGCAGCCTCGTAGGCACGGTCAAGAATACGATGTGTAGGCATGATAAGATGTGCCTTCTTTGAGATATGCAGACGCTCCTTCAGCGGATGTCCGCTCTTCTCAAGGTCTTTTGCCTCACCCATAAAGAGATCTGGAGCCAGAACAACTCCATTGCCAATGATGTTTACCTTGCCACCCTGGAAGATACCGGACGGTATGGAACGCAGGACGTACTTCTGCCCTTCGAACTCCAGTGTGTGCCCGGCATTAGGACCTCCTTGGAAACGAGCTACTACGTCGTAGCGTGGTGTAAGCACGTCTACGACCTTTCCTTTACCTTCATCACCCCATTGGAGACCCAACAGGACGTCTACTTTACCTGTGTTCATTTGCTTTTATGTGAGTTTTTAACTTGTTTCTGTGTAAGAAACTTGCTTCTCTGACGCGACAAGACAGCCTGACAGCGTGAACATATACCATATATATATAAGGAGAAACCATCCCTGCGGAAGCGGTGGAACTTTGTATTCTTGATAGCATCCGCAATCTCGGGAGAATCAACCTCGGTCACAGTCCCGCATACCGTACAGATCTGATGGATATGATCTTCATTGTCGTAACATGCCTCATACTTGGTCTGACCTATGAAACGGTGTCTGACAACAAGGCGCAATTCAATGAAAAGTCGCATCGTGTTATAAAGCGTGGCACGTGAGACCCGGAAGTTCCTTTCCTCAAGTTCTTCGCCCAGCTCATCCAAGGAGAAATGTTCCCCCATGTCATACACTGCATCCAGAATGGCATACCGCTCTGATGTCTTGCGATGATTGTTTGCTTCGAGGTATTCATCCAGAATATCCCGAACTCTTTTTTTGACTATATCTTTAGTCACAGCTTACTGATTAAATTCGCACAAAGTTACCATTTTTTAATGATATAACTACTATATGGTAATAAAAAAAAGTTAAATACATGGAGGCGGAATGATATGCTTTTCTCCAGTCTGTAAACCTTTCTGAAAGTCAGTAGAGCAGTGTGACTTGCCTTTAGTCACATGCTTTGTCGAATTATTTTCATGAAGAGAAATATTTTCTTTCACGAGTATAACCATTTCCCTTCATGAAAAGAATTATTTCTCGTCATGAAAGTATTTTATTAGAATTAGTCTAAATCATAATTTATGATGATTTTTTCTTTTATCTTTACTTGCATATTTAAATTTAATAGCTATATTTGTACGCAAAACAAGACATAACTCCTATGAAGCTAAAAACCATCTCTACCAAATTTAAAAGTGTGCTGGGAAACTTTCTGGCACGCATTTCATATCGACAGAAAGTAGCATTGACTCTTTCACTTGGTGTGATTGTAGGATTGACTGGGTTATTCTTTTATTTGCTCCGCATGCACACCTATATAATAGGTGATGACCCTGCTGCATGTATCAACTGCCACATTATGTCGCCCTACTATGCTACGTGGGCACATTCCGCACATGCCCGAAACACCACCTGTAATGACTGTCACGTGCCTAACAACAACATCGTATCCCACTATGCTTTCAAGGGTATGGACGGCATGAAACATGTTGCTTATTTTGTCACTCACAGTGAGGCACAGGCAATCGAAGCTGAAGAAGCATCCGCAGAGGTTATAATGGACAACTGTATCCGTTGTCATAAACAGCTTAACCAGGAGTTTGTCAATACTGGAAGAATTGATTATATGGAGGCACAGCGTGGTGAAGGAAAAGCATGCTGGGACTGTCACCGTGATGTTGCTCACATGAACAAGAACTCCCTCTCCAGTACGCCTGGAGCTGAATATGTGGAGCCCATGCCACCTTCTCCAGTACCAGATTGGTTGCAGAAAGTTTTAGGAAAGAAATAATAAAAACTAAAAACCTATAATTATGGCAAAGACATTAAAGAAATGGCAAGGCTGGCTACTCTTCGGAGGGGCAATGGTCATCGTGTTCTTACTTGGATTGCTCTGTTCATCTATGCTTGAAAGAAGAGCCGAGGTGGCAAGCGTATTCAATAACAGACGTACACCGATGACAGATTCCATTGTTGCTCAGAACGAGAAGTTTGCAGCAGATTTTCCACGTGAATACCAGACGTGGGCGATGACGGAAGACACAAGTTTCGTGAGCAAGTATAACTCTTCTCAGGAGGTAGACGTGCTTGCAGAGAGACCCGAGATGGTCATTTTATGGGCTGGTTATGCGTTTTCAAGGCATTATAACACCCCACGTGGTCACCGTCATTGTATAGAAGATTTACTAAAGATTCTGCGTACAGGAAGCCCTGGGGTTGATGGACAGGATGATATGCAGCCTGGTACTTGCTGGACCTGTAAGAGTCCAGACGTCCCACGCCTTATGCGTGAAAAGGGCACTGACAAGTTCTATGCTGCCAAGTGGAGCGACTGGGGACCAGAGGTCATGAACACCGTCGGTTGCTCTGACTGCCATGATGCTCGGACGATGGAGCTCCGCCCTGCTCGTCCTGCACTCTATGAGGCTTGGGCTCGTGTCGGTAAAGACGTGAAAAAAGCCAGCCATCAGGAGATGCGTAGTCTGGTCTGCGCACAGTGCCATACGGAATACTACTTCGAGAAGGAGAATGGTAACTATCTCCACTTCCCTCAAGAAAAGGGTATGACGTGTGAGGCAGCAGAAGAATACTACGATAGTATCGGATTCTACGATTACATCAATCCGCTTTCAAAAGCTAAGATTCTCAAGGCTCAGCACCCTGGCTATGAAGTGTTCCTGCAAGGAATCCACGGTCAGCGTGGCGTTTCATGTGCCGATTGCCACATGCCTTACATCTCTGAAGGTGGCGTGAAGTACACGGATCACCATATTACAAGTCCGTTGGCAAACATCGACCGTACTTGTCAGACCTGTCACAGGCAGGATGCCGAGACACTTCGTCAGAACGTTTATGAGCGTCAGCAGAAGGTTTATGAGTTCCGCACAAATGTAGAGAAGGAACTTGCAGCCGCACATATCGAAGCGAAGTTTGCCTGGGAGAAAGGTGCTACTGAAACTGAAATGCAGCCTGTCCTGACCGACCTCCGCAAGGGACAGTGGCGTTGGGACTATGCTGTTGCCAGCCACGGTGCAGCATTCCATGCTCCACAAGAGACGATGCGTCTGCTTGCAAGTGCAATGGAATATGCAAAGGATGCCCGTTTACAGATAGCACGTGTCGTTGCCCGTCATGGCTTTACAGGACAGATTCCTCTTCCTGACATCTCAAGCAAGGCCAAGGCTCAGTCTTATATTGGTCTTGACATGAAGAAGCTCAATGGTCAGAAGAAGCAGTTCCTTGATACTGTAGTACCAAAGTGGATTGAGACAGCCCGCAAGAACAAACGGTTTATAACCAAGCCTATGTAATATTACTATCAGGATTCCTTCCTTTCCGGGGAGGAATCCTGTCAGTAGAAAACACAAATGCTTAGTCATTATCATATCTTGTTAATTTTTGTATTTTATCTATCACATATAAATCATTATACTTGCTCATGCTCTATGACAACCATCTAAAGAACTTTTCCATTTTGGGAAGGGTGGAGCAGAGCTTCTTTTACTATGTGGAATAAACCTTATACACTGAAAGAAGGTACAGCTGTTGTTGTTGGATTATTGGTTACAGGTGCATTGTTACAGATGACAATGGGACCTTTAGAGTGGGGTATCTTTGTCTGGCCTGCCAACCTTATCATACTTATCTTATTTATACTGATACTTATTGCAATCTTTGCATTGCGTAAGCGGTCTTATTTCTGTCGTTTCATGACTACCATGCAAGCGGCTATTCCTGCTATTGCTGCAGCGGTGGTACTAACCATCATAATGGGATTAACCAAGCAAGTAGCAGAAGGTAAAAGTCCTGTTGACCCAATAGGACTGTCGAAGATGCTTAACTTCTGGTCTTTCATCTTCGTTTACCTGTGGATGACGGCAATTGTTGGGGAAGTAACATTAAATCAGATAGCACACTTCTCATGGCGCAGGTTACCTATACTAACCAGCCATGTCGGACTGTTCCTTGTCCTTACACTTGGTAGTGCAGATATGCAACGCTTGAAGATGTACTGTGAAACCGGGCAGGTAGAATGGCGTGGACTCGACGCCTTTGGTAAAGTTCATCACCTCCCTGTAGCTATTCAATTAGAAAAGTTCACTATTGATGAATATCCTCCTAAGCTCATGCTTATCGACAAGATGGGGTTTCCGCTTCCAAACGGAAAACCAGAAAACATCCTTGTAGACAAGAACGTGAAATCCAGTCAGTTGTTGGACTGCAAGATTGAGATACTGAAACGTGTTGACAATGCCATTCCTGTCATGCTCAGCAAGATGGTAGGCAAGATGCCTGGAGGTATGATGGCCAATATCCGCATGGACTCTTTAGGACAGGCACGTAACAAGGAAGGGTATATAACAACGGACGGCTCTGGTTCAGCCTGTGCATTATTTGTGAAAGTGACAACAGGCGTAAGCTCGACTGCCAGCAAGGGTTCTGAAACGAAAAAAAGACAACAACGCACCAAAACAGGTTGGCTAACCTGTGGTAGTTATCTGTTTCCTTATCAAGCCTTGAATCTTGATGATGGCAGAAAACTGGTTATGCCTAATCGTGAGCCGCGCCGTTTTGCCTCACTTGTAGACATCTATACACAGGAAGGAAAAAACATACACACCGAGATAGAAGTCAACAAGCCGTTTAGTATCGAAGGATGGAAAATCTATCAGCTCAGTTATAATGAACAGATGGGTAAGTGGAGCAACCTGAGTGTCTTTGAGTTAGTAACTGACCCTTGGATGCCATGTGTTTATGTGGGTATATTCCTGTTGTTGTTTGGAGCTGTCGGAATGTTCCTGACGGCAAGTCGTAAGAAGGAGGTGAAGCTATGACCTGGAGTTATTTTATCATATTTGCAGTGGTATCAGTAGTTTTATGGGCTGTAGGTGCATGGGGTGCATGGCGCAATCGTCGTATTTTATCCTTCACAACGACAGGTCTTGGCCTTGCTGTTTTCTTCGCTTACATTCTTATAATGTGGATAACATTAGAACGCCCGCCACTCCGTACAATGGGAGAGACACGTCTCTGGTACATCTTCTTCCTTCCCTTGGCAGGCATTATCGTCTATAGCCGTTGGCAATATAAATGGATATTGAGTTTCTCAACACTTCTTGCAACAGTCTTTATCTGTATTAATGTTTTCAAGCCAGAGATACATTCCAAGACACTTATGCCGGCATTGCAAAGCCCGTGGTTTGCTCCTCATGTGATTGTCTACATGATGGCATATGCACTCTTGGGGGCAGCTCTTGTCATGTCTGTGTATCTGCTTTTCTTCAAGAAGGGAACAGATGTTGACAAGGAGATGGAAATAACCGACAATCTTACTTACGTTGGTCTTTCCTTCATGACACTCGGCATGCTCATGGGAGCCATCTGGGCAAAGGAAGCATGGGGACATTACTGGGCATGGGATCCTAAGGAAACGTGGGCGGCCATCACCTGGATGTCTTATCTGGTCTACGTTCATTATCGGGAATATCATCCACACTCGATTCGTCCAGCCTTATGGGTGCTTATAATTTCATTCATCCTGCTGCAGATGTGCTGGTGGGGGATTAACTACCTGCCCTCAGCACAAGGTATGAGTGTACACACGTATAACCTGGGCTGACTCTTCTTTTCTGATAGGTAAGCCAGTATTGTTTTGTTGATTGCAAACATTTTTTTCACACAAAGGTAGTGACGAGATGAAATAGAAAAAGACGGATAATATTGGATGCTTACCAAGCAAACCCAATTTCTTTCTGAGTAAACGAAAAGAGGGTGTGTCAAAATGCAAATACCATTTTGATAATCTTACAGTTTGAAATAATTCATGAAAAAATACCATTTCTGTACTCGATTTTGAGTAAAGAAATGGTCTTTTCTTTGCTTTTAGGAAAAAACTACTTATAGTTTGAGAGTTGTCAAGTTATTAATTTGCATTTTGACACACCCTCTTTTATGTTGTTTCATCTTTGGTTAGAACTCACTTGTAAAGTGGAAGCGGATGTGTTCAAAGTCTTGCTGTGCCATGCTTAGCACGTAGCTGGAATCAGCAAGGAACACATCACGTCCTTCAATATCCTTTGCCATATACTGATACTTACGCTTCTTGAAGTTCTCTAATTCAGCCTCATCTTCAGCCTCAATCCAACAAGCCTTGTAGAGATGGACTGGCTCCCAGCGACACTTGGCATTGTACTCATGCTCCAATCGATACTGGATAACCTCAAACTGAAGCTGTCCGACGGTTCCCACAATGCGTCGGTTGTTGAACTGGTTGACAAACGACTGTGCAACACCTTCGTTCATCAGCTGCTCGATTCCCTTAAGGAACTGCTTGGATTTCATAGGATCATCATTCTCAATGTACTTGAAGAGCTCTGGTGAAAAACTTGGCAAGCCACGGAAGTGGATGTTCTCACCCTCGGTAAGTGTATCACCAATTTTGAAGACACCACCACTATCCGGCAAACCAACGATGTCGCCAGGGTAAGCCTCTTCTACGGTGCTCTTGCGCTGTGCCATGAACTGAGTAGGGGAGGAGAAGCGCATGGTCTTACCGTTACGTATGTGAAGGTAAGGCTGGTTGCGCTGGAACTTACCAGAGCACACCTTGCAGAAGGCAATACAGCTGCGGTGGTTAGGGTCGATGTTGGCTGTAATCTTGAAGATGAAACCAGTGAACTTGGGTTCTGTCGGTTCAACCATACGCTCTTCAGCCTTTGTAGGACGTGGACTTGGGGCTATCTCGACGAAGCAGTTGAGCAATTCCTGTACACCGAAGTTGTTAAGTGCAGAGCCAAAGAAAACCGGTGCAACCTCTGCACGGCGGTAAGCCTCAACATCAAACTCTGGGTAAACTCCATTTACCAGTTCAAGGTCGTTGCGGAGCAGTTCTGCAAAGTCTGCACCAACATGCTCGTCTAATTCCTTAGAGTTGATATCCACTTCAACCTTCTCTGTCACACGCTGTTTGTTTGGAGTGAAGAGGTTTAGCTGCTGTTCGTAGATATTATATACACCCTTGAAACGTTGTCCTTGTCCGATTGGCCATGAAAGTGGGCGCACACTGATTTTAAGTTCTTCTTCCAGTTCATCCAGTACATCGAAAGGATCACGACCTTCACGGTCCATCTTGTTGATAAAGATGATAACCGGTGTGTTGCGCATGCGACACACTTCCATCAGCTTACGTGTCTGCGCCTCAACACCTTTAGCGGAGTCAACAACGATGATGGCAGAGTCTACAGCGGTAAGTGTACGGTAGGTATCCTCGGCAAAGTCCTGGTGACCGGGAGTGTCAAGGATGTTTACCTTATAATCTTCATAGTCAAACTCCATCACAGAGGTTGATACCGAGATACCACGTTGTTTCTCAATATCCATCCAGTCAGATGTTGCAGTCTTTCGTATCTTGTTGTTCTTCACCGCACCGGCAACCTGAATCTGACCACCAAAGAGAAGGAATTTCTCAGTCAACGTAGTCTTACCAGCGTCCGGATGAGAGATAATGGCGAACGTTCGCCTGCGTTCTATTTCATTCATTTGTTTTATTTTCTTTGGGAGTTAAAGTGTTGTCGGCAGTTGCTATGATGCTAAGCGAACCGTTCCCTTTTATGTTCATGGAGTACAAGGATTTTTCTGTAGTTATATGGAGTTTGCTCCAAACCTCCTTTTACGTCCTTGGAGAAAAGGGTTGTGACTTAACTTCTCCACTTCTTAACTCCTATTGTTTGTCTTGTTCCTGCAATCCTTTCATACATTTCTTCAGCGAATCAACCCAATAAGGAATCTTTATGCCGAAGGTTTCCTTTATCTTTGTCTTGTCAAGTACTGAATAGGCTGGGCGGGTGACAGGCGAAGGGAATTCGTCACTGTGGCAAGGCTGAATGTCACAGGCTGAGTTGCCTGCAAGTTCTGCAATCTTAATCGTGAAGTCATACCAGCTGCATACACCTTCATTGGAGAAATGATAGACACCGCTATTATCTTCATACTTGCGGTTCTCAACAATATCATAGATGGCTTCTGCCAAGTCACCGGCATAGGTAGGTGTGCCGCACTGGTCAAAGACAACTTTAAGTTGTGGCTTTGTTGCTGTCAGGTTCATCATTGTTTTGACGAAGTTGTGACCGAACTCACTGTAAAGCCATGCTGTGCGAAGGATAATATGGTTTACCCCTGTTGTCTGAATCTTCTCCTCGCCATGCAGTTTGGTCAAACCGTAAACGCCAGTTGGTGTACCTTTCATATCCTCTTTACAGGGTGTGTTGTAGGGGTCTCCGCCAAAGACGTAGTCCGTACTGACATGAACAAGCAGTCCGTTCACTTCTTTCATTGCCTTGGCAAGGTTCTCTGGTGCGACAGCATTGAGCTTCTCAACAATCTCGCCTGCCGTTTCAGCTTTGTCAACGTTGGTCCATGCAGCGCAGTTGATAATACATTCTACATTGTTGTCATGCACCATCTTGCAGATGTCCTCAAGATCAGTGATGTCCAACTTTGTATATCCCTCGCATACATCAGTGAAGATATAGTGGTCCTTACTATGCTTGGATACAAGCTGTATCTCGTTGCCAAGTTGTCCGTTTGCTCCTGTAACTAAAATATTCATAACCTTTCTGTTTTACTCTTCGCCAAAGTCCAAGCCCTCTGCCTTATCCTTTATGTAGTAATCGGACAACATTCCTATGAAGGTTGTAATCTCTTTCAATGCACGTTTTGTCTCGGGTGTGATCTCCTTCTTCTGTAGTCGGAGCATCATCACACCATAAAGTAGGTCGAAGCAGGTCTCAACTTCGCTCTCTCCTAATTGTGAGGCAACGCTCTTCAGACGCTCATCATTCGTACGTGCCATCTTGTCTGCGGTACGCTTTGCCTTCCCTCTCAGCTCTACAATGAATGGTAATACACGATAATATTCTGCAGAATAGAAGGGAAACTTCGATGACTGTAGTAACTGTGCGTGCAGTTCCGTCAGGTCCTGCATGAGTACCTTGTTTATTTGTAAGTGCCCGCCTTCACGGCAACCCTCCTGATTCATCATACGTACAAGGTCACCGAACCAGTCTTCCTCTTCCTCCTTTTGTTCTTCAGAATATTGGAACTGGTCGATATATTCTTTACGGATTCGTGTCAGTGAACAACCGTAGGCACGGATTGTATCTTCTATCTGCCACATATACAGCAGATATTCTGCAATGCTCTTCTTTCTTAATTCCTTAGCAACAAACATAAACTGTATTTGTTCTTAGTCCATCAACCCGTCAACGGTTGGCAGGTGATAAAGATTAAATACTGTTCCCAGCAGTATGATGATGGAGAACAGAATAACAACAGAGCCAATTACCTTATTGATAATAAGTACACCGTTGACATCGAATTTACCCCTGATTTTATCAATCAGCCATGTCAGTCCATACCACCACAGCAGTGCACCGGCAGGAACACAGGCAAAGCCGATAATCATTTCCAACGGCCGGTCAGGCTGTACGAATGCGAACTGTGCATAAGTTGCAACGAAAAGGAAGATAATCAACGGGTTTGAGAATGTCACCAGAAAGGCGGTAAGTCCGTTGTGGAAGATAGATCCTTTTTCCTTACCGCTCTTATGTGCCTTCTTCATCGGGTCGGAGCGGAAACAGTAAATTCCGAATAACAGAAGCAGGACACTGCCGGAAATCTGAAGGATGAGTTTATATGTAGGATTCTCTAAGGGTCCCATGATGAAACTCATACCTAAACCTACGATAAGCGCATAGATGGTATCACTGACAGCAGCTCCGATACCTGTTACAAAACCGTACCAGCGTCCCTTGTTCAAAGTACGCTGTATACATAATATTCCGACTGGACCCATAGGTGCTGATGCGATGATGCCAATCAGCAGCCCCTTGAAGATGAAATCCAGTATATCTAATTGGATGGGAAATTGCATGTTTGTTATTTTAAGTGCAAAATTGCAAAAATAATACGAGATAAGCAAATTTAGCTGACAAAACTTTGTGGTATTCCACTTTTTTCATAACTTTGCCAATAGTATATTTAAACTAAAAACTTATTTATGTCATGGACGTAACAGAGCAGAAACCAGTTGTAACTGGATTGGAGAAGCCATTTGTAATTGGCTTGGATTTAGGAGGAACAAACGCTGTATTCGGTGTTGTTGACCAGCGTGGACAGGTGCTTGCAACCAATTCTATCAAGACACAGGCTTATAAGACCGTTAATGATTTTGTCGAGGCAGGTGTTGAGGCTATCAAGCCCCTCATTGCAAAGTATGGTGGTATCGGTCAGTTCCGTGCTATGGGTATCGGTGCTCCTAATGGTAACTTCTATCGTGGAACGATTGAGTTTGCACCTAACCTGTCATGGGGTCACGATGGCGTTGTGCCATTGGCTGATATGTTCTCTGAGAAGTTAGGAATCCCGGTTGGTCTTACCAATGATGCCAATGCTGCTGCTATCGGCGAGATGCAGTATGGTGTTGCCCGCGGCTTGAAGGACTTTATCATGATTACTCTTGGTACTGGTGTTGGCTCGGGTATTGTCATCAACGGCCAGATGGTTTATGGTTCCGACGGCTTTGCTGGTGAGTTGGGTCACATGGTAATGGTTCGTGGGGCGAACGGTCGTACTTGCGGATGTGGTCGTACAGGCTGTCTGGAGACTTATTGCTCTGCTACTGGTGTTGCCCGCACAGCCCGTGAGTTCTTGAAGGAGAGCAAGGAAGATTCTTTGTTGCGTGAGATCAATCCGGAAGATATTACATCTTTGGACGTTTCTATCGCAGCTGGTCGTGGTGATGCACTTGCTAAGCGTGTCTACGAGTTCACTGGTAAGATGCTGGGTGAGGCTTGTGCAGACTTCGCAACATTCTCTTCTCCGGAGGCATTCATCTTCTTCGGTGGCCTGACCAAGGCTGGAGACTTGTTGATGGAGCCTATCATGCGTTCTTACAAGGAGCATGCTTTGGAAATCTTCAAGGAGAAACCAAAGTTCCTGGTAAGCTCGCTTGACGATGCTGCAGCTGCTGTTCTTGGTGCTTCAGCTATCGGTTGGGAATTGTAATTTATGATATAGAATTTATATTTCTTTTAGACTGTACGTATAGTTTATCTGTATGTAAGGCTTGAAAGAGTTTAAGACTTATATTTTAAATGTAGGGACAAACACCCTCGTCAGCCATCCTTCATTACTAAGAAGAACTGACTTTCGAGACTGTTTGTCCCTATTGTGTTTTGTTCATGTTACCAATTAGCGTGACATTCCTCTTGTAATGGTGTATTTATTCTTTATCAGTGTTGCCCGCTAAACATCTCCGCTATAAATCAGCCTTTAGTGTCTTGCTATATTTATAATGACAATAATGAAACTCTCTTTCTATATTATGCCTATGTGTTGTTGCCCAGCACATGTGGTGCTGTTGGCAAACACCAGTGGTGTTGAGTGCTAAACACCTTGCAATATATTGTTAGAACAGAATCGTTCTATCAAAAGCAAATATCGGGATAGTATGCTGTTTAAGTTTTATCGGACAGCAATAACTCTTTGCATACTTTCTTTTTATAGTTTTTGTTTTGTGTTTTCGTTTTTTTGCTCTAACTTTGCGACTACTTATAATACTTAGAAAGAAATTACAATAACTTAAGGATGAAACAGGAAGACGACATCAAGAAAGCAATTGAAGTGATGAGAAAGGGTGGTATTATCCTTTATCCAACTGATACTGTGTGGGGTATAGGGTGTGACGCTACCAATGCGGAGGCAGTGGCAAAGGTATATGCCTTGAAACGTAGAGATGACTCAAAGGCACTTATCTGCCTGGTTGATTCTGAAAATCGTCTTCAGCGTTATATACGTAACGTACCTGATGTTGCCTGGCAGCTGATAGAAGCTGTTGAGAAACCGACAACATTGATTCTTGATGGCGCTGTGAATCTTGCACCAAACCTGATAGCTGAAGACGGTTCTATTGGTATTCGTGTTACAAAGGAACCTTTTTCCCATGAGTTATGTTACAGATTTCAGAAAGCAATTGTAAGTACTTCGGCAAATGTCAGTGGTGAACCAGCTGCACAGAATTATTGTGATATTTCACAGGAGATTCTTGATGGCGTTGATTATGTTTGTGAGTCACGACGTCAGGAACACAAGCCACATACACCATCCAGTATTATCAAGTTGGCTGCTGATGGCGAAGTAACAATCATAAGGAAATAATTGAATAGATAGATGAAAGTATCAGATAGCCTGGGGTTTATATCTCTACTTGATAATTGGCGGAAGAAGTATGTTTCTGACCGTGAGCTTGTCTTGGTACTGGCATTCGCAGTCGGCTTCCTTGCTTCGTTGGCAGCTTATTTTCTTCACGTAATAATCAAGTTGATAGAGGAACTGGTTACCTCGGGATTTCAAGTCAAAACCATTAACTGGCTCTATCTTATCTATCCAGTCGTAGGTATCTGGCTGACGAGTCTGTTTGTGAAATATATTGTGCGTGATAATATTTCGCATGGTATAACACGTGTACTCTATGCTATCTCTACGAAACAATCCCGCTTGAAAGCTCATAATACATGGTCATCCATCGTTGCTTCTGCTATCACGATTGGTTTTGGCGGTTCGGTAGGAGCAGAAGCTCCTATTGTGCTGACGGGTTCGGCTATTGGAAGTAATCTGGGGCGTATATTTAAGTTAGATAACCGCACCCTCATGCTTCTTGTTGGTTGTGGCGCAACGGCGGCAGTCTCAGGTATTTTCAAGGCCCCAATAGCAGGACTGGTATTTACACTTGAGGTGTTGATGGTTGATTTGACCATGGCGTCTCTCTTGCCTATTTTGATAGCATCTGTGACAGCTACGTGTTTCTCCTACTTCTTCACAGGAGGTTCGTCGATGTTCCATTTTCAGATGGATTATCTTTGGGGACTTGATCGTGTACCACCAACAATCCTGCTGGGTATAGCTTGTGGCTTTGTTTCGCTTTACTTCATGCGATTGATGTCATGGTGCGAAAATGGTTACGGCAAGTTGTCTTCTAAACCTTATCTGAAATTACTTGTAGGTGGTTTGGTGTTATCTTCACTAATTTTTCTTTTCCCATCTCTTTATGGTGAAGGATATAGCAGTTTGAGATTGTTTATTGAAGGAAAGACAGAAGCTGACTGGATGCAGGTGATGAGTGGCTCTATGTTCGCTGGAGAGGCAAAGTTTCTTTTGCTTTATGTAGGCTTTGTTATGATGACTAAGGTCTTTGCAACAAGTGCTACGAACGGTGCAGGAGGTTGTGGTGGAACCTTTGCCCCATCATTGTTCATCGGTGGCTTTGGCGGTTTCTTCTTTGCCCGTTTCTGGAATATGCAGCAACTTGGTGTGTATGTTCCGGAGAAGAACTTTACGCTTTATGGTATGGCAGCAGTGATGGCAGCAGTGATGCATGCACCGTTGACGGGTATTTTCCTCATTGCAGAACTGACAGGTGGCTATCAGCTTTTCATTCCATTGATTATCGTGACCATCAGCTCCTATCTTACTATCAACATCTTCGAGCATCATAGTATTTATGCTGTCCGTCTGGCAAAGCAGGGGAAACTCCTTACACACCATACGGACAAGTCTATTCTCACGTTGATGAGCATGGATAAGATTATCGACAGTGAATTTACATCAGTCGATTCTGATATGGAGATGGGAAAACTTGTCCATGCACTCAGTTCCAGTCGTAATGATTATATTCCTGTGCTTAACGACTGTGGCAATCTCTTGGGCGAGATAGATATTAACAAACTCCGTCATATTATCTTCCGTACGGAGCTTTATCACCGTTTTCACGTCAGTCAGCTTATGACCCCTCCTGCAGCAACACTCGGTGTCAATGACCCAATGGAGGATGTCATGAAGACTTTTGACCGTACTGGTGCACAGAATTTACCAGTTGTGAGTATTGATGGGCGGTTGATGGGATATATATCACGTGCTCGCCTTTATAGTATGTATCGACAGTTGGTAGCTGACTTCAGTGCGGAGTAAACCTCCACTTAACAGGAACTGCGAAGTCTTGTAACCGACAGTCAACCTTATTATAACCACTGTCGTCACTTGACTCACTTATCAACACTATTCCCTGCCTGCCTCTTTTTACTTTCCTTTAGGCAGCAGCAGTTGGGGATCTTCTTATTATCAAACCCTCAAAGACAATGAAAAAGGAAAATATACGTATCGTTTTCATGGGAACTCCAGAGTTTGCTGTGGAATCGTTGAAGGCTTTAGTTGAGAATGGTTATAATGTTGTAGCTGTTGTTACTCAACCAGACAAACCCGTTGGTCGTCATCAAGAAAAGCTGCAGCCATCAGCAGTGAAACAGTATGCCTTGGAACATAATCTGCCTGTTCTACAGCCTGTTAAAATGAAAGATGCAGACTTTATAGAAGAATTGCGTTCTTATAAGGCTGATTTGCAAGTGGTAGTAGCTTTCCGTATGTTGCCAGAAGTGGTGTGGGGAATGCCTCGACTGGGTACATTTAACGTTCATGCAGCCTTACTCCCACAGTATCGTGGTGCTGCGCCAATCAACTGGGCTGTTATCAATGGGGAGACGGAAACGGGTGTGACGACCTTTTTCCTTGACAAGGATATTGATACAGGACGCATCATTCTTCAAAAACCTTTCAACGTTCCTGATACGGCAGATGTTGAGTATGTCTATGACGGCTTGATGTGTTTAGGTGCAGAGACAGCTTTGGAGACAATCAATCTTATTGCTTCAAAACTGCCTGAAGATAATCTGGATAGTATTGATTTCCCATCTGTCCTTGACGAAATCAGTGTTCCGCAAGCGTATGAGAATATTGAACTCAAGGCTGCGCCGAAGATTTTTAAGGAGACTTGCGAAATTAATTGGAACCAGTCTGCCAAGAAGGTTTATGATTTTGTGCGTGGACTCAGTCCATACCCGGGAACATGGAGTATACTTCGTCCTGTTGAAGACAATGGAGAAAAGCCTTTGGTTATGAAGGTTTACAAGACTGCAAAGACAGGTAGCCCATCTACAGGTGCTCCTGGCTCGCTTGTTGTAGAGAAGAACCGTCTTTATGTTAACACATCTGACGGCCTTTTGGAACTTCTTGACATTCAGCTGTCAGGAAAAAAAAGAATGGATGCTCGCTCGTTCTTGAATGGTTTTAAGGAGATAGAGAAGTTCCGCTTTAGACAGAATGTATAAGTGATGATAATAGTTTAGACAGAATGACATAAAGACATATTCAATATGGGATGCGTAGATGGCAGATTAAATATGTCTAAAAGACTATATACCACATTAATAAACCTAACAACAAAAGAGAATATGTCTTCATGTTATTCTGTCTAAAGATATACTCCATGTTCATTATGTATTCGTGTAATTTGAGAAATTCGTAGTCCATCTCTATAATTTCACTGGCATTGCTATCTGCAGTTCAGTGAAGTCGGCTTTGGTGGCATGTGCATTGACACTAAAGCCTAATGTTAGGTTCTTTAGCTTAGGGAAACTATAGAAAACACCCACCTGCTCGTGGTAAGGTTTTTCCAAGCCGTTATGCGATTTATACCCCATGTGGCGGTACAGGTAATAGCCCAAGCTGACACGGACAGACATGTTCCCATAGAAGACTTCATGTCGAGCCTCAATACTAGCTGACCATGGGCTATGTTTCTCCCCAGTGTATCCGTTTTTGTTGTCAAGTTCTGCAACCCTACTGGCATAATCTCCATAGAATAAGCCGAAGCCTACCCCGGATGCCCAACGACGAGCATAGCGATAGAGTAGGTGTGCATGGAAGGAATAAGCTCCGTAGAAAGCGAACCGCTCCTTTCGATAGTCGGGATGCCCTTGCGGTGTAGCGAATTGTGTATGCAGCCACTCTTCAAGTAATGTTTTCCCACCGACACCAAAGGTAAATTCTGTAAACCAATACTTCTTGAGGGGGGCTGTGGCAATAGTGTTGTGCTTTGCTATCTTTGTCGTTTGCTTCTCTGGTTCATACATGATGCCAACGAAAGGACCTAAGTAGTTAGCTCCTTTGTTTGGTCGTGCCATTGCGCCATTGCTATGATGTGCAAAGTCTAATCCAGCCTTTACGTCCCACTCCTTTGCTATTTTATATTGTCCGTACACTCCTGCAGTAAAGAAGATATTGAAGTGCGAGCCGATATATTCGTTGTCAATATTATTCTTTTGGTTATATTTAAGGGTAGTGTAGCCAACACCAGTACCTAAGTAATAGCCCCATTGCCAGTGTTTGCTGCGATAAAGCGGACGGGTGAAAATGCCATAAAACGTAAGGAAGTCCCCTAATTTACTGGTATAATTAACAGGCTGTGCTTCTCCCCACGGATTATCTCGGTGCATAGTGGTTCCATGGTTAAAGTTGTAGCGCAGTCCGATAGAGAATATCGGATAGTTGTAATCATGTGCAAAAGCATTCTCTGTAGGTGTAATGTTTACTTGTGCTGCTAAGGCATGTGTTTCTTTTGTCTTAGTCCAGATGCGTGGCTCCCTGTCCAAACATAAGGTCTGGGCAGGTATATAACGCATCTCTATACCAGCCTTGGGTATAGAAATGCTGTCACACTCTTCTGCTGAGATAACAGCAGAGGGAAGTAAAAATAGTATGGAAAGGAAGCCTCTCACTTGGTTTCAGCGTGTGTCAGAGAACTTGTATTCTGTAGCCAAGTGTCACTTCCAACATGTTATTGCGTGCATTCCTCATTAATTCCTTTGCCTCATTGCTTCGTGCTAACTTTCTGAAGAACACGTTGTAGCGAGCTTCCAGTTGCCATTGTTTCCACTCGTAGCTGATGCCAAGAGGAATAGCTACGTCGCCTCTGTAGATGCCTTTCTTTAGATTCATGTCTGCGCCATGCTTCAGTTTCGCATGTGCGCTGATAATATATTCTGTATTCAATCCTGTTGTGAAACTCCATGGCAGGTCTGCCCATGGGTACCAGCGCACCAGGTAGCTCATGTTGAAATAGTCTAACTTGAAGTCGTATGGGCCATGCTCCTGTATGACAATATTGCCTGTTGCATCAGTCGTGGTAAAGTTACGGTAGACACCCGAAGAACCTTGCCGACTGTACTTTATTTCCGCATCAACAGCGATATTCTTGGCTACGAACACTTCAAAATACCCACCAGCAATAAGTCCTAATTTTACTTTTCCATCAATACCCGGTAGGTTTGATAAATTCAGTCCGACTTTAGGTGCAGCATATATATCCCATATGGTATGTTCTCCTGACGGTTTAGCGTCCTGCACAATAGCTTCTTTGACATCTTGATAACCCTCCTTTACCGCTTGTCCTATGCGCTTTGTTAAAACCTGAGCTTGTCCCTTTGTCAGTGCTCCCAGAAGGATGGCAGCAATTAATATAATCTTTTTCATTTTTAGGATAACTGATTTTGATGCAAAGGTAGTTATTTTTCTTCAAATCATTGATATATTATGGTTTTTTCCCTCATTGAAAGTGCCTATCTTGCCTTTAAACATTAATTTATATCGTTTGCCTACAATTATTCTTTTCGTATTCTTTCATTTTCTCAAAGTTTTTGTTTAATTTTGTAGCCGTAATAAAAGAATTAAAACTATTAACAGAAAGATTCTGCGAGCGAATCCACCAACTGAATTGACCAGCACAGTTTATTGTTTGAACTAATGTTCGTTACTGTACCAAGTCTTTTTGTGTTTGCGTATTTGTTCTTATGTGGAAGAACCGTGATAGTAGCAGTCTGTGAGCTTTTATCATAGCTTGTAGGGAGGAGAGATTGTATGCATACTCGTTCATAGTCTGATGATTATATAATGTTTTCTTATTTGAATTTTTCTGTAGAATTTTGTTTTCGTTGAATTATTTTCAGTAGTATGGATGTAAAACTATATGATTATGTCATTGTTGGCGCAGGTCTTTTCGGTGCCACCTTTGCTCATTTTGCAACTAAGCAAGGAAAGAAGTGTCTGGTGATAGATAGACGGTCACAGCTGGGTGGAAACCTTTATTGTGAGAATGTAGAAGGGGTCAATGTGCACAAATATGGTGCACATATTTTCCATACATCAAGCAAACGCGTGTGGGACTTTGTGAACTCTCTTGTTGAGTTCAATCGTTTTACTAATGCTCCTGTTGCTAATTATAAAGGTAAATTCTATAACCTGCCTTTCAATATGAATACATTCTATCAGATGTGGGGTGTAACTACACCTGAAGAAGCGCAGGCAAAACTTGATGAACAGCGGGCAGAAGCTGTTGCCAGAATGAAGGCAGAAGGTGTTGAGGAACCTCGTAACCTTGAAGAGCAAGCTTTAGCATTAATTGGTAAAGATGTTTATGAAAAGCTAATTAAAGGATATACGGAGAAACAATGGGGGAGGAAATGCACAGAACTTCCATCTTTTATTATAAAGCGACTTCCCGTTCGTTTAGTTTATGACAATAACTATTTTAACGATAAATACCAGGGTATTCCTATAGGTGGTTATAACAAGCTGATAGAATCTTTGCTTGATGGAGTAGAAACAATAATGGACATAGACTTTTTTGATTGTCAGCATACTTATGATACAGAGGCTGGTGTTCATAAAGTTCAAAGTTCAAGTTTTAATGTTCAATGTAAAAAACTTGTTTTTACAGGTAAGATTGATGAGTATTTCGGATATCGTTTAGGTAAGCTGGATTATCGTACCGTTCGATTTGAACATGAAGTACTCAATGTTGCCAACTATCAGGGCAATGCAGTTGTCAATTATACAGAGGCACAAGTGCCTTATACACGTATAATAGAGCACAAACATTTTGAATCATTTGGTCAGGAGGTTTATGCTAACCCAAAGACTGTCATTTCACGTGAATATTCTACGGAATGGCAAGAAGGTATGGAGCCTTATTATCCCGTCAATGATGAAAAGAACAACCTGCTCGCAAAGCGGTATCGTCTCTTGGCAGCAGAGGAATCTGGGGTAATTTTCGGTGGACGACTTGCTGAATACAAGTATTATGATATGGCACCGATTGTAGAACAAGTAATGAGGTTGTTTCCATAAAGTATAAATACCTATTGGGGGAATTAAATTAAGGTAGTTTCAATAAATAACTTTTGATAGTTTTTTACTAAAGTAGTCATAAAGTGAATGTTACTGTAGAATTTTTAGGAGTTTCCCAATATCTATATTACAAAGTCAATGAAGTTGTATAGTTATTTTTTATTAAGTTACTATGAGAATGCTTTAATATAATATACCTATGGATTCAATTAAATCATTGAACTTGGACTTTTTCCCTAAAAGTTATGAAGTCTGCTTTCTTGAAAGTTGTACTGTAAAAGAAAACTGTCTTCACCATTTGTATTTTAAGTTACAACCATCAAGTAATACATGGGGAGAAGCAATTTATCCTTCAGCTCTTATGGCAGAAAATCTTGTGAATGGTTGTTGTAAGAAATTTCAAGAGAAGAAACTTGTCACTTGTCATGCAGGCTTTGCTCATTTCTTCGATGAGGTGCGTCGCAAGGATTTACCAGATCTTCGCAATGAAATCTACAGATATTTTCGTGGACGTAGCAACTTTTATCGTTACAGCAAAGCTGAGAAGGGCTATCTTTTCACTCAGCTGATGGCAGATGATGTAAAAGCTCTATTCAAGAAATATGGATATGACGAGCCCGAATATGAAAGAACTTTTGAATCAGTATCTTTTTAAGAATAAGTATTGAGTCAGTTTTACAATAACAGTGTTTTAATTCAATCTAATAAACTATCATTTATCGTTGTCCGGCAGTCTCGTACACTCTGTCCGAAGCCTTCGTACAATATGTCCGAAAGTGTCGGAAACATTAAAAAGAGTTCTTAGGGGGAAGTGTGATAATTATCCTTTATAGCCTCGATATTTTCAATTATTATTTTATAGATAATAATAAGGATAGTTAGACTTATCTTACAT